>CAJTIR010000029.1 GCA_910576385.1 Lachnospiraceae bacterium
CATGCTGCCCTGGCACAGCCCCAAAATCAAACAAGGGATTCCGGCAACACCCTATGTGCCGGAACCCCTTGTTTTCAGCGGTTTCCCCGATATTCTGTTCATGCCCCTTGTATCAATTAAGCGGTTTACATTTCCACATAAACGTCATAGATGATAAGATTTTCCATTTTTGAGACATATTCTGTCAAAAGTTTCCTCTGATTCCCTACGCTGTCACTTTCCTCCTTATCGCCATCTTCCCTTGATAACCTGATATAAACAGCCGTGTAAAATAATTCTGATTTTTTCATTTCCTCACCTATGCGGCTGCTGTACTTGTAAACAGCATCATATCATATTTTGTTTTCTGATTCATTTCTGCGTTTGCCTCACTTTGCCATATCTTCTTTTACAATGTCCTGGTTCAGATGGGCTTTCACAATGCGGACCAGCAGTTCCTCTACGGAAAATTTTGCTAAATATTCCCTTTCCACTGTGTATTGGACTGTTTTTTTCTCTTTCAAATCCTTCTGTCCTCCTGTTAGAGCGTATTTTTTAATACTTTCTCAAACACGCTCAAAATCATTGTTTTTTTCAACATATGCATATAGGCTTTTCCCATATGTATTGCCTGTCGGTATTTACCATCAAGGTGATATGCTTATCTGCCGCCCATTTCATTTATTTTTTATTCTTATTTTATGGAACTATTATATTTTTTTCTGACAAAATAATCGCAGCCCTGCCTGACATTGCAAAACATACAGGTTTCCTTTAATTTCTGGTTTCTGTCTGCCCTGTGAATGAAATGTTCCCTGGATTCATAAAATGGCTTTGCACAGATTGGACAAAGACACATTAAAATCGGCTTATCCAATTTCCGCATTCCTGTACTGGAACATAACGCCTTCTCAACTTTTATCATTTGCTTCCTATTCAAAGTCCCTACATAATCATTTAATCTGCTCTTGTCAATCGTTCTCACCTGTTCAAGCAGCGCTACCGACTCTTTTTCTAAGCCCTCAATGCCTGTCAACGGCACATGCGTAGACATTCTATGTTTCGGCCTGCTTGTAATTGCAGCAACGATAACAGTCGGGCTATACTCATTGCCCCTATTATTTTGAATTACTAATACCGGGCGGTATCCGCCTTGTTCACTTCCCTTCACTGGATTTAAATTGGCATGATAAATATCCCCACGCCTTATCTCTTTTTCTTCCATAAATACAATATCCTCCATCATTTTCTTCCTGAATAAATATACTTACAATTTAGGTATGTATCAGCCGGAAGCACGAATATTTTTTCCCCTGCTTCCGGCTACCTTTTCTATTTTTATAAGCCTATTTGTCCTCGACACCCCGGCTTTCCTGCCTGCCATCCGAAATAACAATTTTATGACAGGCAAAGGGAAGTCATCAGGCGGCTGGCTGCTTACCAGCTCCACGGGAAAATTCCCCTCCGAGGATCTCTCCGAGCTGCCCTCATTTGTTGCGGCGTTTACAACACACGACTTTATGACTGGACAGGAGTATCATTGTGCCTGTTGCCTGTTATCGCCCTGCCAGCAGCAAACTGACAGTTATAACCTGATATTTTTCGCTCGTCAAAACGGACTGGCATTAACGCAAAAATATATCTATTTTTCATAAGGTTTTGCTGCTTTTGCCCGTATGGGTCTTGGCGTACCGGCTATTGCGGCTTACGTTTTTCACGATAACAACAGGAATGTGCCTGATGAATGGGTATGAAATTGTCAAGGTTCACTCTATTCCTACTAAAAAGAAACAGATGAGTTGGGATAAATTTCCCTTCTCATCTGTTTCCTCACTCAGAAGCCTTTTTTCAACCACCTATTTTAAAAATTTTTTTATTCTTTTTTCCGCTGCTGAAATAGACTTTGCCACTGCCTGAAAAGAACAATGCTCTTCCCTGGCAATCTGCTGATATGTCAACCCTTCAAAATAATATTGAACAACCCTGCGCCTCTGAACCTCTGGCAAATTTTCAATCGCCTTATGTAACTGCTCCACCTCAAGCATATCCAAAACAGCCTCCTCCATGCTCTCCGGCTTTTGGAACGCCCTTTGGTTCAATGTCTGTTCACATACTTCGGACTGTTCCAGATGCCTATCCCACACGTTCAGATAAACTAAATCTTCCAATTCAAATTTATCAAAAACCTTATAGATGTGTTCACTGATTTCAATTTCCTGCAAAATGCCTTGTCCATCCTTAAATGAAACATAATAATGCCCAGCTTTCTCACTTAAGGTATATGGATTGTATTTATCCTTTCTTCTTTTTGGACGGTTATTCTCCATGTCCTTTCCTCCAATCTGAATTTTTTTTAAATCCAGATTGGAAGGCGGAGAACGACCTCTGTGAACTAAAAAAAGCCAAACTACAAATTCATGAAAAAAAGCGCAAATAAAAACGCCAGACAATTTCATTAATCGTCTGACGCCTCTTTTTTTGCATTTTATTTGATAAAATCTCTTATATGTATCTAACAACATATTTTTTAATATAAAGCATCACTGGTTTATCTTTGCTTTCTCAGAACAACTATTCTGAATACTCAAATAACCAAAATGCAATAAAAAATATAGCCATCACCGTTTTAATTGCTTCCTCAAAAATAAGCTTTATTACGAATGGCTCAAAAATAAGCTCTGCCGTAATAAGATTTTTTTATTATCATATCTGCAGAGCTAATTTCATACTTTTTATATTGTATTTTTTAACTACTAATTTCTATAATAAATTTTATATTCAAAAATAAATTATCCTTTCAAAATATATACTATATTAATAGTAACTATGATAATGTATGTTAATTTTTATTTACTATTTAGATATATTATATTATAAGGAGGCTAATTTATGGAAACTTACTATCCTTCCGTTTTGCAACGTTGTAATTACGGAAAAATTACATTAAATTTTAAGCAAATTATGGATGCCCAAAATATTTCCAGAAATAAACTGGCTTCCTTAGCAGGAATAAGGTTTGAAGTCGCAAATAGACTTTATAAAGGAGAAACCCAAAAACTTGATTTAGATGTCCTCGCAAGAGTATGCTATGTTTTAAATTGTGAAGTTCAAGATGTCCTTTATTTTGACAAAAAATTATCAAATCCTGGAAATTAAGTTTATTAATAGTTGGCATATTTCAATAATCTGCATATTGTGTTTATCTATTATATAGTTTTCATCAACGCAAAAATTTCTAACCGCTGAAATAAAAATTTTGCCAAATTCAATTACTATACTAATTTTATTTTCCACCTGGAACAATTTATAATTTCCTCTATTGTTTTTTATAGAAACCAAAAATAAGATATCTATATCTAAAATACTCCATAAATATCTTGATGTAATTTTATTATAAAAATCATATTCTTTTTTATAAGATAGTAGTCTGTAATCCTTACTTATTCCTCCTATAAGCATCCCACCAGTTTCATATCCCCATACCTTATGTAAACAATCCAAAATATTAGAAACCAGTTCTAAATCCTCATAGTTTTCTAATTTCACACAACAGATTGGCATTTCTTCTATTCTTTCTTTTATTAAATCTTCATAATCAACAGAATAAAAATCACAAAAATCAAATATTTTATCCGCTTTAAAATAATCCTGTTTTTTTATACAATTAATAATTTTTCCCACAACAATCGGCACAGCAAAACTATTACTAGGGTAAATATCTTCATCTATCTGCTTAAAATTATAATTAACCACAAATTCAATATTTAAAAAATCGTTCTTTGAATACCTAATACTATTTTTGGGCAATAGACCCAAATGATCGTATCTAACCCCCAATACCGTGTTCATACAAGCTGGAATTGTCATATGACTATTATTATTAAGTGCAGACACTATCAAAACGCCTTTTTGGTTTAGTTTCTTTATATAATCTTTCAAATAGTAATATTCTGATAATTTAGTTGTCCCTAAACTCATAGAAACAATATCTACTTCCTCTTCTAAACATATTTTTAAAGCATCTGCAATACCTTCTATTGTTCCATGAGCATCTTTTTCCATTATGACTATATTTAAAACTTCAAATTCAGATGCTACTGCTTTCAATATGGATACTATTTTAGTAGAGTGTGAAAATCCCAGACTTTCTGCATTACCCTCAATCTTGAGAAAAGTTTTTTTAATCGAAACATCTGTAATTATATCCTGATTTATTTCGTCATCAATTATTGCCACTTTCATTATAACTGCATTCCTTCTCTTTTTATTTATATGGAAGAAGGGGATTGTATGTATACAATCCCCACTTCACCCCAGTATTTTACAGCTTGTAGATATTTGCTTTGTTCATTGGATCTTTTTTATATCCGCTCTCTGAACGTGTACTGGCATTTGTTCCTGCCGGACATGCACAATTACATTGTCCAGCACATGCACAATATTTGCGCATCTCATAAGCTTCTACTGTGTTTGATAAGTTTTCAAATCTCTTGTTAAGCTTCATTTGTACTTCCCCCTTTCGTAAAATTGTCTATATAAAAAATCATATAGCCATGTTAATTAAATCAACTATCCTTTTAGAAAGGCAATCTATTGTAAAATCTGTACATTCCATATTTTCTAAAATCTTACAAACTGGTTTTTTTAACTCTTTTTCCAAATCTGTAAATATATATAACCAATCATTGATATATAACCCAAGGGACGAATCCAACAAATTGGCATTGTTTGCTATTTTTTTCTCTCCAATAAACTCTGTTATATGTATTCGAATAATTTTTTCTATTTCTTTTGTATCCATAATTTTCTCCTAAACAGCATCAATATTTTCCACCAAACTTTTAATTACACCATGAAGATTTTTGCTCATGTTCTTTTTATCTGCCATGTAAAAAATCGGACACGGAATATCCTGATCTAATGTCATATGCATTTCATTTACAAATGAATTACTCAAAAAATATGTATCTAATTCCTTACTTTCTGAATTAAATAAAATTCTTTGATTTGAAATTGCAACCATTTCTACCGGCATATTCAATTTATATTTAGCTAATAATTTTAATTCTTCTATAAACTCTTTATTCATAGTTGGAACATAATTAATATTTAAAATTGAAAAATCTGTTTCAACAGCCATACCTATTGCAAGTGCCACTTCCGCAAAATGATTTGTTATATTTTTATTCATTGGCATAATCGCTCCAGGTATACCAATCAAAATCACATCTGGCTGTTCCCTTTTGACAATATCCTTTACAAAATTGTTAAAATACAAAACCTTCCTTTCTAAATTAATCGAATCGTCGTACATAAATTCCGGTATAACATGAAAATTCATTAACTTCCCAAGTGAATTTGACAAGATAGCTGAGCACCGAAATCCAGATTTAACAAAGGTTTTATAAAGTTCTAACTGCAGTCTAAATTTATCACTATTTTCATTAAGTCCTAAACTACACACAACTGGTACTGGAATTTCAAAGAGAATATCTTCTTCATTTTGGCAAAACTCCCAATCCTCTTTCAGTAATGTTGCTTTTTCAATAATTCCCAATTCTTCCGAAAACTCCTTAGATAAAACTTTTCTCATCAAAGGAGACAAATAAACCTTTTTATTTTTCCTAATACCTTCACTAAGCCTTTTCATATATGGCTGTAATTTTAAATGTGAAATATTATCACATAACACAATGGCCTCACTATCCTCTAATGACTCCTGCGGAGATAGAAATCCAGATATTTCTTTGCTTTGTTCCTTTAATGGCAAAATATTAATATCCGAATATCCAATTATGCTATCCTTATTTTCTAAAACCAACTTTGAATCATTAGTATATGGAAATAAAAATAATTTACCTTTCATTTATGTATCAAATTCCTTTCCTAAATTAATAGCCAATTTTACCCCAGACGATATCCCAATTCTGTCAATATTGCTATTGTCGTTAAATTGAAAATTACATCTTCCTTTGATTGTTTACACGCTTTTAATTTTTCTTTCTTTGTGGGTAGTTCTTCTGTTAATTGAATGTCTTTTATACACTGCATACATAAACGTATCGCCCAACAATTTTTACATTCATTTTCTGATAATTTACCGATATTTAACATATTAGATACTTTTCCCATATCAAACCCTTTATAAATATCACCAATACATGTGCATTCCAACTCTGGAACTCTTTCACACGGATAAATTTTCCCATCAAAACTTACAAAGCATCTTTTTACTCCTGGTACACATGGACCTGAATGATGCATATATCTTGGAATTGGAGTATGAAATTGAAGCTGTCTATATAATGATTCTATTTCCGATTTACCATAAACCACTATTCTGCTTACAGATCTAACATCAACTTTTCCAAGCAGCGATAATAACATTTTAAGATGTTCAAATCTACGCTTTATCAAAGACATCTCATTATACTCTACTTCTCCCTGATATCCATCTTCACTCATTGTATTAAACATTATATAAGAATCTGATAAAACATCATCTGCATTAAAATACTTCTCAACTTTAGTCACATTTGTTTCTGGACTAATAACTGTATTAAAATTGACATTTCTTTTCACATAATCTGGATATAACTCTTTAAATTTTCTCACATTTTTGATAATTACATCAAAAGAGCCCTGGCCATTTGAAAATTTTCTATGTTTATCATGCTCTTCTTTCATCCCATCCAGACTAATCACAATTTGCACATCATAATCACAAAAGAATTTCATCTTATCTTCCGAAAGCAATGTGCCATTTGTAGTAATGGTAAAAAACACATCTTGTCCTTCTACTGTCTGATTTACATACAGAATACATTTTTTTATTAATTCAAACTCAAGCAACGGCTCCCCACCATAAAACCCAATAGATAATCTCCTTGTTTCTTTAGAATTACTAATCCCAAAATCTATAGCTGCCTTAGCTGTTTCAAAGCTCATCTTATTATTACAATGTTTCCTATTAAGATATTTTCCACCGTAAACACAATATTCACATCTAAGGTTACAATTCTGCGTTACTTGCAAAGTTACTTGTTCCATATCGTTCTTCAATAGATGTTTGAGATATGGGGGCTCTGGATGCTCAATAACCTCAATTTCTTTTTCTAATAAAATGCCATTGGTCTGGAAATTTTTTATAATTTGTGACTGTAAACCGTCAATTTCCCCTGATTCAACCTTTTTCATCTCGTAGGCTTGTTCATCATTAAGGCAAATTATTGCATTGCTATACCGATCATACAAATACTGATGTCTATGTGTTTTAAAAATTATAAAGTTCATTTTTTCCCCTTTCTCATTATCTTTACTTGTCCATCTTCAATATTTATTACCTTATCCACTATCTGCAAAATATCTTTTCTGTGCGAAATAATAATATAAAAATCAAACGAACAATCATTAGCTATATACTTATTAAACTCAGCTTCAGAACCATAATCATAATTAGCTGTTGCTTCATCAAGTAAAAGGATTTTTGTTTTTCTTTGTAAAGCTCGCATAAATGCAATCTTTTGACGTTCTCCTCCTGATAATTTCATTCCAGAAGACCCAATTTTTAAATTTTTCCTATCACCCAAAAAAAGTATTTCATTGCCACTTAATTCTTTCGCATTATTGTTTTTCCCATTAATATAAATATTATCTTCTACTGTTCCGGTAAAAAGATGAATTGATTGTGGGACAACGCTAAAAAGTTTCCTATAAGAATCAATTTCAAAATTAGATATATCCATACCATTCATACTTATCATACCTTCTGAAGGAATAATCAAACGTAACAGCATATTAAATATTGTTGTCTTTCCAGAACCATTTTCTCCAACAATTGCTATTTTCTCACCTCTATGGATTACAAAATCCGCACTATGTATAACTTCTTTCTCATCTAATTTACAAGTAACATTTTGAAATTTAATTTCTTCAATACACTTTGGCACTTCAATATAATTCTTTTTACCATTCTGTTCTTCTTCCATTTCGAAAAAAGAAGTCAACTCTTCAAAAGCAGGCTTTAATTTTTCAAATGAATTCTTTACATCCAGTAAAACATTTAAAGGATTTAAAAGATACCCTGCATATGAAACAAAAGCAAGTATTCCTCCAACAGACAAATTAATATCACAAAGGAAAAATATGCCTACAAAATATATTAAGTACCCTATACATGTATCAATATTTATTAACATTTGACTATTAATCTCACTTATCATTCCTCTTTTTAATTCTATGACACTTAATTTTTCATATATATTTTTTAATTCACTGATTTTCACCTTGCGCAATCCCCAAATTTTTATATCCATTATCCCCTCAATCACATCATCTATCCAACTATTAAACTCTGCATTACACTTTATAATGGATTTTGTATACTTTTTGATATATTGCCCTATAAAAACATTAAACAAGTATTTAAATGGAATTACTAAAATAACACAAATTGTTAATTTCCAACTCAAAAAACATAAAGCCAAACAAGCACCAATCGTCTTAAAAGCTATCACGAAAATTGTCAAAAAACTTTCTTGAAATATTTCTAAAATATTATCTACACTATATAATGCATCACTTACAATTTTATAAAATCCATATTCATTATAATATTTAATTCTAAGACGAAAGGCATAATCAAAAACCTTGGTTCTCAAATTATTTCCAATATCAATCCTTAGCTTTTCTTGTATTCTATTTTGAAATAATTCAATAATGGAATTAATAAAATTTATGGAAATCAACAAACAAATACAAATTATTAAAATATGTGTATCTCTAGCCACAAGACCATTATCAAACATATACTGACTTACAAAAGGTACTGTAAAACTTAATCCACTAATAAAAATAGCTGTAAATGATAAAATATAAATTTTTGTTCGGTATGGACTTAAAAGAACTAAAACCCTTTTTAAATTTTCCATTCATAATCTCCTTGATTTTTATATATAATACAATAGTAGTCTAAACATTTCAACCTCTTGTGTAAGGTAACTACATATATAGTAATTTTTTCCAGTAAAGTTTCAGGTGCTTTTCAGCTCAAATCAACCTTGATGCAGAATACAAAGACTTTTATCGTTTGACATCCACTTTTATTCTTAGTATTATATATAAAAAGGAGATGAATATCATGACCTTAGGAGATTCAGAATTAAAAGTAATGAATATTATCTGGGACAACACCCCTAACCAAATAGAAGCCAAAACCGTATGTTCCATTGCCACTTCAAAGTATGGATGGAACAAAAATACCACCTACACTCTTATCAAACGATGCATCGAAAAAGGGGCATTACTTAGGGAAGAACCAAACTTTATATGTAAGGCTCTAATTAGCAAAACAGAAGTCCAGCAAGAGGAAGTCAAAAAATTGACAGATAAAGTTTTTGATGGCTCAAGCGAACTTTTGTTCTCATCCCTTTTATCAAATAAGGGACTTTCAGCAGATAAGATAGAAGTTTTAAAAAATCTAATAGATAAAATGCGATAATCTGCATATTTTTCCTTGACTTTCATAGACTACTATTGTAGTATATACAGTATCAGGTAGGAATACATTTGTAGTCCATAGAAGAAAGAGGTGGTAACTTATGAAAATTTAGATATAACCTTTAACGAAAGAGGATTTATAATTTGGAGGTATCAAGTATGAATTTTATATATGTTAATATAATAGCCTCTGTTGCCATTGTATTTTGCATTATTATCCGTTCAATATTTATAAATAAAATGCCAAAAAAAGTATTCAAAATAATATGGGCAATCATTATAGTTCGCTTGATATTCCCAAAACTTCCAAGTATTAACACCATTATCTTTCAGATAAAATCTGTTGTTCCGAACAATTATGATAAAGAATATTCAAAATTTTTATTTAGAGCAACACACTATACGCAAAATTCCCATATTAATCAAGGAATGAATATTTCCCATTTGTTGGCAATAATCTGGATCACTGGCTTCTTATTGTTTGCGTTTTTTTTCATTTGTGCATACTTAAAAAATTACAAAATGTTTTCTCAAATACCTGATATGGAAAATGAACTAATTTCTGGATGGATACAGAACAACGTTCATATTAAAAGGAGTATTTCTATAAAATATTCTCCAAAAATGAAATCTCCATTAACTTATGGTCTTATACACCCAGTAATTTTACTTCCTTATCGTTCTGAACAACTTTCAGAACGCCAAAAAAACTTTATTTTAATGCACGAATATATCCATATCAAAAACTATGACAATCTATTTAAGCAAATTGCTCTGTTTGCTGTTTGTCTAAACTGGTTTAATCCCTTTTGTTGGATTATGTTAATATTGCTGAACAGAGATATAGAATTAGCCTGTGACGAAGAAGTAATAAAATATCTTGGATTATGTAACCGTCCTGATTATGCCATGACACTCATAGCATTTGAAGAAATAAAATCAGGATTATTGAATGTAAATAGTAACTTTTCAAAAAACGCTTTAGAAGAAAGGATTGTAGCAATTATGAAATGTAAAAAAACAAATAAATATATTTTCGGGACTGCAATATTATGTATTTTAGCGGTTTGTACTTTCATTATTACCGACTACCAAGTCAGTGCAACAGGTTCTCAAAAAAACATTTCCACTTTTGAAGATTCTTTAAATGATGGAATTATGTCCAAACAAACTTCTGACGGCGACTGGATCATCAGCGAAAACAATGGGAAAACCTGGACGCCAGAGTCTAATCTTGAAACAACTGATTCACAATTTGAATGGTACACATATAAAGAATATGCTGCCGAATTGGAAGCAACAAAAAAAGAATTAAACAAAATGCTTGAAGATAACAGTGCCGTAGAAACATCTACTGGTAAATCTCAATTAACTCAAAAAGATATCGATTCCATCATAGCAGATATGGAAGATACCCTTATGCAGATTAAAAATGGCAAAAAAATTTCAAAACCGCAGGATAACATGGACGGTATGGCATCTATTCCAGAAAATGGAATTTCCTCATATTATGACTAATATTTCTCTATAATGAAATCAGTCAAATTGAAGTCTATCCCCATAAAACTAATTTATGGGGATAGACTTTGCAATTTTCCAACAGAATATCTACCAAACACTATTGGAATATTTTTACATCATTGCATACCCTCCCACTGTTTTGTTAAGTTACTTCTTATTAAACTTTAACAACTTACAATTTTAAAACTCTTATTTATTCTTAACTTTCTCATGCCAAATCTTGTTATATATGGTATATTTCAAAACTATATGCATACTAATCTATCTAGCAAATCATATATATCATTTTCCTAAAAAAATCATTCTTAATATATGCCATAACCATATATGGATTTACTGCCAATATTATAGCTTTTTCTTGCCACTTTATCCTTACTGTTCCCTTCCACGGTATGCACCACGCCATCTGCCACGTTCTCCACAATCCCCACATGGTCGATTGTTCCATCGTTTTTCCAGTCAAAAAAGATGATGTCACCTGCCGCTGGGACAAAACTGCCATCTTGAAACTGACCTTTCGTTTGGAACCATCTCGCACCATCGGAACAAAGGGAGAATTTTGGAATTACGCCGCTCTCTAAATAGCCGCATTGTTCCCCACACCACGACACGAAACAGGCGCACCACTCCACACGGCTTCCAAACCCGTACCAGCTCCAATAGGTGTCTCCGCTGTTCCCTTCCTGGGTAAGCGCCACCTGCACAATTGCCTGATTTCCGGTTCCTGCTGGGATTCTGCCAAAAGCATAATACTGAAGGACATGGGGGACATACTGTTTGTCCCCGTAGCTTTTCCATCCCATTTTCTTCGCCATCATTTCAGAAAATTCAACAGCTCCTGCCGCCGTATAGCCCCCGTAATTGTTTTTTGCCCACTTAATATATCCGTTACCATAATTGTACCCTTGTAACGCCAGCTTGATACGCTCCATGTCAATAGAGCTTTCTGCTTCCGCTTCTGTCAATTCCGCCTTTAACGCCTGCACTCCACATGCAATGGAATATTCTGGTTCTTTGATTCCATTGGGTTTCCTTGGGTATTTTTTATTATAAGGAGACTGTGAACTCTGCATGGGGTCATTCCCTTTTCCTCCGCTTTCCTGCATCATCACGGCCATAAGCAGTTCTACATATTCGCCAATCCCATGCTGGTCTGCATATCTTTGAATGACTGGCCGGTACGCCTCTACTTCTGTGCTGACTGGATTTACCGTGCTTAAATTGTCACCCCCTGTCATATGGAATACTGCGCCAAATATAAGAATGACAATTAAAATAAGCGCTGCCACCCACCCGCCAGCGGAAAGGGCAGCAATGAAAGTTTTGGTTGCTGCAACTACTGTCTTTGCTGAAGCAGCAGCCGCTTTTGCCGTGGCTTTCACAGTTTCCCCTGCCGCCCTTGCTGCTTGCTTTGCTGCCCTCGCTGCCTTTTCTGCCATCTTTGTGGATGCCTTTGCGGTCTTTTGTGCGGTCTTTGCCGCCTGCTGGCTGGTCTTAACCGTGGTTCTCGCCGTCTGCTCTGCCGTCTTGACGGATTTACCTGTGCCTTTCACAGCCACTTTTCTGGCAGGCTTTATTGCCTGCCCAGAATAATGGTTTGTCTTGATGGTCTTTTCCCCGTGTTCCAGCGTCTTAATGGTCTGCTTTGGCAGTTTCCGCACTTGGGTTCTGCCAATTTCCGAAACCTTTTGCTGGCTTGTCCGCTGCACAGCTTCTTGCTGGTTTTCCCACTGTATGGTTTGTTCCTGTGCTTTTCGCTTCCTTGCCTGTCGTATGCCTTGTTGCTGTGCCTGCCTCCGTTGTAAAGGCTGCTTCCCTGCCTGTGCGTTTTTATTTTCTTTCCTCTGATTTTGGCTCTGGTAAAATTTCCTCTCCTGTGCCGAAGAAAGAGAGGGACACGGCTCCTTTCCAGAAGTATGACCCTCTCCATTTTCCTGTCTTCCCTGTTTTATTGTTTCTGCTGTTTGGCGTATTTCTTTTCCTTGCTTTATCTTTTTCCTGCCTTGCTGCCTGATTGGACGGACAGCTTCATGGATTACCCTGTCAGCCCCGTGTTCCATTTTAGTCTCTGCATAATCGGCTGGTGTTTCACTTTCCCGGCCTTGCATCTGCATATTCCCTGCGCATTCCCTTGTGCAGACATAAGCATGTTTCATATGCCCTGTGGCGGCTTTGGCCTTATTCAACGCTTTTATATCCTTACAAACTTGACGTGTTCGGATTTCTTTCGCCATCGTATGCCCCCTTTCCTAAATTTCTAAGATGGCATTGGCATACACTCTGTACTGCAAACAACGGAATGATATGCCCCTGCCATATTTGGAGTATGACAAATTTCTTTTACTGTTGCTTCTTTTTTGCCACGACCACAAACCGCCCATTCTTCTGGGAATATTCACAAGTAGACAGTGTGACCAGTTTATCCCCATACTTCGCTGTCACTGCCGTATCATATAGTGAAAGTGATTGACACGCATCCACATAATCCTGAAATGCTTTTTCTGTTTCTGCGTCGGCAAATAAATAGAATGGAAATCCTGCCTCGTCATACACCGTGGTCTTAAATGCTGCAATGACCTCATAGTCCGCCTGTTCTGTCAGCGTGTCAAAGCTGATAGTTTTGTGCTTTTCATAAAACGCCTTATCTTCATACTCCAACAGCCCCGTAAACATTGACCCGTTTTTCATGTGATGCCCATAGATTAGAATGTTGTCGCTTGGCTCAAACGGACTGCAATGCTCCGCGATATAAGGCACGCCATAGGCGCTGTACGCTTTCTCAAAGTTGTGTTTGAGATAAAAGTCCGGTTTTTCCGGCGTATACATGACCGGATAATTGATATTGGTTCCGTCAATGGACACCCATCCAGCCAGTTCATTGTTCTGCTGAAAAAGTTCCTGGTATTGCTCCAATGGGGACTGGTTTTCTCCCTCTGGATTCTTTCTTTTTGGCGTTTTTCCTTCTGGTTCCCCTACCAGCTCCACCACCTCTGCCAAATGCGCAAATGCTTTTTCTGCATTCCTGGCACTGGCAGTTTCATGAATGACCTGGTACAGTGAAACAACGAATAGTAACATACAAAGTACAAATCCTGTGTGATATATTCTTTTCTTCATGCTAATCCTCCCTAAACTTTTGCCGCTTATCTTGCCTTTTCCTGGACTGGATTTCTCAAGCACGGCTCTACGTGTTTTTTGTCTTTCATCCGCTTTAACTCTGACCGGATGGAAGGCTTCTTTTCCCTGTCTGCAAACTGCTCCATCCGCTTCACCGCTTTCCCTGCCGCCTGCTCCATGTCAGAAAACAGGCTTCCACAAGATAACAATGCCATCTGCGTTTTTGCAAGAATTCCTTTGTCTTTGCTGTATTCCCCTGGTTCTTTTATCCGTCTGCCAAACAATGCCCTGCCCACATTCTTTGTGTGTTCCGCCGCTTTGTGCAGCTCGCCGCTGACAGCCGC
This sequence comes from Lachnospiraceae bacterium, assembly GCA_910576385.1. Lineage (GTDB taxonomy): Bacteria > Bacillota > Clostridia > Lachnospirales > Lachnospiraceae > Petralouisia. The sequence continues at coordinate 14,460 of CAJTIR010000029.1, forward strand.
TATCTTAGCCGCATGTTTATCCATGCTCTCCACTCCGCTATGCAGCGCTTCCTTCAGCAAGGACAGGGCAGAGGGGATTTTCATGGCAGACACTGCCTTGCGCAATGCCTCCGTCCCTTTTTCATGAAAGGTTCCCACTGCATGTCTTGCGGAACGGATGAAATTCTCCTTTACAAGCGTGAGTTTTTCGCCAATTTCCTGCACCTTTTCCTCTGCCTTCCCCACAATCCGTGCTGCGGCTGCTTTGACGCCCTTATCTTGTATCTGCTCCAACTGCCCACGGACTTCTCTCAGTTCCCCCAACACCTTATGAAACTGGTTTTCCATGCCCTCCAGGTAATTTACCAAAGATTCCACTTCCTGAAGCTCCTTTGTAAGCCCGCTTTCCCCCAATATCTGAAACAATCCTGCGATTTCTGGCTGCTCCTTTAAATGGCTTTGATATTCTTCTCCCATGATGTGTTCCCTCCTTACCGTTGTCTTTCTTTATACTTTTCCTTATCTGTTGGCAATTCTTTACAAAACTCTGGATAACGCTGCCGAATGGCTTCATAAAAATATGGGGCATAACTACAATCAAATAATTCATATGGCGTCGACATACCTTCCTCCCCTGGCTCGGCATATCCATTCCAAAGGTTGAACGCAAGGCGTGTAAGCCGCATTGTGCCTCCTGTCTGCCACGCTTCATGCAAACCTTCCGGCTTAATCTGGTGTGTTTCAAAATCGAATAGCTGCCCTACGTTTCCCCTTGCTGTATCGGAAATGCCAATACAATAAAAAAATGCCCGATGGTAATTGTCTGTATTGCCACAAGTTTGCAGCATTGCATAAAAGAAATTTTTATGTTCTCTTGATGAAAATCGGATTTCTGCCATAGATGCCTCCATTTTTTCTAATTTCCCGTCTGCGGTGGAAAACAACAATATTTTTCTTCCTGCCGCAGTGTGGGAATGTTTTATTTCTTATGTGCTTTCATAAATAGGTTCCATACTAATTACTCTCTTTTCTGCTAAATAAGTTTCATAATAATGTGATTTCTAGCACCTTTGCATAAAGAAAAGGCATATCTACCTGTATCAGTAAACACACCTTTTCCAACAACGTCCTGTCGTTCGCATTTTTCCACGTTCCAGTATGAAACTTATTTATAAAAATTTCAATCTCCACAGCATTATGGAACTTATTTGCGAATTTATAAGACTTATTTTGCAAAGTATAAAACTTATTTATCAGCCAACATCTTATCTCTTTCTATTTGCCCCATCCTCCCCTGGCTTGGTTGTCATCAGTTTATATAACCGTGTGTTCTTAGGGAATTTATTGATAAACGGCACCAGGGAACTGCCATACTTGATTAAGCCGCATCCTGCGTCCGCATTGGTGATATAGCCCATCTGTTCGTTTGAGATGTTTAACAAATCGGCAAGCTGCTGGCGGTCAGAAGGCGCCTGGTTGAGCATCACGATATACTCACTGTTTGACAGCATGGTGCTGGCAAGCACGGAGTCCAGCAGGTATTCCACGTTCTGTGTGATGGCGTTGGGGAATGCATTCCGTTTTCGGAACCGCCTCCATGCGGAATTGAAGAATGCGCCGGAATACTCATTTTCAAATACCACATGAAACTCATCTAAGAAAATATGAGTGCGCTTCCCTTTCTTCCAGTTCTCTGTCACACGGTTTAACATAGCGTCTGTGATAACCAGCAAGCCCATTGTTTTTAACTGCTTGCCCAAATCCATGATGTCATAGACTACCATGCGGCTGTTTACGTCCACGTTGCTCTCATGGGCGAATGCATCCAGGCTCCCGCTTGTAAAAAGCTCCAGCGCAAGGGCAAGGTCTTTTGCCTCCTTTTCTGGCTGTTCCAGCATTTTTTCCCGCAGGATGCACAACGTCGGCACTGCCCCTCCCTTCTGGTAATCTTCATAAACTGCGGCGGTGCAGCGGTCTATAATGGATTTTTCCTTTGCGCTCACGCCTTTCGTATCAAGCTGCTCAAAAAGGGACAGCACAAACTCAGACTTGTCAATGACCGGATTCCCGCCATCTCCGTACCCTTCCACCATGTCCATTGCATTGATGTGGTCACGGCTCCCCGCTGCAATCCGTATCACTTCGCCGCCCATCGCCTCTATCAAAGAGGCGTACTCTCGTTCGGGATCGCAGACCAGGATGTCATCCCCAGTGGCAAGGGCAAGGAACACCACCAGCATCTTTGCGCTGAAGCTTTTGCCGCTGCCTGGCACCCCTAAAAAGAAGGAATTGGGATTGAGCAGCTTCGCCTTATTGCACATGATAAGGTTATGGGAAATAGCGTTTTCCCCGCAGTAAATGCCGCCCTCGTCCATGATTTGCTGCACACGGAAAGGCATCAGCACGGAAAGGCTTTCTGTGGTAAGGGTGCGCATGGCGTTGATTTTCCGGTGTCCGATTGGCAGGGCGGTATTCAATCCGTCCATCTGCTGGTATTTGAGGGTTGAGAACTGGCATAAATGTTTCCTGGACACGGTGAGCAAAGTCTCAGTGTCTGCGTCAAGCTGTGCCTTTGTGTCTGCGGTATGCACCAGTGTCAGCACGGCAAACAACATCCGCTGGTCACGGGTGGTCAAATCGTCCAAAAATTCTTTACTCTCCTTGCGCTGCTGCTCCATATCATAGGGTACGACAGCGGAAAAATTGTTGTTAGCGTTTTGCCGCCGCTGCCAATTGGTGATATTGGTTTCCACTCCCAACAGACGGCTTTCCACCTCACGCACTGCCTCATCCGTGGGGACAGGTATCACGTCAATACTCAGCATCAGGTTCCGATTCAAGTCCGTAAGTTCTGAAATCATGGCATCCTTGATATAAGACGCATACTCCCGCAAAAACAATACCCGCCCGTAGCGGTCGCCCATGCGGAAACAGTCTTTCTCAAACTCAAAGCTGTCTGGACAGATAAAGTCCTTGAAGCTGTGTCCCTTTTTCATGGTTTCTGACAAATCAAAATGGAAGTTTGTTTCCTCTCCAGCACGGTAGAAATCATGCAACGCCCGCAGCTTATCCGTCAAATCCAGCTCCGCACATTTAGAACCTAACCGCGCGAAATGGCTCGCCAGTTCCGGCCCCACACGAGCAAAATATGTCCTGGCTTCCTCAATGGTTTTCTTATAGGCAGATACAGTTACATATTTCTCCTGCACCACGCTGTCTGCCCCAGTTGCTTTCTCCAAAAGCATGGCATTGTATTCTTTGCGGTACAAATCCAGCCCATCCTCCTGCATGGGGATTAAAATAGACTTCTCAAAGTCCTGCCTGTTGAGACGGCGGTTGTTAATGGTGATTTTCGTGGTTGCCCCACTGTCAAAAGAATTGAGCAATTCACTGTACTCCAAAAACATGGCTTCCTTGTCCTCCCTGCCAGCCACTGCATAGTTGATGTCCAAAAATTTGTATGTCCTGGCAAATTTATTGCGCCCAATCTTGAAAATACCGTCCGCCCAAACTGCCTGGATAGGGATTGCTTGCTGGACGCTCCTTGGAATGACAAACCGCTCTTTGTCCTGCTTGAAGATGTTGCTTAGTGTCTTAATCATCCTGTTTTCTTTCCCCCTTCTTCCTATGGTTTCCAATGCTCTTTCTTGCAGCCCCCAATGTCTAGTTTTGCTGCTTCTTTTTTGAAGTTCTCAACACCTGGTTTTACTTCTTCCTTTTTACAGTTCTCAATGCCTGGTTTTACTTCTTCTTTTTTATAGTTCTCAATGCTTGGTTTCAAAACTTCTTTTCTTTGGCTTTCTGTGTCAGCCTTTAACGCCTCTTTTTTATGGCTTTCCAGGCTGGGCTTCAATGCCTCATAATAGAAGTTCTCTGACTGGAAAACCAGACGTTTTGGGATAAGGATCTGTGATTTTACCCACGCCCATAGAAACTGCTCCGCATTCATGCCGTGGTAACGCACAAACCCCAACGCCGCAAACGGCGCGGCTCCCAGTATGCATACCCAGCTTACGGCTTCCGTCCCCAGAACGGGGCGGAGCAGGAAATAAAGCCCCACTGCCGCGCCGCAGGCTAAGACAGAAAAAATGAACTGCCGAAGGGACAGCCCAAAAAACATGGATTCCGTGTAATTACGGATTTCCCGATTGATTTTTACTTCCAAAATGCTACCTCCTGTTCTGATATTCATTCCTGTTATAAGCCCATCATCTCCCGCACAACCCTGTCTGCCATCTTCACAGCTCCAACAAGGATGAGCATGTTAAACACCAACTCCCCGATATAGCCCCATACCATAGTGACTGCCGCGGCGTTTGGATTCGCCACTGGCGGGGAAGATGCAAAAAGGGAAAAGATAATACATGCCAGCACGATAACCGCCCCCTCCAGACACACTGCCGCATAAGACTTTAGAAAACTTTTCCCCACGTTCTGTGTTGGCTCGCCTGCAAACGCAGCTAACGGAATTGGGGCAATGGCAGTATAAAGGTAGAGGCGGAAAAAACGCCCGTATACACTCATAATCATAATAAAGCTCAACACCGTGATGAACAGGCCACCAATCAACGTCACCGCCCACAATGGGATGCTCTCAAAAAAACCGCAGCTCTCCACTGCCTTTACAATCTCATCTGGCAGCATTGTGGCCTTTGCCGCCCCAATCCCTGCGGTTTTCATGATATTGCTGATGATTCCCTGCACGATATGGAACAACGCCATCATCAGTTCCAGCCCATATGCGATAACGCCTTTTGCCAAGGCAAACCGTATAAACAGCTTTAAGGCATGTTCCGGCTTTTTGATTTCCGTAAAACTCGCGCACGTCTTTCCCACGCCGACAACAAAGAACAGCACCAAAAGGGCATAGCCGATGGCCTGCAACGCACCATTGATGTTTACGATTGCTTTCCAGATGCCCCCGCCTTTAAAGGTTTCCGGCGACTGCGTGAGTATCTGCCACAGTTCCATCAGCTTATTGTTCCATGTGTCCAGGGCATTTTGTAAATTCTGCACTACCCAGTTGTCTGACACGTTTGTTGCACCTCCTTATCTGGGGGCAGGCAAAACGCCCGCCCTGCTTCCTGTTTTTCCTGCTTCCTGCCCTCATCCTGTGATAAGGGTAAGGATTTCTTTGGCAAAGGTGATAATAATCCCGCCTGCAAGGGTCAAAAACCCATTCGCCCTCTGACTAGGGTCATGGGACTTTAAGGACAAGCCCACCTGCACAATGCCGAACCCTAGTAAAATCATGCCAATGGCACGGATTAAACTGAAAATAAAAGTAGACAAGTTATTCACCACCTTCAGCGGGTCGTTTGCCGCATATACCGTGTCCGCCCCAAACGCCAGCAACATAAGCAATGCCAGATTTACCGCCATTGCCCTTTTTGCGCTTTTTTCCGCTGGTTTCCTGCTGTTTCCTTTTTTTCTAATCATTGTTTTTATCCTCCTTTGTCTGGTGATATATGGTTTCTAAATCCTCTTCGGATAATAATTCATATCCTTTGGTGTCCGGCTCATCTGTCATGATTTCATCTGCCAGGCTGTCTCCAAGCATGATGCCCGCCACTGCCTGGGTCACTTCCCCGTGGCAGTAAGGCTCGCCTTTTCCATCTGTGGACAATGCCACATTTGGGTGTTTCAGAATGTCAAATTTCTCGTCCAGCACTGGGCGTTCCCCACGAATAAACAGGATGGCATAGCGGTTGTCCAGCATACGCACCTCATCCGGCGTCAGCAGCTCCCGCCCCGTATTTTGGTAATTGGTGGAATAGTTGCCGGAATGTCCGGTGGACTTCCCATACGTGTTGGTGTCTATCGTGGATTTTCCAAGCAGCTCACTGACATATTTATGCGTACCCTGCTCGTTGCCGCCAAGATAGAGAAATTCATCGCAGTTCCCGCAGATGCTTTCCCACTGTTTCTCAAAGAGCGCTTTTAACTGCGCCAGGTTTTGCAGGATGATGGAAACACTCACTTCCCTGGAACGCATGACAGAAAGTATCTTGTCAAAGTCGTCTGGCAAACTGACGTTCGCAAATTCATCCATCAAAAAATGCACATGGACGGGGAGCCTGCCGCCATATTTATGGTCTGCCAGGTAAAATAACTGCTGGAATAGCTGCGTATACAGCACGGACACCAGGAAATTATAACTGGTGTCATTATCTGGTATCAGCGCAAACAGCGCCACTTTCTTTTCCCCTAGGGCAGGCAGGTCTAAATCATCTGTAGCTGTCAGTGCGGCAAGGCTTTGCAGGTTGAATTTCTCTAACCTTGCCGCAAGAGTAATCTGGATGGATTTCAACGTCTTTGCGCTTCCAGAATGGTAGTCCTTATAATATTTCACTGCGATATGCTCTGGCTCCCGCATTTCCAGACGTTCAAACAGCTCATCCAATGGGGACTGATACTCGTCGTTATCCTCCCGTACCTCCCCTGCCCGCAATAGCTCCATGACCATCGGGAAATTCTGTTCTTCCTTTGGGGCTTCGTATTTCAGGTAAAAAATCAGCGCCAGCAAAAGCATGGATGCTGCGGTGTCCCAGAATGGGTCATTGCTCTGGCTCCCCTTCGGCGTTGTCGCTTTAAACAGGTTCGTCACCAGCCGCTGCACGTCGTTGTCATCTTTTAAATAGACAAACGGGTTATAACAATGGCTTTTTTCCATGTTGATTAAGTCCAGCACACGCACCTCATACCCCTTTGCTTCCAGCAGATGGCCAGTGTCCCGCAAGTTCTCCCCTTTAGGGTCAAGCACCACAAAAGAAGTATTGGCCTGCAAGAGATTCGGTTTAGCATAGAAGCGGGTTTTGCCGGAGCCGCTGCCGCCGATTACCAGCGTAAGCAAGTTCCTCCGGTGCCTGCGGCTGTCATAGCAGATACGCACATTCTGTGTCATTAACTTGTTTGCCCCAAATTCCCGCTCACTATATTTTTTATTGACTGCCTTGGCATTTCCCCAGACGGCGGAGCCATGTTCCTCACCCCTGCGGTAATTCCTGCGCGTGGAGCAGTAAATCCCAATCCCCAGGCCATAGGCAAGCAGAGAGACAAAGACCGCTTTTATGCTGTCTGCGCAGATTGTGATGTGGAATGGATGCTCTATGGCTTTTGGAAACCGCTCAATCACTGCAAACAGCCCGCCCGATAAATCTGGGGCGGCTAACAGCGCAAGCCAAACAACTGGTACAATGCCGCAGGCTGCAAGCACATAATCTGCCTGGTGGTTACCGTTCTTCATGGCAATTCCGCCTCCTTTTCCCTTTTTCTGGTGTTTCCATCAAGGCAATTATTTTTAATAAAATGTCATCCACGGCATCCGTCGCCCTGCCTTCTTTTAACATTTGGTTCCTTTTCTCATTCAGGGAATGGAAAATGACGCCGCTTTCATATTTATCCAGCTCTAAGGTTTTCTTGTCTTTGCCCAATACGCCACCTCCTGCATGACTTCCGGTTTCGCCAAAGAAGCAACGGGACGCTTCCTACCCAAAAAACAAGGGAATGCTGCCGCCTTCATCTTGCTTCCTCCCTGCTGTGCTGTGCCTGCTGTTGCTGCTGGCGGTTATTCTGGTTCTTGCCCTGGTCTAATACTTTTGCCATACGAGACAGGATGGCATTTGCGGCATCGCGGGCTTTAGAAAGTTCCCCCCGTACTTCCTGCGGCTCCATGCCCTCGAAAAACTCCGGCGCCTGGCTGAAATCATATTGCTGCGTATCCAACCCATATTTTTTGCAGAGCATATAAGAAACGCAGTAGGCATGGAACGCATCTTCATCCCTGCCATAGTCTTTGTCTCCTTTGGCAAATCCGGCAAGGGCAAGTTCTGGCGTCAGGCTCTGGAAAATGGCGGCTGCATCCATACCCTTCCTCACATAAATGCAGTTGTCCTCCGGCTCAAAGATTGCCCCTTTCTCCTCCGGCATCTGGTCGGGGTCAGCGGCCACAATGTCCACAGGCGGGTTGCTGACCAGCGCACGGATTAACTGTTTTTCATCCACTGTTTCCTGCGGCTGTGTTTTATCTTTGATAGTAGTCTGGGAAATGTCGTACAGCTTTTTTGCATTGTAATAGGTGCCGATGCTGCCATCCTCCCGCTCGAATTCCTTTCCTGGCTCCAGGATAAGCACCGGATGTTTTCTTTCCATGCGCTTCACATAAGCCCCCTGATCTTTCCAGTACCCATAGTCGCCCAACTTTTGCGCGTCTGGGTTCTGTGCCATAATCAATAAGGCATTATTAGCTGTATAACGGTCAAAGCGGCTCTGCACATCCAGGTACTGCTGGAAGGCCCCGCTGTCCGTCGCCACGGCTGCCGTCGTCTGTTCCGACAGTTCATAGCAGCGGCTGCGGTTATTCTTGCTCTCTGCAATGAATGCCGCCACCCTGTCATCCTGCGGCACTGCTGATACGTTCAAGATTGCGTCAAAATTATTGTCCATTTTTCACCTCTCCTTTGCTTTTTTGGGTTTCTTCCTGCCCTGCGGCTGCTTATGCTGCAAAGGCTTCCTGCTCCTTTTCCCCTTTGCAGAGATTTCCTGTTTGGGTGTGTCCGCTTCCTGCTTCCTCGCTGCCTGGATTTCTTTTAATGTTTCCCTTACAGACGGCTTATCCGTCATGGAACTTTTTTGCGGCTTAGAAGCACCCTCTGCGGCTTTCCCGCGCTTCCTTGAGGTAGGCTCGGACGGATGGGATTTTTCTGTCTTTGCCATAGAGGGGTTTTTTGGTTTCCCCTCCTGCCCTGCCGCCTCCCCAAACAGTTCTTCCATCAGTGCATCCTCCTTGGATTTTACTGGCCTGTCCTGTTTTGGCTCTGCCTGCCCCTCCATTTTTTCTGGATGCACTTCGTTTTCCTGATTTTCTGTTCTCTCCGTTGATTCTGGCTGTAATTCCTTAGAGGCTTCCTTTCCTTCTTGCCCTTTGCCTGCTTTTTGCTTCCCGCTTTCTGCCCTTGCTTTCTCAATTTCTGTCTTAACCTGCGCTGCCTCGGCCACGGAAGCAAACTGGAACCGCTCTATAATCCGGTTGATGCGGGGCGCGTCCTCTTCCTTTACCATGACGTCCGCCATGCCGTCTTCACTCCCCCTTGGGGTGCGCACTGCACAGTAGAGGATTCCGTAACGCTTTGCTTCCTGCACAAACTTCTTTAAGTCGCTCTCCCTCACGGAGAACACAGTGAGCGGCTTGCCGGAGCGCACTAAGGTTTCCAGCCTTGCCCTGCCCTTCGTCTTTTTCTGTTCTTTTAAGATGGCGTATAAAAGCACTGCAAGCTGTTTTGCCCCTGCGCCGGAAATCTTTAAGGCTGCTTCGCCCACTTCCATTGACATGCGCACCACCTGGTCAGCGGCTTCGCCTGATGTGTTCATGGCTCCTTCCCTCCTTTTGCTGGATATTCTCTTGCCGCACTTTTTGTAATTTTTCTTTCACCACGCCGGAACGTGCGGCGATTCCGTCGCAAAGCCTCACTTCCTTTCGTAGTTCCCCTATCTGTTGTGTAAAATGGGAAATTTCTGCTTTTACTTCTGACTGTTGTCCGTTGTCTTTGAGGCTGCGGATTTTGTAGCGGAGATGCTTCCTTGTGTCAGAAAGTTCCTCTATCTGCCTTTGCAGGGTTTCCCTGCATGAAAAAAGCTGCTCTGCAGTATCTATGTGATAGCGGCAGAGCAGCCTTGTTTCCTTTGAAACCGTATCCAATTTTTTTAAATCTTCCCGAAACAGCATATGCACCTGCTTCGGGTTCCTGGGCTCCCTGTATCTGGGCAGGATGCCAAGCTGGTAGCAATAGTGCAGGTACAGCCCACGCAGCCCGCCGATTCTCCTTGTCTGATGCAGTGTCCCCTTTACTTTTATGGTACAGGATTTTTGCTGCCTTTGCAGGGATTTCGGGCGCGGCTTTTCCACAGGCTGCGCAAGGATGCGCCTGCGGATAGCATCAATGGTATAACCCTCCCCAAAATTCCGCGCCAGTTTCAGCCCGCGTTCCCTCCCCTTTGGGCATATGGTGACGTCCTTACCAAACTTGATAGCATATCCCATCTCCTTCAGATAATGAAAAAACTGTTTCTCTGTCCTCGCTTTCCTTATGGCTTCATCCACGTCTGCTTTTACCATGCCCCGATAAGTCGGCTTGCCCTCCTGCTGCGCCTTCCATTCGGCATAATGCTTTTCCTGCCCTTGCTTTGGGTTTTCAATGACAGATAACTGATATTCCAGACAGAGCCTGTCGGAAACGTTACGCATATCCCGATAATCTTGCTTTGTCCGATGGTAACGCTTCCCGTCTATAAAAGAAACAGAGTTCACCACAAAATGGTTGTGCAGGTGGTGGGCTTTATCCAGATGTGTTGCCACCAGTACCTGGAAGCGGCTCCCCCACAATTCCCTGGCCAGTTTCACGCCAATCTCATGCGCCATCGTCGGGGTACATTCCCCTGGCGCAAAAGACTGGTAGCCGTGGAAGGCCATGATGCCCCCATCCTTTCCAAACCTCTGTTTGACCGCCATCATCTCGGCACGGGCGGTGGTGGGCGTGCAGTTGATGCCGGACACATACTGCTGCATGGCTCCCTCTGCCTCATCATATATTGTTTCCGCCTCGCCATCTTCCTGTTTTTCTTCTTTCTGCCTTTGCCTGGTTTTTTCTTCCCTGACCGCATAGGAAATGACGTCGGACAAGCCCTGCAATTCCCTCTCTTCCTGGCAGGGCAGTTCTGGCAGATTTGCAATCTCTGGGTACATAGTCTTGTCTGGGTTCTCCACATAGATGACGACTTTCCCAAGCCAGCCTTTAATGCTCCAGATAGAGGTTGTCGCCATGTCATTGCCTCCTTTGCGCCCCGCCCTTGCCTATTCCGTGCAAAGACTTATCTCTCTGTGCTGCTTCTTCCCTGCAATCCAGGCTTTGCAGGCTTCTGGAAGGTTCTGGAAGAATGACTGCTTCGGTAAACAGGCGCACAACTCCCTCAAACTTACGCATATCATTGTCATAGCGTTGTACGTCAATGACATTTAAGACATGCGCTTTCTGTGCAATCTGATTCAAGTTGTTGCCAATCTTATGGAGTTCTCTCATCATGGAATAATAATCAGGCGGTGGTGCGTCCCTTGGCATTTTTCCGCTGATGGACTGGCGCACATAGGCTTCCTGGCTCAGCCCGCTCCTTTTTACCCGTTCCCGGAATGCATCCGCCTCTTCCCTGTTCAGGCGGAATAGGAAGGGAATGTCCCTGTTCCTCAACGCTCCATCCCCCTTTCTTTCGGCAGGGATTCCGGTATCTGGCAGATTTTTCCTTTCTCCCTGTCATATTCATACACACGGTCAGACAGCACTTCCTCACTGCTGACCTCGGTCTGGTTGACCTCCCGTACCAGACTCCCCAATTCCTTCGGAGTAATCTCCCCATCCTTTGGCACTACCAACACTTCATGGATAGAGGAGGGCAGGATATAAAAACCTTCTGGGAAGATTCTGCTGATTTTTTCCATCACGCCTGGGCAGGCAAGGGCAGAAGCCCCATACTGCATCCCCTGAATAGTCAATACAAATATTTCCCCCTCTGGTCTGTGTAAAAAATCCCCGTCTCCTGCAAGCAGGTTCCTGGAGTCTGCCATGCCAAACATTGCCGCCATATCCTGAAGCACTGGCGGCTGCCGCTTCTCCATGTTCCCCCATGCCTGCTGGAACAACGCTTCTTTTTCCATCCCCCAAATGCCCATGAGTACATCCGTCACTTCCATGCTGCCATTTTCCATTCCATCATTCATCGGGAAGCAGAGCGCAAGCGTGAGCGACAGATCTTCCAGTTCCTGGTGGGGCATCTGGGTAAGCCTCTTCTGGTTCGCCTTTGTATTCACAATCCGCACACAGAGATATTCTTTCGCCTTTCCATACGCAAGCACCTTGTCAGCCTCTGGGATTTCTTTGAGCCCCATTCCTTCTTCTGCCAGTTTTGCCATCTCTTTCACGGCTTCTTCTTTTGGCCTGCCATTCTTTACCTCATCATAAAATGGCTCCACATAGATGATCGGGTCTGCCTGCTGCCCTGGCCTGTGGAAACAAACGCCTGTTAAAACAATGTTATTATTTTTCTTCGGTTCCACGACCGTGCATTCCACATCCGAAAACTCTGGGGCAAGATAGTTTTTGATTTCCTGCGCCACTCCTTCGGCAAATATCTTTTCCTCTAACATTTCCTGCTTCCCCCTCTCTGTTTCTTTTCCTTTACTGCCGCCGCATAACTCATCAGACGATTTTCCTTACGCCTTTTATTTTCTTTTTTGATTTCTAAATGCATCTTTTTCTTCCTCCCTGCTTTCCATACCGCTAATCTGAAACAAACACATGGCTGTCACTCCAACAAAACCTCCCGCCAACATCCCAACCACAAACATACATCCTTCCATTTTTATATCCATTCCTTTCGCTTCGCTCAAGGCACAAAACGCCATGAAAAGGGTTTTCGTGCCGAGCATTTTGTGTTATAGTGAATCTAATAATTAGGCATCCCGGTACCAATGGCTGATGCACCCACCCGTTAAGTATTGATATGCAGGTGGCCTTTTTCCAAAGGTGGGAATACCGTAGAGTAGGTTCACTATGTGAGCCTGTTTTTTGTGTCTTATTGCCAATTTTGGCTTAATTTACTATTTTTCAACCTTATCATCCTCCATTTCTTCCAAGGGGTTTCAGGGACTTCCCTGATAAGCTGCCTTTGGCTGCCACTGCCCAAAAAGGGCGGTGGCAATCCAAAGGCGTTGCTTGCTGGTATTGTGTATCACGCCGCTATCTGCTTACTGCTTTTCTAATCATCCTCATTACCCGTCGAAAACAGACGCTTCCTCGCCATTAGCAGCTATGATAATTTCCCGTTTATCAATAATTTTCTTTCCGTCCATTTATCTGCTTCCCTGATATTTTTCTTTTCCTTACCGTTCATTTTCCCTCTTTTTTCCAGGTTCCTCCGCCTTGAAACTGACTCCTGCGAAATACTCTGCATCCAAAATATATTGGCTGTCCTTCCAATTTTTTTCTGCAATTTTCTCTGCTTTTGCAAGGTTTTCCGCCTGAATTGGGACAGTCATTTCTAAGGTTTCTGTTATTGTAATGTTGTAAGTTTTCATCTCTCACAGCTTCCTTTGTTCTGTTTTCTCCGTCTTGTCACTCCAATTCCACGCTTGATACACAGGCAATCGTTATAGTCCTTGCCCTGTGGGGGTGGCTGGTCTAAGGTCTGGTATTTTCCTTGAAGTACCGTTTGTATTGCTTTCGCCGCAAGCCTGCCCGCCTGGTCATTGTCCAGATGCAGCACAATTTTTTGAATATCTGGATAGTCTTTTAAGAACTGGGTAAGCGCCGCAGGCACTTTGCTCTGCGCCAACTCCCTTGCAGGCCGATATACTCCTGCAAGGGATAACAGATGTTCTTCCCTCCAATCCTCCCCTTCCATCTTCTGCAATGTGGCATAAGATAACAGGTCAATGGCAGATTCAAACAGATGGACAATGACGCTGTTCCCTTCTGCGGAGATAGAAAACGAATAGTTTTTGTCACTGCCATTTGCATCGCCAATGAAATCTGTCCCTATCCCACGCAGCGCCGCATAACGTGGGTTCCCTTCCCTATCCCGCCCTATAAACACTGCATTATGATAAGATTCACTTTCATATATCTGCCCAGACTGGATGCAGAACTGAATAATATCGCTATCAATTCCGCGCCCTTTTAGATAGGAAACCACCTTTGTATAACAATGGTTAGGCTTTGGCAATAACAACTTTTTTTCTATTGACTTTTCGGCTGGTGGGGAAACAGGCGGCTCTATGGCTGCCTGCCCTGCAATCGTCTGTACCGCATCCAAAAAAGCATAGCCCTTAACTTTTATCAGATAATCCAGGGCTGACCGCCCGCCAATCCCACGGCTCCACCACATCCATTTCCCGTTGGAAATCTTTAAACTGTCATGGGTTTTGGTGGTGTAGACATTACCGGAAAAGCGCACAAGCTCATATGGCTCATAATTTTTTAGATAGGTTAATAAATCCATTCTTTTTACTTCCTGAATGACTTCCGGTGCGATATATGGCATTTTTCTCACTTCCTTTCCTGCCCTTGTATGGATATTCTGACATCATTTCTTGAATATCTGGGCATAAAAACAGCCAGATGATTCTGCTTTTAGAAAACCATCTGGCTATGTAAATCCTCATTAAAATTGTACTGTTCTCTACCCAATTTAACAAAAACTTTTTCCATCATGCACAGAGTACCTACAGTTTTTTTAAATCATGTAACAAAATAGGCAAATAAAACTTTGCACCTTTTTTGAATGATGCCACATAGATACATCCCTCTCTACAGATGTTCGTAACAACTTTATGCATACTGATATAATAACTTTTAACATTCTCATTGGAAGGCATAAAATACTATGTAGCTATAAATTTTTACATTAATTATTACATTTAATTAATAACCATTTAAATGTTTTTCATTTCTAAATAATTTTGTTTAACTAGTGTACTGTGCCATTGATATTTGGTAAAACTACGTAGAATATTCGTCCATCTGCAAGGCGGATTTTCTAGCCGCAGCCACCACTACGCCGTCAAAAAACTGCTTTGCCGATGAAAAATTATCCTTCAGAGTTCCGCCAGATATAATCCAGACAGTACACTAGTTACAATTTAAACTCTTAACAATCAACTTTATTTCTAAAATCCTACAACTCTTTCATAATAATATTACTATTACCACTTTCAATATTTTCTACGCAACATCTTTGTAATTTTCAATAAGTGTAAATGGATTACCAAACAAAATATAACTTAACCATGTATCACCAAGTCCATTAGCCTTCAAATACAATTCATATTTAGCTAATCTAACCGCCTCACTAATTGGAAAACTTAATTCGAGATAATAAAAAAATGAAATTATAAATGAGCTTGCTTGCTCATCATTTACGTCATTCAATGTACAAATAATATTTATATTTTCACTTATCTGCGGATGTTTCCTTAAATACTCCTTAATATATACATAAGTATCACAGCAGTTAAATATGATAATTGAACAATATGAATCTAATAATTTATTTATTAACTCTCCTATTTCTATTTCGGCATCATAAAAATTTATATATCCATCAATACAATGCCCTGAAATATAAAATATATCCTGCTTTTTGTTTATATATTCAAACACATTTCTTTTAGTGGCTTTTTCACCTTTCAAAGAAATATAACTATAAAAATTACTATTCTTACAATAATTTGAAATATACACCTCTTCTTTATTACTATGTAATAAATTATTTTTGCTATCAAATATACCAAATAACTTAACCTTTCTAGCATTAATAATTTTCTTATTAATACATTCCTTTGTAACACGTGTCATCGGAACCATTAATGATAAAATATTATTAGAAAAATCACTGTATTCTATTTCGTAAATTCTATCTTCCTCAAAATTCATCTGTATTTGATAGAAATTTTGTCCGATAATTTTTATTGTTTCATTATTCTCTTTAATTAACTGCATAAAATCAAAGCTTGAGGAATCATAACCTGAACGAAGCAATTGATCTGATATTTTTCTAATCTTATTATTTAATTCAGATTTTCCAGATTCTGTAATCAATATTGTATTGTTCATATTAACAGCACCATCCACATAAAATAAACATACTAATATAGATGTTGCACAAAAAAGATCATATAAAGACCTCCTTTCATTAAATACAAATGATGATAACCCCAAGACATTGGCCTGTTCTAACGGATTGCTCTTATTAAGAATACTTAAGCTTTCTATAGCCCACATTGTAGTAGATAATGAACTTTTATTTGTCATAATATCCACATACATCATATTGCTTTTTAAATTCATAATACTATTATAAATTTTCTCAATTTCTATAATTTTTAAAGACGAATATTGTTTTAACATAGATAAACATTCAAATGTATTTTGAATTGTTCCTATACCAGATGGAAATGGTGCAAAAAGCCCTTTTTCATTATCATAACACTCCATACAAAAGGAAATAATCCATTCTTGTAATTTCTCATTTTTATATGCAATACATTGCATAATTGAAGATACCCAATATAAAGTTGTTGTATTATATGCTTCAATATGTTTATCATACACTTTATTATCTTTAATCAACGATTCAATATATTTTACCAAATCCCTTCTGAGTTCACAATCAATACAATTCAATTTTTTCAGCGAAATAGTTGCATAAAAAGTATTAAATATGTTCGATATATTTGTATTTGGCTCGCCAAATCCACCATCTTCACATTTGCAATATTTTATATAATTTATGGTATCTTGTTGCACATAATTTAATTGATTTATCAAAGAATATATAACAGTTGCATAAAAGACATTTTCTAAATATGAAGTTGTATTGAGATAGTTTCCATAACCACCATCCTTATTTTTACATTCCTGTATAAAATCAGAAATTTCATTTTTATTTTTAATCTGAGGAAATTTATACCACCAGACTGTCTGTAAATATATTGGCAAATACAAATCTAATCACTCCTCTCAATAAAAATAAGAGTCCTCCGCTTATCTCAAAGGACTCCTAACCAATATTATTATTTATTTATGATCTCTCTATATATCTCCATAAACCTATTGTAAGTTACAAATCCTTCTAATCGATAGAAACATTTATTCTTAACAAATATAGTTGTTGGAATAACTTTAATAGAAATATTATTTGGCATTGAATAATCTATTTCCACTTTTTGCTTAGTCATAACCATATTCAATGTTACTTTGTATTCTATACAAGCTGGGCACCAATCATTAATATATACATAAATCTTAATAATATTTTTTTTAAATTTAAAATTTCCTCTTCTCATCTATATAATTTCAAGCTCATTTTGCTCTACTGTTAAAAATTTAACTGTACATGAAGCTTCACAATAATTCTTTAGATTATTTGCAATTGAATTAGTAGTATCTTTTATTTCATTATCAGTTATCTGACTAACAGCACCCTCCACAAATAATGCAATCTTTCTTGTATTTGTATCTATTTTTGCAAAATCACAGTCCTTATAATTCCAACATCTTGTCAATACCCTAGCTGTATCTGCATAGACAACTTCACCTTCAATTGTACTTTCTTCCTCACTACCTCCTACACCTACAAAACTTTCTCCTAACTTTGCATATCTCAATATAATATCGTCAGAAACCCTGGATAAATCATATCCCCCTATTGGTAAATAATGTATTGTTTCTGCACATAAATATGCATCAACCGCAGGACTTATATGTGGCACAAATCCACTTTTTATTACCCTGGCAAGAAGTGATTCTGCAGTAGGCTTTTTTTTCTTAGGGTTTACACCAAAAGATTTATATATTTCTCTCCAAGCAATAATATTCTTCAAGTCTCCTAATTCTTTAAAAGATTCAAATTTATTCGCAAACTTAGTAAAAGTATTTTTACAAAAATCTGTTAAATCATCCTTATAAATTTTATTATTTAAATTTTCTGCTATAACAACTCCGATCCTTAAATCTGGATAATTCTGTCTTATTTGATCATCAATTAATAATTTCATTTTGATTAAACCTCCATTTAAATATATTCAAATTAATACAACAATGATTAAAACCAATAAATTCTATTTGACAAACTCTCAACATCTACGTTATCCTCAAAATACACATTTTACTTACCTTGCACTTACAAAATAAGTTTAAGATAACGTATATTAAATTTGTCATCTGCCATCACTCGTAAAATTTGTATACTTAGTTTTCCTTTATCTCAATTCTCTGATACTTTACCAATAAAGCAAAATACTACATAAACCTTTATACATTATGTAATACAAATGTTATTTCACCTTTACTTCTTAATTTTCATTTACATTTTATCACCTGTTTCTCTAATTTAATAATTCGGTAACAATTCAGAACCCAGTATCACAGACAGTCCAGTAGAGTTATTTTCTCCATTAAAGAAACCTCCGTTTGTGGTTGAAAGGATTATCAAATTCATAAGAATGAAAATTTAGACTCTTTCAAATAAATTCGGGAATCCTAACTTTCCATTTTTATTGGGTTCTGAATAACTAAAATTGTTATACTAAAAAAGCATAAAAGATATTCTCTATAATTCGTCAATACATAAAGTTTATAGATTATAAATTCCACAACCACCCATCCTTAACAGTTTATTAGGATAATTTCTAAAATCATTTCTCAATAAAAGTTCAATATCTACTGTATCAACTTTATCTATAAAACTATCTATCTTTTCCTGTATCGAAACGGTGTCTTTAAGCTCATTAAGCCATTTATGTTTACAATTTATACAATCCATATCCAACGCATCATGAATAACTTTAATATCATTTGTTGCATTATAATCTTCAATAGCATTAATACATACCTCATTGCATACAGAACAATTATGTGTACATACTTCTGGTGGAGGGAAAAATTCAAAACCGCCAATTCTTACTAATCCCATATCATGTACCTGTACCATAACTTTTAATACAGACCAAATCCACGGTGGACGATAATCTCCCATACTATAAAGTAAATGAATTAATGTGTTTTTTTGTACACTAATCGGTTCTAATGAAATTACATCTATTCCCTGTTCAAATGCCCATGTAATAGTATTTACTGAATCATCTATCGCTACAGATTCGCCTAAGAAAGGTGGTTTTAATAATACATAAGACAAACTTTTAACATCATATTTTTTTAATAGCTTAATAGCATTTTGAAACTCTATTAATTTAAATCCTTTATTTAAGCACATTTGTCGAATATATTCATCAGACGACTCTAAACCCATTCCAATTTCAATACGACGTCCTAAAATAGATTTTGTTAAAACTTGCAATTTATCTTCTGTGATATATTCAGGCCTTGACTCAAAAATTACATGTTTTATCTGTGGAATACTATTTATCATATCATAAATACTTTTTCTTGCTTCAGGAGAAATTTCATTGTCATTAAAAAATGAACCTGCATTATATACACAAATCATAGGAATATCACTAAAATCAATTTGAGCTATAATGGTTTGAAATTGCTTTTCATACTCCTCTGCAGTAATTTTTCTACCTCTTGTAGTACCCGCAAGATGGCCACACATTGCACATCCACCGTTTTCGTCATCTAACATCCATTGACACCCTGTAGAACGCAAATAAACAATCAGTCTTTTAATTTCATTCCCGTCTAAAAATCCTTTGCGGATTTCATAATCACCAACAGCATATGTATCCATATCAACTGGTGGTATTAAATGATGAATCTTTTGCAAAATCTTACCTAATTTTCTTTTTCTTTCTTCATCTTTATAAACCATAGTAATCTCCATTCCGCCCCCTTTGGCTGGCGGCAAAAATTGTAATGAAAGTGATTCACACCTTCAAGTTTTCGTGTTACAATAGACTTACTATTAAGGCATCCCTGCATCAGTATCAGATGCACCCATCCGCAGGTACGTCTCTCTACTTAGGTGGGAATACTCTTAAATTGGTTCACAATGTGAGCCTATTTTTTGTGTCCATTCCACGATTTTGGCATAATTTACTTTCTTTCACAGTAACACCTCACAATTATTTGTATCTAACCAGCTTTCACCTATATTTTAATTTAAAATATTACATCCAACTTAATATACTCATCAAATACTTTTCTAAACTTATTAAACCTATAAACTATTTCAAATTTTTCTAATTCGTTTCTCTTATCTTATATGATATCATACAACCCATATATACAAATTTCAACATTTTTTAATCGACATAATTCGATGAAATTTGACATTTTATAATATATCTAAATAATTTACGCTAACTTTAAATAATACACATTTAAAAAAATCCCATCAATATTTTCATAAAAATATTACACAAAATCTAGCGTGCGATTTGATATTTTTCACGCGCTATGTAGAGCGGCATCCGTTTCCTGATGCCGCATAAATTATCTCTCACGTTCTGTCTTTTTCCGTTTTAGCTCAACCTCCTTTCCCTCTACGACTTCATCTAACAATATCTTATCTTTTTTATCCAAATCCAGGAGTGCATTCAGTTCTCCAAGCCTTGCCACTTTTTCAGACAGTTCCTGCTCTCTGGGAAACTCTTTCTTTGCTTCCTCTTTTGCTGTTTCTAGCTGAACATACAGCGTCTTTAAACGTTCCCTGCACTGTTCCAGGCTGTCTGGAATTTTCTCTATCTCATGGTCTATTCTTGTAATGTTTCCATAAAGGTCTTTGCCAAGGGTGACATGATATGTCCGTTTTCCCTTCAAAGCAACCACAAATTTCCTACTAAAACTTTCATAGGAAAGCTCCATTTGAAACCCACGGTATACCCCAAGCGGCACGCTCTCTGGCGATTTCATCGCTTTGCAGGCATCTAAAAGCGCCTGTCCCGCTTCCTTTTTCTCCTGATATGTCCTGCCATTTATCTGCATTGGTGGAAATATGCTGCGCTCTGACGGCGTATGGGCTTGTACCTGCGCCATGTCTGCCTCATATCCTGTGATACGTTGTTTCTGTTCTTTTATTTCCTTTGGAAAATATCTGGCCACTTTATTTTCCATTTCATACTTCTGGTTCAGGAAGCTTTGTTTTAACAATTGCAGTTTTGACACCTGGATGTCCAGCTCCATCTTCTCTTTTATATACACATTTCCAGTCGCCAAGGCTTTAATTTCTGCGTAAGAAAGGGCGGCCTCATCAATATCTTCCATACTGCGGACAGGGCTTTTGCTTGTCATAATCTGGCTGATGAACTTCTGCTTGTTTTCAATCACCTGATACAAAAATGCGTCAAATGTTCCCTCTGTGACATACCGAATAATAGCAACCTTCTTGTTTGTATTGCCTTGCCGAACCGTCCGGCCAAGCCTCTGCTGTAAATCGCGCGGGCGCCAGGGTACGTCCAAATCATGGGATGCAACAATCAAATCCTGCACGTTCATCCCTGCTCCCATTTTAAAAGTACTGCCCATTAAGACACGGACAGCACCCCTCCTTACTTTGGAAAACAATTCTTTTTTCTTTGTATCGGTATCTGCGTGGTGAATAAATGCAATCTCTTCTGGGGGGATTCCTTTTGCAACCAGCTTATCCCGAATATCGTTATAAACGCTGAATGTGCCGTCATTTTTTGGCGTCGACAAATCACAGAACAACAGTTGTGTTAATTTTTTCTCCCTTCCCTCTTCCCAAAACTTATAAACCTCCTCCACACAGACATTTATTTTGCTCCCTGGCTCGTCTGGCAGCATCTCATTGGCTAACCTTTGGTCTAAAGCCAGCTTACGCCCGTCATTGGTGATAAGCAGCATGTTATCCGACGCTGGGTCTACCATGCCGTTTCTGACACGCTCCGCACGGTTCCCCAATTCTTCCACCATTTCTTTTTGCATTTCGCTAAGTTTTACATGGATAACACGGTATTCCGCTTCTGGCACAGGCAGATTTAACATATCTGCAGTCTGGATGTCTGCCACTTCCCGAAACATCACCATAAGCTCTGGCAGGTTATAAAACTTTGCAAACCTCGTTTTCATCCGGTAACCGCTGCCTTCTGGGGCAAGCTCTATCGCAGAAACCGTTTCCCCAAACGTGGACGCCCATGCGTCAAAGTGCTGCAGATGGCTCTCCTCCAGGGTGCCATACTGTAAATAACGCTGCATGGTGTAAAGCTCCGTGATGGAATTGCTGATGGGAGTTCCGGTAGCGAATATGACGCCTTTCCCTCCAGTCAGTTCATCTAGGTATCTGCATTTTAAAAACATGTCTGAAGATTTCTGCGCCTCTGTCTGTGCAATCCCTGCCACATTCCTCATTTTCGTGTATAAAAAAAGATTTTTGTAACTATCCGCCTCGTCCACAAACAGGCGGTCAATGCCCAATTCTTCAAAGCACACCACGTCATCCTTACGGCTCTGGTCATTTAATTTTTTCAGCCTGCCCTCCAGTGACTTCTTACTTTTCTCAAGCTGCTTTACCGTAAAACGGCTCCCCTTATGACACTTTGCTTCCAGGATGCCGTCCATCACTTCCTCAAGCTGCTTGTGCAGCATCCATTGCTGGCGTTCCACGCTCAATGGAATACGCTCAAACTGAGAATGCCCGATGATGACCGCATCAATATCGCTGGTAGCTATCCTTGCACAGAACTTCTTGCGGTTTTTTGTTTCAAAGTCCTTTTTCGTCGCCACAAGAATATTCGCGGCCGGATATAGCTGTAACCATTCTGCTGCAAACTGCTCAATAATATGGTTTGGCACCACGACCATTGATTTGCTGCACAGCCCCAGCCGCCTGCTTTCCATCGCTGCCGCCACCATCGTGTAAGTTTTGCCAGCTCCCATCACATGGGCAAGCAGCGTATTTCCTCCATAAAGGATGCGGGCAATGCCGTTCTTCTGGTGCTGCCTCAATTGGATTTCAGGGTTCATGCCATAAAAATTCAAGTGGCTCCCATCATATTCCCTTGGCCTAACCGCATTGAAATGTTCATTGTAATAGGAAGCCAGGCGCTGTCTGCGTTCCGGCTCCTGCCAGATCCAATCCTGGAATGCCTGTTTGATTAAATCCTGTTTTCCCTGCGCAATGGCGGTTTCTTTTTTATTAAGGACAGCTTTCTTCTTGCCTGCATCGTCCACTTCATAATCATAAATGCGGGTATCCCGCAAATTCAAGGTATCTTCCAAAATTTTATAGGCATTGGCGCGGTGCGTCCCGTAGGTATTATTCGCTTTGACATTTCCTTTGTCGATGCTCTTTCCCTCCACCCGCCATTCCCCAGTGGATTTTGAATAATAGATTTTAAAATGCTCCCTTAAATACCCTGGGGGTTCCAGCAATTCAAACATAAAATTTCCCACATCTTCCGTGGGTATCCAGGTCGCCCCCAGCCGGACGCTGATTTCCGCTGCGGAAAGGTCTTTGGGCTGCACCCGCTCCAATGCCTGCACATTGGTTTCATATACTGGGTCTGACTGTGCTGCAAGTTTCGCCTCCTTCAGTTTCTTTCGTACATTGCCGGAAAGGTATTCATCTTCCGAAACAAACTGCGGCTCGACACCTTTGATATCTGGCAGGCGGAAGATTACCCCTCTTAATTCCTGCTCAACTTCTTCGGCTCCCTTTCCTGTGAGCTGGCACATATACTCCATATCCACACAGGCTTTCTCTGATAATGACAGGGATAATGCTTCGCTGGCCGTTTCCACTTTTGTGACCGCTTCATGGGCTTTAATCGTGCGTTTGGTAAACATATCGGCTTTTCGTTCCAGCGTCCCGTCCTCTGCAAGCACCTCAAGGGAACACAAAAGAGGATAGCTGCTGTCATCTGCAAACACCAAATGGTTTGCCCTTGCATTCAAAAGCCCGTATTTGCTGCGGAACACATCATACAGGCGGTTTAATTCCCTCTGCCCCTTTTGAATGTCTGCATCAGGATAGCCATCCCTCTGGAATGCAATCAATTCCCGCACACAGTCACGGATTTCCACCATGCCCTTGACACGGTTTGCCCCTGTTTTGGACAGCTCCACAGGCTTCATGCGGCTGTTTTCCCTATAATAAATATTCCCGTCCGAGACAGTAAAAGAGTAATTTGCCACATTTGGGTCTGCTGGGATGGCGTTGGCTGTTTCCTCCACCAATTCGCCTGTTTCATATTCCGAAATTTCAGCATGGATATTGGCAATAGCCTCTTCCAACAAATCCTTCAATTCCTTCCCTGGATGCGGACGGCAGACGCTATCCATGCCATACTGGGTGTGTTCCATTGCCATTTCCCCAAGTGCCATCTCTGGATGTTCTATAAAATAGTGGTTTTGGGTGATGCCATTTTCATCCGTGTTCAGGTATATCCAATCCGGTTCCGCTTCCACCATGCGGTCACGCTTCTGTAAAAACAAAATGTCCGCTGTTACCTGTGTCCCTGCATTCTTAAGGAACGTATTATTTGGAAGGCGTATTGCACCTAAAAGTTCTGCCCGCTGTGCGATATATCTGCGCACAGATGGGTTTTTCTTATCCATTGTCCCCGATGAGGTAATGAAGGCAATCACGCCTCCTGGTCTGACTTTATCCAGTGTTTTGGCAAAGAAAAAATCATGCACCAAAAAGTGGTATTTATCATACCGCTTATCAGAAACTTTGAACTGCCCGAACGGGACGTTGCCTATTGCCACGTCAAAAAAGCTGTCTGGCAGTTCTGCCTCTTCATATCCCTGCACTGCAATGGCAGACTTCTGATAGAGTTGTTTGGCAATGCGCCCCGATATGGGGTCAAGTTCCACGCCGTACATGTTACAGTCTGAAAGGCTCTTTGGCTTCATGCCAATAAAATTCCCCACTCCGCAGCTCGGCTCTAAGATATTCCCTGTTTTTAATCCCATACCCTCCAATGCCTGGTAAATGGCTCGGATGACCACGGGCGGCGTATAGAATGCGGTTAGTGTGGATTCCCTTGCAGCGGCATATTCCTCCTCTGTCAGCACAGTTTTTAATTCCAGATATTCATTGCCCCATGCGGATTTGGTTTCGTCAAAGACGTCTGGCAACCCGCCCCATCCCACATACTTTGCAAGTATTTCCTGTTCGTCAGGCGTCGCGTATCTGTCCTCTTCCTCACATTTTTTTAATAACTGTATGGCTGCAAGGTTCCTGTGGAACTTTTCTTTTTGCGTGCCGTAGCCTAATGCATCATCCAGAATACAGTACTGGCTGCGCTGTTCTTTGGGGATTTCAGGGTGCAGGCCAAAACTCTCGCTCCTGCCCGCAGGCTTTTTTTGCTCCCATGTTGGGATAAATCCGCTTTCTATCAGACGATTTTTCTCAGAACCATCCTTCTGTTGCTTAGTATTTTCAAGTTCTTGTACTGTTTCTTTTTTCTGGTGTTCTTTCGGTTCTCCCTGTCTTTTTGCTTCCTTCCCCTGCGCTTTGTTTTTTGGGTGTTCTTCTCGTTCTTGCTCTGCCCCCTTTTGTTTCTGGTTTAGTGTATTTTCTTTCAACAAAGTATCTTCTTTGGCGTCAGCCTCCTGGACTGGCTCATATCCCTGCTGCTGGATGTTATTAAACCACTGCCTTGCAAACTGATTTAATTCTTTCTCAAGCCTTTTATTGTGGACACCATTCGATATTACTCTTTGAAAAAGGTGCAAATTATCCTGCTGATACGTCCTGGCATTCAGCATCTTAGTTTCATGGTCATATTCAAACTCCATGTCTGGGTCTGCAAGAGCATCCCCATTATGACTATAATAGTGGGAAACAGCAATTCGTCTTTCTCCAATGCGTTCAATGGTGAGCGGCATAAAAGATTTCCCTGCTGTAAATCTTTTTGACTCCTGTTCCCCTGACAAAACCTCTGGGGCAAGTTCCAGCACTGACCGATAATTCTTTTCTGCGATGGTAAACCTCCCTTTGCGGGATTTCTTTTTTTCTTGCGATTCTAAAAATGCCTGGGATTCTGGAATTGTATTTCTGACCGCTTTCTCCTGCAAAGGCTGCTTTTCTTGCAGGTGGTCATTAGCAGGATTTTCCCTGACTTTTTTCTCAAGCTCCCCACGGGGCATTTCTTCTGTGAATAAAGGATACTCCATATCCCGCAGCACCGCCGTTTCATCCGACAAAAATTCGATACGATATTCTTTCGCGCCGATGAAAACAGCCGTGTCTACTTGAAGGTTATAAGGCGGATGCATGGATGGCAGGTTCCCGATACTCTCAATTAACTCTTTCAACCCTGGATATAACTCATCCCCACTCTCCATGTCCGCAAAAATATCAGATAAATAGCTATAAATTTCCCTTACCGACTGTGGGTGGGAAAGCTGCCCTTCCAGCTCTGCCAATACTTCTTCCTGCGTCTGCCCCTCTTCTACATTGATTTGGTACTCATAAGGGGCATACGCTTGATAAAATTCATTGAGCTTTCCTGCAAGGATTTCTTCTCTTCCCAACAATGCAGGCTGCCCAGGCAAAGCCAGTGCATCCCTGTCTTGTTGGCTGTTCCCCGCTGCTTTTTGCCCTTCCTGGATTTCATTGCTTGCAGACGTAAGCAAGGGGAATGCATCATTCTGGTAATCGGAAATGTCTTGGTAAATATGCCGCATATAGTTGTAACTTGGATCTGGCTTTTTAGTATTCCCAATCACTTCCTCCATGCCCGCTAATATTTCTTTTACTTGCCCCGCCTCTTCAAGCTGTGGCTGGATTGCCGCAACTGCCGTTTGATAGTCTGCCCCATAGGGATAAGGGCGCATGACTTCCTCAGGCTGCTTGTCATAAAAATGAAAAATTTCCGCCGCAAGAAAATTTTTTTCATATTCTGGAAAATATTCCATCTCCCTTTTTGTCAGATACCTTCCGGCTTCCATCAGCTCCTCTATGCGCTTTGCCACCTTTTCCCAGCTTAAGGTAAGTTCTGTTTCCCCGCATATAAGCTTCAGCCCTTTCCCACTGGCCATCATGTCAATATCTGTGCCAAGGATAACCGGAAACTTACCAGAAAAGCCATAGCTTTTTTTGAGAAACTCTGCTTTTTGTTTCCTGGTATGGTTTTTGATAAAATAAGAATAGACACTGTATTTTCCATTCTGTATATTGCTCCCAGACTGGATTACTGTGTCTATGATTTCCTGGGAAAAAGAAAAGGCAGAGGGTTTTTCCTCTGCCAACTCTTCCATAATTGAGAACTGCCCTTCCACAGTCAAAAGAGGGCTGCATTTGTCTCTTAGTTCCCCCAGCAGGCGCATCCCGTCAAAATAGCCTGCCAGAATGCCCCAGTCATAATAAGCCTGCGACGTGCGGGACAGGTAACTGCCTTCCCACATATGGAGTACATTCTGGTAAGCTTTATAGCCTACGCGCCTGCCATCTTCTAAGGTAAGCTCCGTATATTCATGGTTGAAAATGCTTTTGATATACGCTGTGCGTTCTTCCTTATCCTCATGGGATTCCAGAAATGCCCGTATCTCTTTTTTCTCTGCTTTTAAATGGGGCGTGGATAAGAGCAGCGATTTGATGTCCTTATCCTCCCCGAAAAAAGGAAGACTCCTGTCCTCGCTGCTCCTGTCATGCCACTTCAATTGTGGCTCTGGTTCCGCCTGTCTGTCATTGCCCGCCTCTGGCTCCAATTCTTTGGACATCAGCTGCACCATTGGCGTCCTTTGCGTCTGCCAATCATTGTTCGCCTCCGTCTCCAATTCTTGGGATGTCAGTTGTAAATCAGTTCCGCCATAATTAGTTCCTCTGCCGCCTGACGGATGTTCCCCATCCTGCCTACCCATGCCATCTGGTCTTTCGCTTTCAGTTCCTCCGTCACACCCTGCGCTTGTGCCATCTGTGCGATGAGCTGTTCCATCCGATTCTGTGCTTCTTCCTGTGTCTCTTTCAGGTGCTGGTTCAGTTTTCCTTTGGTCAGCAGGGTGATAAATATCCCGTAATGATGCTCCTTCAGGTAATTCCGGCGCAGGGATGCGTACTTCCCAAGGTGTGGTTCCGGTTCGTCTGGCACAGTAATGTCGGGCAGGAGATATTCTCCTTGCCTGCTGTATGCTATCTCTCTCATATTCAAGACTCCCTTCTATATTGGTTTCTGTCTGTTCTTTTTTATTATATCTGTCTGCTTCCATTCCGGCAAAGGTACGGCTCTTCTTTTTTTCTTCCTGTGAAAGCCTTCCCACGGTGTCCGCAACCTCCCTAAGTGCCATTTCTGACACGTCGCTTGTCGCCGCCCCAAACAGATTTACCAACTCCAGGGTATTAAAATTTATGATATTCTGAAAATCATCTGCGCTTAGATATGCGTCTGGGTCAATGCCGCAACGCTCCAGGAGCATATAAGCAATGCTGTTTTTCAGCAGTTTCTTTGTTTCCACCTCTATACTGTGTGCATCCAGCCCTTCTAGGAAACTATCTTCCCTATTGGTAAGAATGTCATGCAGGTAATCAGACACATGATCTTCCGCAGCATTCCCCGCCGCTTCCAGGATTGTTTCTGCAAACTCCGTCCCCCCTGTTTTTACCCCAAAGGCATTCGCAAGGGTTTCCCGCACTGCCTCCCTCTGGGCTGCGTTTACTTCCCACAAAGGCACCGGACGCACCAGACGCTTATATTTCCCTTCCTGGGTATCGGAAATATCAAAATAATATTTCAACCTCATGGCGTTTGATTTTTGGTCGATGACGGCAATCCCTTTGGCGTCCCGTTTTACCCAGCGCCCAAATTTCTTGTTCCAGTCCTCCATCCGCAATACTGCGGCTGCGTTTGGCCGCTGCACATGGATTAAGAGCTGTTCATCAAAAGGAAGGCGGTAGTTGCGGCAGGCGGACCTTAAAAATGCCATCCAGTTTTCCGATTTTGCAGACACTTCCCTGGCTGCTTTTTCATAAAGCTCTGTAATCATGTCATATTTTTTCTTCGCCAATACACTGCCCTGCCTTTCCTTCTCTTTGCCTTCCTCGCGTTATTGTTTGCCATCGCTTCCCCTGCCTTTCTGTTCCATATGGCGGTTTGGGGCTAAACCTCCCCTCCGCTAAGAAATGTGATGACCTTATTTGCCCGTACCGCTTTTTGCAGCCCATTAATCATGCTGATTTCTGCCACTGTAATGCCCTGCATGGCTAAAATGTCATCCACCGTCATTGCTGCAATCTCTTTTTCTGTGAAAAATCCTGCCTCAAACACTTTGTTCAAGAGCCGGACTGTTTTCTGATTGACTGCCATTATAAGCCTGTAGCCCAGCAAATTAAAGTTCCTGTCTCCCGCACAAAAACGTCAAATTAAAATCTCAGTTTTTAAACACTGTCTATAAAAGCGTGCTGCAGGAGGCGGCACGTTTTCCTCTTGACCATCCCATGTCATTCCGATATAGTTTTTATGGAACGAAAAAAGAGAAAGAACAGCCCCTTCCACAGTTCGTTCTTTCTCTCACATACCAGTGTGCCTGCCATATACGGGATCGTGTCCCACTCGTGAGGCTCCGGCACCACCGACATCTACTATGATAAGAGAAAACTCCCTGTTTTGCAAGCTGATTCGCATAAAAAGTTCATCAAAGATCCTGTTCGATTCCTTCATGGCCGGATTCCGTTCGGAACTGCAGACCTGTCCCTGTTGCGGAGCCAGGGGGTCCTGCAGCATCCATGCCTATTACAACCGATCCCTGGTGGACTTCATAGGCGGTGCCCCAGTCCGCCACAGCCTCTGCATCATGCGCCTCATCTGTACCTGTGGCCATACCCATGCCATCCTCCCGGACTTCATCATTCCCTACTCCGGCTACGGCCTGTTCTTCCTCCTACGTGTCCTGGCGGAGTATTTCCTGCGCCTTTCCACTGTGGAAAGGCTATGCGAACGCTTCTGTATCACCCTTTCCCAGCTACGCCGGTGGCTGCAGCTCTTCCGGGTGCAGAAGGAAGATTGGCTCGGCGTGCTTTCCTCCATGGAGGCTTCCGGCCTTTCCTTCCTGAAGTCCCTGCTCACACAGCCGGCTTATTCGGATTTCGCCTCCGCCTTTGTCCGCCGTTTTACAAAGTCTTTCCTCCAGTCCCATAAAAACCCGGCACTTTACTGCCAGCAGGTGTTCGGCCCCTGACCCTTTTTCCGTCGGCCACACGCCACGGGTATGGCTTCCCTCCCTTCTCTCCTGCATAATGGTGGAAAACCACCTAAGGAGGACATTTTTATGGACAACAATCCAAAAAAACTTTCGGACGCAGCCGCCATGGCACAGTTCCGCCTCGCTCTCATAGCGCCGGTCATCCATGGTCTTTATCCGGATGCGTCCAGGAACGCTTACTACCAGCGTATCACCGAAAAACCGCTTACCCTGCCTGACGGTTCTGTATTCCAGTACAGCCCAAAGACCCTCAGCAAATGGGTGTCCCTCTACCAGAACGGCGGCATCGACGCCCTCATGCCGCAGGAGCGTTCCGATAAGGGCTCCACCCGGGTGCTCCCGGACACGGCCATCGAGGAGATCTACCGCCTCAAGGAGGCCTTCCCACGGCTGAACTCTACACAGATCCACCGGCACCTCGTTGAAGAAGCCTTCATCCCTGCCACAGTCAGCGTCTGCGCCGTCCAGCGCTTCGTGAAGAAACATGACCTGAAATCAGCACGCAACCCCGGCATGCGGGACAGGAAGGCATTTGAAGAAGACGCCTTTGGGAAGATGTGGCAGGCCGATACCTGTTACCTGCCTTATATCACGGAGGATGGCCAGCGCAGGAGAGTCTACTGCATCATGATTATTGATGACCATTCCCGGTTTCTGGTGGGCGGTGGCCTCTTCTATAACGATAATGCCTATAACTTCCAGAAAGTGCTCAAGGACGCCGTGGCAGCCCATGGGATCCCGGCGAAGCTCTATGTCGACAACGGCTGCAGCTATTCAAATGAGCAGCTCTCCCTCATCTGCGGCTCCATTGGGACGGTTCTTCTACATACAAAGATCCGTGACGGAGCTTCCAAGGCCAAGATCGAGCGCCAGTTCAGGACGCTGAAAGAAACCTGGCTCTATACACTGGACATGGATTCCATCACCTCTCTGGCACAGTTTGGTGGGCTGCTTAAGGATTACATGCGCACCTACAATACATCCGTCCATTCCGGCATCGGCACCACGCCCATGGAACGCTACCAGCAGGCCCGTTCCGCCATCCGGAGTCCTAAGTCCAGGGAATGGCTGGAAGAGTGTTTCCTGAACCGTATCACCAGAAAGGTGAACAAGGACTCCACCGTCTCCATTGACAAGGTGTCCTATGATGTCCCCATGCAGTTCATCTCCTCAAAGGTGGAGATCCGTTTCCTTCCGGACGACATGTCCTCCGCCTTCATTCTTTATGAGGGGGAGCATTACCCCATCCGGCCTACGGATAAAAATGAGAACTGCAGGACGAAACGCAACAACACGCCATCCATCGATTATTCAAGGATCGGAGGTGAGGGCTGATGTTCCGTTCTTACTATGGGCTTTCCTTCAATCCCTTTGACAAACAGAATGCCAAAGAAAAGGACCGGTTCCTCTCAAAGGACATCTCGGAGATGATGTCCCGGCTGGACTACCTCAAGGACACAAGGGGCATAGGGCTTTTTACCGCACGGCCAGGCATGGGCAAGTCCTTCGCCCTGCGCTGCTTTGCAAAGAGCCTCAACCCAAACCTCTACCACATGGAGTACATCTGCCTCTCCACCGTCAGCGTCATGGAGTTCTACCGCCAGCTCTGCTCTGTCTTAGGGGTGGAGCCAAGGGGCGGCAAGCCCGGCATGTTCCGCGCCGTACAGGAGCAGATCCTCTACCTTTACAGGGACAAGAAGCAACCCCTCCTCCTGGCAGTCGATGAGGCACAGTACCTCTCCACCGGCATCCTGGAGGACATCAAGATGCTCATGAACTACGGATATGACTCCCTCAACTGCTTCACGCTCATCCTCTGCGGGGAGCCCCACCTGAACAACACCCTGAAAAAGCCTGTCCATGAGGCCCTGCGCCAGAGGGTCACCGTGCATTACAACTTCTCCGGGCTTTCCGATTCGGAGGTGGCGCAGTACGTCCTCCACAAGATCGCCTGTGCGGGAGGCTCTTCCTCCATCATTGAGCAGGCTGCCCTTTCCGCCGTCCACAGCCACTCCCAGGGGAACCCCCCATAAGCGCGAACTTAATTAAGCAGTCCTGGTAAAACTACTGAATGAAACTCATCATTTTGGTTTTTACGCCACCGTTGTTTTTTTGATAAATAGCGAGTATATTTTTTATCTGTTAGGTCTATAAAAAGACTCCACGATAAGCGCAGTATATCCGTTACCTGTATGAAAGTAATTTTACATTTTTCGTATACG
>CAJTIR010000030.1 GCA_910576385.1 Lachnospiraceae bacterium
GGTTCCTCCAGCATTATACAGATCCACGATCTGCTGTTTAAATTCCGGAGTGTAAGATTTTTGATTTTTCGCCATGCCTTTCATCTCCTTTGCTCTTTCATTTGATAGTATAGGTTGTTCAACTTTTCCTGTCCACACTTATATACTAACACCAGTAGGTATCAGCTGAACAATCAGCTTCCCAAGGAGGTGGACATTCTTTGTCCTATCCTAAGAGATAATACCTTATGTTTTATCTGGTGTCTATCAGGAGCCGTCAGACATGATAATTAATATGGACAACATCTGATGAAGGAAGAACGCCTTCTTCTGTTATCTAATTTTAGAAATTTATTAACCAAGTAGTCTTGATTGACTACACCATTATTATACTAGGGGGTGGGAAACATGGACTTAATAACAGATGAATTTGTTTTTGCCCGCACGGGGGAGCCTATGGAAACAAGATTGAAGAACAGTGTCGGTTTCCGGCAGCAGATGAAATCCCTGCGTAAAGCCTCAAAAGCGTTTACAAGGGATTCCGTCAAATCAGACGAATGCTGGAAAGCATTTGACAGGCTGGAGGACGAATGGGGAGGAATCCTACCGCTTGGGATTTGAGGACAGGGTGCAGCTTGCCTCTGAAAAGGAAATCCGTGTAAATGGTTCTGTTCTGGATGTTAAGGATATGACACATTTGGTTTATGTGTATGATTCCATTAAGAAACTGAACAAACTCCTGCTGGGGGAATAGGAGATATATGGCAGGGATGGTGGTGTGCTGCGGGAACTGGACCAGGTATGTGATGTGATAGAACATGGCATTTGTGCGGAAATCCGTCTCCGTGGGGAGGATGAAATGTATGAATGTTTGGCGGATATTTTGGATGATGCAGGGAAGGCACCAGAGGAGCGGGCAAAAATGCTGACAGAGTTTGGCAGGGCATGAGCAAGAAATATACAATTATGGTTAAGGATGGGAGAAAAATAATTATTCTGCAGGGGAGGAATTTGTTTTGGAAAAAAAGGATATGGCATTATTGATAGAGGTGGAGGATGAACTGGATAACATGGACAAGGCATTGGAACAGCTTGCCGAACATGGACACGCAAGTGGGGAGTTTGTTAAGCTGGATAATGTGTTTGATGTGATTTACCGTAATTCCCATACGGTTTATTCGGGGAATCCGGAAGAAGGACAGGAGTTGTTTTTTCAGATTTTAATGAGCCGGAATCTGACACCGGAGCAACGGGCGGCTATTCTGATAAACAGAACGGTCCGTAAATAAACATAGTTGTTAGTAAATATTGAAACTGCAAGATGTTATAGGAAAAAGCTATAACATCTTGCAGTATTTTTTAATTAGACAAATCAGGACAAAGAGGTTACTATAAACATATCAGCATAGTAGGCAAATATATAAAAGCATCTGATGCCGTGGCCGCTGGAATGGCATAGGCTTGCAAAGCCGAAGTTGTGGGTTCGAGTCCCATCGGTATCGTTTAAAGAATTGAGAAATGAGGTAATCCTTATGTGTGAATTGTTTGGAGTGAATACTCCCAGAAAAATACAACTGAATCACTTGCTGGATGTGTTTTTTTCGCATGGAGACAAACATCCGCATGGATGGGGAATGGCATTTTTTGAAAATGGTACAGTACAGATGGAAAAGCAGGCGGTAACAGCCACGAAAAGTGCCAGACTGCGTGAATATAGAAACCAGCGGATTATGTCGGATCGCATGATTGCCCATATCCGGCTGGCAACAAAGGGAAATATGGAGTATGAAAACTGTCATCCTTTTATCAGAAAGGATGAGATGGGACGGACATGGACGCTGGCACACAACGGAACCATATTTGAGGGGGAAATGATGGATTCCTATTTTTATGTGCAGGATGGACAGACGGACAGCGAAAGGATTTTATATCTGCTTGCAGACCGGATGAATGACAAATACAGGGAAACCGGATACCCATTGGATGCATCGGAGCGTTTTCGGTTAGTGGATGATTTAATCTGTGAAATTGCCGATGGGAATAAACTGAATCTTTTACTTTTTGATGGAGAATATCTTTATGTCCATACAAACTGCAGGAACAGTCTTTATCTGTCAAAGCAGTATGGGGGATATTTGTTTAGTACGGTTCCGTTAGATAAACAGGTGTGGAAACCTCTGCCGCTAAATACGTTACTGGCATTTCAGAATGGAAAACTAATGCAGACAGGGACAGATCATGGGTATGAGTATGTGGAAGATCCGGAGAAAATGAGGCTGCTCTTTCTGGATTATTCGACTTTATGAGGAGGATTTATATGCTGCATATAGAAGATTCATATATCAGAAAACATATTATGGATGGCATGTTTGGCTTGGAAAAAGAAAGTTTACGGGTGCTGGAAGATGGGACATTTTCCCATACAAGGCAGCCGTTTGAGGACAGTGATTTTATTGTCAGGGATTTTTGTGAGAACCAGACGGAAATCAATACAAAGGTTCATACGACAGCAGAGGCGGCATTGAGGGAACTGCAGGAACATTATATAAATATACAGAAAGCAATATCTGGTTTGAATGCCAGGGAATACCTATGGCCGTTTTCTAATCCGCCGTATATAAGAAATGAGAATGACATACCGGTTGCAGCTTTCGATGGTGTGGAAAAATTTAAGACGCTTTACCGGGATTATCTGTCAGACAAATATGGAAGATACCGAATGACATTTTCAGGGATTCACGTCAATTTTTCATTTTCAGAAGAATTACTTCGGAGCAGTTTCCGCATACATGGAAGCGGCAGTTTTCAGGATTATAAAAATAAATTATATTTGAAACTTGCCGGTTCTCTGGCTGTTTATGGCTGGATACTGACGGCGGTTACAGCAGCAAGCCCACTGCTTGACAGCTCTTTTGTGGAGAAGGGAGTATGTGGTGGTGATGTGTTTATGGGGCTGGCTTCTGTACGATGCAGCGAGCTGGGGTACTGGAATGACTTTGCACCGGTGCTTGATTATCATTCTGTCAAAGCCTATGCAGACAGTATTGAACAATATGTGCAGCAGGGGCTGTTAAAAGCACCTTCCGAATTATATTATCCGGTCCGTCTGAAATCGGCGGGGGAAAATAATCTGGAGAGTTTGAGGAAAAATGGTGTGAATCATATCGAACTGAGGATGTTTGACTTGAATCCGTTATGTGTGGAAGGGCTGGAAGAGAAAGATGTCCTGTTTGCACAGTTATTGATGGTCTGGCTGATTTGCAGACCGAAGGAAGAACTGTCTGTCAGGCATCAGGTGCATGCTGTACAGAATTATAAGAATGCAGCGCATTATGATTTGAAAACCGTTAAAATTGCGCTGCCGGACGGCAGGATTTGTTCTGTGGCACAGGCAGCCATGAACATTATAGACGTGATGAAAAATTTTTTTGCAGAGATACAGGTCGATGTGCAGGATATTCTCAATTTTCAATACCAGAAATTTGAGGATGCGGATAACCGTTACGCATGGAAAATCCGTAAACAGTTTCAGGGTGGATTTGTAAAGAAGGGAATGAAACTGGCGGAAAAAAGGCAGGAAGAATGCCTTGGCATGCAGCGGTGGATACGGCAGATTTCTTAATAGAAATCATGCACAGCAAATATGATATTACAAATTTTAAGGAGATGTATGGAATGGCAAGAGAGATAGAAACAAGATGTCTGCATCTGGAGGAAGAAGGCGGAAGTGACAATTATGGGGCAATCAGTTATCCGATTTACCAGACAGCTACCTATGCCCATCCAGGTGTGGGGAAAAGTACGGGGTATGATTATACAAGACTGCAGAATCCGACAAGGGAGCATTTGGAAAAAACAGTGGCATCCCTGGAAAGCGGAATTGATGCTTTTGCCCTATCTACCGGAATGGCTGCCATTACCCTGATGATGGAACTGTTTGAGCCGGGGGACCATCTGATTGTGGATTCTGATTTATACGGTGGAAGTATACGTTTATTTCGGAATGTATCAGCAAAAAACGGGGTTTTTTTCTCAAGTATTGACTGTTACAGAGAAAATGTGGAAACGTACATAAAGGAAAATACGAAAGCGGTTTATATTGAGACACCGACCAATCCCATGATGAATGTAACGGATATTGCAGAGCTTGCAAAAATTACAAAGAAGCACAATATTCTGCTGATTGTGGATAATACATTTCTTTCTCCGTATTTTCAGAATCCGCTTCTGCTGGGTGCCGACCTTGTGGTCCACAGCGGTTCTAAATATTTAGGCGGCCACAATGATACACTGGCAGGATTTTTAGTGACAAACCGTGAGGACATCCGTGAGAGGCTGCGTTTTCTGATTAAGACAACGGGGGCGGGGCTGGCTCCGTTTGACTGTTTCCTGATTCAGAGAGGCATCAAGACACTGGGAATCAGGATGGAAAAGGCGCAGGAAAATGCAATACAGATTGCAGGATGGCTGTTCGGGCAGGGAGCAGTCACGAAAGTCATTTATCCGGGGCTTGCCGGGCATCCGGGACATGAGATTATGAAAAAGCAGGCAAGAGGTTTTGGGGCAATGATTACCTTTCAGGTGGAGAGCAGGGATTTTGCGCTGGCAGTTTTAGAGAAGGTCAGAATGATTAAGTTCGCGGAAAGCCTGGGAGGTGTGGAGACGTTGATTACCTACCCGGTTACCCAGACACATGCCGATGTCCCACCGGAGATACGGGAACAAAATGGTATTACGGATAGTACCCTGCGGTTGTCGGTAGGTATTGAGAATAGTAAGGATTTATTAGAGGAATTGGAATGGGTTTTTGATGAAATAGAGAAGAATCCTGCTATATGTGTTGAAGGGGAGACGGATGAGTATGGAGCGTAATTTAGATTTTGATACGGTCATCGACCGAAGAAAAACAAAGTGTCTGAAGTATGATTTTGCCAAAAAACGCGGCATGCCGGAGGATGTGCTGCCGATGTGGGTGGCGGATATGGACTTTAAGACATCCTCTTATGTGGAGGATGCCCTTGCGGAATGGGCGGGGCATGGTATATTTGGTTACAGTGAAGTGCAGACTCCTTATTTTGAGACGGTTCGGGAGTGGATGAAAGAGCATCATGGGTGGGAGCCGCAGGAAAAATGGCTTATTAAGACACCAGGTGTGGTTTTTGCACTGGCGATGGCAGTCAGGGCATATACAGAGCCGGGGGATGCCGTATTAATCCAGCAGCCGGTTTATTATCCTTTTTCCGAGGTAATTCAGGATAATGGCAGAAAAGTAATAAGCAGTGATTTGTATCTGGGGGAGGACCACCGATACCACATTGATTTTGAAGATTTTGAGAAGAAAATCAAAGCGGAAAAGATTCGCCTGTTCCTGCTGTGCAGTCCGCACAATCCGGTGGGACGGGTATGGACGTTAGAAGAATTAACCAGACTTGGGGAACTTTGTGTCAGACATGGCGTGACAGTCGTTAGTGATGAGATTCATCATGATTTTATTTTTCAGGGAGAGCATCATGTATTTGCCGGACTGAAAAAGGAGTTGGAAGAAATCAGCGTAATCTGTACATCACCGAGCAAAACATTTAATCTGGCGGGAATGATGCTGTCAAACATCTTTATTCCGAACCGGACACTGCGTAGAAAATTCCGGAAGGAATTGGATGCGGCAGGAATCAGCCAATTGGGTATTATGGGATTGGTGGCATGTGAGGCAGCATATTCTAAAGGCGGAGAATGGTATCAGGCTATGATGACTTATGTAAAAGATAACATTACATATACCAGACAGTATGTAAAAGAATATTTGCCCGGTGTGGCTGTGATGGAACAGGAGGCAACTTATCTGGTCTGGCTGGATTGCAGGGGGGTGGGACTGGATGCAGAGGAACTTGACCGGCGTATCATTCACCAGGCAAAACTATGGCTGGACAGCGGTAAAATCTTTGGGGACAGCGGGAAAGGCTTTCAGAGAATTAACGTGGCATGTCCGAGAAGTGTTTTGAACGAGGCGCTGCAAAAACTGAAAAAAATATGTATAGACAGGTAATAGGAAATACCTATTAGATGCAATAGAAAAAAACTGGAAGCGGTAGTATTGACAAAGCGTGTATGCATGGTTATAATACGAAACATATTAACATACTATTTAAGTAGGGAATAGAGGAATGGTCAGTATGAGGAAAATGAATGAAAGAAACAGGAGAAGGGGTATGTGTTGTCATCATATGACAGGCAGAAATAAGAATTGTATTCCATGTACGGCCAGCAAGTAGCATATGATATTGTGAGAAACTACAGTTGTTGGGAGTATATGACAACTGTTTTTTTTGTGCAAAAAATAAAATGGAGGACGAATTATGAGTGAAATAAAAGAAAATGCATTGGAACTGATCGGCGGGACACCGTTATTGAAACTGAACCGTTATAGCAGACAGGCGGAAATGACAGATGCTGTGATTTTGGCAAAGCTGGAATATCTAAATCCGGCAGGTTCTGTGAAGGACCGTATTGCACTGGCTATGATAGAGGATGCAGAAAGAAAAGGAATCTTAAAAGAGGGGGCAGCCATTATTGAGCCAACGAGTGGAAATACGGGGATTGGTCTGGCAGCAGTTGCTGCAGCAAAAGGATACCGGGCGATTCTGACATTACCGGATACCATGAGTATAGAGAGAAGAAATCTTTTGAAAGCGTATGGAGCTGAATTGGTTTTGACAGAAGGTGCAAAAGGTATGAAAGGAGCCATAGCCAAAGCGGAGGAACTGCAGAAAGAGACCGATGGGGCGGTAATACTGGGGCAGTTTGTAAATCCAGCGAATCCGGCAGTACATAAGGAAACTACAGGACCAGAAATCTGGGATCAGACGGATGGGAAGGTAGATATATTCGTGGCAGGAGTTGGAACAGGAGGAACGATTACTGGTGTCGGCGAATACCTCAAGGAAAAAAATCCGGATGTGAAAATCGTGGCTGTAGAGCCGGCTGACAGTCCGGTGCTGGGAAAAGGGACACCAGGACCGCATAAGATACAGGGAATCGGGGCAGGTTTTGTGCCGGATATCTTAAACACTGATATTTACGATGAAATTATTGCTGTCGAAAATGAAGATGCTTTTGCAGAAGGCAGAGCTTTTGCGGTCAGCGAGGGCATACTGGTAGGAATCTCATCTGGTGCAGCTTTGAAGGCGGCTTCTGTTTTGGCAGGCAGACCGGAAAATAAAGGAAAAACTATTGTAGTATTACTCCCTGATTCCGGGGACAGATATCTGTCAACGCCTTTGTTTGCGTAAGAGGCAGAGAGTAAGTTACATATATTTTATAACAGAGATTAAGGAGGATTTGACATGAAAGGAAAATTTATTATTTCGTTGATTTTGAGTTTAAGTATAGTGGGAGGACTGCTCACAGGATGCGGAAACAATGATGCAGCAGGGAAAAAGGCAGATACCGATTCCGCACAGGAATTAGAAATAATTAAAGTAGGGGCAAGTATTACACCGCACGCAGAAATTTTACGTTCCGTATCTGATGAACTGGAGAAGCAGGGGTACAAATTAGAGGTGGTAGAATATAACGATTATATTATACCAAATACAGCACTGGAAAGTGGGGAATTGGATGCAAATTATATCCAACATCTGCCTTACTTGGAAGATTTCAATAAAGAAAATGGGACGGATATTGTCAGTGTTGCGGATATCCATTATGAACCATTTGGTATTTATGCAGGAAAATCAGACAGCCTGGAGAATTTGAAAGAAGGGGCGGTTATTGCAGTTCCAAATGATACCACAAATGAGGCAAGGGCACTGTTGCTTTTGCAGGACCAGGGACTGATTAAGCTGAAAGAAAATGCAGGTCTTACTGCGACCGTTAAAGACATTGCGGATAATCCAAAGAATTTTGAAATCAAGGAATTAGAGGCAGCACAGGTTCCAAAAGCATTACAGGATGTGGATGTTGCTGCTATCAATACGAATTATGCACTGGAAGCAAATTTGAAACTGAGTGATGCTCTGGCTTCGGAAGGAGCAGATTCGCTGGCAGCCAAGACATATGCCAATATTATTGCTGTCAAGGAGGGAAATGAAAATACGGAGAAGATAAAGGCACTGATTGATACAGTGAAATCGGAGCAGGTAAAAAAGTTTATCGAGGATAAGTATGACGGTGCAGTAGTTCCTATCTTTTAACCATCCGTGATAAGGGAGGCTGCAGAAATGATTCGTTTGGAACATATTACAAAAGAATTTTCTTCCAAAAACAAGAAAGTGACTGCCGTAAAAGATGTTAGCATTCATATTTCAAAAGGGGAAATATATGGGATTATTGGATTTTCGGGTGCAGGAAAGTCAACTTTGATTCGGTGTATCAATCTGTTGGAAACGCCAACATCAGGAAAAGTATATTTTGGGAATCAGGAGCTGACATCTGCCGGTGAAAAGGAATTACGTCTTGCCAGACAAAAGATGGGAATGATTTTTCAGCAGTTTAATTTATTGGAGCAGAGGAATGTGTTGAAAAATATATGTTATCCTCTGGAACTGGCAGGGATTTCAAAAAATGACAGGGTAAAGCGGGCCAAAGAACTATTAAGGGTGGTAGACATGGAAGAAAAAGAAAATTTTTATCCGTCCCAGTTGTCAGGAGGGCAGAAACAAAGGGTTGCCATCGCAAGGGCACTGGCGACCAATCCGGAAGTTTTGCTTTGTGACGAGGCGACCAGTGCCTTAGATCCCATTACAACAAGGTCTATTCTGGCACTTTTAAAACACATTAATGAAATGCTTGGGGTAACGATTATTATCATATCACATGAAATGCGTGTAGTTGAGCAGGTCTGTGACAAAGTAGCTGTAATGAGCGAAGGAATTATAGAGGAAGCCGGTGAGGTAAAGGAAGTATTTCTGAATCCCAAATCCGAAACAGCGAAAAGGCTGATTTTGCCGGATAAGGATGAAGCAGGTTCGGACGCAGACAGGTACAGTATTCGGATTGCTTTTGATGGGCAATCCTCGTTTGAACCGGTTTTTGCCGCATTGGTACTGGAAAGTGGCATACGGCTTAATATTCTGGGAGCCAATACAGAAAATATTGGTGGAAAAGCATTTGGCCAAATGCTGATAGAGATGCCGGAGGAACCGGAGAAACAAGTCATCGTGAAAGAAATGCTAAGAAAAAAAGGAACTCACTTTATGGAAGGGGGAGATGTGGGATGAACCAACAGATGATAGAGTTATTGGCTGGCGGAATAAAAGAAACATTATATATGACATTGGTTTCTACCTTCATTGCCTATGTGATAGGGATTCCTTTAGGAGTGATTTGTTTTATTACAGATAAAAACGGAATATGTCCCGGCAGGATTATTCATTTGGTAACAGGGATTCTGATAAACCTGCTGCGTTCTGTACCATTTTTGATTTTATTGGTGGCAATTATACCATTAACCCGATTGATTGTGGGAACAACAATTGGTTCTACGGCGACAATCGTTCCATTAGTAGTAGCGGCAGCACCTTAT
The DNA here is from genome assembly GCA_910576385.1 of Lachnospiraceae bacterium. Taxonomy (GTDB): domain Bacteria; phylum Bacillota; class Clostridia; order Lachnospirales; family Lachnospiraceae; genus Petralouisia. The sequence continues at coordinate 9,500 of CAJTIR010000030.1, forward strand.
GTGGCAAGGATGGTTGAGTCTTCGTTGAAAGAAGTGGATGCAGGTGTGATAGAGGCAGCTAAATCTATGGGTTCCTCGCGGTTACAGATTATATATAAGGTGCTTTTGCCAGAAGCGAAACCATCGCTTTTGGTAGGTGGGCTTATATCTATGGCAACGATTCTTGGATATTCTGCTATGGCTGGATTCGTTGGCGGAGGAGGACTGGGTGCGATTGCTATTAACTATGGGTATTATCGCTATCAGACGGATATTATGTTTGTTACAGTTGCATTTCTTGTATTGATTGTCCAGCTTTTTCAGGAAGCAGGAATATGGCTTGTAAATCGGATTGATAAAAGAAGTGCATAGAAATTTTGAAAGGAGAAATGAAAATGAGTAAGTTAAAAAGATGGATTGTATTAGGAGTGGTATTTGTGTTAATTATGGGGCTGGCAGGTTGCGGCAATTCAGCAGAAATCGGCAAAGCGACAAATAGTGGGAAGGCATCTGGGAAAGAGGGGAAAACCATATACCGGACGCTGGATGAAATAAAAAAAGATGGAACGATAAATATCGGTGTGTTTTCTGATAAAAATCCATTTGGCTATGTAGATGAAAATGGAAATTACCAGGGATATGACGTTTATTTTGCGAACCGGCTGGCGAAGGATTTGGGGGTAAAGGCAAATTATGTCTCCACAGAGGCTGCAAACCGGATTGAGTACCTGCAGACTGGAAAGGTGGATGTCATTCTTGCCAATTTTACGGTAACGGATGAACGCAAGGAGGAAGTTGATTTTGCACTGCCATACATGAATGTGGCATTAGGTTTGGTCAGCAGAAATGACAATGTAGTTAAGAGTCTGGATAACTGGAATAAGGACGATAAAATTATCATCATTTCCGGAACGACTGCTGAGACATATCTGACAGAGAATTATCCGGATATCCCGTTGCAGAAATTTGATTCCTATGCGACGGCAAAAGAGGCTTTTGAAAATGGAACGGGTGTTGCATGGGCAAATGATAATACGGAAGTGATTGCATTTTCCTTGCAGAATGACGGTTATACAGTTGGCATCCCAAGTCTGGGCAGCAATGATACGATTGCACCTGCAGTAACCAAAGGAAATACTACGTTATTGGATTGGATTAACGAGGACATTAAGAAATTGGGAGAAGAGCAGTTCTTTCACAAGGACTATGATGAAACGTTGACGGAAACTTATGGGGATAAATATAAGGAAACGCTGGTCGTGGAAGGTGGCAAGAGTGAATAAACATAGTTTATTCACTCAACAAGTTTGTGCTGTGGGCAACTCAAACATTAGCGGATTAGCTGCTTGCATTGCTCGCAGCATTACCGCAAGAGCACAGAGTAATTCCAGATGGGAGGTGTTATGGTGGATTTTGCATACATAGAACGTGTTTTGCCCTTATACGAACGTGCGGCCGTTTTAACAGTACAGTTAGGAATAGAGGGGATTTTGCTGTCAATCGTTATCGGTCTGGTCTGTGCATTAATTTTGTATGAAAAAATTCCGGTGTTGCGGCGGTTTGTGATGATTTATATAGAAGTCAGCCGCAATACACCTCTTCTGGTTCAGTTGTTTTTTATGTATTATGGTCTGCCCAAAATAGGGATTGTCCTGACACCGGAGGTTTGTGGTGTGGCAGGTCTGGCTTTTCTGGGCGGGAGTTATATGGCGGAGGCGTTCCGGAGCGGTCTGGACAGTGTAGAAAATATTCAGCGGGAGAGTGCATACAGCCTGGGAATGAACAGGATGCAGGCGATGTGCTATGTTATATTGCCGCAGGCTGTTTCAACAAGTATTCCGGCATTTTTGGCGAATATCATTTTCCTGCTCAAAGAAACCAGTGTATTTTCAGCAATCAGCCTGATGGATTTAATGTTTACGGCAAAAGATTTAATTGGTTTGTATTATAAGACAACGGAAAGCCTTGCACTGTTAGTGGTATTCTATCTAATGATTTTACTGCCGGTATCCATCGTGGGGGCTGTCGTGGAGAGGAGGGTGCGCTATGCCGGATTTGGGGCTTGAAGTTCTTATGAAAGGGAATAATCTGCTCCGGCTGTTTGATGGGCTTTGGATTGCAGTGGAAATCAGCCTGTTGTCCATTGTGATCAGCATTCCTCTGGGAATACTTTTGGGAATTTTAATGACAAGAAAGAACAGGCTGGTTCGGTTCTTGACAAAATTTTATCTGGAATTTATCCGGATTATGCCGCAGTTGGTACTCTTATTCCTTGTGTTTTTTGGGACTACCAGAAGTATGGGCTGGAATCTGCCGGGAGAGACCGCAGCTGTCATTGTATTTGTTATGTGGGGGACTGCGGAAATGGGTGATCTGGTCAGAAGTGCACTGCTCAGTATTCCCGGGCATCAGTATGAGAGCGGCAAGGCATTGGGATTAAGCAGGAGACAGACCTATTTTTATATTATTTTACCGCAGACACTCCGGAGGCTGATTCCAGTATCCATCAATCTGATTACCCGTATGATAAAGACTACCAGCCTGATATTGATGATTGGTGTTGTGGAGGTGTTAAAGGTGGGGCAGCAGATTATCGAGGCTAACCGCATGGTAAGTCCGAATGCAGCGTTTGGGGTTTTTTTGGTAATTTTTATTTTATATTTTGTCATCTGCTGGTCTGTCAGCATGACAGCCCGATACTTGGAAAGGAAATGGAGTTAGCATATGGCGGATACCGTATTAGAGATTAGGAATCTTGTAAAAAAATTTGACGGACACATCATACTGAATGATCTGGACATGAATGTGCAGGAGGGGGAGGTAGTCGTAATATTAGGACCAAGCGGCTGTGGAAAAAGCACCTTATTAAGGTGTATTAATGGATTGGAGGAAATACAGTCCGGGAGTGTCAGAATCCAGGGAAAGGAAATATCCGGCACGAAGGAAAATGCAGGCCTTTTGAGGCAGAAAGTGGGCATGGTTTTCCAAAGCTATGACCTTTTTCCACATCTCAGTGTGCTTGGAAATATCATGCTGTCCCCGGTCAAAGTGCAAAAGAGAAAGAAGGATGAAGTAAAAGAGGAGGCATTGGAGTTGCTAAAAAAGGTGGGATTGGCGGATAAAGCAGACAGTTACCCAAGACAGCTGTCAGGCGGGCAGAAACAGAGGGTGGCGATTGTGCGCGCCTTGATTCTGCATCCGGAAATTCTGTTATTTGATGAGGTAACTGCTGCACTTGACCCGGAGATGGTCAGGGAGGTGCTGGATGTCATTTTGTCACTGGCAAAACAGGGAAAAACGATGTTGATTGTCACGCATGAAATGCAGTTTGCGAAAGCAGTCGCAGACCGGATTGTATTTATTGATGAGGGTAAAATTATGGAAGAGGGAACAGCAAAAGAATTTTTTGAACATCCTCAGACAGAACGTGCAAAAAAATTTCTGCACGTGTTTTCATTTGAGGATGTCCGGTAGGCGGTGCATTTAGGGTGCTGCCAGGTCTGCGAGTGTGATGCCATAAAAGAAATCATGTGATAACTGATTAAATTTTTTCCACATGGCTATGGTGGGGCAGGCAGGTGCCCTGTCACAGGGTTCTGTTTCCGGAAGCAGACAAGATACAGGGGCAAGCTGTTCGCCTACGGCTTCCAGTATTTCGCCAACCGAATAGTCGGCAGCACTGCGTATAAGCCGGTAGCCGCCGCCTTTGCCTCGAAGGCCGTGAATTAGTTTATGCTTTACCAGATGTTTTATAATAATCTCCATATATTTTTCAGATATGCCCTGTCTTTCGGAAATATCCTTTAACGGGGTATATTTGTCTGTATCCTGCATGGCAAGGTCAATCATCATACGCAGGGCATACCGTCCTCTTGTTGAAATCATAGGTTTCCTCCTTTTTCTCAAAGTATAACGTACTTATGGGGGGAAATCAATACATATAAACCTATTAGGCTGATATGTATTTTGGCAGCAAGTAAAAGATGGACGGAAGAAATTGTGAGAAATACTTGTGATATGGATGATATTTACAGATTATTCCATGATACTAAAAAGGAAGGAATGGATGATATGACACTGACACAATTAAAATATGCTATATGTGCAGCCGGAGAACATTCAATGAATGATGCAGCAAAAAAGCTATATATTTCACAGCCCAGTCTGTCAGGAGCGGTTGCCAGTCTGGAAAAGGAATTGGAGATACAGATTTTTAGCAAGTCGAAAACAGGTATTTCCCTGACAGCAGAGGGGGAAGAATTTATAGGGTATGCAAGGCAGGTGTTAGAACAATATGAATTGCTGGAGGCAAAATATGTTACCCAAAAGGAAATGAAACAGAAATTCAGCGTATCCCTGCAGCATTATACATTTGCGGTTCAGGCATTTATTGAAACCATCAAACAGTATGGGATGAATGATTATGAATTTGAAATATATGAAGAGAAAACCCATAGGGTAATTGAAAATGTAAGGAATTGCAAATCAGAATTGGGGATTTTGTATTTAAATGATTTTAACAGACAGGTATTACAAAAAATATTTGCAGATTACCGTTTGGAATTTCACCCGATTTTTGATTGTGGTTTGTATGTCTATATGGCAAAAACGCATCCGCTGGCAGGAAAGAAGCGAATTGAACTGGAGGAACTTATGGAGTATCCCTGTCTTTCTTTTGCACAGGGAGAGCTTAATTCCTTTTATTTTGCGGAGGAAGTTTTAAGTACGGTACCCTATAAGAAATTGATAAAAGCCAGTGACAGGGCAACCCTTTTGAATTTAATGATAGGGATTCAAGGATTTACAATTTGTTCCGGCATTATTTGTGAAGAACTGAATGGTGCGGATTATGTTGCGGTACGTCTAAATTCCAGTGAAAAGATGACAATCGGTTATCTTACACGGAAAGATATGCATATTAGTAAAATTGGAATGGATTATCTGGCGGCACTGGAAAAATTTAAGTATAGAGTGATGCTGTAAAACTACACAAAAAAAGAATTGTGAGCTACAGGGGATTAAGCAGCAAGGAGCAGAAAATGATAGATAAGAATATAAGAAATGAAATTATACAATTAAAGAAGGAGAAAAATGTGGCGATTCTGGCACATTATTATGTGGATGGGGAAGTGCAGGAAATAGCAGATTATGTTGGCGATTCATACTATCTTGCGAAAAGAGCAATGATGATAGCACAAGAAAATATATTGTTCTGTGGCGTTGTATTTATGGGTGAGAGTGCAAAAATTTTAAATCCACAAAAGAAAGTATATATGGCGGATGACAGTGCTGATTGCCCAATGGCTCATATGGCAGATATAGAGAAAATACAGGAGGTCAGAAGGAAATATAATGATGTTGCGGTTGTTTGTTATGTAAATTCTACAACAGAAATAAAGGCTGAATCCGATGTATGTGTAACTTCTTCAAATGCTTTAAAAATTGTAAGAGCATTGCCAAATAAATTTATTTATTTTATTCCCGATTATAATCTGGCTCATTATATTTCCAAACAAGTACCGGAAAAGAAGTTTATATTTAATGATGGTTTTTGCCATGTACATAAAAGTATTCATAGCACTGATATAAGGGCGGCTAAACAAATTCATCCAGATGCATTGGTATTGGCACATCCGGAGTGTACAGAAGAGGTTTTGGAACTTGCTGATTTTATTGGCAGTACATCACAAATAATAGATTTTGTGGAACAATCCAATTGCAGTGCTTTTATTATATGTACGGAAATTGGCATTTTTTATGATCTGATGCAGAGAAATACTGATAAAAGGTTTTATTCTGTGGGACATCGGCAATTTTGTCCGAACATGAAAAAGGTACGGATAGAAAATGTATTAAATAAATTGAAAAATTTGCAGGGAGATATCGAGATTACCGAAGATTTGAGGATGGCAGCAGTAAAACCGTTGGATCGTATGTTAGAGATGACAGGAAAGTAGATAATTACGGATGCTGGTATAAGAAATAATAATAAACGGATATTACTTCGGCTATTAAAAGTCGACATTTTTAATAGCCATACATTTTAATATATTCCAACTGTTTATGCTGAAAATAGCAGGATACTTTTTCTCTGCATGTTTGTAATTCAAGCATAAATTTTTCTGTTTTCCTGCATATCTGCTCTTTTGTATGAGCAATTTTGCCACTATGGATATTCTGTTTCAGGCTGTGGTTTAAATATTCGTCAGGATTTATTTCTGGCGAATATGGCGATGTGAAAAACAATTCTATTTCATCCTTATGCTCTGACAGCCAGCCTCTGACTATCCTGCCATGATGTACCTTCAGATTATCCACGATAAATAGGACTTTTCTGTCGGTATCTTTGATAAGACGCTCCATAAACTCTATAAATCTTTGCTGTGTCATGTTTTCTTCATAACATAAAAAATGGCAGCTCCCTTGATTGCTGATTGCCGAAATCATATTTATCTTCTCAACTTTTGAAAAGGATGGGACAGTCGGGGTCTGCCCTTTTGGTGCAAATCCTGTAACATGGTATGCCTGGTTGTTAATTCCGGTTTCATCACCCCAGTAGATTACAGCATCCTCCTGCTTCGCTTTCTTTACAATGGCGGGATATGTTTCGTGCATAAAAGCATTTAATTTTACATTATCCTGAAAATATGCCTTTTTTGTAGGACGCTGGCATGTCATCCCCCACCTTTTCAGGTATTCGCTCATGTTTCTCTGTGTCATTGTAATCCCATATTTCTCCCGGACTAGCTGGCATACTGCCGCACGTGTCCAGAGCATAAAGCATAATTTCATCTGGTCAGGTGATTTGTCAATCAGGATATGATAAATTTCCTTTTCTTGTGCAGAGGTCAGCAGGCGTTTCTCGCCAAGTTTGCGTCCACGCTTTTTTTCCTTAAGACATGCCGTGCCCTCCTTTTTATACGCACTGGAAATTCTTTTTACTGCCTGTGGTGAAATGCCAACTGTTTCTGCAATTTCAATCTGCTTTTTTCCTTTTTTTATTAGCGATATTACCTGTTTCTTGATGATTCTCCTTGTTTCAGGTGATACCGTCACTAAATTAATTGTTTTCATATTAATAGGATAGCAGAAACTTGCCTAAAAAGCTATACTATTTGTCGAGTTTTAACCGCCAAAGTAATATTATGAAATGTATGGAATTGTGCCAAAATAGAAAAAGCTACGATGCATATAAGCAAATCAAGCCGAAGAAAAAAGAAAGGAGAGGTTAAAAGAGTAAGATATATTATTGTGATTCAGTTGGGTGCGTGCTATAATTTCAATATTATTGATAGCGGCAAACCAATATTTAGGAGGATAAATTTATTATGGAAACAGTGATTTATGAGGGGATTCCCAATTATGCAAAAGAAGTTAGACAGAAAGTATTTGTAGATGAGCAAGGATTTCATAATGAATTTGATGATATAGATGAAACAGCTACACATATTGTAATGTTTGACGAGGATAAGATACCTATTGCAACATGCCGCATATTTTGGGATACAGTGATGAATACATATATATTAGGCAGGCTTGCGGTTATCAAAGAATATCGTGGTAAAAGTATAGGTTCTGTTATTGTTAAAGAAGCAGAAAAATATATTCAAAAAAGGGGTGGAAAATGTTTAGCTTTACATGCCCAGTGCAGGATAACTGCTTTTTATCAGACTTTAGGTTTTACTGAATTTAGCGATATTGATGATGATGAAGGCTGCCCTCATATTTGGATGAAAAAAAGCTTTTGCGGGATATGATATAGTCTGATGTAAGTTGGATATTTGGTACCCAAAAAGTATTATTAGGTTGTTTAGATAGGAGGAAGTATGACACTACAACAATTAAAATATATGATAATCGTTGCGGAAAGAGGTTCTATTACAGAAGCGGCAAAAGAACTGTATATTTCTCAGCCAAGTCTTTCCGGCGCAATAAAGGAAGTAGAAAAGGAATCTGGAATAACAATTTTCAGCCGCTGCCGGGCAGGAGTAGCACTGACAAAGGAAGGCATGGAATTTTTGGGATATGCAAGGCAGGTAGTTCAGCAGATGGAACTTCTGGAATCAAAATATATTGATAAAAAGCCCGCAAAACAGAGATTTTGTGTTTCCACGCAGCACTACACCTTTACAACAAATGCGTTTGTGGAGTTGATACAACATTTCGGGCAGGAACGGTTTGAGTTTATCCTGAATGAAACGCAGACGCACCAGATTGTGGAAGATGTACGGAACAGGTTTAGTGATTTGGGAATCCTGTATCTTTGCAACAGCAATGAAAATGTGTTGAGAAAGCTGTTTGAAGAATACAATTTGAACTTTTTTGAATTGTTTACTGCAACGCCTCATATTTTTATAGGTAAAGACCACCCGTTGGCAAAATGCGCATCTGTCAGACTGGATGATCTGAAACCATATCCACGGCTTAGTTTTGTACAGGGAACTTATGAATCTTCCAACTATTCGGAGGAACTTTTCAGCAATGAACCCGCTGAAAGGAGTATTAAGGTCAGTGACCGTGCTGCTATTGTAAATCTGATGATTGGATTGGATGGATATACCATTTCAAGTGGTATTTTCCCTAAATATCTGCAAGGGGATTCTATCATTTCTATCCCTCTGGAGGAAGATGAGGTGATGCATATTGGATATATACTGAATAAGGATAAAGAACTGTCGGAATTGGGAGAGATTTATGTTGAGGCTTTGAAACAGTACCAAACATAAATAAAACATAGGCTTATCCTATGTAACAGCATATAAAACAGATATTACCTATTACATGACGTTCCGTGCTAAGATATAGAAATGGAAAGGAGGCAAAAAATGCCGGGTTATGTATTAGGTAATTTTTTTATTTATTCTGTTATCAATGCTTTTACGCCGGGACCGGGAAATATACTGGCGTTAAATACGGTAGCAAATTATGGATATAAAAAAGGGAGACCGCTTTATTGGGGGATATTTGCAGGATATTATGTTGTACAGATAATTTGTGCTGTTTTCGTGTTTGGGGTAAGCGCCTTTTTACCGGATTTACTTGGAATCATGAAATACATAGGCGCTGCCTATATTTTATGGCTGGCAGTCCATATTGCGTTAAGCAAACCAACTACAGGCACTGTGGAAAAGTCAGCATCATTTCTAAAAGGATTTTTACTTCAGTTTGTCAATGTAAAAATCTATTTATTCGGAATTACGGCATTGACAGGATATGTTACGGAATATAGCGCCTCTCTATGGGTTTTGCTCCTATTTGAGATTATCATAGCCACGATTGGAACGATTGCAACGCTTACTTGGATTGGCATGGGGGTATTGATACAGAGGGCATATCAAAAATATTACAGGATAATTAACATTATTCTTGCTTTAACATTATCAGAGTGTGTGTATAGCATGTTGAAATAGTGAAAGGGGTGTTGCAAACTTTGAAGATTGTGCAAAGCACCACATATGTTTATGACTCTACGGAAGAAGTTGCAGCATTGTTTGATGATCCGATGAAGTCATTGATCTATTCCAGATTTGGAAATCCGACAGTAATGGCGGTTGAAGATAAGATTGCAGAGCTGGAGGGCGGCATTGGCGCAATGTGTACTACATCAGGGCAGACGGCTGTGCTGTTGTCATTACTCAATATTTGTAATGCGGGAGACAGTTTTATCAGCACAATGGAAATTAACGGAGGTTCTGTCAACCTGTTTTCACATACCTTCAGACGTCTGGGGATTGAGTGTATTTTCTGGATTTGACAGAGCTGGATGAATCCTATCATGGGATTTCCTATACAGAAACATATGGGAAGAAGGCATATATTGTAAAGGCAAGGATGCAGCTCATGCGTGATTTTGGCGTTTACCCTGCAGCGCATTCCGTGTTTTTACTGAATCTTGGTCTGGAAACATTGGCGGTCAGAATGAAGCAGTATTGTGAAAACACTATGACAGTAGCGGAATATTTAGAACAGTCAGACAAAGTGGAAAAGGTAAATTATCTGGGATTAAAGAGCGATGAAAATTATGGATTGGCTAGGAAATATCTGAGCGGATGCAGCGGTGTTATTTCTTTTGTCATCAAAGGGGGCAAAGAAACAGCGATAAAATTTATGAATAAATTGCAGCCTGCATCAAATGAGGTTCATGTTTCATATACGAACCTGCGTATTACACCCTGCAAGTGAAACACATCGGCAGTTGACAGATGAACAGTCGGTTGCTGCAGGGATTGGTTCGTTTTTCCGTTGGTTTGGAAAATGTGGAGGACATTATTGCAGATTTGGAACAGGCATTTTCGGAATTGTGAGTTTGAGATACTAAAATTTGTTTATTTGAAAGGAAAAGTAGAGAGATGAAGAAAATTCTTTTAGCGACTCCTACCATGCATGCGGAGGAGCAGCAGTATATTCAGAAAGCATTTGAAACAAACTGGATTTCGCCGTTAGGACCGAATGTAGATGAATTTGAGAATAAAGTGGCTGCTTATGTGGGTGCATCTTCTTCCGCTGCACTTTCTTCTGGAACGGCGGCGCTGCATCTTTCGGTTATTCTAGCGGGGGTTAAGGAGAATGATATTGTATTTGTACCCTCCCTGACCTTTGCGGCAAGCGTTAATCCGGTAAGATATGAGATGGCAACTCCTGTTTTTATCGATTCAGAACGTGATACTTGGAATATGGATGCAGCGGCATTAAGGAAAGCGTTTGAAAAATATCCCCACCCGAAAGCTGTTATGGCTGTGCATTTGTACGGCACATCAGCGAATATGGACGAAATCTGCGCACTTTGTAAGAAGCATAATGTTCCTTTGATTGAAGATGCGGCGGAATCGTTGGGTACGACATATAAAGGAAAAATGACAGGTACATTCGGGGATTATGGGATTTACTCCTTTAATGGAAACAAGATTATTACAACTTCGGGCGGAGGCATACTGGTTGCCAAACAGGAAAAAGATGTGGATAAAGCCCGGTTTTTATCAAGACAGGCTCGTGATCCTGCCAGACATTATCAGCATTCTACGATTGGTTACAATTACAGGATGTCGAATGTTGTTGCAGGAATCGGATGCGGGCAGATGCAGCATATTGAAGAGCATATACAGAAGAAACACGAAATTTATAAAACGTATAAAGAAGCCTTTTCGGATATAGAAGAGATAGAAATGAATCCGTTGAACAGGGAGGCTGCCTGCAACAACTGGCTTTCCTGTATGACGATTTCAGCGGACAGCAGTGTGACGCCAACGCAGATTATGGATGCCTTAGATGCGGAAGGTATTGAAACAAGACCAATATGGAAACCGATGCATTTGCAGCCTGTATTTGAAGAATATGATTTTATTCAGGTAGAGGATGGGATTAGCGTAAGTGAAGACATTTTTAACAGAGGGCTTTGCCTGCCAAGTGATATTAAAAATACAAAAGAGGATATGGAACGCATTATAAAAATCGTGCGGAAACAGTTCCGGCAGCAGTAAAATTGTCGCTGTGGCAGAATAGAGGTATAGGAGGTTTTTATGAGAAGTATATATAATTTTTCTGCAAGACCGGCTGTTTTGCCGGAACCCGTATTACGGGAAGCAGCAGATGAAATGCTGGATTATAAGGGAAGTGGTATGTCTGTTATGGAAATCAGCCACCGTTCTTCTTTGTTCCAGTCCATTATTGATGAAACAGAGCAGAAATTATGCACACTTATGAACATTCCAGATGATTATGTGGTTTTATTTCTGCAAGGAGGAACTTCTTTGCAGTTTTCCATGATACCAATGAATTTTATGCGGAATAGAAAAGCAGATTACATACTGACCGGATATTGGGCAAAGAAAGCATATGAGGAAGCGAAAAGATACGGACTGATTAACATTGCAGCCTCTTCGGAGGGGATAATTTTTCATATATCCCGGATTGCAGTGATTTGGAAAATGATCAGGACTCGGATTATGTATATATGTGTGAAAATAATACAATCTATGGAAGCAAATTTCATCGCTGCCCGAACAGCCAAGGAAAGGTATTTGTGAACGATATATCTTCCAGTTTTTTATCGGAGCCGATGAAGGTTTCAGATTATGGTATGCTTTTTGGCGGCGTACAAAAAAATCTGGCGCCTGCCGGATTGGTTATCGCTATTATACACAAAGACCTGATTTCCGATATGGTTCTACCCAATACGCCAACTATGCTGCAATACAAAATCCATGCAGATAAAAAATCACTATACAATACGCCGCCGACCTATAATATCTATATGGTTGGTAAAGTAATTAAATGGATTCAGTCATGGGGCGGTTTGGAGAAGATGAAGGAACTCAATGAAAGAAAGGCGGCAGTCCTGTATGATTATCTGGATTCCAGCTCATTGTTTTATGGTTTGGCAAATGCAGACAGCAGGTCGCTTATGAATATGAGAGCAAGTTTATATAATGCGATGCCGATAGAGGGTGTACAGTATTTGGTTGACTTTATGCGTGAGTTTGAAAATAGTGGTGATTATTATGCAAAATAGTGATGTTTTTGAGAAAGACCGGAAGTATATTGCACATATCTATCATCGCTTTCCGGCAGCGATAAAGAACGGGCATGGAGCGCAGGCAGAAGATTATGAGGAAAAAAGTATATAGATTTTGGCAGTGGAATTGGAACAAATTGTATTACATACCCTTGCTTACTGGCAGGGGTAAATAAATCCAAGGAGGACAGCGTCTATGTGCAACAAACAAAATCCAACATGGAGGGAGGGATTTTATGCAGCAATTACAGACGGTGGATGCTGACACGCTCCTTTATGAACTGCTTGAAAAGCCGTCCTTTGTGGTGGATGGTCTTATCCCAACGGGCTTGTCGCTGTTTTGCGGCTCACAGAAAATCGGCAAGAGCTGGCTCATGCTGAAGCTCTGCTTTTGCGTGTCGCAGGGAATCCCCTTATGGGATATGCCAACACAGGAGGGCGATGTACTTTACCTGTGTCTGGAAGATACGTTCTGCCGTATCCAAGGCAGGCTGTTCCGTTTGACGGACGAAGCGAGCGGGCGGCTCCACTTTGCCGTGGCAAGCTGTAAGTTATCAGATGGTCTTATCGTGCAGCTTGAGGATTACCTCAAAGCATATCCCCAAAGCAGGCTGAGTGTCATTGATACGCTGCAAAAATCCGTATCGTTTCCAAAGACAACGCCTATGCAAGCGATTACGGGGATATCTTTGTGTTGGAAAAGGAAGCCGTGTGTTCGATACGGCAAAGCTGTTTGTCACTGGCAGGGACACGCCTTATCATCGCTTGCGCTATGAAAAAAAGAACTGTAAAATAAATGTTTTTATCTGGATTAAAGGCGTTTTCGGATGCCCTTTTTCCATCTTATAGGGAGGATATGCCTATGGCAAAAACAGCAATACGCCTGAAAATAGAGGTTCAGCTTGTCTATCTGGGCGGCAGCATCTGGATTATCTGAAGCAGTACCACAAGGTTACATACACCAAACTTGAATTGATTTATCAATAGACAGACTAACGGCGGTGGGGATGAACTACCGCCGTTTTGAAAGTTATTTTATTATTCTGTTCTTATCACCCCACTCACACATACCATCCAAAATAGGAATGAGTGACTTTCCACGTTCTGTCAAACTATATTCAACTTTTGGGGGGATTTGGGGATATTCTTCTCTATGCACAAGTTGGTCTGCTTCCAATTCCTTTAAAGACAAACTTAATGTTTTAAAAGAAATTCCACCGATATATTTTTTCATTTCATTAAATCGGACAACGCCAAATTCCATTAGTGTATATAGAATTGTCATTTTGTATTTTCCATTTATCAACGATAATGTATAACTGAAACCTGTTGTTGCTAAACATTCTTTTGAAATGCAATGTTCGTTCATTTTACACTCTCCTTTTAGTAAGTATATAACAATAATGTGTGTACTTGATTAAAAGATAATTCTTGTTATGATTATAATATGGAGTAACACGGAAGTCAACGTGTTCCGCAAATTATAAAATAGATTGGAGATTGCGAAATGAGTAAAAAAATTGTAGTAATCACTGGAAGTCCGCGCAAAAAAGGGAACAGTTTAAGTATGACGGAAGCATTTATTGAAGCGGCGGCTAAAAATGGGCATTCCGTTATAAGGTTCGATGCGGCGCAAAGCAATGTTGGGGGCTGCCACGCTTGTGAAACTTGCTATCATTCGGGAAAGGCTTGCAGTTTTGATGATGATTTTAATAAAATTGCAACGGATATTTTTCAAGCAGATATGATTGTTTTCTCAATGCCTGTCTATTGGTATTCCATTCCCGCGCAAATTAAATGCGTGATTGATAAATTATTTTCTTTTGTAGTAGGCGGTAAAGAGATAGCAGGGAAAGATTGTGCCTTGATTGCTTGTTGTGAAGAAGATGATATGTCTGTTTTTGATGGTGTCCGTATCCCAATCGAGCGTTCAGCGGCTTTACTGAAATGGAATATGGTAGGCGAGGTACTTGTGCCTGCAGTGTTAAATGTTGGTGATATTGAAAAAACGGACGGTTGCAAAAAGGCTATCGCTCTTGCAGAAAGCATATAAGAAAAGAGGTTGGGTATATGAGCAAAAAAATAATAATATTGAATGGAAGTCCACGTAAAAAAGGGAATACAGCTACATTAACAGCAGCATTTAAGAGAGGGGCAGAAAAAGCAGGAAATCAGGTTACAGAATTCTTCCTTGGAGAAATGAATATCAATGGCTGCAAAGGATGTTTCGGCGGTGGTAAAGATTGCAACAGTCCCTGTGTGCAGAAGGATGATATGGAAATAATTTATCCAGTTTATCGTGAAGCGGATATTGTAATTCTTGCATCACCTTTATATTATTGGACCATTAGCGGGCAATTAAAAACTGTATTTGACAGGCTGTTTGCTGTCGCGGAATGTGACCCTAATTATCGAAATCCTAAAAAGGATATGGTTTTGATTATGGCGGCAGAAGGGTATGGTTTTGAAGAAAGCGAATATTGGTATGACCGCCTTGAAAAGCATCTTGGATGGAAGAACATAGGAAAGGTTCTTTGCGGCGGGGTTATGAATGTTGGTGATATTTCAGAAAACGAAAAATTGAATGAAGCATATCAGCTTGGTGTATCCATTCAATAAAATCTGAAAATGAATAAAGACACTTTTTGGCTGTTATGTCCTGTTTGCGGCGGAAAAACCCGTGACAGAGTAAGAAAAGATACAATTTTGAAGAACTATCCTCTCTGCTGTCCAAAGTGTAAGAAGAAAACGCTAATTGAAGTGAAAACCTACATACAGTTTTGCGGATATGGCAGTAAATGACGAAAAGGCGGTAAGAGCCATAGAAAAGCGACTCTCGGAAACAGACCAGAGCAAAGCAATGGAGAAGGAACAAAATTAAGATGATGTCGGGGAAATACCAGAAAGAACAGCTTGAAATCGAAGCAAGATTAAAAGAAGTGACAGAAACGCTTAATGAAAGCTATGAGAAATCGCAGGGAATCCGTAACTTCCTCTCCCTTATCCGCAACTACCAAGGCTTAAAAGAACTGGACACAACGGTTATAAATGCACTGATAGACAAGATATTTGTTTCGGAGCGTGAGAAAATGGCAGATGGGACAGTGCAGCAGAAAATCAAGATTTGTTATAAGGGGCTGTTGCAAAATAGATGAGTAATCATCTATGGAGCAATAGCTCCACTTTTATGTCAAAGAATAGAAAAGCATTTGGGGTTCTAAAAAATGACTATGAATTCCAAAGATTTCTACTCCGTGGAAAAACCAAAGTAAAACTGGAGATACTATTACTGTGTATGGGATATAATATCAATAAGCTGCACGCAAAAATCCAGAATGAACGGACAGGGAGGCATCTGTTCCCAGTAAAAGAAACCGCATAACGGCTCCCCAAAACAGAAGTCTTATTAAAGTACGCAAAAAATCCAGAAAGAAAATTTGATGATTTTGCGACACCCTCTTTTATGTGGATGAGAAATTTTTATAGGCTTGCTTTAGTTCGCTTAAGCGACTATAATAAAGAATACTTTTAGTTGATTTTGGGAGGTATCTTATGTTCGATTACATGACAGTGCAGGAAACTGCAAAATTATGGGGGATATCCGAACGGCAGGTCCAGAAATTATGCAAAGCAAACCGCATTGAGGGCGTTATCCACCTAACCCGTGTATGGCTTATCCCACGAAGCACAGAAAAGCCAGCGGATATGCGTCGGAAAAATTACAAGGAGATGGGAAAATGATAGAAATCTATTATATTGAAGATGATGAAAATATTGCAATGGCTGTAAAAAAATATCTGAGCCAGAAAGGGTGTGAAGTTTCTATATTTGGGACATTGGCAAGCGGAAAGAAGACATTGGAACACCATATTCCGAGTATTGTGTTGATTGACTGGAATATGCCAGACGGCGAGGGAAATAGTTTTTGCAGATGGATACGCTCAAGATGGAAAGAACTGCCAGTCATTTTTCTGACTGTCCGAGATGACACTTGTGATATTATTTCTGGTTTTGAATATGGGGCAGATGATTATGTGACAAAACCTTTTGAATTAGAAATTCTGTATTCCCGCATCCGCGCATTGCTGCGTAGGTCAGGAAATGTGCAGAGCCAGTATCTTTCCTGCGGTTCTATTTCGATTGACAAAAACAAAACGGCAGTATATTGTGGAGAAGAAGAAATTACTGTCAGCCAAGCAGAATACCAGCTATTGCAGCTTTTAATGGAAAATAAGGGGAAAACCGTCACAAGAAAACGGCTGCTGACTCAAATCTGGGACAATAACGGGAATTATGTCAATGACAATACGTTGACCGTGACAATGAAACGGCTTAGAGAAAAACTCCATCATCCGTCCTGCTTAAAAACAATACGGAGCTTTGGTTACCGTATGGAGGATGAGATATGAGCAAAAAATCAAATATAAAAATAACGGTTCTGTTCGTGTTGTCAGTCAGTCTGATTGTAGCGGCAATGACTACATACCTTCTTATTCTTTACTATCGCCATGTGTGTTTTCATATATTGGGAGGATTTTGTGACAGCATGATTGAAAATAATCCAGATTCCCGACAGGCTGTTTTGGAATCATTGAAAACACATGACTTCCATATGACAGGAGAAAATATATTATCAAAATTTGGTTATTATCCATCGAATTTAGGGATTACGGACACGACAGTCCTTGGGATTGCCGTTTTAGGTTTTTTGGCAGGCGGCATATCATTCCTTTTCACTTTCTGTTATTGGCATAGAAAATCGGATGACCGCATCCAAGTATTGACGGAATATTTGGAAAAAATAAATACAGGCGTTCAAGGATTGGTTTTGGAATCTTCGGATGATGAATTTTCAAAACTGCAAGATGAAATATATAAGACGGTAACGGAACTTTACCAGACAAGGGAAGAAGCTTTAACAGCACGAAACAATTATGCAGAAAATCTTTCCAATATTGCCCATCAGCTTAAAACACCGATTACGTCTATTTCTTTAACCATCCAGATGGCGAAAGAACATTTGGGAGATACTCGTACCGCAGAAATACAACGGCAGATAAACAGACTCATGTATTTAGAAGAAGCGTTATTGCTATTATCCCGCATTGAAGCGGGAACGCTTGCATTTGACAGAAAACCGACAGATGTTTTTACAATCCTTTCTCTGGCCTCGGACAATTTATATGAACTGTTCATGCAGAAGGGCGTTCTGATTGACGTTCCAGAAATGGGCGAGATGAATATCAATGTGGATTTAAACTGGACGATGGAAGCGGTCATGAATTTAATGAAAAACTGTATGGAAGCAGCAGGGACAGGCACTGCTGTCCATTGTTCCTATGAAAAAAATCCTCTTTATGTGCAGATGCGGATATGGGACGAGGGGGAGGGATTTGCAAAAGAGGACTTACCCCATCTGTTTGAGCGGTTCTATCGTGGGGAAAATGCAAAAAATACTGGAATCGGGATAGGACTTTCCATTTCACAAGCAATCATAGAAATGCAGAACGGAATCATCCGTGCATGTAATCTTCCGAATGGCGGGGCTTGTTTTGAGGTTCGTTTTTATATCTCTTGAAAATAGTGCAAAGCACATGAAATATGAGAAGATCCAAGCGCAGTCACTGAGATGTCACTTTCATTTGTTATAATATAGCTTACAAGAAGTTCGCTTGCTTGCAAGGGCGAACTTCGTAAGCTGACGAGCAGCTTTGCTGCGAGTGCAATAGAAAAAAACAGGAGGATTTGACAACATGGAAATACTAAGATGTAACGGTATCGAAAAAGTATTTGAAAAAGGCGATAATCAAGTTACTGCTTTAAATGGAATCAGCCTATCTATTGAAAAAGGTGATTTTGTCGCAATTATTGGGGCATCTGGTTCTGGAAAATCCACGCTCCTGCATATTTTGGGCAGCGTGGACAAGCCGACAAAAGGCACTGTAACGATAGATGGTGTTGACCTTAGCGGACTAAATGCTACAGATGCCGCTATCTTCAGAAGGAGAAAGGTTGGATTGGTTTACCAGTTTTACAATCTGATTCCCACTCTTACAGCAGAAAAAAACATCCTTATGCCTATGCTGCTTGACAAAAGAAAGCCAGATTTGGATTACTTTAAAATGATTGTAAAGACATTGGGGATAGAGGACAAACTGGAAAGCCTGCCAAGCCAGCTATCTGGAGGACAGCAGCAGCGGGTCGCAATCGCAAGGTCTTTGATTTACCGCCCTGCCATCCTTTTTGCGGATGAACCGACCGGAAACCTTGACCAAAAAAATTCAAAGGAAATTATTGACCTCTTAAAGCTCTCAAACCGAAATTTAAAACAGACAATACTCCTTATTACCCATGATGAAAAAATTGCATTGGAAGCTGACCGAATTGTAACCATCGAAGACGGACAAATTGTCAGCAACCATTTCCTTGATACTGCCGAAAGGCTTAGAGGTATCCCTGTGGAGAAGCGGAGGTGAGCGGCATGTGGAAAGACTACTCCAAAAGCTATATTAAAAATAACCGTGCATCCAGTATATCAATTATGGCGGCGGCTCTTGTTGCTACCATGTTTTTGTCGCTGTTATGCAGCATAGCTTATAATTTTTGGGCGTATGATGTGGAACAAATCATATTGGAGGAGGGCGACTGGCAGGGACGCATTGTTTGTGAAGCATTAAGTTCTGATGATTTATCTATGGTATGTCAATTTGCGAATGTAGAAAAAGCAGTCATTAACGAGAAATTATCCCAAAAAGAAAAAATAGTGGCGGATGTTTATGTGAAGAATGCCAGAACTATTTATCGTGATATGCCATTAATTGCGGCACAGCTTGGGCTGAATGAAGATTCCATACAATACAACTCATTGCTCCTATCCCGCTATTTTATACACGACCCAGAGGATGAGGCGCCGCCAATGCTTTTGGCACTGTATGCGGTGATACTGATTATTGTGGCAGTTTCGTTAATCTTAATTATCCGAGGCTCTTTTGAATTATCCATGAATGCCAGAATCCATCAATTTGGTATATTTTCGAGTATAGGGGCTACACCAAGGCAGATTAGAACCTGTCTATTGCAGGAAGCGATGGTTTTAAGTATATTGCCAATGCTGCTTGGCAGTATGTCTGGGGTTTTAATAAGCTATGGGGTTATAAAAGTAGTTAATTTTTTTGCTGCGGATGTATCTGGACGCCATGAAGCTGTTTTTCAGTATCATCCGTCCATATTTGCGGTTACAGTTTTCATTTCATTCTTAACCGTAATTTTTTCTGCGTGGATTCCTGCAAGAAAACTGAGCAGGATGACGCCGCTTGAAGCAATCAGAAATACAAGCGGTTTGTTGTTAAAGAAAAAGAAACATTCTCGGTTTTTATCTTGTATTTTTGGCATGAAAGGGGAACTTGCAGGAAACGCATTAAAAGCCCAAAAGAAACACTTACGGATATCTTTCATTTCGTTATTGCTGTCCTTTCTGGGCTTTTCTATCATGCTTTGCTTTACTACCCTTGCAGATATCAGCACCAGATATACTTATTTTGAACGGTATCAGGATGTGTGGGATATCATGATAACCTTAAAGGACACAGAAATATGGGATTTTGGCTTAACAGATGAATTGCAGGATATTTCGGGGATACAAGATGCCACGGTATATCAAAAGGCCAAAGCAATGACATTTTTGCCAGAGGGATTACAGAGCGATGAACTGTCATCACTTGGCGGGTTTGAATCAGTTTCGGGAACGCCGAATGAAAATGGGCAGTTTCAAGTATCTGTACCGATTGTTGTTTTGGATGACACAAGCTTTTTGAACTTCTGTTCACAGATTGGGATTACGCCAAGTCTTGATGGCGCAATCGTATTAAATCAGATTTGGGATAGTATAAACAGCAATTTCCGCTATGCAGAATATATTCCCTTTGTAAGGGAGGATATTCAGAAAACAGCATTTTATAAAGACGATAAAACCGTAGAAATCCCTGTTTTATCTTATACACAGACTGTTCCTGCGCTGAGGGAAGAATATGATGATTATGCCCTTGTACATTTCATCCCACTTACCATGTGGAATAAAACCCTGGGAGAGGTATGTGAAGCTGAATCTGACAGTTATATCCGTATTCTTTCAAACAGAACTGAAAATCTTGCGGATTTAAATAGTCTGGAACAGGAAATCGTGCGGTTTGTATCGGAACAGTATGAAATTGAAAGTGAAAACCGAATACAGGAAAGATTGTCTAATGACAGTTTAATCCAAGGCATGATAATAATTTTTGGTGCTTTTTGTGTATTGTTTGCCATGATTGGAATTGCGAATGTCTTTTCAAATACGTTAGGGTTTCTACGTCAAAGGAAGCGAGAATTCGCCCAATATATGTCCATTGGCTTGACACCGCAGGAAATGAGGAAAATGTTCTGTATTGAAGCATTTGTGATAGCAGGGAAACCACTTTTGATTACATTGCCTCTTACTGTACTGTTTGTACAGTTTGCCGTAACAGCAAGCTATTTAGATCCGATGGTATTCTGGTCGGAAGCCCCGATTCTGCCTATTTTGATATTTGCGGCTGCGATTGTATTGTTTGTTGCGCTTGCTTATTATATTGGCGGAAAGCGTCTTTTGCAGTGTGACTTGAATGAAACATTGCGGAATGATGCGTTGATTTAGCGCAGATAAAGATTCAGAAAGGTTTTAATATGAAACAGACAGAATGGGTGTTGTGTCCTGTCAGCGGAAGCAAAACTCGCAATAAAATTAGAGAGGATACTGTTCTGATAAATTATCCTCTCTACTGCCTAAAATGCAGGCAGGAAACATTGATTGAAGCAAAAAAGTTACAAGTAATTATTATCAAAGAGCCAGACGCATAAAACATCATTGAACAAATCCGCACTTACGACAGAGCAGACTTCAATTCCAACAGGCGGTTTTACCATTGGATAAGCGACTTCGGTGAATACCTTGAGGGGATGGCGGACAGGGAACAGAATACAGGGGCTATTCCACAAATGAGATTGCCCCGCTTGTTGGATTGACAACAGGAGCTATCTATGCAAGGTTAGACCATCTGCGGAAAAAGCTGCGGAAGATTTTATAAGCAACTAATAAAGACAGCTTTTTGACAGGCTATTAGGTGGGGATAAAACTCCCCGCCTAATTATTAAAATTGTTGAATAAAATTCCCGTCCACAGGGAATACTAAAAAATTTATCCAAAATCTTGACATGGGTACAGCCGCTATGGTATTCTGAAATCCTCATAGTGAAATTGTGACTAAGATTAGAAATGGAGATGTCAGAATGACACCAGATAAAATATTGAATTATTGCCTTGAAAATCTTGAGGGGACAGTCTTAGTTGAGAGCTGGGGCGAGAAAGGGATTTTCTACAATCCAGACCATGTGCTGAAGCGTGGCGTTTACATATTGACGGTTAAGGAAAAAGACGGTGACAATGACAAAGGCTCTGATTTAAACAGAGAGAACGTCTACCGTGTGAATCTGGGAATACGGAAAAGCACTTTTGCGGAATTGTTTGGGGCAGTTCCAAAACGGCCGCCAGCAGGCGGCATTGTAGATATGGATTGCGACTTTACCGTATTGAATGAGATACTTCCCCATCCCGTCTACGCATGGATGGCGTGGATATGTGCATTGAACCCCTCTGAACAGACCTTCAAGGAACTGAAACCATATATCCAAGAAGCCTATGAGTATGCAAAGGAGAAATTTAAGAAACGCAGGAAGTAATCTTGAAAATTAAATAAGCACATAAATGTAAGAATGGAATGTCAGCCAATGGATAAGGCTGACCGCCGCCGAACGTATGCTGCCCTTTTTGGCTGGCGTATGGCAGCATGGTTTTGAATTTCAAAGCCGTTACATAGCATTGCGAATTTGAGCAGGAGTAAATACTCCTGTCATTCGTGGTGTCGTGTAGCGGCTATTTTATTTATACAAAAGTCAAGTGAAATTAGATCCAGAATGGAGGTGGAAAATATATAGGATTTTCTTTTCGGAGGGTAAGACAGACGTTTAGAATGCTGCTGCACAGGAAACCAGGTTCCCGAAAAGTCGCTAGACTTTTTGGGAAAAGAAGAAGCAGTGAAGTGAGTGATTTTCCGTGCCTGCACGGAAATGAGCGATACGGAACTTGTGACGACGTGTCCACAGAGATAGCGAGCATTTTCACGCAAGAGGGTATTTGCCAAGGGGGCTTTCACCTAAAAGATGAAAGTCCCCGAAAAACTGATAGTGATTAAGAACAGTCTTATCTAGAATAGTCTGTCCCCAACGAAGGCAATACCTTCGGATTCAACAGCACCCAAGAAACCGCGTAAGCGCACAACTGCATACTTAAAGTTCTATCATCCCGGCTGTCCTTCAAAAGATGGGCAATCCGTTCCGCTTGGGCAATATCCTCATCTCTAAGCGGATTACCCAAACGCAGGTATTGGGGAAATACCCGCAGCATTTTTCTGTAATCGCTGTTCCAGTTCATGCCGCCGTTGGAAGTAATTTCGTGGTCAACACGCCCCGCAATACGGATAGCCTCGCCTTGGGCGGTTTGAGCCTTTCCACTGGGCGGGACGAGGTAGTTCCAAAGCCATTGAAATGCCTCGATTTTGCTTTCCACCGGCACAAGGATCGGAGAGACTCCATCATGAAAAGCGACCTCTCCCGCCGGTTCCACATCAAAGATTTGGCAGAGGCGTTCCAGCCCTTCTATTTGACCGTGCAGAAACTCCAGGTCAGTAATTCCGCGCTTGGCCCGCTGAAACTGTTTTGCAGACTTACCCAGAAACTCCCGACATCGATCTGTAATCTCTGCCCCATGATCCAGTAGAAGCTGGCAGATCTCCAACAGCAGCGGATAGGGCAGACGGTTTTGAAGGAGTGTTTCTTCCAGCGGGGTAAGGAATCCTGGCCAGGCCATGCGGCCTGATTTGACATTGACGTCTACACCGGCTTTCAACAGGCTTTTACTGCGTTCACACGGCCATAAAATGCGGCCAGGTGGAGGGGTGTCGTACCATCGTCCCGAGCCACATTGACTTCCGCGCCCAGATCAATAAGAAGCTGAACATCGCCGTTCCAGAAAGAGGCATGATCAAAAATAGGAGTGTTCCCATAATAGTCCTTGAAATTCACATCCGCACCTTGCTCCTTTGCCCAAAAAGCAAAATCACGGGGGAGGGGCGTCAAGGAGAAAATGTTGGAACCGTATTTTCCAGTAGCAGCATTGGGGGCACACCGTAAAAACTGCTCTTTCAATGCCGAAATATCGCCATTTTCTAAAAGTTCCTTCATCTCTTTTGGAAGTGTTTTCCGTTTTTTCACAATATCTTCTCCTTTTTCTATCTCAATTCGCCAAATTTATTATGCTCAAGTATAGCACAAAATCAACCAGTGTTCAACTTCCATTGAAGGGCTTTTACTTATCTTGCAAGCAGTGCATTTGCATTTGTTCCCACAAATGCTCAAAACAGACTTTTGGCGTGTCCGCCGAAAATCTGTTTTAAGAGTGATGTTTGTCTTGATGCGCTCATTATCCTTTTTCATGCGGAATAAATCAGGGTGGATTGTAACGGGCATTACAACATTTCCCTCTGTATCTTCTTTGGAGAGGTTCTTGGATGGAGTGGGGATTTCCTCATTGTCACATTTCATACTGTAAACATGGAGGCTTGCGGCTTCTGCTGCCATGCGTGCAGCTTCTTCCGGATTATCCCCAACACTGATACATCCGGGTAAATCGGGGAAGTAGATACTATATGAGCCGTCTGTTGATGGTTCAAAGACTGTAAGATAAATTAAATTCTGCATAAATTCCGCTTTCTATGATAACCGCAGGCAGTAGGGCTATTTAAGCCCCGCCTGCTTGTAGATGCTGTTTAGTGTTCCCGGTTTCAAGTCCCCGTTGTGGTTTGGTACTGTGACTGTGACTTTTCCGGGCTTTGTTGGGTACTTTAGGCTTATGTGGGAGCCTTCCTGATTGGTGGTGTATCATCCATCTTTGCGAAGCACCTTTAGTATTTCCCGAACTGTCATATTGTGTCTTCCTTATATTATATATTATACGCCTTTTTAATGCGTATAAATTATGCGTATTTTTACAGAACATAGGATAGAAAACAGACTGGCAGCAGGAAATAAGGGAATCCTTACAAATGGGGAAAAGCGTAAAAGTGCGCTGTCCTGCTTATTCTCCCTTACTCACGCACTTTTCATAGAGGGGTGGCAACTTGAGGGAGTAAAGAGAAAACCCAGTAAAATCAAGGGCTGTGCTTTCTCCGCAGGGTGAGGGAGTAAAGGGCATTTTTTACCTGATTATAGACGGAACTGTGACGGCTATTCCTTATCATGTTTTGGAGTCGGGGAGGAGTAGGTTATATCACATATTGAGTAGGTCAGCGTGCGTTCCAGTACGGACAAATTTCTCGTCTGTCAGCGTGAAACTGAACATCATCTGTATGGCCAGCAACAGAGAATGAAAATCCCATACGATTGTAGGGTTTTCAAGCAGTTCTATGTGAATTGCAGATACAATCCATGAAATCCGCGTTTTTAGAGCAAGGGGAGACGCTGTGGCATCAGACAGAGCAGCTAGAGAAGTACAGCGGCAGCGACATCGTCTTTCAGGAGAACGGGAGGCTGAAAGCGGAAGTAAAAAAAGCAGAGAAACGAGGAAAGGAAATAGAAGAAAAAGCCACAGCCGTTCTTGCCCAGGCAGGTAGGAAGGAGTAAAATGCTGGGCGAAAACTTGCCAAAGCAAACCGACTGATGGCAGAATATCAGGAAACGCTTGCAGGGGAAGTGAAGAAAGCGAAAAGGGAATTACGGAAGGAAGCACAGGAGGAATCCGACAGAGTTTTCCGCAGGAAATCCATACTTCTATCAGAAATAACGATGGCGCTGCTTGCCGCATATCTGGCACAGACAGTAGCAGTCCTTATCATTGAAAAAGACACCGCTGCCATCATTCCATTATGGTTTTTGGACAGGGGCAGGGATGTCATGTGGCTGCTGCAAAATTTAGGGAATCTTTATCAGCGCTTCTATCAGACGCTGATAACAACCATGCCGCCACAGTTGGCAGCGGGAATACTGCTTTTTGTATCTATTGCCATTACAGCCGTGCTGTTTTTCTTTATCTGTATCGGGTGCCGCTGTCTGTTACAGAAATGGAAAAAGCGGTGGGAGTATTACGAGCGCAAAGGTGTGGAAGTGTTTAAAAAGTCAGTGATGATAGGTATTGCCTTCATGGGATTTTCCCTCTTGCTGGCGGTAATGAAGCTGCCGCTTATCCCTATCAGGCTGAATGTTGTAAGCTGGTGGATTTTAATTACTGGGATAACAGAATACTTGTATTTTTATTATGATGGGTGTGATTACTGATGGTTACGGAGTCATGTTTATTTAATTTATATGGTGGTGTTGGCTTACACAGTTTTATAAGGTGTTTGTCAGGGAAGGGTTTTGAAAGTTTTTGCTTTTAAGAAAGTCCTGTTGTAGAAATACAGCAGGGCTTTTTAAAATCGTTGTAATTTTAGTGTTTTTTATGGAGGATGAAGATGAGTAAAATATATGGATATGTGCGTGTGTCAAGCATGGAACAGAATGAAAGTCGCCAGATGGTTGCGCTAAAACAGGCGGGAGTCGCCGCCGGAAATATTTTTATGGATAAGCAGTCGGGGAAAGACTTTCACAGAGCGAATTATAAGAAAATGCTATCAATGTTACAGAATGGGGATTTACTTTATATTATGAGCATTGATCGTCTGGGACGCAACTATGCAGAAATACAAAACCAGTGGCGTATGCTCACAAAGGAAATCGGCATAGATATCTGCGTGATTGACATGCCGCTTTTGGATACGAGAAACGGAAAAGACCTTATGGGGACATTTATTGCGGATTTGGTATTGCAGATATTGTCCTTTGTTGCGGAGAATGAGAGGGAAAATATAAGAAAACGTCAGGAACAAGGGATTGCAGCTGCGAAAAAACGCGGCGTCCGGTTTGGCAGACCAGAAACGCATATCCCGAACAATTTTGGTGAAATTATCAAAAAATGGGAAAACGGACAGATAAAATTTGACGATGCATTACAGGAATGCAATATGAGCCAAGCCACGTTTTACCGGCGTTTAAGGGAGTATCGTATAGGCAGAGAACCGTGAAACGAACTATCAAAAGGTGTACTTTTTGATAGTTCGTTATTTATGGGATATTTTACCATAAGTGGGATGGTAAAGCAATAAATTTCTTGTTTTTTGTTTGTTTTGACAGCGAATCGTTCAGTTTATCTGTGATTTCTTGTTCAAACTTGGTGAAAAATGTTGCAAATAATGTGAAAGGGACAATTATCAAAAGGTACACTTTTTGACATATGGCAGTAGCAGGACATACTGCAAAATCGAGAAGGAAGAATTTATGTTACCAATGATCTTGGCCTAAGGGCAAGGTACAAATATGTTGGCTATCAACCACATGATTATAAAGTACAAAATTGGGATTTCTATTACCAGAGTTATAGTGCGTTATGCTGGGGACATGTTTGTACATTTGTAACATTTGAAGATTATACAACGGAGGAATTAACCCAAATGGCCGATGGGTGCGTAATTTAAATGAAAAATTGTTCCGAAAGATGGCTGTCAGAGTTTCAGGGAATCCCAATGCAAATTTAGTGCTGATTACACAAGAGGATATAGATTCCATATAAATACTGTCTGATAACAAAGAAAATACATTATGAAAAGGAGAAATGAAAAATGTCAAAGGATAATTATGTACAGCCGCCAAAAGAACCAGGTCTTAAGAAAATTATTGAAGCAATGAAAGATGGATATTCATATCTGCACCCAGATTACTGGAAACGAAAACTGGTGCATCTGATTCTTGTCGTCCCAATGGTGTTGATAATTTACGGACTGATATACGAATCTATATTTGTGGATCTTATAGGTATGGATAGTGATACTATGCCGTGGATATTAGAATTTATAGATTTGTTTCTTATCATCGGTTCAACAGTTGTAAGTGCATACTTTTATCCGTTTTCCCTATGGTGGTATAAACAGAGTCTTATCGGAAAAATACTCAATAATATTTATCATATAGGGACGTTCTGGGTGGTAATACTTAAGATAATCGGAACGCTGATTGGCGGTATCGCTATAGCAGGAACATTGGCGCCTATTATGGGACCGCTCACCTTGCGGAAGTGTAGAAAGAAAAATATGGTAATTGGTGATGCCGATGATTTTTATTAAAAAGAAATATGTGCAAAGAGTTAAAAAGGTAAAAAACAGGAGGAAAAAGAAATGAGAAACAAAAAGAAATGGAAACAATTGACAGCATTATTGTTAAGCGCAGCAATGCTGGTTCCGGCACATGCGGTTTATGCTGCAGGGGGACAAGCAGCAGGCTCCGAAATGGAAATTTATGAGGAGAACAGGGCGGCAGATGCGGATGGGTTTGTGATTGAAGATGGGGTGTTGATAAATTATGTGGGAACAGCGACGGAGGTGGTGATTCCTGATGGGGTGACAAGCATAGGGGATGGCGCATTTGGCTACTGTAGTGGACTAACAAGCATAAAGATTCCTGAAGGAGTGACAAGCATCGGTAATAGCGCATTTTATGACTGCAGTGGACTAACAAGCATAACAATTCCAGAAGGAGTAACGAACATCGGATATTGGGCATTCACTGGATGCAGTGGGCTAACAAGCATAACAATTCCAGAAAGCATGGAAAGCATCGGTGGTGACGCATTTGCTGACTGCAGTGGACTAACAAGCATAACAATTCCGAAGGGAGTGACGTTCATCGAACGCCGTGCATTTCTTAGATGCAGTGGACTTACTAGCATAGAGGTGGAAAAAGGAAATCCAAATTATGACAGTAGAGAGAACTGTAATGCGATAATTGAAACAAAAAATAATATGCTGATGTCCGGTTGTAAGAACACAGTAATCCCGACAAGTGTGGCAAGCATCGGAGTTTATGCATTTGCTGGATGCAGTGGGCTAATAAATATAACAATTCCAGAAGGAGTGACAAGCATAGAAGGTTATGCATTTCTTGGATGCAGTGGACTAACAAGCATAACAATTCCAGAAAGCGTAACAAGCATCCGTAATCCATTTGTTGATTGCGGTATAGGGTTAACAATCTATGGAAAAACAGGTTCTTATGCTGAAATTTATGCAAAAGAAAATAACATTAAATTTTCATCTACCGGGGAAGCAACAAAGCCAGTTAGGAAGAAAACCATTTCCGCTAACAATGTAACAGTAAGCCCGATTTCCTATGCTTATGACGGAAAGGCCAAGAAACCGGCAGTCACCGTTAAAGACGGAGATACTGTCTTAAAGGCAGGAACCGATTACACAGTCAGCTATGATAACAACACCAATGCCGGAACAGCGAAAGTAACGGTTACAGGAAAAGGCAATTATGAAGGCACCGTGACAAAGACGTTCATCATTACGGTACGGAAAGGGACATCCCATGTTATTGGTGCATATAAGTATCAGGTTACAGGCAAATCCACAGTATCAGTGACAGGGATAAGCGATAAGAAAACCGTAAAAGTCAAAATTCCAAAAACAGTAACGATTGGCGGCAAGACTTTCAAGGTGGCTTCCATTGGAAAAAATGTGTTCAAAAAGAATATGAAGATTACAAGCGTTGAAATTGGAGATAACGTAAAAACAATCGGAGCTTCTGCATTTGAAGGGTGCGCGAAACTTGCCAAAGTAACACTTGGAAAAGGCGTTACGGAAATTGGCAGCAGCATATTCAAGAACTGTAAGAAACTGGGAACAATAACGATAAAATCCGCCAGTTTGAAAAAAGTAGGGAAGAATGCCTTAAAGGGAATCAAAGCCACAGCAAAAATCAAAGTCCCCAAAAAGAAATTGTCTGTTTACAAGAAACTGTTAAAAAATAAGGGGCAGGGGAAAAATGTGAGGATAACAAAATAGTAAGAAGGAGAACGGGTTGTGGTGAAGAAAATTGGAAAGATAAACTGGATGAAAGCTATTGTAATGATGGTGATAGCGCTGTCTATAGCAGTGTCTGCGGTAACTCCGGCATATGCCGCGTCAAAGTCAGACATTACAGTATCTGTAAAAAGTCCGAAGAAAGGTGTGAAAATCAATCGTAATAAGCTGACCATTCATACAAAGGATGCGGTTCAGTTGACTGTAAAGGGTCTGGTCACAAAGAAGGTATCAGAAATAAGCGGATATAATTTGAGGATTAAGAATGGACAACTTGTATGGGAGCCTGTATATAAACATACCAAAAAGTCCAGCATTGCAAACGTGACGTCAAAAGCCAGGTATAAGACCAGCGATAAGAGGGTGATTTCTGTAAGCAAAACCGGAAAACTTACAGCGAAAAAGAATGGAACGGCTACCCTTACGGTAAAATATAAAGGCATATCAAAGAAGATTAAGGTTACGGTGGCAAACAGACATACGTGGAAAAAGCATATAGCAAAAGAAAACTGGGCATTAGGAGTAGTCGTACTTAGATGTGGCTGGCAAGGGGGTTACTTTTACTTTGGAGACAATGATGACCCATATCTTAGTCCTGGCAGCGAGTCTTTGATTGGCGAATACACGACGGATGGCTATAAAATACTAACTTCTGGTGAGGCTTATGCCATGTGGGATCATGCCCTGAAAGATCATCTTCTGGCATCGGTATATCCTGAAGAATATAAAAAATTTCCTAAGAAATGCCGTGACGTGATAGATGAGGTCTATGGGGCTAAGGCTGGTGATACAGTGGAGAGTGATCATTGGGTTAGCCGTGGAGTAGTGAAAACAGTTAAATATGTAGATTACTACTATTGTTCTTGCGGTATAAAAAAGAAGAAATAAAGTGAAAGACAGAGAAAACAGGAAGAAGTGGCAGAACAGTTACTTGCCTAAAATCCATAAGTGGTGTGAAAGCATCCATCACTGTTCCGCTGGCAGGAATTCTTTTGGCGGATGCAGCAAATGAAAAACCCTGACGATTGGAAACAATGTGGTTTCAATTGGAGATAATGCATTCTTAACTGTATTTCAATAACAACGGTGACAATACCAGCAGAGGCAATGAAAATAGGGAAACAGGCATTTTGTGGATGTAAAAAACTTAGAACAGTAAAAATAAATATAAGGAAACTGATTTGCAAAAATATAGGAAGTTAAC
This sequence comes from Lachnospiraceae bacterium, assembly GCA_910576385.1. Lineage (GTDB taxonomy): Bacteria > Bacillota > Clostridia > Lachnospirales > Lachnospiraceae > Petralouisia. The sequence continues at coordinate 40,212 of CAJTIR010000030.1, forward strand.
GGAAAAATAGTATATAAGAAAATGCAAAAAGAACGATTCTAAATGGCAAGTGCCAGAATCGTTCTTTTGTTTCATTATTGATTGTTATGACCATATGTTCCCATCAGCACAGAAGGATATGGCAGATAAGTTGAATATGGAGAGGGTATGGTGATAAATATGTATCAAAGGCCGAGGGAAGCAGCATCTATTTGAAGCCGCCATTGATTTATTATCCTATGTCACCTATTTAAAATGCGGGGGCAGGGATTATAAAACGGAGAATCTTCTCTTCCTGTCGAGCGTGTACCAGCCGGAGAAAGAGCTGAAAGAAAGCAAAATCCCCGTTGCCCTTACGACTTTTTTGAAAGCAAACCCACAAATCAAGACCATATTTCTGCATCTGGATAAAGGACAGGGCAGGTCGTTTATGTGCCGCAGTTTTGAAAGAATTATTGCAGAAAGACTACCGAATCGTTGATGAACCGCCGCCAGCCGACAAGGACATCAACGATTTTTTAATGTCCTATCTGGGGATTGTAAAGCAGAAACCAAGCTGTGAAAAGAGGGATGCCCGCTAACTGCGTGAGGATTTTTCAGTAAGAAATGACCGTAATCACAACAGGATTTAAGACCGATAGAGAGGAAAGAACGATTGAAAAATTATGAAGTGACCCTTGCCGCTCACTATGCTGACCGTATCCTTAATGCCGCACATATAAGAGATGTCGGCATAATGGTGGTTGACTGTTGACGCACATGCCATATAATCATTTATCACCTTTCTCTGCCCTTTGATTAAGTCAAGGTTTTCATAACGCTGTGCCAGTTCATTTTCATCTTTGATGTCATTCAGATAGATTTCATCCGTCCATGCTAAAGCATCCCTGCTCCGGTCCATGAAATTCCCCATGCCTTTTTGTATTAAAAGAAGATGAAAAAGCAGCCATTGAAGTAGGAAATTTTTTAATGCAGCAAGCAGGAATGAATATCTATTTAGACATATTAGATTGTGTATTGCAAGAAGCGTTTTCAATAGAGAATGACAAAAAAATTGTTGAATCAATCCAAAAAGGCATATCATGTTCTGATGCTCTTCTATGTATTGTATCGGATAAAACTAAACTTTCTTGGTGGGTTCCCTATGAAATAGGAATTGCTGAATATTCAAATCTCCATATTGGTTCAATCAAATTATCTAAAACGGCAGATTTTCCTTCGTTTTTGAAAACGCAAAAGACTATAAATTCTATGTCATCCTTTTTGGATTTTATAAGTAACATACATGATTATGGTCCTGTATTTAGTAAATTTGTTAGAAATGATATGGAAACACTTAATTATACTGTTTTAAATGAATACTTTTGGTAAAATAGAATGAAAAAATTAGCAACAAAATTGATGAAAACCCCTATTAAATTGATAATTGTAATTGTAGGACTTATATTGATTTGTGCAGGATTATGCACTATCAATCTTTCAAACTCACTATAATTTCAACCAATAATTCAGTTAAAAAGTAATCTGGATTTTATAGGAATATTTATAAAAAAGTATCCATGGTTCATATTCGTTGGAATAATGATACTATTGGTATTGTACTGGGTATGTAATATTAAGCTTAAGGTATCATCAATTAAATTAGGGAACATAGAAATTCAATTAAAAAATAGTGATAAAGAAATTAAAGCAAATATAACAAATAAACTTTCATCAAAGAGGACTTTATTCTGTACATATCGTGACTACGATAACTATTATGATGTAATTAACTCGCTTTATGAAATACTCACATTTTTAAGAGAGCAATTGGAAAATTACGAATACTTTTCTTTTACTAGAACAGATTGTTATAAGAACATAGAAGATTTAATTGGTATAATAGGCAGATTTCTCACTAAATATCAATCAGATTATAGAAGGTATTATAAAAAAGATTAGAAGCAGCAAACAATGGAATGTCGTTTATCAGCTTTTCTGAAATTCAAAATGAATATCCAAAAATTGAAGAGATGACTAATGATTTACATTTTATGAATATTGAAGCTAAAAAGCATGCTGATTTCTTTAATATTGATATAGATAAATGGAATAATTGGTATCAATCCAATACTCAATAAAAGTTGTCTAATTAGTATAAAGGGCAATTATAACATCTGATTTTTATAGGATATTAAAATGCATTAGTAGAGAAATATCTTACATGCTATCCTGCTAAAAATGCAGGGTTGTTCCACAAAGGATATTTAAACATATGCCAGAAAATGTATGTTTTTTGAGTTACTCATTTTTCATGCATTTTCTGGCAATAAAATATCTTAATTTTACAAATATTTTGCAGGCAATTTATAAAGCCATTAACCATCCCTTTCTCATTTCCAATATCTCTGAACCCATGCCTCTGCATCGTTTTCTTCAAGATTATATTTTCCTGCCACTTTTTTTATGGTTTCTGAGATAGGCAAACCCATCTCCTGATATATCTCAATCGCTGAAATCATTGCGGCTTCTTCTTTCTCACTTTCCACATAAGCGCGCATTACCTGTTCTTCATCAAACAATGTCATCATCATATCAACTACCTCCTTTTCCCTGCTCGATAAATATTCTTTCAGAACATCCCTGTCTTTACAGATATTGATGGTATTGGTAACTGCTTCCCTGGTTCGTCCATATAATTTCATCTGTTCGTCATATACTTTTGTAAAGGCGACGTACTGGCTGATAATATCATTATCCTTGCCATCGTATATCATTTTCACCTTTACATCAATGGCGCATTTCTCCCCGCCCCAAAATTCTTCTGAAAGGGAAACATATTCGGGTTTGCTTACCCGTTTTCCGGTGAATATCACATATAATTCTGCTTTTGGCAGCTTTACTTTTTTACTGCCGTATAGGTTATCGTTCCTGCGTTCAAAATACTCATGATAGGACTGCACCAGATACATCAATGCCCGGATAATGATATTCATCGTCCATGTGGTCTGAGCCTCCGTCAGAATCATAATTTTGTCCCCTACTGTGAATCCCAAATCATTATAGCACGCATCCACTAATATATTTTTAATCGTGATGTCCTTCAGTTCATTTTCCGTAGTTTCTGTATCTTCTGGGTGGAGCGCCCGGTATAACTGAATCAGGTATTTTTTGTCTTGAAATAAATTCGTAAAAAGGCTGTCTTTAATCGTATATTTCGCAATATCTGTTTTTTCCATTCATTCTTCCTTTCATCCCCGCTTTCATAGCAGGAAAATAATCAGGTGTTATCTTGGTTTCATTATACAGAAAAACCATCCTATATTCAAGGGTGATTCCTCGCTTGTTCATTGGATGCTATCGTTTCCAAGCCTGACACATTTTTCATCGGTGACACAATTTTTGACACTAATTTTTTGCTAATTTACGCTTTTTTATGAGCGAAGATGAAAAGGCGGAATGCCGAAAAGCCCTGAAATAGGCACTTACGGCACTCTGCATAAACAAATGAAAGCCACACCATAATAAGTATCGGGCATTATGTATTTTATAATTGTACTAGTTTGAAGAAAATCATTATCCCAGAAGATGTGACAAAGTTTGGGAAGTATACATTTGTTGGCTGTAATGAGGATTTGACAATCTATGGGAAAACAGGTTCTTATGCAGAAACTTATGCAAAGGAAAACAACATTAAATTTTCTTCTACTGGATCAATATCAAATCCGATTGAAAAGAGAACGATTTTCAGTAATCATGTAAGCCTAAGCCAGACTTCTTACGCTTATGACAAAAAAGCGAAGAAGCCAACGGTCACAGTCAAGGATGGAACTGTTGTTTTAAAAGAAGGGACAGATTATACATTCACCTATAACAATAACATCAATGCAGGGACAGCAAAAGTAACTATCATGGGAAAAGGAAATTACAAAGGAACAGTAACAAAGAAGTTTACCATTACGGTAAAGAAGGGCACATCCCATAAAGTTGGTTCTTATCAGTATCAAGTGACAGGCACATCCACAGTATCAGTTACAGGGGCAAAGAACAATAAAGTTACAAAAATCAAAGTTCCCAAAACAGTGAAAATTGGAGGAAAGACTTTTAAGGTAACTGCCATTGCCAGCAATGCGTTTCAGAACAATAAGAAGATTGTAAGTGTTGAAATTGGGGACAATGTAAAAGCCATTGGCACAGCCGCATTTGAAGTATGCACAAAGCTCAGCAAGGCAACCCTTGGCAAAGGCGTTACTGAAATTGGTGGAAATGCATTTAAAAACTGTAAGAAGCTGGGGAACATTACCATAAAATCAGTTAAGCTGAAAAAAGTTGGCAAGAATGCTCTTAAAGGTGTTAAGTCTACGGCAAAGATCAAGGTTCCGGCAAAGAAGCTGTCTGCCTATAAGAAATTGTATAAAAACAAAGGGCAGAACAAAAAAGTGAGATTTTTGAAATAATAAATATTGAAACAACAAAAATATTAAAGAATAAAAATTATGAGGAGGAAAAGAAAATGAGAGAGTATATCAGAAAAACAATTCCGTTTCTGGCAGCATTTCTGGCAATTGCTGTGATGTATTTCCTGCCAGTGCAGGGAACTTTGGCACATGCAGAGGAGACAGATGCAGGCGGCACAAGGGAAGAGGCAAAAGTGATTGAATTGGGAAATACCTATTCGGAAACGACGGACAGTAGCAGTGACGTGGACTTATTGGACAAGCGTGAACATTCCCTATGCCAAAGCAGGCAGGGTCTTCTACCTTGAGATTGGAGCAGAATACACAGGTTTTGCACCGTTAAATTGTGTCTATGATTTGACAGTCATGCAAACCGCTGCACCATCATGGGAATCTGAACCAAATGGAACTACGAAAACGGCAGTGTCCATGAAAATGGGAAAAAAGTACAATGGGATTACTGGCACAGAAGCGGATGAGGATTATTACAAACTGAGCGTCCCTGCATCAGGGAAACTGAAAGTCAGATTCAGTTCCCATAATTCCAATTCATCTGACAGAGTTGGACGGGGGTGGGATGTTGTCATTTATGATAAGAAATCTAATGAAGTAACGAAAATGCAGGAAGTAAAGACAGTAGATTCTGTTTCATTTAATGTAAAAAAGGGAGCCTATTATATAAAAATAGTAGGATCTAATTCCTGGGCGGCTCCTGTAGGATGCAGATACACCCTATTAGCGGACTATGTAAAAGCACCTTCTGCACCTAAGATTTCCACTATTAAAGCAGAGAAAAAATCAGCGGTGGTGAAATGGAAAAAGGTCTCTGGAGCAAATGGCTATTATGTATATCGCAGCACATCCAAAAAGGGCGGATTCAAAAAAGTGCAGACGATGAAAAAAGCCTCTGCTCTTTCATGGAAGAACAAGAAGCTGAAATCTGGCAGGAAATACTATTATAAAGTCGCCGCATATAAGAAAGTGAAAGGAATGACCGTTGTATCGTCTTATTCAGTGGTAAAATCCGTGAAAGTGAAATAAAGCATTGTGGAGTGAAAGAGAAAATGAAGAAACGAATCATGCAGTTTTGCTTGCTATATGCAGGATGGCAGGTTTGGTTCCCTATCTGGCAACAGACGTGCTGGCAGAGGAAATGCAGACGGATATATATGTCGGGTTGGTAGGGATGATGGTATGTCTGGATGGTAATTATTCCTGATTTTGCTCGAGGTGAGATTTACTATATGTGCATGTGAAGGGGCAGGAAACTGCCCCTCTTTTTAGCGAAAAATATATCTGTTTTGCCCCGATTACTTCAAATATCCAAAAAAATATCGAATTAATATAACACCACTTTACAACTTTTTGAAAAATAAAATAACGCACAAGACACTTTCTCATGTATAATAAGTTTGCACATCAAACTATACGAAAGAGAGTGATCTTGTACGTCAGACTTATTATACAACGAAAATAATCTAATTGGTAGACTGTACCGTTATTTTTATATTTATTTTAAAA
>CAJTIR010000031.1 GCA_910576385.1 Lachnospiraceae bacterium
GGAACAGGTTTCAAAATACTTGTAAAAATAATGATAAAGTCTACCAATTAAAGTTTTTTCATTGTATAATAAGTTTGTCGTACAGGGTCACTATCCTTTGTAATGTTTTGGTCAAATTCATTATACAACAGAAAGCCTTGTGCGGCATTTTTTTATTAAAAAAGTTGTAAACTGGTGTTCTTATAAGGGAGTGGAAATAATAGAAGGGCATTTGATGCCAGACCATATCCATATGCTTGTGAGCATACCACCAAAGATAAGTGTATCCAGTTTTATGGGGTATCTGAAAGGGAAGAGCGCTCTAATGATATTTGACAAGCACGCAAATTTGAAGTATAAATATGGGAATCGTCACTTTTGGGCAGAAGGATATTATGTTAGTACAGTAGGGTTGAATGAAGCAACAATAAGAAAGTACATTCAAGAGCAGGAAAAGAGTGATATTATGCAGGATAAGTTGAGTGTAAAGGAATACGAGGACCCCTTTAAGGGGTAGCTGGTATTACAAACGCCCTTTTAAGGGCGGCGACGAGTCAAGGACATGGTGGCTTGAACAAAGTGAAAGCCAGCGTCTTTAGGCGCTGGTCGGTAACAGCGGCTTATAGCCGCAGAGCAAACCACCCGTTTGACGGGTGGTTCTGATTATATGCACAGGGGTACATAAGGAAATTTACTGCTTACGCAGTATGTGCCCCGCGCGCAGCGAGTAGAGGACAAAACTTTCTCTACTCGATTTGTATCAAAAATGCCTTATTCTGTATTGGATTTGCACACATTTCCTACCTATATGAGATTAGAATAAAAGTATTCAAGAACGCAACCGGCATTTTGTTGCGGGATGGGGGTCAACTTGCAGGGAGAAATGGGTTTTGCATTGTAGTCATCAAAAGGAGGAAGGGAAATGAGAGAAAAACAGAGAAAGAACACGCATGTACTGCTTTCCCTGCTGCTGTCCGCGGCAATGGTTTTAGGAAATTTTATGCCGTTGCTGCCAAAAGATGTGCAGGTGGTGGAGGCGTCTGGCGGAGAAATTCATGTCTATGAGAGTACGCCAGGGGATGTGGCGTCTACAAAGTATACATTGACAGCGAATGGGACGGCAGTTCCGGTGGTAAAGTACAGTGCCAATGGCAATAACTTTGACATTGCCAGATTTTCGTCGGCAGACGCCACACCGGAATATAGCGTGCAGGTGGAGGAGACAATCCATCAAGTAACAGTCTATCCAGAGAGGTATTACCCAAAAGAGAATATTCAGATTAGTGAAGATAAACACACTGTAACATTTACCATGTCAGATCAGCTTCGTTATGCGTTTGTAATGATCAACGGAGGTCCAACAGATCAGGCAGGTAAGCCCTATCTGGCTATTATCAACGATCCGCCGGAAACAGATAAGCCGGATATCAGCGCTGCAAATGTCTTAAATGCTAAAGAATTTATGGAAAATTATCTGCAAGAGCATCCCAACAGTGGGGCACAGGAGGCGGAGCCGGCAGGAACGACCAGCGGCGGAACTGCTTATGAGGCTGGGGAGTTAGTAGAAAACACTGCCACCCAGGTACGTTTTCCCAATAAGCGCAGAATGACAGAAGATGATGTGACTTATGCATTGCAGGCGGCATTGGACGAGATTTATCGGGAAGGTTCTGCATATGACACTCTGTATTTTCCAGCAGGCGTCTATGTGTGTTCTGGTTTGGAAATTCGAGGCCGCAAAGGAAAGCCTGTCACCATCTATATGGAGGAAGGAGCGCTGATGAAAAATCGTCTGCAGGAGTGTATGCAGGCAATGGAGCCGGCCATCGGCATCTGGGATTCGCAAAATATTACCATTTCGGGCAGAGGAATTTTTGATGGAAATGGTGTGGAGAATTACCGCAAAGACCGGCATGACGCCAAAGACAGTTGTCACCAGGGCGGTGTGATGATTGTGCGGTCTTCCAATATTGTGTTCAATGATACATATGTCAGAGATGCGAAACAGTGGAACTGGGAGTCTCACGGCAGCAAGAATTGTACCTTGAATAATATCAAGGGGCTGACGCCTTATAATCAGCCGTGGGTGGATGGCCTCGATATGGCAAGTGCACAAGATCTGACGATTAATGGCGCGCTTACCCTGGGAAATGATGATAATTTTGCCAGCGGCCATTATAACCCCAGTGATGGATTTCCCAATACCGTTCCCGGATTTGACCAGTACAACAGTGATTGTCTGGCATGGGACACAGAAGATTCTTTCAATGTCTCTGTCAGCAATACCTTGGGATGGAGCTATAGCGGCGGCAATGGGATTCGCTTAGGCCATGATGCCTACAATCATGCCATGAAAAACTATACCTTTGAAAATGTAAATACCACGAATTTTACTGGGGGCGGCAATGGAATTACCGTTCAGAATGGAACAGGCAACAACCGTCCTTATCCCAAATATGAAGAATTGACATTCCGCAACTGTTCCTTTGACACGACCAGAGTTGGCACAAACTTTAATATCAATGGTCTGGATGCAGAGAATCAGATTGGTGCGGTGACTTTGGAAAATTGCTGGTTTTCCAATGGAGAGGCGGGAAGCTATGTCAATCATGTCACTAACCTGGCAATTAAAAATCACTATGTGGGAAGACAGAGAGTGACAGTCAGCAGCCAGGCAAAGCTTACCACGACGGGGATTGGCACAATTGACCATGATTGGACAGAAAATCAGGCACCAGTATTTACTTTGCCTTCGGACAGTGAATTGACAGCAAAGACAGGGGAGGAGTTAAGTTTTCGGGTAAATGCAACGGATGGAGACGGTGAAACGCCTGTGCTGGCTGTAAAAGAGGGGACATTGCCAGAGGGAGCCGTGTTTGATGCAGCTTCTGGGAATTTTAGCTGGACGCCGCAGGAGAGCCAGGTTGGTAAGCATGTGGTAGTGTTTACCGCAGCGGACGCTCATGAGACCACAGAAAAATCAATTGAGATTCAGGTGAAATCCTCAAAATATAAAGCTGTTTCTGTTGCTGCCATAGAGGATGCCACTGTGAAATCCTGGAAGACAGAAAAAACTAAGAATTATGGCGGCCTGGATTATATTCGTACCATGCGTATGGGCGACGCCCTCTCAGATGATTCCTCAGTAGGGATTTTTGGAGAAGCAGCGGGCAATGATGCCAATGATGACAGGGATTCAAAAATTTCATTTTTATCTTTTGATGCGGCAAAACTTCGCACCATGCAAAATACCATGAATAAGGCGGAATTGGTGTTGACCTATATTGGCCGTCGTGAGAGCAGCAAGACCGGAGAAGACTGGCTGATGGCCGTGCGTGTATCAGAAGAGTGGAGAGAGACAGAATTAAAATGGAGTAATCTTCCAACGTTAGATACTACTTCCGTCAAAACTTCTGAGTCGTTTCCGATTGATAAAAATAATGTGGTGATGGCACAGGATGAGAAATATAATACCAGTCAAGGCATAGATGGCACAAAGGTAACGATTGACGTCACAGAGTGGGTGCAAAATTTGGATCCAACGGCAAAGACACTTTCGATTGCAGTCTGTGAGGAAAAGGGAATAGAACTTGCATTTGTCAGCCGCGAGGGAGTTTCCAATATGACAAATGCCGCTGCTGACATGGCTCCCTCACTGCAGCTTTATGTGGAGAAAGATGCCGATGAACCAGAGGTTACATATGATTGTTTTACACCTAATAGCCAGTGGTTAGACAATCAGGGTGTGATGATTCAGGCACATGGAGGCGGAGTGCTCTGGGATCAAAAAACCCAGAAATATTATTGGTATGGAGAACACAAAGGAGAGAATAAGCTCTCCGATGGGAATATTGCCGCCATCGGTGTTTCCTGCTATTCTTCCACAGATCTCTATAATTGGAAAAATGAAGGGATGGCGCTTCCGGTGTTCAATAATCCTGCATTTTTGACCAAAGGGGAAGCATCTAATGATACACCACTGTATCTCGCCGAATCTTCCGAGGAATATCAGCAGGCAAAAGCAGACGGTAAGAAAGTTTCTGAATATGATACACTGGAAAAATATAATACCAAAGAAGCAATTGCATCGTTTAATGCGCTCTATGCAGATATGACAGCGGAAAAGAAGCAGGAATTATATGATAAATTAAACTGGAATTGTGTGATGGAACGCCCGAAAGTGATTTACAATGCCAAAAATGACAATTATGTGATGTGGTTTCACAAGGATGGTGAGGGCGTCGGTAAATATGAGCTGGCACAGACTGGAATCGCAGTCAGTGATTCTCCAACCGGACCTTTTAAATTGTTAGATACCATTCGGCCCAATGGCAACGAAAGCCGAGATATGACATTGTTTGTGGATGAAGATGGAACGGGCTATCTGCTCTATTCTTCAGAGGACAACTGGACCTTGTATCTAGCGGAATTAAATGAGGATTACACTGGACTGACAGGAAAGTACAGCCGCAACTATGTGGATAAGAGCGGCAGCAAAGGCGTTTATGCAAGGGAGGCTCCAGCGATATTTAAAGACCAGGGCAGCTATTATCTGATTTCCTCTGGCTGTACCGGATGGCGTCCCAATGCTATGGGTTATTCCGTGACCAAAAATATTCGTTTAGGCCTGTCAAAACAGGGAGAAAATGGACCATTCCAGATGGATAATCTTAAAAATCCGTGTATAGGAGAAGAGGCAGATATTTCTTTTGGCGGACAGAGTACCTATGTATTGCCAGTGCAGGGCAAACAGGGCAGCTTTATCTATATGGGTGATAAATGGAATTCCAATAATCTAAAAGATTCCAGATATCAATGGCTGCCAATTCAGGTTGACAGTGAGAATCAGGCATTGATGATTTCCTGGAGTGATTCTTGGAAGCTTAATGATTTTACAAATTTAAACAGCGCAGAGCGTACTGCCTTAAATCAGGCAGTACGCCAAGCACAGGGATTATCTGCAAAAGAATATGATTTTGGACAACAGAGATGGAGCAAGCTGCAGCAGCTTTTAGAGGAAGCTCTGGCATTGCCCTATGAGACACTGACAGGAGTATTGGCAGAGAAGAAAGAGGAACTTACGCTTGCCATCCAGGAGTTGAAACGGTGGAGGGCTTTGGATGCAGCTTTGGCACAAGTGGAAGATAGTGCTCCGGCCATGTATACCGCAGAGAGCTGGAAAGCAGTGCAAAATGCATATGACAGTGCAAAACTTCTGAAGGCAGATGCGAAAGAAGCAGAAATTCAAGCTGCAGCAGATGCGATTACAGAGGCTATTGGCAAGCTAAAAACAATCGAAATGGAAGAAGTAAAGGAGCTGGGTTTATCTGGTAAGATGATCCTTGCAGACAGCCAATATACGGGAAATGAAGCTTCAAAAGCGATTGATGGAGATCAAAATACGTTTTGGCATTGTGAGTGGGGAAATTCTGCCTCACCTTTGCCCCATGCTTTGACCATTGATCTTGGGGAGGCATATGAAGATTTGTACCAGTTGTCTTATCTGCCGCGCCAGGATAAAGACAGTAATGGTATTGCGACCAAATATCGGATTATGGTCAGCAATGCGGCAAAAGAGTTGTCAGAGCTTAAGGAATCGGATTTTCAGGAAGTGCGCACAGGTACCTGGGCGGAGGATAAGGAGGAGAAGATCACGATTTTCCGTACAGAGAATGCGGTAAGATTTGTAAAGTTTGAAGTGATTGCAGGAGTGGGTGATTTGGCGTCTGCGGCAGAGATTCGCCTCTTTCGGGGGACACCGAAAAAGGATCCGAATCCAATAACGCCGCCAGAAGAGAAGCCAGATCCAACACCACCAGAAGAGAAACCAGATCCGACCCCGCCAACAGAGCAGGATCCTACACCGACGCCGCCAGGGGGAAATCAGCAGCCCAATAAAGTGAAGGTTAAAAAAGTTTCTGTCTCTGCCCCCTCTGTAAAGATTGCAGCGGGCAAAAAAGTAAAACTTAAAGTCTCTGTGACGCCGAAAAAGGCCGCAAACCGTGCTGTCAAATGGAGCAGCAGCAAGAAGAAATATGCTGCGGTCAACAGTAAGGGTGTGGTCACTACCAAGAAGGCAGGAAAAGGAAAAATTGTCACAATCACGGCCACTGCGAAGGATGGCAGTAAAAAGAAGGGTTCTATTCGTATCAAGATCATGAAACATGCAGTCACTAAGGTTTCCTTTAAAAAACCGCCTAAGACCTTAAAAGCAGGGAAGAAAGTGACTTTGAAGGCAGTGGTAAAGACTAATGGCAAGAGCGCCAATAAGACATCGAAGTGGAGTACTTCCAATAAAAAATATGCTACGGTTACTTCCAAGGGCAGGGTGACAGCCAAGAAAGCCGGAAAGGGAAAGAGAGTCACCATCACCGCTGTGTCTACGGATGGCACGAATAAAAAGGCCAGCGTGAAAATTAAGATAAAAAAGTAGTGTCAAAATTATAATGATATCGATAGGGGCTGTTGCAAAATAGCTGGTATATACAAAATATGGCATTCAGAACGCAAAAATCCATATATTGTATATAGTTACAGTTCACTCATCAGCCAATATGGAGACAATCACATGCTTGCATGATGATTTCTCCATTTGTGCTGATGAAGGAAACGCCGGTTTATGAGCAAAGTTAGCTGCAACGCAGCGGGAAAGCGCTGTAAGTTGCTAAGCGCCAGTGGCGCTTGTTCAGCAACGACCGTAGCGAAGCGGAGAACCTTTGCGAATGGCGTGGGAGTGAACAGTAACTGTATATAAGCTGCATATTGCAACAGCCCTTTCCTTATCTTGACAGGCCAAAGAGAAAGCGGTATCATGTAGTTATCAACAACATAAATGTATATCACAGCTAAGTAGGGCAGATAATCGCGGCTGCAAGTGTCGAAAGACCGCAGGTGAGGAAAGTCCGGGCTTCACAGGGCAGGATGCCGGTTAACGGCCGGTGGAGGCGACTCCAAGGACAGTGCAACAGAAATATACCGCTGTGCCGTAGCGGTGCAGTAAGGGTGGAAGGGCAGTTTAAGAGACTACCGCCTGTCTGGTGACAGGCAGGGCACATGTAAACCCCATCCGAAGCAAGACCGAATAAGAAGCGTTGACGTGGCCCGCCAGCTTCAGGTAGGTTGCAGGATCTGACTGGCAACAGTCAGGCTAGATAGATGATTATCCAAGACATAACCCGGCTTACAGCCCTGCTTAGAATGCTAATTGTTATTGAGAATATGTGGGGTATTATGGAATTAAAAGTACTAAAGAATGAAGAAAAACGAATGAACATGGTAATGTTTTTGTTTTTGGCAGCGATACCAGTTGTCGCATTTGTCTACGTGTTGCTGTTTAATGGCGGGGGAGCAAGAGATGCCATAGTCTTAGGTATGGCAGCATGCGGCATAGTGGTAAAATTATTAGAAAAAGTATTAGGAAAATATGCGAAATATGTCTATATCTCTATTTTGCCAGTTATGGGTGCAGTGACGATTGTTTTTGGTACGCCTGCCTGTTTTGGGGCAATGGTAGAGGCATATTTTTTAATTTTGTTTTTGGCGTAGAAGAATAATGAGCATTCTGTGGAGGAAATGCTTGATAAGGTCAAGGGCGCATTTGATGAATTACAGCATTCTTCTGAGCGGATTTATAATGCTTTGCGTGAATTTAGATGCTATTTTGCAGGATGTGATATCCAGCGTGGAAGAGATTAAGAAGGTAATGGACAATAATAATGTGATTGCCAAAGAATCCAATGAAAAATTGGATGATACGGTAGAGATTTTTAAAACAATGTTGGCCTCTTCCCAGAAAGTAATCAATGTTACAAATCTTTTGAAAGAAGAGCTGGTTCATATTGTGATGATTAAAGACCGTTTATTACAGGCGATGGAAAGTGTGGAGGATATTTCTGAGAAGGCAGTGCAGAACACCACAGAGATAAGCGCTTCCACGGAGGAACAGGCAGCGGGGATTGAGGATATCTTAAAATTTATGGGAAATGTATAAGATGGTATGAATCAGCTTTCCGCCGTTTTAAATCAAACAGCAGAGGAATAGAAAATTATCAAAGTATAAAGAATTATTAAAAGAAAATAACTCCATTGACTTCTGTGTTTTTCTGCGCTACCATGAAGAAAAGAGAGATTGTATAGGAGTGGAGAGGCATGAAACAGAAGATACAAAATTTTATGATGGGACGATATGGAGCAGACCAGCTTGGGCAGTTGTTTTTGGGATGTTCAGTGATATTTTTATTGATTTCTCTGTTTACCAGGCTGGATATCTTTTATGTTATGGCATTAGGACTGATGGGATATGAGTATTATCGTATGATGTCGAAGCAGGTGGAGCGCAGGTTTGCAGAGAATCAAAAATATCTTACCTGGAGATATCAACTAGTTGTAAAGTGGAATCGCAAAAAAGAACATTTCAAACAGCGCAAGATTTATCATTTTTATAAATGTCCTTCCTGTAAGCAGAAGGTGAGAGTGCCAAAGGGCAAAGGAAAAATCTGCATCACCTGTCCGAAATGTAAGAATGAGTTTATCAAAAAAAGTTAAAAGCGCTGCCGTATGAATTTTTAATTCTGCGGCAGCACTTGGTTTTTTGATAAGATATTATCTTTATTTGACTTGTTTTGGTCCTTTGTATTTTTCCTCGCAGTATTTGCAGCGATAAGTTTGTGTGGCCTCATCTGTCAGGAAAAAAATCTGGTCAAGTTCTTGTTCCATAGAGGTGATGCAGCGGGGATTTCGGCATCTGATGACATTTTTAATCATTTTAGGAAGCTGAAGTTCCCGTTTTTCGACAATTTTTTCACCTTTGATGATATTGACAGTAATATTGTGGTCGATAAAACCCAGTACGTCCAAGTCTAAAGTATCAATATCACATTCTACCTTTAAAATATCTTTTTTGCCCATCTTGTTGCTGCGTGCATTTTTAATGATCGCCACACAGCAGTCAAGCTGATCCAGTTTCAGATCATGATAAAGGGAAAGGCTGGTCCCTGCCTGGATGTGATCTAGCACAAAGCCTTCGGTAATCGCGCCCACATTTAACATACTTCCACCTCCAATAATGTAAGAATTAGAGCCATACGTACATAGACACCGTATTGTACCTGTTTAAAATAGGCAGCTCTGGGGTCATCATCAACTTTTACAGATATCTCGTTGACCCTGGGGAGGGGATGCATTACAATCATATCCTGTTTGGCGAGAGACATTTTCTTTTTATCTAAGATATAGAAGTCTTTCATGCGAACATAATCATCCTCATTGAAGAAACGTTCCCGCTGTACTCTGGTCATGTAAAGAATATCTAAATCTTGTATCGTATCTTCCAAGCGTTCGACTTCCGCAAAAGGTATGCGGTTTTTCTTAAGAACATCTTCACGGATATAGCTGGGTACACGCAGCTCTTCAGGAGAGATCAATGAAAATCGGATATTGGGGTAACGGATTAAGGCATGAATTAAAGAATGGACGGTACGTCCGAATTTGAGGTCGCCGCAAAGACCAATCGTCAGATTGTCAAGGCGTCCCTTGAGGGAACGGATGGTAAGCAAATCCGTTAAGGTTTGGGTGGGGTGCTGGTGTCCGCCGTCTCCGGCATTGATTACAGGAATTGTAGATTTCTCAGAAGCCACCAGCGGCGCGCCTTCCTTGGGGTGACGCATCGCACAGATATCTGCATAGCAGGAAATGACACGAATGGTATCAGAAACACTTTCACCTTTGGAAGCAGAACTGCTGTCTTCACTGGAAAATCCAAGCACGCTGCCCCCCAAATTGAGCATTGCTGCTTCAAAGCTTAGTCGTGTTCTGGTACTAGGTTCATAGAAACAGGTGGCAAGTTTTTTTCCCTCACATGCGTGGGCATATTTTTGAGGATTTTTTTCGATATCATTTGCCAATGTAAGCAGTTTGTCCAATTCTTCCACAGACAAATCCAACGGACTCATTAAATGCTGCATAGAACGCCTCCTATCTTAATTTAATGGTATGAATATTTATGATAGCCGCATTTTTACTATCATATAACAGAAAGATATAAATTTCAATAGGAAAATTGGACATTCTAAAAACGATGATATTTGGAACGAACATTATCGTTAGCAGCGGCATTCTTATTTTTAGGGGAGGTACGCAGCAGAAGGTTTTCAAAAATCAGCCCAGCTGCCATCCAGAACGGGGCATAGTCTAATCGAATCACTCCTTTTATATTTGCCCGTGCTTTACTGTAATCCCAGGGGCAGATCTGATATTTCTTTAAGATACTTCCGCTAATGTATTCTCCCAGAAAAATAAAAATACTGTAGCATACAGCCCGAATACTGGTCGGAAATCCTTTGATTAGCTGGCAAATTGGTTTGAGGAAGGCAGCCATTCCATATATTGGAAACATCCATAAAGAGGTTTTTCCCATAAGCTTTAGTTCACGTTTTCGGTATGAGCCAAAAGAAGTAAATAAAATTTCCAGGCACCATCCGGTAAATCCACAAAGTAAAAAATTTTTTCCCATGAGGACTAGTATATCCATGTTTTTCAATAATATGATAATTTCAACTATAAAAATAAATTAAGAATCTGGAAAAATTATGGTATAAGATAAACAATAGTTTGGAAAAAAATGAAAAAAGTCATTGACGAACAAAGTGGAAAAGTTATATAATAGTTACGTTACGAAAATTTATCACAAAGGAGTATGGTTTATGAAAAAAATGAGAAAGATTGTAATACTGCTAGCGGCAGTGATGGCAGCAGTACTGTTGGGCGGATGCGGTAACTTTGATGCCAGCGGTTACATAAAAGCTTTGCTTGATAATTCGTATAAGAATGATTCTACAGCTTTTGTGGAGGAAAAGGTTGGAACTAAGGAACAGGCAGAGGAATTATATGCACAGGGAATTGACACTGCGATGAAGAGTCTCACCTCTCAGGGAGCGATTTCTGATGAGCTGAAGAGTGAATTTGAGACCGTAGTAAAGGATGTATATAAGAATGTGAAATATACAGTTGGAGAAGCAACCAAGAAGGATGATGGCTTTGAGGTTGAAGTAAAATACCAGAAGATGAAATTATATGCTGCAGCTATGGAGACTTACAATGCTGCGTATGAGGCATATATCAATGAGATGACAGAAAAGGCAACCAATGGAGAGGAGACGCCTTCAGAAGATGAGATCAATGAGGCTGTGTTTGGAATGCTCAAGGATGCTATGAAGGATGCTTTGGCTAATGTTGAGTATGAGGATGAGCAGTCTACCACAATTCGCGTTGATCTGGTGAATAAGGTTTATACTCCAAATGAGGAAGATGTCTATAATTTAGAGCAGATGTTATTTGATATTGAGGAAGTGTCTGCAGCACAGTCAGAGTAAGAAAGTAATGGAATAATTAGCAGAGGGAACCATTGTATCAGGCGATACAGTGGTTTTTTCTAAGTATGATAGAAATTCGAATGGTGTTAGAAAAAGTCTTTCCAGCAGGAAATCATTGCGGCTTAGAAGATTGCGCCGCTCATGTAATTTGCTGCGGGTGGAAAGGAGAAAATATGAATCAAGAAGTCAAAGAATCCATAGAAAATCCATTGGAGACAGAACCAATAAAACGATTGTTGTTTGAATTTGCAGTTCCTAGTATTATTGCTATGCTGGTGAGCTCACTTTATAATATTGTCGATCAATTTTTTATTGGCCATAGTGTGGGAGAATTAGGGAATGCAGCGACAAATATTTCTTATCCTCTTTCTATTTCATGCGTGGCAATTGCACTGCTATTTGGGATTGGCGGGGCGTCTGCCTTTAATATTTCAATGGGTAAAAGGGAGCAGGAAAAGGCTGTTTATTTTCTTGGAAATGCCGCTGTGATGTTGTTTGGCTGTGGTCTGGTCTTATGTCTGTTTACATTGTTATTTTTAGAACCGCTGCTTCAATTCTTTGGTTCTCCTGATAATGTCTTAGAGTATGCAAAGACTTATACTGGAATTGTGGCATTTGGATTTCCATTTCTAATTTTAACTACAGGCGGTGGACATTTGATTCGGGCAGATGGACGTCCTAAAATCAGTATGTTCTGTAATTTGTCAGGAGCAATCGTGAATGTATTTCTGGATGCTTTTTTCATCTTTGGACTTCATATGGGAATGGCAGGGGCAGCAATATCAACGATTCTTGGACAGCTTATTTCCGGTGGGATGGCAGTATGGTTTTTAAGTCATTGCCGTACGGTTAAGATCAGAAGAGAGCATTTAAAAATCAGTAGAGCAGTGGTTGCCCGCATTGCGGCTCTGGGCACAGCTCCATGCAGCAATCAGCTTGCCATGATGCTGGTACAGATTACCATGAATAAATCACTGAAATATTACGGTTCTGTTTCTGCCTACGGAGAAGCAATACCCATTGCCTGTGCTGGGATTATTACCAAGGTAAATCAAGTGTTTTTATCATTTATCATTGGTATCTCACAGGGATTACAGCCGATTACAAGTTTTAACTATGGCGCTGGAAAATACCAGAGGGTAAAACATGCGTATCTGTTTGCTGTTACCTGTGGATTTGTGCTGGCCTCTACCGCATTTTTATTGTTTCAATTTGCCCCCAGACAGATTATATCTGTGTTTGGAAATGGCTCAGAAGCATATTACCGCTTTTCCATTCGTTATTTTCATATTTTTTTGTTTTGTACCTTTATCAATTTTATGCAGCCAATCAGCTCAAACTTTTTTACATCCATTGGAAAGCCAAAGCGGGGAACCTTTTTGTCCCTGACAAGACAGATTCTTTTTCTCTTGCCGTTGATTATAATTTTTCCGTTGTTTGCCGGAATTGACGGAATTATGTATGCAGGGCCGATAGCTGATTCTCTTGCGGGGCTGATTGCATTTTTTATGGTTGGCAGAGAGTTTCGAAGAAGTGAATATTCAAATTTTTCAGTATCATAACTTATGTTTACCCCCTCAAATATGAGGGGGTAGGAGTGTTCATGTGGATTTGAACGTCGTGTTTGGATGTCATTTGGTTTTATTTACGCATATTTTTCATTAACTGCATCATCAGATCTACTTTCTGCTGTTCTTGAGGAGGAAGATTCTGTTTTAAAACTTCAATGATAAGATCGCGTTCTCCAGAGGAAAAATCCATCCCTTCTTTGTTGGCGCGTTCAGAGGCGTTTTTTAAGGATGCAGCCATATTTTGTGGATTGGAGCCAGAAGGGGAGGTACTCTGTGCAAGGCTCATTAAAAATTGTAATTTTTCTGGCGAAATGTTTTGCAGTTGTGGGTTATTTAATAAATCCTGTGGGTTCATAGTATTCCTTTCTTTCTTGGGGCAAAATCTGGTTAAGTAAACAGGGTTCCATAGGTGGAAAACATCTGCACAAAGGTGATCATATTATCAATGACGTCTTTTTCCTTTTCCGTGCAGTAATCACGTATGGCAGTCAGCATCTGCAGTGGTGCATCCTCCGCACTTTCTTCCTCAGAACACATACGCAGATTATTTTCAGGATTTTGGAACAATGCCATCGTGCGTTGCAATTCCATAAATTTTACCATCATGGCTATGGTTCTCTGCCGGGAACTATTCAGATAGGGAAGAGCCGCTTTGATCATTTCCAAGTGTCGGTCCTGAATCAGTGTATCAATAGATTCCATTGCATTCACCTTTTTTATTTTAATTTATGTGTGAATCTGGCGGATTATGACAAAGGGCTTGTGTGAATCTTGACACCCACTTGTGCTGCCGTTCATATATTATTAGGGATGCTAATAATTTTAGGAGGATTGAGAAATGGGAAGATTAGTAATAGATGGCAACAGTGTATATGAAATTGATGAAGAATGTATAAGAAAAAGAGAGCAGCAGGAAAGACGGCAGAAAGGGAATCACACAGAGGATAAAAATTGGGATAACAATAAGAGGAAAAGCAGATAATACTATTGTAGTATACTAATAGGAAAATGCTTTGTAGGGAAGCCATAAAAAAGAAAGTGAAACAGAACCTTGAATGTGCTATAATTAATATAGACAGATCAAGGTTCTTTGTTATCGAAGGGAGGCAGTAATATGAGCGTTTTAGGAGCATTTATGCTCCCGCATCCGCCGTTAATTGTACCAGAGATCGGCAGGGGAGAAGAGAAAAAAATTCAAAAGACAGTGGATGCATATCACACAGCAGCCAGAAAGATTGCTGAGCTTAAACCAGAGACAATTATTGTGTGTTCACCACATTCTGTGATGTACGCAGATTATTTTCATATCTCTCCAGGAAGCCATGCACAGGGCGATTTTGGACAATTTCGGGCAGGGCAGGTAAAAATGGATATCCCCTATGATATGGAATTTGTACAGGAATTGTGTCAAAGAGCTGGGAATAGAAATTTGCCGGCGGGCACAGAGGGTGAACAGGATGCGCGGCTTGATCATGGAACAATGGTACCGTTATATTTTGTAAATCAGTATTGGACAGATTATCAGCTTGTACGGATTGGGTTGTCTGGACTGCCATTTGGGCTCCATTTTGAGCTGGGAATGTGCATCAAAGATACCATAGAGGCTCTGGGACGCAAAACAGTGTTGATTGCCAGTGGTGATTTATCGCATCGGCTGAAAGAAAATGGTCCTTATGGATATCGAAAGGAAGGGCCAGAATATGACGCCCGTATTATGGAACTTATGGGACAAGCAGATTTTGGAGCACTTTTCAAATTCTCAGAACGTTTTTGCGCAGAGGCAGGAGAGTGCGGCCATCGTTCTTTTACGATTCTGGCAGGTGCCTTGGAAAGCCTGAAAATTCATGCGCAGCGACTGTCTTATGAAGGGCCGTTTGGCGTTGGATATGGTATTTGTATCTATGAAATCGAACAGAACTAGGAAAGGAGTGATAGGATGGGCGTAGCAGAGAGAGAAGACGCTTATGTACAGCTTGCACGCAAATCAATGGAAGCGTATGTTCGTACAGGCAGAGTACTTCATGTACCTGACAATCTTCCAGAGGAAATGTATAACAATAAAGCAGGAGTGTTTGTGTCTATCAAGAAACAAGGGGCGCTGCGGGGATGTATTGGGACAATTCAGGCAGTATGTCCGTCTATAGCGGAAGAGATTATTTACAATGCCATCAGCGCTTCCACAAGAGATCCGAGATTTCCAGCAGTGGAGACAGAAGAACTGGAAAGGTTGACTGTGAGCGTCGATGTTTTGGGAGATATGGAAGAGATTGATTCGCCGGACAAGCTGGATGTGAAACGTTATGGGGTTGTTGTGACGAAAGGCCGCAGGCGTGGACTGCTGCTGCCGAATCTAGAAGGAGTGAATACGATTGAGGAACAAGTGGCGATTGCCAAACAGAAGGCCGGCATTGGTGATCAGGAAGAAGTACAACTAGAGCGCTTTGAGGTTGTGCGCCATTTATAGTGCTGGAGGTTAAAAATGAAGGCAGTTTGCAGAACTTGTATGCATACCTGTAATCTGGAATCGGGACAGAGAGGTATTTGCGGGGTCAGAAAAAATGAGGATGGGCGTATCGTGTCAGAAAATTATGGATGTGTAACATCTTTGGCTTTGGATCCAATTGAGAAAAAACCGCTGAAAATGTTTTATCCTGGAAGCATGATTTTGTCTGTGGGCAGCTTTGGCTGTAATTTAAAATGTCCATTTTGTCAAAATCATCAGATATCCATGATGCGTATGGAGGGAGACAAAGGCAGTTTACAGTACAGAATGCGAGATATAGTAAATATTTCTCCACAGGAACTGGCACAGAAAGCACTGGATGGTCAGAAATCTGGAAATATTGGTGTGGCTTTTACTTACAACGAGCCATTGGTTGGCTGGGAGTATGTGCGTGATACGGCGAAACTGGTCAAAGCATATGGCATGAAAAATGTGCTGGTGACAAATGGGACAGCCTCAATGGAAGTATTGGAAGAAATTCTTCCTTTTATAGATGCAATGAATATTGATTTAAAGGGATTTCAGGAAGAATATTATCGCAAACTTGGCGGCAGCCTGCAGACAGTTCAAGAATTTATCATCCGTGCGGCACAAGCGTGTCATGTGGAACTGACTACCCTGATTGTGCCTGGCGAAAATGATACTGTTTCAGAGATAAAAGCGGAGGCTTTGTGGATTGCCAGAGAAGTTGGGCAGCATATCCCACTGCATATCACCCGTTTTTTTCCCAGATATCAGATGCAGGATAGAAATGCCACAGATGTGCAGTTAGTCTATCGTCTGGCAAATCTGGCAGGCAAATATCTAGAGCATGTATTTGTGGGAAATTGCTAGGATGAATGATTGATAATCTCTGAAATTAGATTGCCCTAAGAACATAAGAAGACAGCATACAGAGCAAGGGCACTGCATGGCAATGAGTGTAATCATCACTGTGCAGCGCCCTTTAGCAGCTAATCTAATTTTGCTGTTTCTCTGTTCTTAGGCAGTCAATCAGATTCTGCTGTTTCTCTGTTCTTTGGCAGCTAATCAGATTCTGCTGTTTGTCTTTCGTGTCCGTCAATGATGTCTGCTTGTGACTGTTATTTACCAGCCATCTGTCTTTCCTGGGCCTCGATCATTTTCTTCACCATATAGCCGCCGACAGAACCATTCTGTCTGGAGGTTAAATCTCCATTATATCCGTCTTTCAAAGGTACGCCGATTTCGTTTGCAACTTCAAATTTAAACTTATCCAATGCGCTTTTTGCTTCCGGTACTACTGCTTTGTTTGATGAATTAGACATATCGTTCCCTCCTGTTGTCTTTTGTTATGCTTTCTTTTGTTTTGTTCATTGTCAGTCATGTGACAATGTGTTGTGACCTGCTGGACACAGTGATAGTATATGCACAGATGAAACGATTAGACATGTAGTTCTTTCCGTTTTTTACAAAAAATGTAACATTTAATCGGCAAGCAGTGTTAATCCGCTGATATCAGGAGAAGCCACCAGAGAATAATTTGTATAGTAAACTACAAATCCTGGTTTACTGCCGTTTGGCTTTTTGACATTTTTCTTTTCTAAGTAGTCAATTTCCACTTTGTCATTTTCTCTGCCTTTGGAATAGTATGCAGCAAGCCGTCCTGCTTCCTCAAACGTACGATCAGGAAGTTTTTCGCCATTGGTTTTGACGATTACATGTGAGCCTGGCATTCCTTTGGCATGGAACCACCAGTCGCATCCAACAGCAAATTTAAAGGTTAGATCATCATTTTGGAAATTATTTTTTCCTATATAAATATGAAATCCGTCAGAAGATAGATAGTGAAAAGGTTTGCTTTTTATTTTTTGTCTTTTGTTTGTATACTTTTTTTTGATATAACCATATTGGGTCAATTCTTCCTTGATTTGCGTTAGGTCGTCCTCAGATACAGCGATATCAAGAGAGGTGGATATGGATTCCATATGCTCAATTTCTTCTTTGGTTTCCTGTGTCAGATCAATGAGCGCTTCATAGGTTCGTTTTAATTTATTATATTTGTCAAAATATTTCTGGGCATTTTCCAGTGGGGTCAATTGGTGATTCAGCGGAATGGTGATTGTCTCGTTGGTATAGTAATTGAGTGCGGTCAAGGATTTGGCGTCTTGCTCAAGATTATAACCATAAGTGTTGATCAATTCGCCATATACTTTATATTTTTCCCTTTTCTCGGTATCTTTTAGTTGTTTTAGCTGCAAATCAAATTTTTTGCGGCTGCGTTCCAAAATGGTATTTACGACCTTGCGCAAATCCACCGATTTCTGGCGAATGCGAGTGTAATTATTTTTTTCAGCATAGAAGGTTTCCAACACCTGAGAGATACTGGGGTATTCTGTGACAGTAAAATCTGCGTATTGGCTCAGGGGAATGGCTGAAAACTCTATAGGTTCTTTGCCATTTTTTATAATATTGGGCGAAAATGCGCCTTCCCTAATCTCATCCATCAGCCAGGAAAAATGGTGGTAGAGGTGCAGTTTTTCTTCCTCAGACAATGCCTGAGCCGGCCGGTCTCCGTCCAAATCAGCGCGGCAGCACAGCTCAGAGGCAGCCACAGGACTGATTCCAGTATAAGTCATATAGATGTTTTTTTGTAAGCTGTATGGCTTGGAGCAAGCCTTTTCAAAAAATTCTTCTTGTGAGGTGGTAAGTGGATTGCATTTTTCTTGTGTTTGTGGAATAAAATAAGTCCTTCCTGGAAGCACTTCGCGCACCGAACTGACCTGAGCTGATATATGTTTGATACTGTCAATGATACGGTTATCCTGATCACAGAAAATAATGTTGCTGTGTTTGCCCATAATCTCTACGATCAGCCACTTATGGCACAGATCCCCAAGCTCATTCAGGTGTTCAATTTCAAATTTAATGATACGTTCCATATTTGGTTGTTCTATTTTTGTGATTCTGCCATTGGCAATATGTTTTCGCAGCAGCATACAGAAATTTGGCGCTGTCATTGGACTGGGTTTATTCTCTGTTGTCAGGTAAATTAAGGGCAGAGAAGCGCTGGCAGACAATAACAACCGAATTTGCCCACGGTTTCCTTTGATTGTCAGCAGAAGTTCATCATTTTCTGGCTGTGCAATTTTACTGATTCTGCCGTTTTGTATGGTTTCATTTAACTCTTTTACAAGATTTGCAATTACAATTCCATCAAATGCCATAGTAATTCTCCTTTTTGTATGTTCATGATTAGCATATATAATTTCAAAGTTTCGCTCTGTTGTACTAGTATATCTTATTTTTTTTAAAAAAGAAAGTTTGACTATTTCTAATATCTGTTTTATAATGACTACATCTATGCATATAAGTAAGAGTTAGAGGATCAATACACAGGAGGATCTGTATGATAAGAAGTATGACCGGTTTTGGACGCTGTGAAGCTGGAGATGGGACACAAAAGATCACAGTGGAAATAAAGTCGGTGAATCATCGGTATCAGGATATTACAATCAAGATGCCAAAGAAGCTGAACTGTTTTGAGAGTGCAGTTCGCAGCCTATTAAAAGCTTATATTCAGCGGGGCAAGCTGGATATTTTTATTGCCTATGAGGATGGTGCTGAAAATAAGATATTATTAAAATACAACAAAGAGATTGCCAAAGAATATGTGAAATATATGCGGCAGATGGCAGAAGATTTTGCGCTGCCGTTAGAACTGGATGCATCTAAGTTATGCGCTTGTCCCGAAGTTCTTTTAATGGAAGCACAGGAGATTGATCAAGAGCAGTTATGGCAGTTTTTGGAGCAGGCGGTCAAAGAAGCGGCAGAACAGTTTGTAGATACCAGAATAAGGGAAGGGGAACAGCTTTGGAAGGATTTGATGGGTAAGCTGGATCAGATGTCTGATTATGTAGACCTGATTCAGCAGCGTGCACCTCAGATTCTTACAGAGTACCGCAGAAGATTATCAGATAAAATGCATGAGCTGCTTGGCGATACGCAGATTGATGAGAGCAGGCTGTTGACAGAGGTTGCTATTTTTGCAGACAAAATCTGTACAGATGAGGAGATTGTGCGTTTAAAGAGCCATATCAACAATATGAGAGATACTTTTCAGATGGAAGGAAGTGTTGGCAAGAATCTGGATTTTATTGCACAAGAGATGAATCGTGAGGCCAATACTATCCTTTCCAAAGCAAATGATATTGAGGTTTCTAAGATTGCGATTAATCTTAGGGCTACCATTGAGAAGGTGCGGGAGCAAGTTCAGAATATTGAATAGGGAAGAATGAAGGGAAAACAGATGGAAAAAAAAGGGATTTTGACAGTAGTTTCTGGTTTTTCAGGCTCTGGAAAGGGAACCATTATGAAACAGCTCATAGAGGAGCATCCTGATACTTATGCGCTCAGTATCTCTGCCACCACACGCGCTCCCAGAACAGGAGAGAGACACGGAAAGGAATATTTTTTTGTGTCCACGGAAGAATTTGAGCAAATGATTCAGGAAGGTGAGCTGATTGAATATGCGCAATATGTGAATCATTATTATGGAACCCCTAAGGATTATGTACAGAGACAATTAGAACAGGGCAAAGATGTGATCTTAGAGATCGAGATTCAAGGTGCACTGAAGGTTAAGGAAGCTTATCCAGATACTTTGCTGCTGTTTGTCTCCCCGCCCAGTGCAGAGGAATTAAAGGATCGTCTGGTAGGCAGAGGGACGGAAGAGGAATCTGTCATTGATATGCGGCTGAGCCGTGCCTGGCAGGAGGCGCAGGGAGTGGAAAATTATGATTATTTTGTGATTAATGATGACTTACCTGAGTGTGTGGGTCAGGTTCATGCGATTATTCAGAATGAACATGCCCGCACGGTGAGAAATCAAACGCTGATAGATACAATCAGAGCAGATTTGAAGTGTTTTGCGAAAGGAGAATGATTATTATGATGCTACATCCCTCTTATACAGATTTGATGAAGGTTGCGAACAGCGGCGTGGAGATTGGCGAGGAGCCAGTAGTAAACAGTCGTTATTCTATTGTACTTGCAACAGCAAAGAGAGCAAGGCAGATTATCGGAGGCGAGGAGCCAATGATTGACAACCCTTCGAATAAGAAACCACTGTCGATAGCTGTAGAGGAAGTCTATAACAGTAAGGTGACAATTGTTGGGGAAGAGAGTGAAGAGGAAGAGGTTACATTGGATACACAGGGTGAACTGAATTTGGCAAACGCTTCGTCCTTGGAAGAAGTGGAGGATTAGCCATTCACTCTGGTATCATGGAAGAATGATACCACATCATTTTATATGTTTTATAAAATGATGTGGTATTGTTTCAGCTATTAGGAGAAAAAGGGTGAAAGAAAAAAGAAGAAAGGACAAAATGCAAACAAGAATCTTTCGCCTTTTGTGTTTGCGCCCCAAATGAAAATGCAAGCATTTTCGCTTGAGGCTTGGTGCAAAATATGAAAATCTTGTTTGTTTCCCTTGGATGTGACAAAAATCTGGTGGACACAGAATTTATGATAGGTGCATTGGGAGCCAGCGGCCATACATTTACCAATGTAGAACAGGAAGCGGAGGTTATTGTGATCAATAGCTGCTGTTTTATCAATGACGCCAAGGAAGAGAGTATTCAGACTATTCTGGAAATGGCAGAATACAAAGACAGTGGGAGCTGCAAAGTATTGGTTGTTGCAGGTTGTTTGGCACAGCGTTATCAAGAAGAGATCCATAAAGAGATTCCTCAAGTGGACGTCTTGCTTGGCACAAATTCTTATGAGGAGATTGTCAAGGCTTTAGATGAGGCGCAAAAGGGAAAACATTATGAAAATTATCAGTCTTTAGAAGGACTGCCTGTTCATCATGCCAAACGTTCTCTGACAACAGGAGGACATTATGCACATCTGAAAATTGCAGAAGGTTGTGATAAAAACTGTACCTATTGTATTATTCCCAAAATTCGCGGGCGTTATCGCAGCGTGCCGATCGAAGAATTGACAAAACAGGCAAGGGAGCTCGCGTCGCAGGGCGTAAAAGAGTTAATTTTGGTGGCGCAGGAGACCACGCGTTATGGTGTGGATCTATATGGAGAGAAATCTCTTCATAAGCTGTTGGATCAATTAAATGAAATTCCTGGAATCCATTGGATTCGGATCCTGTACTGCTATCCTGAAGAAATTTATGAGGAGTTGATTTGTGCGATCAAGCGCAACTCCAAGGTCTGCCATTATCTGGACATGCCGATACAGCATATCAATGATACGATTTTAAAGCGTATGGGCAGGCGGACAACAAAAGCAGAGCTGACTGAGAAAATCCAGCATCTAAAGGAAGAGATACCAGATATCACGCTGCGGACAACATTGATTAGTGGATTTCCCGGTGAGACAGATCAGATGCATGAAGAATTGATGTATTTTTTAAATGAAATCGAATTTGATCGTCTGGGTGTGTTTCCTTATTCGCCGGAGGAAGGTACGCCGGCGGCAGAATTTCCAGATCAGATCGAGGAAGAGCAGAAAATAGAGTGGCGGGATGCGGTCATGGAATTGCAGGAGGAGATAATCTTTGACAAAAATGAGGAGTTTATAGGCCAGGAATTGTGGGTGATGATTGAAGGCAGAGTGGACGGTGAGCATGCATATGTGGGCAGAACTTATCGGGATGCACCAGAGATTGACGGCTATATTTTTGTTAATACTGATACAGAGCTTATGACAGGGGATTTTGTGAGGGTGCGTGTCACAGGAGCTTATGAATATGATTTGATAGGAGAGATGATACCATGAATTTACCAAATAAATTAACGGTTCTGCGTGTAATTTTAATCGTCCCCTTTGTGGTCTGTATGCTTGTGCCGAGCTTAGGAGAGACAGGAATGTATGCGGCAGTGGCAATTTTTATCATTGCCAGTCTCACAGATCTGCTGGATGGAAAAATTGCCAGAAAGTACAATCTGGTCACAAATTTTGGAAAATTTATGGATCCGCTTGCGGATAAATTGCTGGTGGCTGCTGCATTAATCTGCCTGACAGCCAATGGAACACTTGCCGCATGGATTTCTATTATTATTATCAGCCGTGAATTTATTATCAGTGGCTTTCGCCTGGTGGCTTCTGATAATGGGATTGTCATTGCCGCAAGTTACTGGGGGAAATTTAAGACAACATTTCAAATGGTAATGATTGTAATGCTGATTTTAAATTTTGACAACGTTATTTATCAAATATGTGCATTGATTGTCACCTATGCAGCGCTGATTTTAACGGTAATTTCTTTGATTGATTATGTTGTGAAGAATAAAGCAGTACTGAGAGAGCAAAAATAAGGGTGATTTAAAATAAATATCAGTGGAAGGTGATATGTTATGACAGTAGAGTTGATCTGTGTGGGAACAGAATTGCTGCTTGGAAATATTGTCAATACCAATGCAGCATTTATTTCAGAAAAATGTGCGATGCTTGGGCTTTCCATGTATTATCAGAGTGTGGTCGGAGACAATCCAGGGCGTTTGGAAGAAATGGTAAAGACGGCAATGAAACGCTCAGATATTATTATTTTATCTGGCGGGTTAGGACCAACACAGGATGATCTCACTAAGGAGACCGTGGCCAAGGTTATGGGAAAGAAATTGGTCGAAGATCAAAAAGCGCGCCAAGAGATTCAATTGTTTTTGGAAAGGCGCGGACGTACCATTACAGAGAATAACTGGAAGCAGGCATTGGTACCAGAGGGGTGTCAGGTATTATATAATGTCAACGGTACAGCGCCGGGGCTGATTGTTAAAGATGATAATACTTGTGTCATTCTTCTCCCAGGCCCTCCAAATGAGTTAGTTCCAATGTTTGAGGAACAAGTATATCCCTATCTGCATAAGCTGCAGCCAGAAATCATTTGTTCTAAAATGATAAAGCTCTGCGGAATCGGCGAGAGTTCAGCAGAGACAAAGATCTTAGACTTGGTGGAGGCTCAGACGAATCCCACAGTGGCTCCCTATGCCAAAACAGGGGAGGTACATCTGCGGATCACTGCCAAGGCGGAGAGTGAAACAGCGGCTTACAAGCTGATGGAGCCGGTGGAAGAGGTATTGCGTCAGAGATTTGGAACATTGATTTATACCAATGACCCGCAGGTGACACTGGAGATGGCGATCTACGAGCTGTTGAAGGCCAATAATCTTACTGTTACCACAGCCGAGTCCTGTACCGGAGGGCTGGTTGCCGGCAGGCTGATCAATGTACCAGGGATATCAGAATATCTAAAGGAAGGATATATTACGTATTCCAATGAAGCCAAGCAAAAACTTCTCGGTGTTCCAGCAGAAATTTTACAGAAATATGGAGCGGTCAGCCCGCAGACGGCGGAGGCTATGGCCAAAGGAGGAGCAAAAGCCGCAGAGGCAGACGTATGTATTGCGGTAACAGGAATTGCAGGGCCTGACGGAGGAAGTCTTGAAAAGCCAGTAGGACTTGTATATATGAGTTGTTACTGCCTGGGAAAGGTGTATACAGAGAAAAATCAATACACAGGAAGCCGCAGTAAGATTCGGGAATATGCTGTGGCAAGTGCACTGACGCTATTAAGGCAGGCTATATTAGATGGCATGTGTTTTGAAAATTAAAGTTTACGAAGTGAACAAAAGAGGTGAATTATGCGGATTATTGCAGGAAGCGCCAGAAGCCTTCCTTTAAAGACAATTTCTGGAATGGATACAAGACCGACCACAGACCGGATCAAAGAAACGTTGTTTAATATACTCAATCCTTATTTAGCAGATTGTAGTTTTTTGGATCTGTTTGCAGGGAGCGGACAGATTGGTTTGGAGGCAGTCAGCCGGGGAGCCAGGGAAGCAGTTTTTGTGGAAAATAATAAGAAGGCTGCCGTATGCATCCAGGAAAATATCACATTTACAAAGTTTACAGAGCATTGTACCCTGCTCGTTGGGGATGCAGTTTCTGCGATTCGGCAGCTGGAGGGCAGAGAGGCTTTTGATGTGGTATTTATGGATCCTCCTTATGGCAGGAATCTGGAAGCAGATGTTCTGAATCAATTAGCCTTATCCAGCCTGCTTTCTAAGGAGAGTATCATTGTGGTAGAAACTTCATTAGATACAGACTTGACTTATGCACAGGAATGGGGATATGAGATCACAAAAGAAAAAGTATATAAGAACAATCGGCACATATTTTTTCAGTTTATAAAATAGCCGTGTGAGGACAACATATGAAGAGAGCGATTTATCCGGGCAGTTTTGATCCGGTGACATTTGGACACATAGATATGATTGAGCGTTCTGCAAAGATGGTAGATGAACTGGTGGTTGCAATTTTAAACAATAGTGCAAAAAATCCATTGTTTTCTGTGAAAGAACGTGTTAGTATGTTAGATGAGATAACTTGTCATCTTCCGAATGTAAAGATTACATGTTTTGACGGACTTCTGATCGATTTTGCAAGGAAGATTGAGGCTACGATTATTATCCGTGGACTTCGGGCAGTGACAGATTTTGAGTATGAGCTGCAGATTGCCCAGACCAATCGGATTATCAATTCGCAGGTAGATACCATATTTCTGACCACCAGTCTGGAATATGCCTATTTAAGTTCGACAATTGTAAAAGAGGTTGCTTCCTATGGAGGAGATATTTCCCACTTTGTACCAGAGCAGCTAATGGAGAGAATTTATGAAAAATATGTAACGATTCAGAACCCTATGAAAGTATAAAATCAGATCATTCAAATTTATTTGAAAAGGACTGAATTTTTATTTCCATGAGGGTGATTATCCTTTCAGACACAGGCAAGAGCCTTTTTAGAGGTGTATTACAGTTTTACAGGCATGTCTGTGGCACGGGGTGAATCGCTGCAAAAATATAAGAATTAAGGAGTAATTGTATATGAGTAGCAAAATCGAGCAGGTCATTGATGAGATTGAAGATTTCGTTGAACATTGTAGATATCAACCGCTTTCCAATACCAAGATTGTTGTCAATAAAGATGAATTGGATGATTTATTGGCAGATTTGCGGCGCAAGGTGCCAGATGAGATCAAGAATTATCAGAGGATGCTCAGCAATAAGGAGAATATTATTGCCGATGCCCGAGCGAAAGCAGATTCCATTATTGCCGATGCCCAAGTACAGACTACAGAGTTGATCAGCGACCATGAGATCATGCAGCAGGCTTATGAACGTGCAGATGAAGTGGTTGCGGCAGCTACCAGCGAAGCACAGGAGATTTTAGATCGTGCCGCTATAGATGCAGATGCCATCCGAATGGGAGCTATTGAATATACAGACAGTATTTTAAGAGAGATAGAGGAAATCTTAGCGAGCGCTATGGAGACCACTCAGGCGAGAAGTGAAAATTTGCTACATTCTCTTCAAGGATGTTATGAGGAGATCAGAACGAATCGTGAGGAGCTTGGTTATGACGGGATGCAGGCAGCTTCTCAACAGGAAGCAGAAGCTACCCAGGATACCTAACGCATAGTTTGGGATTATGGACAGGATAACATAGGCCGGCAGAAATCAGAGGATGTGTTAGGAACAGCATAAAAATCTAGTGTACTGATACAGCACACTAGATTAACAGCAGAGACAGGCCGAAAGAGATGGCAGTACAGAGCAGTTTCATTTCCAGATAAGGCAGCATGGAAAATTCTGTTTCCTTTACCATAGAGGCAGTTTGAGCAACACCAGAGAGTCCCCCGAAGGCTGTGTAGGCAATCATCATTGGATAGGCATAAGCGAAATCAAATCCTTGTTTTGCGGTGTAGGAGATCCCGTTTGTGATTTCTGTAAATCCGATTAGCAGACATTTTAAGGTGGGATGATTGATGGGAATCAGTGTGGTCATCTGTGCCAAGATTGCAAAGAGGATAATATAACCGCCCAGTTTTGCCAATGTCTCAAATCCGTTCATAATACCAGCATCTATGAGTTGAAAGTTCATGGATGCTGCTTTTTTTTCTGATTTTTCAATCGGTGTATGGAAGTGTTTTTTGCAATTCCAAATCATATACAGGACTAGCGGAGGAACATACAAAATCAGATAGGTAGCAGTCCTAAGCTGAGGTTTCTTAAGGCTTTCATTTAACAGAAAACTGCTGATAAACATCGGGCTGATATTGTTGCAGACACAGAACAGGCGCTGACCTTCCTCACGTGTCATTTTTCCAGATTGTACGAGGTCAGCTGTAATTTTACTGCCCATAGGAAAGCCAAAGAGCAGGCCGGCCGTCAGTGGATAAATGCCAGCGCTGCTGATGGGGAACAAACGTCCCAGAAACCGGTGAGCTGCCTGTGCAAAACTATCCAAAATTCCAGATTGAATCAAAATATAGGATAAAATGGAAAATGGCAGCAGCGTGGGCAGCATGTTTTCATACCAGAGATTCAGTCCGACCGAAGCCGCCTGTACCGAATCGGCAGGAAATCCCAGAACATAAAATAAAAATCCAATGATAATAATAAGATAGACAATTTTTTTCATAGTTTATTCTATGAATGAGCTGCATAAATATACCTATATACAGGAGGTTTACCATGAGAGTATGTGAACAATTAGAACCAAAGAAAGTATTTGCATTTTTTGAGGAGCTTTGTCAGATTCCGCATGGCTCCCGGAACACAAAACAAATCAGTGATTACTGCGTTGCTTTTGCCAAGGCGCGTGACCTGAAATATATTCAGGATCCGGACAACAATGTCATTATTTTTAAGGACGCTTCCAAAGGATATGAACAGGAGGAGCCTGTGATCATTCAGGGACATCTGGATATGGTCTGTGAGAAAGATAATGGCGTAGACATTGATTTTGAGAAGCAGGGACTTGACCTGTATGTGGATGGTGATTTGCTCAAAGCCAAAGGAACTACGCTCGGAGGTGATGACGGGATTGCGATTGCCTATGCGCTGGCAATCTTGGATGATGATTCTCTCGCACATCCGCCACTGGAAGTGATCTTTACAGTGGACGAAGAAATTGGAATGCTGGGGGCAGAGTCAATTGATGTGTCCATGTTAAAGGGGAGAAAACTTTTAAATATTGATTCTGAGGAGGAAGGAATTTTTCTGACAAGCTGTGCAGGCGGTCTGCAGGCAAACTGTAAAATTCCAGTTTCCAGGACTGATATGGAAGGAATATGCTATGAGATTAAGGTGACAGGACTTATGGGCGGTCATTCTGGGGTAGAAATTCACAAGGAGCGTGGCAATGCCATTGTCTTGTTGGGCAGAGTGCTGACCTCCTTAAGTAATCACGTATGTTTTGCCATAGAGCAGATGGAAGGCGGTTTGAAGGATAATGCCATACCAAGAGAATCCAGAGCTGTCATTGTGCTGGATTCTGATCAGTCAGAACAGGAATTGTATGCACAGGTGGAAGCTTTGGAGCAGGATTTAAAAAAGGAATATCGAATTTCAGATCCACAGATTACAATCCAGTGTCAGAAATTGGGGCAGGAAAAGAAATCTGTGCTGCACACTTCTTCAGCGACCAAAGTATTATTTTTCCTGCGCATGATGCCAAACGGCGTACAACATATGAGCATGGATATCGAGGGCTTGGTGGAGACTTCATTGAATGCTGGAATTATGAAGCTTTCAGAGGATCAGCTTTCCACATGTTTTGCTCTTCGCAGCAGTGTCACCAGCAGAAAATATGAACTGGCAGATCAATTGGCTTTCTTGACAGAATTTTTAGGCGGGGAGGCTGTGATAGGCGGCGACTATCCGGCCTGGGAATTTAAGGCAGATTCTTCTCTGCGGGAACTGATGGCAGAGACATATCGTGATTTATTTCAGGAAGAACCCAAAATTCAGGCCATTCATGCGGGGCTGGAATGCGGAATCCTCTCTGGGAAAATTCCAGATTTGGACTGTGTTTCTTTTGGGCCAAATATGTATGACATTCATACCCCTAAAGAACGCTTAAGCATATCTTCGGCAGAGAGGACATGGAAATTTATCGTAGAATTTTTAAAACGGTCTAAAAAATAATAAATCTTGTAAACATGTAAGGAGCTTATGAATTTTTGTAAAAGGGCAGTGGTTTATTTATTGGCAATTACCGCAATCGTCTGTTTTATCACTAGATTGACAGGACAGATACAGCAGACTGCAAAGATCACCCACCTTTTGGAGGAGGAAAATACCGAAGGATTGCTGCGCCAACAACAGATTACACCAGAATTGTATCAGGAATTTAAAAAATATGAAAAAGATTCCGAGTTTTCGCGGTATGATTATCTTGTGGCGCATCTTTTGACAGAGCAGACGAAAAAAACTGAGTTGGAAGATTATTTGACACTTCTATATCAGTATCATTCTCAGGGGATTCGCAGCATGGTGAAATCCGAACAATCAATATGGGAGGATTTACAATATTTTCCCATTCCGCTGTCGCAATCAAACCCGGGGATGGAGACTTCTTTTGAAAATTCATGGATGTTTGACCGCAATTTTGGCGGGAACAGAGGGCATGAGGGCACGGATATTATGGCCTCCGAGAACCAGCGGGGGCGTTATCCGGTCATCAGTATCACAGAAGGCGTGGTAGAAAAGGTGGGCTGGCTCAAACTAGGCGGATATCGAATTGGCATCCGCTCTCCGAATGGAGGATATTTTTATTATGCCCATCTCTATGATTATGCCAGAGATTTTCAAATTGGGGATGAAGTACAGGCGGGAGAGTTGTTAGGGTTTATGGGAGACAGCGGATATGGGCCAGAAGGGACGATAGGAAAATTCGCGGTACATCTGCATGTTGGTATTTATGTGGATAATGAGAAAGGCGAGGAACTCAGTTTTAATCCCTATTGGGTGCTGAGATGGCTGGAATCCAAGCGTTTATCTTATTAGACAAGAGCAGTGGTGTAGAATCTTAGGTGCTAAAGAAACAGCTGACAGTAGTGATATAAATAAAGTCCCATTTGGAGAGGAAGGAGAATGTATGCGGCTTGATAAATACCTTGCAGATATGGGAATTGGCACGCGCAGTGAGGTAAAACAGTACATACGCAGAAAACAGGTTTTGGTCAATGGTGTTTTAGCAGAAGGGCCGCAGCAGAAAATAGAGCCTGGAAATGATCGGATTGTCTTTCAGGGCAGAGAGATTGCATATTTGGAATATGAGTATTTTATGTTCCATAAACCTGGCGGCTGTGTCAGCGCGGTCACAGATCAGCGTTATAAAACGGTGATGGATTATATTGTGGAAAAGAATCGCAAAGATCTGTTTCCAGTGGGCAGGCTGGACTTAGACACAGAAGGACTGCTTTTGATTACCAATGACGGCGCCCTGTCCCATGATCTCTTGGCCCCAGGCAGACATATTCCTAAGACTTATTTTGCCAGAGTTTCTGGGAAAGTGACAGAGGAGGATGTAAGACTGTTTGCCGATGGGATAGATATCGGGGAGAAAAAGATCACGCAGCCAGCGAATTTGCAGATTTTATCTAATGACAGTTCAGAATGTGAAGAAAACTGCCTGTCAGAGATAGAACTGACAATTACCGAAGGAAAATATCATCAGGTCAAGCGTATGTTTGAGGCGGTGGGCAAGAAAGTGCTCTATCTAAAACGGATCTCTATGGGGGAGCTTAAGCTGGATGAATCCCTGCCGCCTGGCGCTTATCGAAGACTCACAGAGGTGGAGGTAGAACTATTAAAAAATTGGCAATTGCGAAATTCAATAATTTTATAAATTTCATATACATTCAAAAAATTTAAGGAGAAATATTTTATCATACAAAAGCTAAGAAATGCATTTCAGCACCATGAAACCAAGACTTATAAATCATGGAAGCCTTTGCTGAACATGATTTTTGCAGTAAAAGGCTTGGTGGAATGCTTGGTGCGTCCTGCATTTTGTGCTTTTGTATGAAGTAAAATATTTGTGCATAATTATATAAATTGTATATGAAATTTTGATCACTTAGTTGTATCGCAATTACCTACTATGAAAAAGCTAAGAAAGGAGAAGGTTATGCCCAATATTGGAGTGATTACAGACAGTCACAGTGGGATTACACAGAAACAAGCGGAGAAACTGGGGATTTTTGTATTGCCAATGCCTTTTTATTTTGATGAGAAGTGTTATTATGAGGATGTGACATTATCCCGAGAAGAATTTTTTGATAAGCTCAATTCCGGCAGGAAGGCGGCTACTTCTCAACCTTCTTTAGCAGATGTCATGAAACTGTGGGATGAGGGGTTAAAGCAATTTGAGCAGATTGTATATCTTCCCATTAGCAGCGGGCTTAGCGGCTCCTGTGCCTCTGCACAGGCTTTGGCAGAAGATGCTCCTTACAAAGGGAGAGTGTTTGTGGTGGATAATGGCAGAGTGTCCACACCGTTGCACCGTGCGGTACTGGATGCATTAGAATTGGTGGAAGAAGGTTATCAGGCCAAGGAAATTAAGGAGATTTTGGAGCAGGCGCGGGATAAGATGGTGATTTATGTCGCTGTGGAGACTTTGGTACATCTGAAAAATGGCGGCCGTATTTCACCAGCGACGGCCGCATTGGGAACTGTGCTCAATATTAAGCCAGTGCTAAAATTTGATGTGGGAACACTGGACACTTTTAAAAAGTGCCGAGGGTTTGCCAATGCTAAGAAGGCTATGATTGAGGCCATGCGCCATGATTTGGAGACAACATTTCGGGAGTGGTATGAGAAGGGGGAAGTCTATCTTTTGGCCGCCTCCAGCTCCTCCAAAGAGGTGACAGAACAGTGGGTGGCAGAGATCGAACAGGCATTTCCAGGAATGGAAGTTTTGTGCGATGATCTATCTTTGGGCGTGTCCTGCCATATTGGACAAGGCGGTTTGGGTATTGGCTGCAGTTGCCGACCAAGGAGAAGGTGAATAAATGATGAATATGCTAGATAATATACAAGCCATTATTTTCGATTTAGATGGCACTTTGGTGGATTCTATGTGGCTGTGGCATGATATTGATGTCGAATTTTTGGAAAAACGGGGACTGACTTTACCAGAAACTTATCAGCAGGATATCGAGGGGATGAGTTTCACAGAAACGGCTGTCTATACCAAGGATTTATTTCATCTAAAAGAGAGCGTGGAAGAATTGAAAGCGATCTGGAATCAGATGGCGATTGAAAAATATATGCATGAAGTGCCCTATAAGCCTGGGGCAAAGGAATTTCTAGATTATTGCAGGCAGCAGGGCATTCTTTTAGGTATTGCCACCAGTAATTCTGCAGAACTTGTGGAGGCGGTGGCGTCGGCGCTGGGTCTTAAAGATTATATCCAGGAAGTGGTGACATCCTGTGAAGTGTCACGCGGCAAACCAGCGCCAGATGTCTATCTGGAGGCGGCCAGAAGACTTGCCGCCACACCAAGGCAGTGTCTGGTGTTTGAGGATGTGCCGATGGGAATCCGTGCTGGAAAGAATGCTGGTATGCAAGTGTGTGCGGTGGAGGATGCTTTTTCCGCCCAACAGGAACCAGAAAAACGCAGGCTTGCGGATTATTATATCTCAGATTATGAGCAGATATTAAATCATACATATGAGGTACTGTGATGCTGATCTTGTATATGATTACAATGGAAGACGCATCTGTCAGACTCAATGAAAACAGCAAGAATAGGAGATAGCATGGAAGGGAAATTTTTACCAATCTGCAGGGAGGATATGGAGGCGCGGGGAATTAATCAGTTTGATTTTGTATATGTAATTGGGGATGCTTATGTAGATCATCCTTCTTTTGGACATGCCATTATCAGTCGATTGCTGGAAGCATATGGTTATACGGTGGGAATTATTTCTCAGCCAGATTGGAAAAAAAAGGACAGCATTGCCATTTATGGGGAGCCGCGGCTGGCGTTTTTAGTCAGCGGTGGAAATATGGATTCAATGGTAAACCATTACAGTGTCTCTAAGCGTCTGCGCGAGAAGGATGCCTATACCCCGGGCGGCGTTATGGGCAAACGGCCGGATTATGCCACAGTGGTATATGGAAACCTGATTCGCCAGACTTATAAAAAAACGCCGATCTTAATCGGCGGTGTGGAGGCAAGCCTGAGACGGCTTGCCCATTATGATTATTGGAGCAATAAGGTGAAGCGTTCTGTTCTATTGGACAGTGGTGCGGATATTCTTATGTATGGCATGGGGGAGCACAGTGTCATTGCACTTGCAGAAGCGCTGGAAAGCGGTTTGGCTGTGGAAGATATCACTTTTGTACCAGGTACTGTATATAAGACAAGGAAAAAGGAAGATATCTATGACGCTCTGTTTTTGCCGGAGTTTGAGGAGGTAAAAGAGGATAAACCCGCATATGCCAAAAGCTTTTATCTCCAATATCTCAATACAGATCCTAATTATGGGAAGCGGCTTGCAGAAGGGTATCCGCATGGTATCTATGTGGTGCAGAATCCTCCGGCACAACCTTTGACACAGGAAGAGATGGATGATGTCTATGCCCTGCCCTATATGCGCGCCTGCCATCCCTCCTATCAGGCGCAGGGAGGCGTACCGGCTATTTCTGAGGTTCAATTCAGTCTTACCAGTAACCGCGGCTGTTTCGGGGGCTGTAACTTTTGTGCGCTTACCTTCCATCAAGGACGCATCATCCAATCCAGAAGCCATGAATCGATTGTGAAAGAGGCAGAGCTTTTGACGCAGGACAAGGATTTCAAGGGTTATATTCATGACGTTGGCGGGCCTACGGCTAATTTCCGTTATCCAGCATGTGAAAAGCAGCTTACCAAAGGAGTGTGTCCAGAAAAACAATGCCTGTTTCCAACACCATGTAAAAATTTAAAGGTCGACCATCGGGATTATCTGCAGTTGCTGCGCAAATTGCGCAGCCTGCCTGGAGTAAAAAAAGTGTTTATCCGTTCAGGGATTCGTTTTGATTATCTGCTTGCAGATTCCGAGCAGACATTCTTAAAAGAATTATGTCTGCATCATATCAGCGGGCAGCTTAAAGTTGCCCCAGAACATATATCGGATCAGGTTCTTGAAAAAATGGGAAAGCCAAAATCTGCGGTATATCATCAGTTTGTCCGTGCGTATCAGAACATGAATCAAAAGTTGCGTAAGGAGCAGTATTTGGTTCCATATCTCATGTCTTCCCATCCAGGTTCTACACTCAAAGAAGCGGTGGAGCTGGCTGAATTTTTGCGTGATTTGGGCTATATGCCGCAGCAGGTTCAGGATTTTTATCCCACACCTTCTACCATATCCACCTGCATGTATTATACTGGACTGGATCCACGTACGATGAAACCGGTGTACGTGGCTAAAAACCCTCATGAGAAAGCAATGCAGCGTGCACTAATTCAATATCGTGACCCAAAAAATTATGATTTGGTGAAGGAAGCGCTGCAGAAAACAGGACGTACAGATTTGATTGGTTTTGGCAGGGAATGCCTAATTCCGCCCAGAAAGCTGGAACATAAAAAAAGAATCTCAGAGGGAACTAAGAAGGGCGGCAAAAAAGGCAGAAAGAGAAGCCGTACAAAAAAGTAAATAACCTAAAGCAACCATTTAAAAGTCGTATGGCAGCAGTTCTGATTTGTCAGAGATTTTGGGTTCTTAATAGTTTGTTGTATTGGAAAGATCATTTGGGAGGGACTTATGCAGAGTTTTCAGATTGGGAAAAATGAAGCCGGACAGCGTTTGGATAAATATTTAAAAAAACTTCTGCCCCAGGCATCGGGCAGTTTTATTTATAAGATGCTGCGCAAGAAAAATATTACTTTGAATGGAAAAAAAGCGGATGGTTCGCAGAAGCTTGTACAGGGGGATTTAGTAAAATTGTTTTTGGCGGAGGAGACATTTACAAAATTTGCCTCTCCGCTGTTACATGCCACAGAAGATGATTTTGCTGTCAGTTTACAGATCAGTCAAAAATATCCGGTCATTCCATTGGATATAGTCTATGAAGATGCAGATATTTTGGTGATCAACAAACCTTCTGGCATGTTGTCTCAAAAGGCAAAGCCGAAGGACATTTCTGCCAATGAGTATATCATTGGGTATTTGCTAAAGCAGCATACCATAACAGAGCAAGATCTGGCGACCTTTCGTCCCTCGATCTGCAATCGCCTTGATCGCAATACATCTGGTCTTTTGATTGCCGGAAAAAGCCTTGCAGGTCTTCAACATATGGCCAGGCAGTTAAATGACCGTTCGGTGCAAAAATTTTACCGTTGTCTGGTCAAAGGTAAAGTTTCAGCTTCTCAGATGGTGGAGGGATGGTTAAAAAAGGAAAATCACAGCAATCAGGTGCAAGTTTTTGCGTCAAAAATGCCAGACAGCAAACAGATCAAGACTCAATATCAGCCGCTTGCCTGGTT
Source organism: Lachnospiraceae bacterium (assembly GCA_910576385.1). Lineage (GTDB taxonomy): Bacteria > Bacillota > Clostridia > Lachnospirales > Lachnospiraceae > Petralouisia. The sequence goes on from CAJTIR010000031.1 coordinate 34,718, forward strand.
CTTTGTGCCTTCTTCTAAGAATACAAAAAAAGCAGTTTTACAACAAGTGAATTTGGAACAGAGCAGAGTAAATGAGTGTTATACTTTGCTTGAAGTACACCTGATTACTGGCCGTTCGCATCAGATCCGTGCACATCTGGCCTCTTTGGGACATCCAATTGTAGGTGATTCAAAATATGGAGATCCAAAAGTAAACCGCTGGTTTTCTAAAAATTTTCAGATTCAATCCCAAATGCTCCATGCATATCGCATAAAACTGGCGGATGGCAGAGAATTGACAGCACCATTAAGTTCAGAATTTCAAAAAGTATTATGTATTTGAATTTTCCTATTTTGTAATTCATAGTGCCAAAAGGGGGCTGTCGCACTAACAGAAATAGTAAGCTTAGTTTCGTTCAAAAGGTTTACATTGCAGAGCAATGTAAACAATATGCACAAAAATCATTCTGGGAAGCTAGCTTCCCAAGATAATTTTTGTGCATTCTGTCTTTGCCGCTTTAGCGGCAAGACCTTTTGAACGAGTAAATATAATAATGCGACAATTCCACTTTGCACATAAAAGCGCTATGAAAAGTAAGCTTTCCAGACGCTTTTTGTGCAAGACCTTTTGGCACTATAACATTGGCTATTATACAAAATCGGGAATCTCAAAATTATGTTGTTAAAGCGACAGCGTTCAAACTACCAAATTTCTTATCCATGAGATGTTAGGCGGTAAGATGTGTTTGTCTACTTTTCCAGTTAATGCGTTTTTCGATTGATAAATTCTGTTTTATATTTTGAATAGACAATTTTTTGACTGTGGTATAGTCCATAGTAACCAGAGAGCATATAACCAAGAGCCACAGACAGAAGATAATAGGGCATTCCCTGATAGCCGAACAGCTCAAAACAGATTAACAGGGAGGTAATCGGACAGTTGGTGACGCCACAGAATACAGCTCCCATGCCGGCAGCAGTGCACAGGGCAGGGCAGAAGCCTACAAGATTTCCAAACAGACAGCCGAATGTGCCGCCGATGACAAAGGAAGGCACAATCTCACCGCCCTTAAATCCTGCGCTCAGTGTCACAGCCGTAAACAACATTTTTAACAGGAAGGCATAAGGGACATACTCATTTTCAAAACAGCGTTCAATGATTGGCATTCCGGCCCCATTATAGTCCTGATTTTGTACCAGAAGAGTTAAAATGATAATAAAAGTTCCTCCGGTAAAAATCCGTAAGTAAGGATTGGGAAGATATTTTTTATATAGTGTCTCTCCACTGTGGAGCATAATGCAGAAAATAGTGCTTACTCCAGCACAGAGCATGGCCAGAATAGCGATTGTGACAGCATTTGTCAGATTAAATTCTGGAAGTTCTGTCAATAAAAATTGTTCTGGACTTACCTGAAAATAGGCGGCAATACCTTTGGCGGTCAGGGAGGAGATCACACAGGGAACCAAAGCTGCATAGTGCATGATTCCAACACTGACCACTTCCATAGAGAAAATAGCAGCAGCCATCGGGGTACCAAACAATGCGGAAAAAGCGGCGCTCATGCCGCACATAATCATAATATGCTGATCTTTTTCATCAAATCTCAGTAACCGTCCTAATGTATTGCCAATGCTGCCTCCAAGCTGCAGGGCAGCCCCTTCTCTTCCGGCAGAACCGCCAAATAAATGGGTCATAATGGTGGAGATAAAGATCAGAGGAGCCATTTTTAAGGGAAGATGTTTCCCAGAATGGATCGCTGCCAGCACCAGATTTGTACCAGTGTCTTTCTCATCATGCAGTACATGGTAAGCGCCGACAATGCAAAGGCCGCTAAAGGGCAGCAATAAAATTAGGGCAGGATTAGACAGGCGTGTCTCATTCGCCCAAGCCATACAGTAATGGAATACTGTCCCAGCGCCGCCGATTAAAATACCAGAGAGCACAGAAAAAAACAGCCATTTGATAAAAATAAGGAAACGGCTGATAAAATGATGCATGTAATAATCAAATTCTTCTCTCATATGTAATCTCCCATAATCTTTATATTATGCATATTCGCTCAAAATGAGTGATTTAAGTAATGAATGCGGACTTGTTGATTTGCTTTATCTTCTTATCTTACCATCCATCTTTCTAATCTGCAAGGTCTGATTTTGTAAGGTTATTGTAAGAAAATGACAGTTTTTGGTTAAGGAAAATAAGATAGAATGGTCTTAATAAGAAGAAGTTTTCGACAAGGAGGAGATAGATATGTGGACAAGAAGAGAATTAAAGGAGAAGGCAAAACAGAGATTTCAAATGAACTATTGGAAATGCATTCTTGCAGCTTTAGTACTCAGTCTGATTGGTGGGGGAATTGGCGTTGGAGCCCGCAGAGGCATTTATGAAGGAGTTTTTGGGGATTCCTCTACAGAGGAAGAGGATATCAGTATGGAGGATTCCGCGGAATATTTTGATTATGTTTACTTGGATGGTACTATTAGTTCTTTGGTTGAGGACATTGGCACTACACCGAACGGGGAATACAATGAGGGCAAGGCTATAGCAGTGGTATTTTTTATAGTGATATTTTTTATGATTGTCTGTATTGCTTTGGTAATTTTTATTCTTATCGTACTTCCGCTGCAAATATTATTGATCAATCCCTTGGAAATAGGGATTCGGCGATTTTTTACAAGGAATCTTAGAGAACAGGCAAATATTCGGGAAATATGTTATACTTTTGATCACAGCTATAAAAATTGTGTTAAAATTCAGTTCTTCCGTGGATGGTATATTTTTTTGTGGAGTTTGCTGTTGGTGATTCCAGGAATTATCAAGTCCTATGAATATAAAATGATACCATACTTATTGGGAGAATACCCAGATATCAGCATGGAGGAAGCCTTTGCGCAGAGCCGTTCTATGATGTATGGGAATAAGTGGAGAGCTTTTGTGCTGGACTTCTCTTTTCTGGGATGGTATATTTTAAGTGGACTGACATTTGGAATTTTAAGTATCTTCTATGTGGGACCTTATGTCTATCAGACCAGGGCAGCGCTTTATCAGAAATTAAAAGCAAAGCCCACAGAGCAGTTTGAGAGAATGCCGTATCAGGGATAAGACGAGGAAAAGGAGAGGAAGCTATGGCGTATACGATTCTGATTGCAGATGATGAACAGGAGATCCGCAGTTTGCTTCGTCTGTATTTGGAAAAAGATGGTTATCAGGTATTGGAAGCGGCAGACGGACGGTCTGCCCTTTCCCTGTTGGAAAAAGAAGAAATAGATATGGCTCTGTTGGATATCATGATGCCGGAACTAGATGGCTTTCGGGTCTTGAAAAAACTTCGGGAAACCAGCAATATTCCGGTAATGATTTTATCAGCCAAAGATCAAGATGCAGATAAAATTTTGGGACTGGATCTGGGGGCGGATGATTATCTGACTAAACCATTTAACCCTATGGAGGCAATGGCGCGGATTAATTCCAATATCCGCAGATTTTACTCTCTGGGAGCAAAGAGCAAAGAATTAAAGCAGCTTCAGGTGAGGAATCTGAGATTGGACACAGAGTCCTGTGTGGTCTATCAGGATGATCAACCCATTGACTTGACTTCTGTGGAATATAAATTGTTGCGGTTATTTATGGAGCATCCAGGCAAGGTATTTACAAAACAGCAGGTATATGAGAATGTCTGGGGTGAGGAATATGCCATTGCGGATAATAATATTATGGTTTGTATCAGTCGTCTGCGTGCAAAATTATCTGAGGACAGCAGCGCTTATATTAAGACTATTCGCGGACTGGGCTATCGTATGGAGAAGGAATAGCTATGGAAAAAAAGGAGTGGAAATGGTTTCTGGTCAGACGTTTTCTGCAGATTTTAATTCTCGTCAGCCTTAGTGAGTGGTTCCTAGGTATCTTGTACGATAATTGGTTTTTTCCCTGGTTGTCTGATACAATGAATATCCAGTTTTTTGGTGCAGGGTGGGAGAATGGCCAGACAATCGGTGTATTGCTGCGAGGCGGCCTGTATCTTACGGTAATGGGAATTTGTAATCTGCTTCCTGATGTACTAGGCGTAGGCTTGCGGACATTTGCCGAATGGTGGGCAGGCAGCGCAATGACAGAGAAATTTAGCCATCAAACTGCCTATTTAAGTCCACGCCAGACACAGATCTATATATGGGGCACGGTAGCTCTTACGATTCTGATTCTGTTGACTTTGTTGTTTCCGTATGTGATTGCAGCGCTGACATTCAGCCGTATGGCAGAGATACAGCTTAAGCGCATGGAAGAGCAGGAACGCCGGCAGAAGGAGGAGTATGACAGAAGAAAGAATTTATTGTTGTCGGATGTGGCACATGATTTGAAAACCCCTATGACTACAGTAGCAGGTTATGCCAAAGCTTTGTTGGAGGAGAAAGCTTCACCGCCAGAGAAACGCCAGGAATATTTAGAGACCATTTACAATAAGTCTATGCAGATGAGCAGGCTCTTAAATCTTTTGTTTGAGTATGTGGAGTTGGACAGTGAGGGTTTTCAGCTTAAAAAAACAATGGAAGATTTGTGGGAGCTGCTGCGGGAGTGCATTGCAGGCTTATACATGGATTTTGAGGAAAAACAGATGGAACTGTTTTTAAAGATTCCAGAGGAATCTTGCCAGATGGAAGTGGACCGAGTACAGTTTCAGCGAGTCATCAATAATCTATTGAACAATGCACTGCGCCATAATTCGCCGCATACCTGTGTCTGGGTTATGGCAGAGCAGGAAGATGAGCGGATTTCCATTCGCATCTGTGATAATGGGGCAGTGATTCCAGAGCAGACAGCAAGGTATATCTTTGAACCTTTTGTATTGGGAGATCAGTCGAGAAAGAGCAAGGGAGGCAGCGGGCTTGGTCTTAGCATTGCCTGGAAAATTATGGCCATGCATGGAGGCAGCCTTATGTTGGAGCAGGAGGAGGGAGAGGCTTACACCAAAGCCTTTGTACTTCGATTTTTCTGTCTCCCAACCAATATAGATGAGTATTATGAGGATCAGTAGTGAGGAAAGAGAGGAATAGATTGTGGCAGATTTACAGAAAGAAATAGAGAAGCGCAGAACATTTGCAATTATATCACATCCAGACGCGGGAAAGACAACTTTGACAGAGAAATTCCTGCTGTATGGCGGAGCGATCAATCTTGCCGGTTCGGTAAAGGGCAAGGCAACTGCAAGACATGCCGTGTCGGACTGGATGGAGATTGAAAAGGAGAGAGGAATTTCTGTTACTTCTTCGGTGCTTCAGTTTAATTACGACGGCTATTGCATCAATATTTTGGACACACCAGGACATCAGGACTTTTCGGAAGATACCTATCGTACATTGATGGCTGCGGATTCTGCGGTGATGGTGATTGACGGCTCGAAGGGTGTGGAGGCACAGACAAGAAAATTATTTAAAGTATGTGTGATGAGACATATCCCTATTTTTACTTTTATCAATAAAATGGATCGGGATGCCAATGATACCTTTGATCTGCTGGATGAAATTGAAAAGGAGTTGGGAATTGCCACTTGTCCCATCAATTGGCCGATTGGTTCTGGAAAGAGTTTTAAGGGCGTTTATGACCGCAATACCAAAAAGGTGATGACTTTTACCGATACCTTAAAGGGCACTAAGGAGGGAACACAGCGGGAGATTGCCATTGATGATCCACAATTGTTGGAAGAGATTGGAGAAAGTTATCAATCTACGCTTTTGGAGGAGATTGAGCTATTGGATGGAGCAAGTGCAGAATTTGATATGGAGCTGGTGGCAAAAGGAGAGTTATCTCCTGTATTTTTTGGATCAGCGCTGACAAATTTTGGAGTAGAAACATTTTTGCAGCATTTTTTGCAAATGACAAGTTCCCCACTGCCAAGAAATGCGGACGTGGGGGAGATTGACCCATTTTCTCCTGATTTTTCGGCGTTTGTCTTTAAAATTCAGGCCAATATGAATAAAGCGCATCGGGATCGGATTGCATTTATGCGGATTTGTTCTGGTAAATTTGAGGCTGGTATGGAGGTAACACATATCCAGGGAGGTAAAAAAATGCGTCTCTCTCAGCCGCAGCAGATGATGGCGCAGGAGCGCAAAATCATTCAGGAAGCCTATGCCGGGGATATTATCGGTGTTTTTGACCCAGGTATTTTTTCGATTGGCGATACAATTACCACAGCCTCAGATAAATTTGCTTTTGAAGGGATTCCCACTTTTGCGCCAGAACATTTTGCCAGGGTGCGTCAGATGGACACTATGAAACGCAAGCAGTTTGTAAAGGGGATTACCCAGATCGCACAGGAGGGCGCGATTCAGATTTTTCAGGAATACCATACAGGTATGGAGGAGATTATTGTCGGTGTGGTCGGCGTGCTGCAGTTTGATGTGCTCAAATATCGTCTGGAAAATGAGTATAATGTCGACATCCGTTTAGAAAATCTTCCCTATGAACATATTCGCTGGATTGAAAATAGAGAACTGGATCTGGATAAGCTGACGGGAACTTCTGATATGAAAAAAGTTCAGGATTTAAAGGGAAATCCGTTGCTTTTATTTGTCAATAGCTGGAGTATTGGCATGACATTAGACCGCAATGAGGGATTGGTGCTCTCAGAATTTGGAAAGAATTAAAGGAATATGAGAATAACGGGAGAGGAAGTTGTTATGGATTTACAGATCATACCTGCTTATCATCATCCAAAGCAGATAGTTGAGTTGTTTTCAGAATATACCAATATGCTGATTGCTGGAGACAGTTCATTTCAGCAATATCTTGAGATTCAGAATTATGACAAAGAATTGCTGCATCTGGAAGAAAAGTATGGGCTTCCAGATGGCAGACTGTATCTGGCTTATGAGAAGGGAGAGTTGGCAGGTTGTATTGGCTTGCGAAAAATGGATTCGCAAAACAGTGAGATGAAGCGTCTCTATGTCAGACCGCAGTTTAGAGGGAAACATATCGGAGATCAACTGATTGAGAAAATAATTGCGGATGCAAAGGAAATCGGATATTCCTATATGCTGTTAGATACACTCCCTTTTTTAGAGAGTGCCATTTATCTTTACAAAAAATATGGATTTTATGAGATTGAGAGCTACAATGACAGTCCAATGAGTACTTCTATCTATATGAAATTGGAGTTATAGGAGATAGACTGTGAATACAGTTAAAAAGGAGAGGTAAGGACATATCAAGAAAATATGATACAATAGCGGTTAAGCAAAAGAAAAGGCATTGCAATAGAGCATATGCCTTTTTCTTTTGTCTAAATAGTTAGCAGTTTTGCAATATCTGAGAAGTTGATATAATTGTTTCTGGCTGTGGTTGTAATTCTGGCGGTATAATATACACTTCCTTTCTTTTCTAAACTGTATGATAACGTATGTTTCTATGATCATACAATAAATAATAGAAAACTTCTATTATGAAAGATCAAAAATAAATTTCATACAAAAAATGCAGAAAAAAGTAGCATTAAGGGAAATATTTGCGAATTACGGAATAAGATATAGAGACATATCATTTATAGTGATAGTCCAATTGTAGTTGTATAATGGCAAAGGAGAAGACGTATGGGAAATCAATTAGTATGGAATGAAAGGTATAATATAGGAGTTGATATTATTGATAAGGAACATCAAAAGTTGTTCCATATTCTTAATAAATTGTTTCATTTTGGACGGCAGGACGAGAAAAGCCAGTGGGTGTGTCAGGAGGCGGTAAAGTACTTTAAAGATCACACGTTTCAGCATTTTGCAGATGAGGAAGCTTATATGGAGTCTATCAATTATGCTGGACTGAAGATGCATAAACGCATTCATAAAGAATTTCGTGAGAGAACCCTTCCTGCACTTGAACAGGAATTGAAACAGACAAACTATTCCAAAACTTCAATCAATCATTTTCTTGGTGTGTGTGCAGGATGGCTGGTCGGACATACTTTGTTAGAAGACCATATGATTGTCAGCGGCGATAGCGTGAAGCATTGGAAAAACCTCATGTCAGAGGAAGAGCAGACGGTTATGGGACAGACGATCGTTAGTCTGCTGTATAATATGTTTCAGTTGGAGTCGCGGTTAATCAGTAATTGTTACAGTGGCGAGAAATTTGGGGATGGAATTTATTATCGTCTGATTTATAGTACCAAAGAGAAAAAAAGCTGGGAGTTTTTCTTGATTTTTGAGGAACAGTTGATTGTCAATACCATTGGCAGTGTGATGGATTCGAAATCTGAGGCAGTAAATGTAATGTTGATGAATGCAGCAAGATATGTGGCGAGGCAGCTTGTGGAGCGGGTTAAGCGGCATTTTCCATCTTCAGAGAAATTTGAGATTAGGGAAGAACAATTATTGACCTATGAGCAGTTTCAAAAAGTATTTGAGAAGCGAAGTCCACAATATAGTCTGCTGTTTGATACCGGAAAAGGGTATTTTGCATATTGCATGACCTCAACGGAGGTGCTGCAAAGTGAGGGCGGAGTTTCGATCATTACAGAGAATGCCATGACAGAAGTAGAGAAATATTTAAACCAGAACAAAGTTGAAAAAACGGTCCTTAGACAGAAAAAGAAATTGCTTGTAGTGGATGATTCGAGTTTTATATTAAAGATGATGCAGGAGTTACTTGACCATGATTATGAAGTAATAACAGCCAAATCAGGTTTATCTGCAATCATGGGCATTACACTTGATAGACCAGATTTGATTCTCTTGGATTATGAGATGCCTGTCTGCAATGGGAAGCAGGTATTGGAAATGATTCGGTCTGAAAAGGAATTTACAGATATTCCAGTGATCTTTTTGACCAGTCATGTTGACAAAGAGAGTATTAAAAAGGTAATTGCATTGAAACCAGTGGGCTATCTGTCTAAATCGTTACCCTCGGAATCTGTGAAAAAGGAAATAGATCATTTCTTTGAAAAGAAAAAGGGAGATGGATAGCATAGAACAAAGAGATTGTTACATGCGGGCCAGGAATCATAAAAAGATTTCTGGCCTGTTTTTGTTAGAATTTGAGTTTCCACATTTTTTATAATAATCTATATTTCGGTACGAAAAGGTCTTGCTGCCTTTGGTAGCATAGACATTTTGCAAAAAAGTGTCTGGAAAGTTAGTTTCCCATAACACTTTTATGTGCAAAGTTGGACTGTCGCATTATTATATTTACTCGTTCAAAAGGTTTACATTGCTCTGCAATGTAAACCTTTTGAACGAAACTAAGCTTACTATTTCTGTTAGTGCGACAGTCCCCCTTTGGTACTATGAATTTACAAAATAGGGAAACTTAAATTGTTAGAAATATTGAGGAATCCAGGCAGTTGTGATAATATAGAAATGATGTGTAAGAAAAGAGTGAAAAACGAGATTACCAAAGAGCATTAGGAGTTGATTATGAAAAATTTACGAAAATTAGCAGGTATTTGTATTTTCTTTATTCGTAACTATTCAGCACCCCGTTTAGGGCATATTGATTTTTGGTCAAAACAGAGAAAATAAAATTTCTGTTTTACCATTGCTTTATCACGAAAAGTGGATAACTTTTCAATATAACTGCCAAGTGCTTTTGGCCTGTGGATTATGGCATCATCAATC
>CAJTIR010000032.1 GCA_910576385.1 Lachnospiraceae bacterium
AAGAGTGCAAAGGCAGAAGGGAGCTTGACTGCGACACCGACGGGTGGAGCAGGTACGAAAGTAGGACTTAGTGATCCGGTGGTATAAAGTGGGATTGCCATCGCTCAACGGATAAAAGCTACCCTGGGGATAACAGGCTTATCACTCCCAAGAGTTCACATCGACGGAGTGGTTTGGCACCTCGATGTCGGCTCATCGCATCCTGGGGCTGCAGCAGGTCCCAAGGGTTGGGCTGTTCGCCCATTAAAGCGGTACGCGAGCTGGGTTCAGAACGTCGTGAGACAGTTCGGTCCCTATCCGGCGCGGGCGGAGGATATTTGAGAGGAGCTGTCCTTAGTACGAGAGGACCGGGATGGACGGGCCGCTGGTGTACCTGTTGGCATGCCAATGCCACGGCAGGGTAGCCAAGCCCGGAAGGGATAAACGCTGAAGGCATCTAAGCGTGAAGCCCCCCTCAAGATGAGATGTCCCATTCTTAGGAAGTAAGACCCCTTGGAGAGTACAAGGTAGATAGGGCAGAGGTGGAAGTACAGCAATGTATGGAGCTGACTGTTACTAATCGGTCGAGGGCTTGACCTCACTTTTCGGTTCTTCTGTGTGAATTTTTTAGGGTATTGTATATAGTCCTCGATAGCTCAATGGTAGAGCACGCGGCTGTTAACCGCGGGGTTGTTGGTTCGAGCCCAACTCGGGGAGTTTAAGAATCCTGCAAACATTGGTGTTTGCAGGATTCTGTTATACCTAAGATGGAAGAGAAAGATTCTAGAAAGCAATGTGCTGTTAACCGAAAAACCTAATTCTCAATAGCTCAATGAAATAGTTGCACTTGTTAGAAGCAAAGTAGTTTAACATAAGATGGTAGTATAAAGTAGGAATGGCAACATGGAATATTTATAAAAGAAAAATATATACGGGATGCACAAAAGCGAAGGTAAAGCTGTGGCTTTTCACTTAAAGAAACCCAGTATTGAGTCTATACGGGTTTCTTTTTTGTATTAATCTATTGATGATTTGGTATGTATGCTAGAGGATTATATATGATTCAAGTGAAAATTGAAAATATATAGATTTTTATGAAATAGTGCGATATACTATAAGAAATTATATCTTTGAGGAGAAAATGTATGGGGCTTCCAATATATGGAATATTGTTAATATGATAATTGATTGTAATTAAGGAGTAAAGACAGAAAAGATGAAAATCTTATTTTGGAATGTGCATAGAAATAGAAATATTAATCGCTATATTGCCAGTATTGTTGGAGATAATGAAATAGATATATTGGTTATGGCAGAATATAATGCGGATGAGAATGAATTATATGCATTATTTAGAGAAAACCAACAAAATTTGATTAAATGTTTTACAGAAGGATGTGATAGGATTAGTGTATGGAGTAATTATATAAATATAGAACCTGGAAGTCAAGAGGATTACTACTCGATTCATATACTTTTGGATAAATATGTATTGTGCTGCGTTCATCTCATTTCAGATATACATGGTGATCGGAGTGAAGAAAGGTTAGAGGATATACAAGAAATTATGTATGATATACAGAAAACGGAGGAGGATATAAACTCACAAAAAACGATTATTATAGGAGATTTTAATGAAATGCCATATGGAAGAATTTGTTTGAATGCGAATGGGTTTCATGGGCTACCTGAATTAAAGATTACGGATAAGCCAACAAGGTCTGTACATAAGAAAGAGTACCGAAAGTTTTATAATCCTATGTGGAGTCTTATGGGCGATTTTTCTTATCCAGCAGGAACATATTATTTGAATCAATCAAAGCTAAATTCACCAATGTGGTATATGCATGATCAAGTAATTATAAGCCAGGAAGTTTTGCCGGGATTTATAAAAGAAAAGTTGAAAATAATTACAACATGTAGTTATTCTGATTTAAAAAATATAAATCAACATCCTAATAAGAAAATCAGCGATCATTTTCCTATCATGTGTGAAATAAGAGATTAGAAGGGAGAATTTATAAATGAACAAAGAAACATTTTCGTTTGAGTTGGTAGATAAGGATAAACCAGAAATTGTTATTAAAAATTCTTTACGGCAAATTGATGAAGCGACACGAGGTTATGTAAAGGGAAATATTGAAAAATATGATGGACAAATACGGACCTATAAGAAAAATCTCGGTTTTGTTATACCCGCACTACAGCAAGAGGTCACTGTTGATATACAAAAAGATTTAGGGGAACAGAATAATGAGGATTATAAATATGAGGTTTTTTTGACTGTAAAAGGTTTAGAACATTATAAATATAGGATGATGTTTGTTAATCATGGAACATTATCTTACCCAGTTACGATAGTAATGAATGATAGATTGGCGGTAGAATATTCAGGTGGTCAAATGAAAGATATATTTTGGATTGAATCGATGAAGGATTTAGAAGAGTTAATGGGTAGAGTTATTAATTCTGATACAATGGAATCCCTTATACAAAAATTAATAAATGAATCACTTAGACAAGAAATTAAAAATGAGAATGTTGCAATTTTATAGAAATGAGAAATTTCAGTCAAAAATCTTTCAGTGTGTGATTGTAACAATGGTAGAGCACGCGGCTGTTAACCGCGGGGTTGTTGGTTCGAGCCCAACTCGGGGAGTTTGAGAAACCTTGTAAACATCGGTGTTTGCAAGGTTTTTTGTTACTGATTGTTCCATTTCAAAAAATAAAAAAGCAAGGTTCCATGAGTAATGCAATTGTGAACCGAAAAGAAATACTTATCAATACATATCTACGGGATGCACGGAAAGGTTCGTGCCATCCATCTAAGACCTCATACAAATCTGTATGTTTTTTTATTTTCCAAATTTTATCAAAAAGGCATCTTCATACATATTACATAGTAATAACCAATCTATTTGTTTATAGAAAGTAAATGAAAGGTCTAATCCCCCAGCTATGCTGGGGAGAATCGTGTAAGTGGAAATGATGAGGATATAATAAAAAGCCTCCTATGTTAAAATGAGAATGGTGTCGCAAGCCAAACTCAAAAATAGGAGGCGGTCCTAATGGACAATAAAAGTTTATCACACACGAAATGGAAATGCCAGTATTATATAGTATTCATTCCGAAGTATAGGAAGAAGCAATTGTATGGGCAAATAAAAGTCGATGTACGTGAGATAATCAGTACATTATGCAAATATAAGGATGTTGAGATAATAGCAGGCGCAGTATGCGAGGATCACGTACATCTAAGTGTAGCAATTCCGCCGAAAATAAGTATATCAAGTTTTATGGGATACATAAAAGGAAAAAGCACACTAATGATATATGACAGACACCCAGAATTGCAAAGTAAGTGGAACAAAGCATTTTGGGCACGTGGATATTACGTAGAAACAATAGGTAATATAACGGAAGATGCTGTCAGAAAATATATTAACGAGCAGGCAGAAGAATCACGAAAAGAAGATGCAAGAAGTACCGCTTTTTAGCGGACCAGTAAGAATGCTTGCGACACCGCCCTTTTGGGCGAGCAGTAAGAAAGCCCTTATTAGGGCTTAGGGCAAACCACCAGTTGAACTGGTGGTTGCTGACTAAATTTTTTCTTAATCCTTCTATTCGCAAACAGAAAATCTATGGCAGAATATGTTTTTCGCATCTTAGCACTATCTATTTTCCCGCATTCCCTATATTCCTGCATAATAGTATCAATAAATTTGTCATACTTTGTAATAATTTCATTTAACTTCGTTTCAGCTGAAAAAGAGTCACATTCCATTTCTAATTGCACATAGTTTTCCTTATGGCTTTCAATCCATGCAAGTATCGACTTCCTGGATTGACAATTATTTTGTAAAAACATTCTATTATGTTCAATTTCACCATAATATTTTTGTATTAATTCTAAAGGTTCTAATATATATAATATACTAAAATTTCTAAAGTTTTGTAAAAATTCAAAACTCGCATCCTCGAATTCTATTAATGTGTTTCTTCTTTCAATTCTATAATCAGAAATTGCAATACCTCCTGTTACAGCCGCACCAGTAAAAAAACCTAATGAAATATTCTTGAAAAATTCCTTTATATCATTGGAAATCGGAATAATATTCTTTGCAAATTCTTTCATTTCAGGCGTATAAAGCTTTAACTGTAAAAAAGTGTATATGCCTCCCATGACAAGAATTATAATAAACGAAATAATAATCGTCCATTTTTTACTGCACGTTCACTAACTCCCTCTTCTTTTCATCCATTCTTTCTAAATCTTCCTGTGTTATAATTCCCTCTTCCAAAGCTATCTGTGTTAATTGCTGAATCGCAAGGTTCGTATTTTCTTCTGTATCAACCAAAATCGAAAATGTAGGTTTCGTCATATTCACATCCTCCTTACTCAATTCTTATTCCAAATACATATGCCACCCGTTCAAATTCTTTTGAGCCTGCACGGATTCTGAACGATTTAATTTTCCATCATTATTATGGTCACACATTTTCGTGATTTCAATCAATTTCTTTACAGCAGCATTCCGATTAAAGCATTCTGTTTTAGTCATATAGTATTGCTCTCCAGAATTCGTCACGACTACCATTATTTTCAATTTACCATACAATAAAAATTCTGAATAATCTTCAATAGAAAAAGCAGAATCTGTTGGATGATTATGCACCAATACACAAACTTTATCATCTTTTCTATTTAATAATTCATACGTTTTTGTATCCGATTCCAAATCCGTATTTGTCTGGGTTCCTTTAATCATATTGCTTTCTTCATGGCTGTTTATGGAATAAACAAGGGCTACTTCATTACAGTTATTATGATTTAAAGCATAGTACAGTATACTCTGGCATTTCTGATACAGATAAAAAGACTCGTCTTCTCCAATTTCATCAATAATGTATGGTCTAAGCCTCAATAAACTTGCCTCATTTATAAATTGTTTTTTATGTGATGATATCGAATTGACTTTAAGCATATAATTTATCCCCTCTTTTCCATGCCTTAAGTGAATTAATTTTATTTACAATTGCTCTCTTTATTGAACCAGAAAAACATCTTTATCCTATTATACACAATGCAATAATAAATATCAACCAGCTTACTAAAAGGCATCTGTAAGAGTACTTTTTAATAAGTTGGTTGATATTTTCTATGGGGTATCTGCAAGCAATGTATCAGCAGACTGTATGTATATACTATCTTTAAGTCAAGTAATCCCCTTACTGTTCATATTCGCCGCCTAATCTCTCAAAAATTGTTTTTGACATTTTATAATTCCTCCGTATGATTTGAATTTTCCTACAATTCAATCATTCTGGCTGATTACAAAATCTTTTGGCTTTTACTTCCTTATGGAACGCCACCCATAACACCGTTTTTTTATATGGCGGGCTTGTATTGCCTATTTCAAATTCCAATAATGATTTCTTTATGTTCTAATAATCCTCTAAAAAATGCCTAATGAGCATAGCTATTTCTTCTTTTTTATATCCCAATTGGGACAATTTACATAGCAACTCTTTCTTAGCTTCATTCACTAATTTTTTTCTTACATCTTTAATATCAACAGCAACACAATAACCTTTTCTTTTATTGGCATAATAATAACCTTTTCCATCAACAACCTTAAAGCACAAACTACTGTATGAGGATTTACTTGATTAACTTTCGCATATTCTCTTATACTCGGTATCGGTTTACTTGGTGCTTGATGATTTACAAAAATATCCATTTTAATTCGTTCTACGACTTCCTGATACTTGTATCTTTTATTCATCTTTTTCTTTCCCTGTTAATAGTCTTTGAACTGTTATATTATAAAAATCAGCTATTTGAGGAAACTGATAAATGCTTGGACGGGATATTCCTTGTTCCCATTTAGATACTGCTGACTTTGAGACACCACAATACTCTGCAAGCTTCTCTTGTGAGTTTCCTTTTTTCGTCCGTTCTTCTTTTAACACTTCCGAAATATGTGATTTAATGCCCTGTTCCATAGTAGTTCCTTTCTTCGGTACTATAAATTATTTTTAAACATGAAATAACTTCATCAATTTCAAAAATATGATTTGATAAAAAACGTAACTGTTCAATTAACAAGAGGAAACTAATCGACTTATTTCAGAGGTTGACAAATGATACAATACAAAAGGAGCAGAAACGGGTAGTTACTTTGCAATCTCACCCGCAGGTCTGCTCCCATTTTTCAAACAAAATCTCTCATCTGTTCTTATTGTCAAAGCCTTAAATTTCAAGTCTAAAAAGCTATGTTTTTCACAACTTTATACATATAATTGTGTTTGGCAAACCTTAAGATAGATTGCCAAAGTTGCCAGCAGTATTAGACAAGTAATACCAAACATAATTATCATTTGATAATGCGGAAAGATTATACAGAGATACAATGGCGTTAAGCTGCTTGCCATTCCACCTCCAACCGTAGCTAAGACTGAAATTGCCCCACCTTTTACCGCATAATACTCACTTGTCCAATCATACTTAGGAAACTTGATATTCAGATAAATACCAAGAACTGAAATGAAAAAAGCATATACCGTAGGAATAGTAAATAACAGTATAGTCTGCATCAAGGAATATGGAATCGCAATTCTGATAAAAATTGCACTAACATATAAAACAGGAAGTATTACTGTTAAATTTACCGCAATTTTAGAATTGTAAACTGTCCTTGCCTGCGTTGGAGAGGAACACATAATCCATCGGGTTTTCCCCTCTAAAGACAAGGATGCTGCCGTGGTAGAAGTCATAGTCACAAAAACAGAAAGCGCAATCGGCATAATATTTTGAATGATGCTCATAATTCCCATCGTTTCTATTTGCTGTCGTAAAGCAGGCGGCATAAAAAATGCTGCCATAACTGCCACAACGAAAAGCAGGACAATTCCTATACATGAATTCAAGGCATAAATCGTACATGAACTTAATCGGCGAAGCTCCTTTTTATACAATGCCATAAACGGAGATGAAGATTTTAATGTTCCCATTTTATACTCTTTTTTTGCATAATGTGAGAATACCGCAGTATTCAATCTTTTATAGTAATGAGAAACAATCGTTATAAAAGCAATGTCCAGCAATAGGGAAACAGCGGCAAAAATAACAAAGCCTGCCCAATCATTATGTAATAAGGCATTTGTAAAAAGAATAGCAGGCGGATAAAATTTGTTTACCGCTTCTGCCATTGCAACACCTAAATTAGTTATCTGCGCCTCATCCATTGACTGTGTTTTTGCGGAAGCAAATACAATCATCAGTACGGCAGCCGTACTTAAAACCAATGAAAAAACATTTTTGTGTCTTGAATGTGATGAAACGGCAACAATTAGAACACCTAATGATAGTGAAATAATCATGGGAATAATCGGTGTCAAAAATAACGCACCCACTAAAAACAGGTAACTAAAAATCGGCGGATGTTCGTATAAAACATAGATAATGCTTGACGGCAGCATGGCTATAAAGCCAATTATCAGATTGATGAGATACAGCATCGTTATACGGCTTGTCACAATAGAAATCGTACTTACAGGCATGGACATAACCATATCATAATCTTTTAATCCGATAAGCACTCCTGTACTTTTAATAAATGTAAGGGTCAAAGTTGCTAAAGAGCAGACTACTACCATGAGCGTTGGTAATGCTTCGCTGAGTCCCGCTAATGCCATACTGTTGCTGAATTTTGTCGTATAGACTACAAGAATGGCAATGGCGGTAAGTCCTAAAGCGCCAACAATCGCAGAACGTTGTTTTTCCTGTTTATCACGAGAATGAATCAATCGGTTAATTCCGAAAAGATTGTATAACTGCATCCTCAAGAGATACTTATACTTGCCTTTCATTTTCAACTACCTCCATGAATACATCTTCAAGACTATGGCTTCCTTTGATTTCTTCCATTGTTCCACTTTCTATCAATTTACCGTTATTGATGATAGTAACCTTGTCACACAATTTTTCGGCAACTTCAAGCACATGAGTGGAGAAAAAAATTGCTGTTCCTGTATCACAAAGTTGACGCATCATCTTTTTTAAATGGAAAGATGCTTCGGGGTCAAGACCAACAAATGGCTCGTCTAACACTAAAAGCTGTGGAGAATGTACAAATGCGCCAATCAACGCAAGTTTCTGCTTCATACCATGCGAATAGGAGCTGATTAAATCCCCAAGACTGTCCGTTATTTTGAGAATATCCGCATATTCTTGTATTCTTGAAACTCTTTCTTTGGCAGGAACAGAAAACATATCACACATATAGTTTAAATATTGGATGCCTGTTACATAGTCATATAAGTCGGGATTGTCTGGAATATAAGCTGTCATGGATTTGCATTTCACAGGCTCGCCCTTCACGGAATGGCCATTTACAAGGATTTCCCCCTCGTCAAAGTCCATTATCCCGACAACCGCACGGATTGTTGTTGTTTTCCCTGCGCCATTGTGACCAATAAAAGCATGGATTTCTCCTGCTTTTACCGTCAAATTCAAACTGTCAACAGCCTTTTTATTTCCAGAATAAATTTTAGAATAATTCTTAATTTCTAATACGGCGTCCATTTTATTAGCCTCCTTTGAATTTTAGTTTTTGTACTTTTTCACAATTGCCCAGTAAAGGATTGCGGGTACAGGAGTAAATAACAGAATAAAATATTTATTTACAACCGAACCAGAGCCAGACACTCCAAAGTGTAACGGGATTTCCTGTGGCAATGAAAAAGTTAGTGCTGCTAATACAACAAAAGTTACAAATGTAATGATGATGCATTTTTTCTTCATAGGCATTACCTCCTTTTTAATATCATATTGATAATAATATCGTATTGATAGTAAAAAGTCAAGAAAAATCCCGTCCATCACTGAGGACAGGCGGGAAATTTTTAATCCATTTTAGGCGGAGAAATAATAACGCCAATAGAATGCAGTTTTCGCCCCGCTGCGGGTGTGTTGTTTCCATAAGGCTTTATTGCATCCCTAATATTTCCAATTAACATCTCAAGTTCCTCATCCGTTAGATAAAGAGGGGATAAAGAAAAACCAGATTTATCCTTTACAATGTCTATATCATCCTGTTTACAATAATCTTGGAATAACTCCGCAAAGCCAATAATATATTGCATAAACGACTGCATATAAGCTTCACCAGAGTTGCTGTCTAAGATTTCTTTAAAATCTTTTGTCATATCAATATCTATCGCATAAGTCTTTTCTAAAGCACCTCTGACTTGCGTTTGATTTACAATTTTTAATACTTTGTCATTTGTCATTCTCTTCAAATAGCGATAAAGCGTTGCAGGCGGAATATTCGAAAAGGTTTCGGATAAATGTTTAGCGGTAGTTTCCCCACAATTCTGTATTTCCAGAAATAGTTTGCATTTAATCGGGTTCGTCAATACATCCATAATTTTTTTATCCATGCCTATCCCTCCAATAATTCGGTCTATTTGATAATATTATCATTTTGGTACTAGAAATTCAAGAGCTTTTCATTAATGATAATCTAAGATAACAAACCTAAAAGTGGCAAAGTTTTTATACCTTGCCACTTTTAGCACTTATACGAAGATTATTTCGTTATTCACACTCTCCCTTGCACAAGCCCTTATGTTGTTGAGACGCCCTGTCCATTCTAAGGCATTTTCTTCATTTAGGCGTTCCGTTATGCCCTGTGTCTGTTTTGCCCTCTATGAACCTTTCAAAGCGTTCCTGTGCCTGCCTGTCGATGGCGGCAAGGTAAGCATTGAGTTTGCCGCTTGTGAGAAGATTGGTGTATGTAACCCTGCGGTACTGCTTCAGATAGTCCAGATGCCGCTGTCCCCAAAACAATAAACGTAAGGAAAAAAGATGGGAGGCGCAGTAAATGGATGGAAACAGAAGCAATGCAGGGTATCTCATTACAGCTTCCATCCCCGTTGGGAATGTGGAGTTTGTGCTGGGTGTGAATAAGAAAGAAGAACAATATGTCACCTGGGAGTGCAGGAACAAAACAGAGTATTCCTTTGGGCATTATACAGACAGCCTTTTATTCTTAGGTTACAGTTCACTCGTCAGACAATATGGAGACAATCACATACTTGTATGATGATTTCTCCATTTGTGCTGACGGAAGGGAACGCCGGTTTATGAGCAAGGTTAGCTGCAAAGCAGCGAGAAAGCGCTGAAAGCGCCTTAGCGAATGGCGTGGGAGTGAACAGTAACATTTTTAGAATTAAAAATAGTAAGAAAAGTAAGGCTTATTGTAATTTGCTAAAGGACTGTGTATAATAAAATAAAAGAAGAAACCAGAGTTTTCCGGCAAAAAGGTAACAGAAAGCAGGTAAGAATAACATGAAAAGCATGGAAGCAGAACAGATGGAAAACAGGCAGACGAATTGGGAAAAATTAAGCATATCCAATGATTTCTTGTTTGGGAAGGTCATGCAGAACCCGGAGCTATGCAAAGAATTACTGCAGAGAATTTTGCCAGACTTGGAAATAGACCACATTGAATATCCAGAGCTGCAAAAAAGCATCAAACCAGATATAGATGCACATAGTATCAGGCTGGACGTATATGTGAAAGATGAAAAAGAAGTTGTTTATGACATAGAAATGCAGGTGAGCGATACGAAGGAACTGCCAAAGAGGAGCAGGTATTACCAAGGCATGATGGATTTGAAGCTCATTGATAAGGGGCAGTATTACGATGAATTAAACCAAAGCTATGTTATCTTTATCTGCCCATTTGATGTATTTGGAAAAGGAAGGTATATTTATACGTTTGAAAATATTTGTAAAGAAGATAACCGTATTTCGATGGGAGATGGAACTGTATAGATATTTTTAAATGCAAAAGGGACACTGGATGATGTCAGTAAAGATTTGAAGGCATTTCTGGATTATGTGGCAGGAAAGAAAACGAAAGACCCCTATGTAGAGAAACTGGAAGAAGCGGTGAAAGAAGCAAAGAAAAACAGGGAATGGAGGCATGAATATATGACGTTGTTAATGCGTGACAGGGAAAATGTGAAAAAGGGTGAGGAAATGTTAGCGAGGCTAATAGTGCTGTTAAATGAGGATAATCGGATATCAGATATTGTCAGGGTATCACAGGATGAAGAATACCGTCAGAAACTTTATCTGGAATATCATATTGTCTAAACGAGAAAAAGTGATGGGCAGGGCATATGTGTTGGAGAGGAGAATATAATAAGTTAACTCGTTGTGCTGCTTATATAATCAAAACTGCATAGATCATCGAAATGGCAAAAAAGCCCAAAAAGTCCCCTTCTGATTCTGGAAACTAAAAATTTCAGAAGATTAACTGCTTGATTTTTCCGATGTCACAGGGTGTCTGGAATATGCTGTTGAATGCCATGCACAGGTTATGACCCAATACTTTATTCTGCAACCGGGTGCATATGGGGTGCTGCCTGGAGAATTGACAACAGCAGATAACATGGAGATGCATTTTTTTAGCACTACAAAGAATGCGCTGTTGTTTTTGGGATTAACGTCTGAAAATGCGAATTATTATGCACAATTATATATGGTTGATTTCAATACAGGAAATGCGGCGCCGACAAATGTAAGTTATCGGCTGGAAATGTCACAGCAATAAATGGGGTGCCCCAGGGCGATTATATGTTTGTGGTGGCATCAGTGAATGAAACTGTTGGTCAGTTTTACCAAATGATGGTAAATGCACAAAATCCGGCAGGTAATCTCAGAAAGTTAGTTTATGTTGGCCCTACTCTTGAAAATGCAGCTATCTTATATGCAGATGGAGATTTATATGCAAATGGAAAGTATGCTTTTAATTATGATAATCCTGATTTGTCTAAGTTAGAGTGGAGAAGGGTTTTCCAATTAAATTATCCAGAAAGTGTTATCATGCAAGAACCCATGAAATTTCTGATGTGAAAATTAAGGAAATAAAGTTGGAACCTATAAGCTGCGATTCAAATTATGCTAAATAAACCTTTGCAATTCAAATATATTTGGCGCCGGGAACTCTGTTTAAATATTGTGATACCAATTATGGAAATGGCGGTCCTTTTTTGATTGATTTTATAGATACTACGGATCAAAAAATACCGAAAAGATTAGATGCAGTCGATACGGCAGGGGATAATTGTATTCTCATTTATAGTTTAAATGAGATGAAATCTATTGATTTATATGGTGGTCTAAATTGGTATTATTACCATAAAATTGAAAGCGCGGTGAGAACTTTTTATTAAAATTTATTATATAGGGTAAGTTTTTAAAGCATTGGTGTAAATTATTTTTGAACAAAATAAATTCTTCCTCTTAAAAATATGATATATGCTGTTTTTATATATTTGGAGGAAGAATTTGTGCTTAAGAATGCGGCTTTGACCGTTTATGATGAAACGAAAATAGTGGTTTATGAAAAATAATATTATTGTGAGTCAAATTTGAGGAGGTAGGAGTGAATGAATGTAAAAGCTGGCGATGTTAAATCGTTCTATGAATCCTATTATGATAGAAAAGTACAAGAATCAAAACAAAGATATGAACAAGCTACAACACTGAGTAATGTAAAGAAAGAAGATAGAAGTACGGATGAAGAACAAGCAAAGGCGGCAGTAAAAGAGCTGTTTGGCAGTGAGGCGGCAGAAGTTACATTATCTGAGGAGGGAAAAAGGAGATATGAAGCATTGCAGCAGTCAGTGCTTTATGATATACCTGTTGTTCTTGGAAAAAGAGGATATTATGCCCCAAACTGTTCTTGTATTCCAACAGAACAAGTGAAAGACTGTGCATTTACATTAGAAGGAATGCAGCGGTGGAATGTATTTGATGAGTATCTCTCTTATTGTGGTTTTTATGATAACATGGAGGAAGATGATATAGAGAAATTAAGAGATACGATGAGCGATATTTTAGTGCGTACTTCAACCTGGATAGATGTTAAAACCAAAAAATATGCTGAAACTTCATCATTTTCTTCAGGAGCAGGGGGCAGAGAATTGTATTCCTATGAGGCCGCTTTGGAGGTGGAATCCTCAACGGCAGCCCTGAGACTTTTTTCAGATCAGTACTTGCAGGAGGAACAAAAGAGCGGTTTTGATTTCTTAATTGATAAATATTATGAAGACCTTTCCAAACATTTGCAGGGATATAAATCGGCGGAAGAGGCACTCTATGAATCGATCAATGATCAGGGATTTTCAGTATCAGATGAGACATTGCGCCAATACGGGCTTTCTGAGGAGCAGATAAAGACACATAGGATAAGCGTAAAGTTAGGCGGTGTGAAGCACACAAAGGAGGAAGAGGGCGCTTACCGCAATGCATTGAGACAATTGTTTTCTTCCATAAACAGAGAAAATCAGGCGTCTGTATTTAAAAGATTAGAAGAACTTGTCATCAATTATGCATCGGGAAACAGCAGCGACCAAGATGTGCGCAATGTTGTCAGAATGCGGACCCAAGGAGTTAGAGATAATGTGCAAAATTATTGGGGAAAATTGTTTGAATTGAATTTATAAAAATATGAATGTTCAATAAATCCATAATAATATATGATGTATTTTTAAGGGATCTTTTTGATGATTATTTTAAAACAAACGGCTCTGTATGAAGAAAAATAAGTTTAAGTTAAAACTGGAGAAACAGTGTTGAAAAATATTGTTTCTCTATTTTTTTCATTAATCACAAATTTATAAATTGATTTTTGATAAAAATGTAATAGTATTTTAAGATTGCAGGAAAGAACATGGAGAATAGCTTTCCAAAATGAAGAAGGGATAAATATAACCCATATACTTTAAGTAACACCACTTTACAACTTTATAAATAATACCCCTGTTGCTGAAACACCTGTTTTAAGGCATTTATTAAGGCTTTTGATTTTATATGGGTTTCTATATTTTCCACCAAAATGGCATAAATTACCTGCCGACGGAGCTGTTTGCTTAGCACAAACCGAAATTCCTGTACGTTTTCTGACTGATATTTATTAAATGACGCATCCTGATACGGCAGTATTTTCATGGCACAGTATGAGATATTGATTAACTTCTATGTTCCATCTGAAAGTATACAGCATCAGTGGGATATACTGCATGCGGTGGCTGTCAGTCTGGCTCAGCGGCGATTTTTCCTGCCATGCACAGAATATCTGGAGCTGTTCTGGAAAAACGGTACTGAAAAACAGGCGTCTGCCGCCATTTTCCTTATCCCCAGATGTAACATATGCAAGAACTGTCCTTCTTCCAAAAATGTTTGTAAGGACATGGCGCGCCGTCACATAGTAATCACCGATTTTTTCATCAGACAGCGTAAAATCATTCTGGATAGACAGTTTTTTCCCTCGCAGTGCGGGTCTGCCTCTTTTTCCAATTTACTGCTGCGGCAGGTCATACATGACAGAGTTAGACCTCGAATTTCCTATGAGATCAAGGTTTTCATATTCATCCACAATGGAAACAAGCCCTTTTTTACATACCAGCTATTACAAAGAATGATAACATTTTTCTTTGTATGGAATATGGGCATTATATGATGTATCATGGAGGCCGCCAGTTCCAGTTTTGACTCCTTTTTCTGCCACATGCGGTATCCAAGTGGAACAGAAAGATAATGGATCTTGTCCTTTTTCCATACTGGCACACAGAGCATGACACTTACAAAACAGTGTCCGCTCAGATCATTAGAGCCATTGTGTGCGGCATGGTCAAAAAGGGTAGAGATATTCTCAAATGTTTTACCGAACTTTGAGACCATCGTATCGTCAATACAAAGAAAACCAGGCTGTGACTGTAGTTTTTCTGATATCAGTTTTAAAGCTATAGAAGCAGTGGTATTCACTTTAATTAAATTTGCATTTATTGAAGATCGGGCTTGGAGAGAAGTAAATGAGAGGAATGCGACATGTTTGTGTCACACTTGAAATGATTATTAAGCCAGCTTTTACTCTTTTCCAGTGTGATAAAATTGCCTCTAAAGCAGTTGTTACAGCAACACAATGAGTGCAGGCATTAGAGGATTTAGGTTTTTTATATACAGATGAAAAATTAATCGGCCATGATGGGACATTGTATAGTTCCTACTTTGTGCTGCATCAGGAAAAGTAAGAAATTACATTTTACCATAGAATAGAACAGAATGTATTGTAATACATAGCTAATGGATTATCGGAAAGCAGAGTTAAGTGGATATTAAAGAAGATGAACTTAATGACATATCTAAAAGCTATGAACCATATAATAATGTATTCTTTGTATTGTTGTTTTTATTGTCTACGCAGCCGGTGCTGCATTGATTTGCATACTTTGAAACTAAATTTTCTGTTATTTGTAATTTATTTTTCTGTAATTATAATAGGTATTTAAAAAATATTCATCCAGTGTAAAAGACAAAAGAAACCGAATATTAGAATATATCAATCAATAAATTGGTACAAATCTTAATGATTTTTTGTCAAATATGCGTCTGCTTTTTTGAAAAAGTAATTTCCTTATTCCCATAAATTTTCTGCACATTTTACAGTTCTCATGATAAAGTTATTTCGTATCGTTTAAGACAGGGTTTGTTTGGCATTCTTATAGAATGCCCATACTTATTCACAGATTATTCTATTTCCTAACATATTTTCTTCTCAGAGTTTTTGTCGTATATTCTTTTTCAAATTACAGTTGTACAATTTTTTAGAACTTTGGTTGATGAATTTTTGTCTTTGGCATATGTAACACTTGGCATTACATTTACTGAAGTATATTATTAAATTCCAGTTTAATGTTACAACAGTAGTATACCTGAACAATTACAGCACCTAGCTGTTGATTTATTGAAAATATTAATAATGTTTTATTTGGTGTGGCTGCTTTATCATACAATTTAAATTGTTTTCTATTATTTTATGATATTAGGGCAGTTTCGCGATCATATTTCATATTTTTAGTTGACAGTGGACAATTATGACGATATAATATTTTTAACTAGTAATAAAAAATATTTGCAGTAAATAAGAATAATGTGTTAAACATAGCTATGATGTTTAAAAGAGAAAAACACTTAACAAAAAGTGAAGAAGATCTGATGCAAATATTCTGGCAGAGAAAAAACCATTGACAAGTGTTGAAATTTCAAATATATCTGTTGACCGTTCCTGGAATGGAAATTATGTACATATGATGTTACGCTCACTACAAAAGAAAGGAAGGATAAAGGTTTGCGGTTCATTACAATATGGAACGCAGTATGCAAGACAGTTTGTTCCAATTATAACGAAAGAACAATATGCGGCAGAACTTATAATGTCAAAAGATATTGGGAAAGAATCGACTGCAGCAATGATGGTGGCAATGATAAATGAAAAAAATGAGGAAGATGGGGAAGAATTAATTCAACAGTTGGAAAAAATTATAGAAGAGCTAAAGAGTAAAGAATCAAAGGAGAAATAAGTATGCAGGTTACGCTTTTTTCTTTAGTTATGTCAGTTGTATGGAGTAGTGTATTGTTAATTTTCAATTATTTTTGCCGAAAGAAACATTTTTTTATTAAAAACTCACTAAATTTCTGATTATCTTTTCATAAGTTGGTAAATGCCGATGTATCCCGTATTTTCGGGCTGTATGGGCATTTTCCTTTTGGAAGATACCTCGCATAAGCTGGCATTTACCAGCATGAAAATGCAACCAAAAGTAGTAAATAAGTAGTAAGATACATTTTCGATATTAAGAAGCCAGCCTTTCCAACTCTGCCTTTGCAGACTGGAAAGTACCGTGAGCATAATACCCTAATGTCATGGTTATGTTTGCGTGTCCCATGATGTATTGCAGGGTGTTAGGGTTCATTCCCTTATTTGCCATGTTCGTACAGTAGGTATGTCTGAATGAGTGGGGCGTGATGTTCGGCAACTTATCTTTATGAGTCTTGTTGTACTTCTTAATCAGTCCTCGCACCATACTTTCATAATTTCCTGCTACTTTTGGCAGTCCCTCACGGTTCAAGAACAAGAAATTGCTATAACCGTCTACAACAAGCGGTTGTGCTTTCCCTCGGTTCTTTAAAATTCTCTCAAGTGCTTGATATGCTCTTTCTGTCAATGGAAGCTCTCGCTTGCCGTTTTTTGTCTTAGGTGTGGAAATATAGTAGCCCACCTCTGTATCACGCAATAGCTGGTGGTCTATGTTAATCACACGGTTAAGCATATCAATGTGTGTTGTCAGTCCGCATAGTTCAGAAATACGAAGTCCCGTTTCCAGCAGAAGAATAACTTCATCACGATACTTGCTGTAAATATTATCCGTTTCCATAAATGCAAGAAGTTTTTCTTCCTGCTCTGGTGTCAAGATAACTTTAGGCTCTGTATCATCTTCCAGAACATCACTCAACTTGAAATTGAAAGGATTTTTTCTGATACAGTCGTCTTGTATCGCCATATAGAATGAAGCCTTTAAGGAGCGCTTATAGTTATCTATCGTCTTGTAAGAATAACCTTTATCATTCATTCTGATAGCCCATTCTTTAGCGTCAGACTGCTTGACCGTATCAATCACCCTCATACCCAATGGGTCATTTTCCAGTGCGTTCATAAGATACTGTCGTCCTAATTCTGTGTTTCGCTTGATGTTCTTTCTTTGATTGTTCTTCTTTGCATAAAGCTGGCAGACTGTCATTTTACCGCCGATAGTGTCGATACCGTCGTCAAGGTCTTTTTTTATCTGCTTTTCTTTTTCCCTCAACGATATATCATCACGTTTTCCAGCAGGTGTCTTGTCTGTGGGTACAAGTTTCCAAGCATATACAAACTGTGGCTTCCCGAATATATCGGTATATTTATAAACGTATCTTCCGTCTTTTCTCTGGCTCTCTCCAAGACGCAGGTTGCGTCCTTTACTGTCTTGTCTTTTCATTTTTGACATGGTGTAAAGCTCCTTTCCGTCATGGAATGAGCCGTGATACGCTACTAATATTATACCATATCTACGGCTCTAAGACATCAGATTTCGTCCAGTGTATCAATAATTTTTTCAAACTGTTTTCGCTTTATCTGAATACGGTTTCCATTGACAATAACCCAGCCAGAGTCCAAATTTTCCTCGGCAAGCCTACGCAACTTCTTTTCCCCAATACGAAAATATCGGGACGCTTCTTCTATACTAAGGGTATATTTTTCCCAAATCGGCACATCAGCATTGTTCATGTTGCAACACTCCTTTCTGTGTGTCTTATCGTAAGCAGACAGACGGCTTTGGAAAGCTCCGTTAGTATCTCAACTATTCCCATTCTTGTGGGCAGAACCGCACCATGCGGACGTATCATTATTCTGTGATAGCAGGTTATGGCAAAGCGACCATTCCACAAGTCGCTCTCGGATCACTGCGTGGGTCGCTCGCTTTCTTGTCGGAAAGGTCATGGCGTACAGTCCCCGTGGCTCGCTGTATCACAAACGTATCTGTCTGCTTTATTCAGTTTTCAAAGAGCAGTTGACGAAAGCATAAGCTTTCATGTATGAAAGCAGGAGCAGGGCAGGAAAGAGGATTTCATCAAATCACGCCCTACTGGTATCTGCTTATTCTTCTTCAAGTTCTATATCAATCTCAAAGTCCAAAATCATTTTGATTAAGGCTTCTCGAATACGTCCCTTTAATTCCATATCGACAACGATATAGACATTACTGTATTCATCATATAAAGGACGTAAACAGCATTTGGATATGTACGGGTCATAGAACGCCAGCAATTTCTCAATAGCGGTTTCGTCGCCGTCCATAGCTGATGAAATCAAATAATAAGACGGTTTCTTAAATCCTTGCTTCATTTTCTACTTTTCCTCCTTTAATAATTTTTTCATAGTGTCTAAAGCATGGTATCTGTTTCTGAATACTCCGCTTTGCGTGATATTCTGCAAATCTGCAATCTCTTTTTCTGTCATTTCCAAGAAGTAATACATCAGCAAAGTGTTACGCTTTCTTTCTGGCAGTTTCTTCAATGCTTCTGCCAGTTCGTCGTCAAGGATTTTAATATCCATGCCACACACATTAAAAATCGTGTAATCAGTTTCGTAGTCGTCCCATACAGCCAACTTTTCAACGACAATATCTGGAAGTTCACAAAATGGTACTTCTTTATTTTTTCGTCTTTTTAATTCCTGCTGGTAGTCCTTTACAACATGGCGGACAACCTTTTTTAAACAACTTTCAAAACGGCATTGAACTGTTTTCTGGAAGTCAGATGGTTTCATAATCTCACCTCCTTTCCGCTACGACGTGAAAAGTGTTTCTCCCTCTTTCCGCACCATATAGGGAATGAAAGGTGTGATTTAATGACCTCTTTTAAGAAAAAGTTGAATAAATCTGGGGGTAAAATAAAAACAGCCTGCTTGTGCGTTTCCACAAAAACAGACTGTTTTATAAATGTTATGAATATGAATTTTTAACTCATGTGTAGGGTGTGCTGATTGATGAACTATCCCACAACAAATATACGATTGAGAACAGCGTCGTGTTCTTATATGAGCAATCATAGTAAAGCCCCCTTAAACCAGAGCCATACCGTGATTTACCAATGAAAAAAGGACAGTTCTGGCAATATCCAAAACCGTCCCGTTATCATTTCAAGACGCACAAAAGCATATCATCAAGGAACGGTTTTTTTTTTATTTACCGAACACGATAATCACTTTTGAATTTTAAGTGCATAGTATATGCAGTTTTAACACATTCTAAATACTGAACATGAAGTATAAACTCATGTTAGGTGATTTAAAATGAGAAAAAATAAAGAAACACAAACGTATGATTTCAGACCGTTAGGACTGGCAATCCGAGAAGCAAGAGAGAAAGCAGGGCTTTCACGCAATGATTTAGGCGACAAGGTGTTCTATGGGGAACGCCATATTGCCGATATTGAAAATGTCGGTTCACACCCAAGTTTTCAATTATTCCATGATTTAGTTACCATGTTCAATATTTCTGTTGATGAATATTTCTATCCGCCAGAGAAAGTGGAAAAAAGCACAATCCGACGACAGACAGAAACATCACTTGACTTATTGAACGATAACGAATTGAAAATCATTCAAGGTACGATTGACGGTATCTTGAACAGCAGAGGGAACAAGAAGTAATCAAACTTTTTGTTTCCTTATTTTCTGCCTAAATCTCTTGTTTCGTTCGCCCTCTATTTACTGATCTGCTACGCAGGCAGTAAATAAAGGCTCTCACATTTTAAATCTTGATTTCTTTGTCATTGTATAAATGTATTCTTCTGGTGTAGGGCGTTTGTTTCCAAAGAGCTTTTTAAAATTTGCCTGCACCTCTGGGTCAGTGCTATTCATTTCATCATCAATGGTCGCTTGTATGTCAGCCCGAACATCAGCAACCGACCTACCGCCAGCCTTTGCCCCATTGTTAATAATTTTCTTTATATCTCTTTTTTTTAATCCTAGCATACAGTTAAATACCTCTCTTTTTCTTTGGCTCTGTTTTAAATCAATGTTGATATTTGATAGTTAAGAAAGTGGATATACAATGCATGTTCACTTTTCTCATATTAGTATTCAAATTCAATCTATTTTTTCTTTTTATAATCCAAAGCAAGACCAACAGCAACACCTAAGCATAGCCCTATGGGTATCTGCTTCAACACTACACCAAAGACAAGTCCTATTCCAGTGAAAAGCGGGAAGTAGTAATTTTTTTTATTTTTATCGTTAAATCCACCCATGAAAATTTCCTCCTAAATTTGTCACTTTGTAAATGTATTCTTCTGGCGTAGGGCATTTGTTCCCAAAGAGCTTTTTAAAGTTTGCCTGCACCTCTGGGTCAGTGCTGTTCATTTCATCATCAATGGTCGCTTGTATATCAGCCCGAACATCAGCAACCGACCTACCGCCAGCCTTTGCACCGTTTTTGATAATTTTCTTTATATCACGTTGCTTTAAACTTAACATTATAAATTTCCCTTTCAATTAAACCCCTATATACTTTCACATTGTTTTTTTAACCACTCATTTAAAAATAAAAGTTGTTCACAAGTATGGAACCAATGTTCACCATTTTTCATAATAGTAAACGAAGCATTATGGGTATTCACGAAGTTGTTTACGGTCTGAATATCTGTAAGATTGTCATTTTCGGCATAAAGTATTTTGGTTGGAACATTCCATTTGAGTGGATTATTTCTAACATAGCACAAAAACTCCCAAGAAAGAGTTTCTCCAAATTTTGTAGGAATTTCCTTTTGCTTTTGTAATTCTATTTCAGACACGTTCGCCCAATTCATCATAGTAAGGATAACTTTTTCCATATTCAATATCGGCGAAATGAATAAAGCTTTTTCTATACAGTAATTCTGTAGTGCATTCATTGCGAAATATGCGCCTATACTATTTGCAAGAATATATATCTTATCATATCGCTTACTTATTTCACTATAAGCGGCTTCTATTTCTTTCTTCACAATCCACGGCAAATAGTCATTATAATCAACTCCCACAATATCAAATCCTTTACAACTTTTTTGATACAGTTCAGCTTCCGTGTAGCTTCCCCCTTTGCCATGAATATATAATATTGCCTTTTTCAAATTCTTCTCCTCCTGTAAAACTAAGCTAAATTTTTGAAAAAGAAATCATCTAAACTTTGCTGTATAGTTATCGACAGTACAGGTATTCTATTCGATAACCATATCAGCATATCTTTAAAAAGTCATAAATACTTACAACTCATTGATTGTTTCAGTTACAGAAGTATTTTTTATTCTTCTGGTAGGGTTATGAACAGCAATGATAGACGCACCAACAACGAATATCAATATCACTATTAAAGAAACAACTGGAATGCTCCATACAGCATATGGAAAATGTGGTGTAATCAAAATATCATACAAAAATTTACTAATCAATAAACCAATACTACAACCCACAATACAGCCGACAACCGCATAGGTAAATGCTTCGGAAGCAATCATTTTTGTTATCTGTCGTTTATCCATACCAACAGCCCGCATAGCTCCATATTGTTTTATCTTCGCCGATACGCTCATGGAAATACTGTTCATAATATTTAGTACAGTAACAAGCGTAATGATTGCAAGAAAACCATACACAAAAGTAACAAAAGCCATATAGGTACTTGTTGTACGCTGTTCCCGTTTGTCATGGAATGTGGCATCATCATTTACAATCTGCCTGATTGCTGTTACATCTTTATCTGTTGCATTCTTAGTTGTCTGTACCATGATAAGAGAATAGTCTGCAATGCCTGTTATACGGTTAAAAGTTTCTCCAGATGTAATCAATGTCAGTTTACCGTTAGTGCTTCCGTTCTCACTGAACGGATTATACTTCAACATACCAGCGATTTTTAAGGTATCACTACCTACGGTAACGGTATCGCCTAGTTGTAAAGGCAGGCTCTCGTCATAAATTGTAAGAACATAGTTGCTGTTCCCATAGACTTTTGAAAGGTCACTTCCAGCTTTAAGCTGTTTATCTTTAGACAGGCATTCCAAATCAAAATCATCATAGGAAATCAAGTCTATCTTATCTGTATGATTAGAAATTTTTGCTGAAACGTCTAACAGACTTCTTCGTCCAAATACTTCTTTAACACCTTGCATAACGCTTATTTTTTCCAACAACGCAGGATCTATGGAATTTGAATTATCATTGCTTGAAATATTGATGTCAGAAGTATTTGAAGATTGTGGCATAAGATAGCCTACAAAATCAATTAAAACAGTAAAACTCAAAAACAAAATGATACTAAGTGCAAAAGACCCTGTCATAAGAATAAGGTTTTTCTTAGCAGATACGGCATGATGAATGCCAAGAGCCGTTTCAATCTTAAATATATGGGGATTGACAGGTTTGTTAATACTCTGTGTATTTTCAGCATTTCCCGATACCGCTGATACAGGCGACACTTTAGAAGCTCGTCTGGCAGGAGAGTTTGACGCAATCAATACTGTAATACCCCCAACAATCGTACCACATAAAATTCCAATTACACTCACGCCAAATAAAGGCATGGTCGAAAATTCTCCTGCGACACCATATCGTAAGAAAGCACATAGTCCCCATGTGATGATAATTCCAAACACAACACCAACTGGAACAGCAGTTTTGCACCAGTTGAGAGCTTCCAATCTGACAAATCTTTTTATCTGTTTCTTGCTCATACCGATACAACGCATCATACCAAAAAATTTTGTCCTTTGAGCTACATTGCTGTTGATACTGCTGGAAATCATCAATACACCGGCAATGAGTATCATTATAAATAACAGTATTGCTGCTAAATATAAGGTCTGTACCGTAGGGTTACTACTCATTCCTTGTAGAGCTTCACTTCCGTGCTTGCCGACCAGACGCTCCATTTCCATTCTAACCCCCATATCCGCCATACTGAAAACTGCGGTTACAAGGAATACTGCAAAAATAATACAGAGTAACGTCATACGGTTTTGTCGTCTGTGGACTTTTGCGGATATAGGAATTAAGCTAAGATAGCTTTTCATTTGCGACACCTCCCAAAATCCGTCAACACACCGTCAGACACCTGCAAGATACGGTCTGCTGTCTGTGCAATACTTCTACTGTGTGTAATCATAACAATCGTTTGCTCATATTTTTTTGCGGCTTCTTTAAGAAGTGTGATTACCTCACTACTGTTCTGGGTATCCAAATTTCCTGTTGGCTCATCAGCAAGGATAAGTGCTGGTCTTGTAATCAACGCTCGTCCGATTGCCACACGTTGTTGTTGTCCTCCAGATAATTGACTAGGCAAATGGTTACGGCGTTCTTTTAAATGAAGTACCGTCAATAATTCTTCTAAATATTTTTTATCTGGTTGTTGATAATCAAGCAATATAGGAAAGATAATATTTTGTTCAACGGTCAATTCTGGAATAAGATTGAAACTTTGAAATATAAACCCAATATTCCTACGACGAAAGACAGTTAAGTTTTGCTCTTTCATTTTGAAGATGTCGTTTCCGTCAATATATACTTTCCCAGATGTGGGAATATCTAAAGCACCTATCATGTTCAATAGGGTACTTTTTCCAGAACCAGACTCTCCTACGATTGCGACAAATTCTCCTTTTGGCACGGAAAATGAAGCGTCCCTTAATGCGTGAACAGCCGTATCTCCACTGCCATAAGTTTTAGAAATTGATTCTACTTCTAATAAATTCATTTCATATACACCTCTTTCGATTTTATATGGAAAGTCTAACACGCCAACATTACTCCAACACGACAATAAGCCTACAGTTTTGTAGGAATTAAGAAATCCATTACAAATGTCGTTCCAACATTTAATTCGCTATCTACTCTAATTGTTCCACCATGAGCTTCAATAATAGATTTTGCAAGTGATAACCCAAGACCAACTCCCTGCGTGTCTTTAGAAAATCGACTGCGGTAAAATCTTTTAAATATGAAATACAAATCTTCCGGGTGAATACCACAACCATTATCTTTTATGATTATCTGAACGATTGACGCAAACTGTTTCCATTCAATAGAAACAGTGTTACCTTTTTCTGTATGGTCAATCGCATTTTTTACAATATTACTGATTGCTTCCATAAACCAATTACGGTCGCATAATAAAGTAACCGTGTCATCGCCTGCAAGTATCAATCTTTTTTCTTCTTGCTCAATGCGGTAATGAAAACGCCTTTCAACATCACTTATCATATCAGAAACATTCTCATTGTTTTTTTCCATTAAGACCGTGCCTGCGTCTAATTTTGTAATTTTCAATAGGTTCTGTACCAATGTTTCAATCCTATCTAATTCTTGTTCTGAAAGTGCAGTAAAATCTTTGATTGTTGATAAGTCTTTCGCTTCCTCTTGTATAATGCCGTGATAGACATTAAGAGCGGCAAGTGGTGTCTTTAACTGGTGTGAAATGTCTGAAAGAGTGTCCCTTAAAAATAATTTTGATTTCATTTCCTTTTCTGTATGGGCATTTAGGATTGATACTAAGGAATTGATTTCATGGAACAAAAGGTATAATTCTCCCTCATCGTTACATTCAATGCGTGAATTTTCATTTCCAGATGTATATTCTTTCATCTGTGTAATCGCATGTTCCATAAGTTTACTCTGGTTGCGAAAATACCAATATCCAGCTATTAAAATGAGCATACCCATGATAAGGGCAGATACCATGATATAGATTTCCGCATGATCTATCGGCAAAGCGATTAGAACTACGGAAATAAGAATAAATGCAATGATACTTCCCAATACCATAATAAAAAACTGTCTGATTTTCTTATTTACTAATATCTGCATAGTGCACCTCAATCCATAGTATTCCATTTATATCCCATGCGACGAACAGTTACAATCTTGTTCGGAGTGCTTGGCATATCCTCAATTTTAGTGCGAAGTCTGCGGATATATACAGTCAAAGTATTCCCATCTATATATTTTTCATCACAATCCCAAAGCTTACTTAAAATCTGTTCTGGCGATAGAACTATATCAGGATTTTCCATAAACAGGCACAACAGCTTATATTCGTTGGCAGTCAAATCTATCGGTATACCATCTTTATATACTCCTGATTTCAAAAGCTCCACCTTAATACCGTTTGAGCATAACTCCGTATTCTGTTGGCTGAAATTTTCACTTCTACGGAATAGGGCATTTATTCTGGATAGCAATACCGCCAACTTAAAAGGTTTTGTGACATAGTCATCGCCCCCTATGTCAAGTCCCATAATAATATCCATTTCCTCATCAGCCGCAGTCAGAAATAGAATAGGCACTTTTGATGTTTTTCGGATTTCTCGACATAAGTCATAACCGTTACCGTCTGGAAGTGATACGTCCAGAATAACCAAATCATATTTTCCGTCCTGCCATAGTTTATGTGCTTCTAAGACTGTTCGGACAATATCTACTTCGTATCCTTGTTTCTTGATAGCAAAAGATAGACCGTTAATTAAACTCAAATCATCTTCAACAAAAAATATATGTTTCATTCTTTAACACCGTCCTTTTCATATTTATGAATATACCGTTTATCAATGGGCTTTTCTGCGGTTTTGGGTATCAGCCACATACGGTTAATACGAATAACACCTTGAATACGATTATTAGAACATAATATTTGTACCCTACGCTCTGACAATCCCCATTTTTTTGCTGTTTCTTTAACACTCATATAATCAAACATAAAAATTCCTCCCTAATCTATAAGTCTGATTATAGTTCGCGATAGCGAATAATGCAAACAATATGATAAAGCTAGTTGAACAGCAGAAAAGTAACAATAGGACAGTTGCACTCTATACATACCTACATTGAAAAGCGTGCATATCTCATATAAAGAAATGCACGCTATAATCATTATCCTACAATCTTCCAATTGCTATCCTTATGTAACACAAGTGCAAACGGTGAAACTAAAGTTGTCTTTGTCTGATTGTCTATAAATTTCACGGCAACCTTGACCTTTTATAGTGCAGGGGGGTTAATACTGATTATTTGATTTACTTAGATTTTCACAATAAACCTCGATTGCTTTACTGAAAAATCCAGCCAGATTATCACGTCCAAATCTATTTATAAAATCTGTAAATCTTTCATCAGTAATATATAGAACACCCAAATAAGATAAAATTTGCTCATTACACTCATAAAAATGTTCAGAAATATATTGTTGCCATTCGCATACGATTGACTGTACTTCCGGGCAATCAGCAGAATCATTTTCATACATAGACAACTTTTCAAAAATACTTTGTGCCGTTGAATAAAAGTTCTCCATTTGTTCATTTTGGATTTTTTCTGCTTGTGGAGAAAATACAGTTTCAAACTCTTTGAATGCTTTTGTATTTTTCCAACGTTCCAATACTTCCGCTCTGAATTGTGCTTGCAGTTCAACTATTTTTTCGTTTGAAAATGCAGAAAATGTAAGTTCTTTTGCTCCCTCAATTTCTTTTTTTACAAGTGCAATCAACGCATTGATTCGTTCTTTTTGAGCTTCCAAAATTACCAAATGTTTATTTAATACGTCTGTACGGTTGTAATTCGGAGTATTAAGCAATTCTTTGATTTCCTTTAATGCAAATCCAACTTCTCTGAAGAATAAAATTTCTTGAAGTTTGCTTAAATCCTCGTCGGTATATTGACGGTACTTTGCTTTCGTTATAATAGACGGCTTTAACAGATCAATTTCATCGTAATAATGAAGTGTTCGAGCTGTAATACCAGTCAACGCAGCAACTTCATGAACAGCCATGGTTCTTTTATTCATTCCAAAAATCCTCCGTAGCGTCTAAAATTTCTTTGGCTGGCAATAATGTTGCTTCAACAATACTTTTTCCTGTTTTTTGCAAATAATGTTTTACTAAATGATAGCCACAAGCATATCCAGCACAATACGGCAAGCCAACTTGAGGATAATTTTGTAATGCCGCCATTTCATCACCATAAAGATAAGCATTAAGATTTTCTAATCCCTGAACATTTAATCCGTTATAAATAATAGGTTTAATACTTTCATTTAAAGTTTTTAAATCTGTCTTTGTTACCCAAGGACCTGCGTTATCTTTGCCATATAATGAAGTGGCAAAATTTTCTGCTAATCCCTCGCTAATCATCATTTCCCCAAGTGTAATATCGTTTCTCCATTTAATAAATTGAAAGCGCACATTATGATTTGTTTCGTGTGCCAATGCTACTGGAAGATGAGCTAAAGTATATTCATTCGGGATTAACCAAGAAAAAATATATCCCGGAATACCACCATCTCCACAATAACCGTCATTTAGTATGATATAAGGACTTTCGCTGTTTGCAAGTAAAATCGTGAATAGATACTCTTTGACAGGTAACTCTATTCCTTGTTCATTAAAGCAATTTAAAGACATTTTAATTGATAATTCACACTCTTTCCAAAGCTTATCATTTGAAATAAGGTCAATATTATGTTTTTGTGTTTCGTTTACCTGAGTTGGGGCGATATGTCCAAGCATTCCGCTTGCCATGATTACATCATACCCATTAGGTGTAGCAGCTTTCATAGGGACGCTATAACAAGCCCACTTTTTTTCAAATGGCAACATCAATTCATAACGATAAATATCATTTTTGTTTTTTAGAGGTGCTCTCATAATTTTTGAGTAAACATCATCTGAACGTATTGCAGATATTTTCATACATCTTGCTCCTTTCTTATTTTCTATTCCTAAGATAAACTATTACGTAACGTGAAAGTCAAGAGCCAATCTAAAAATATTTCAAAAATTTGAGCCTATTATAGGAACTATTTAAGTCAAATGCTTGTATTTCCTGTGAATATTTTTTGTTTTTTTATCATACCGGAGAGAAAAAGGAAAATAAAAATAGTTAAATACTTACTAAAAAGGGAATGCCTAATAATAACAAATGCTAGTATAGACTTTCCCTTTTGATGAATGATTAGTAGACAGCTACAATCTTCCAGTTGCTATCCTTATGTAACACAAGCTCAAACTGTGATACCTGCGTTGCCTTTGTCTGATTGTCTATGAATTTCACGGCAATCTTGACTTTCACATTGTCCCCGTCCTTTGTGAAGATAGGATTGACTAATTCAGAATAGAGGTAGTCTCTGCCGATAGGTTCAAGTACATTGCCAGCTACATAGTAGGCAAGTTCCTTTTCTGTGGCTGTCGGATACAGCTTAAAGAATGTTTCTAAAAATGCCGTAGCGTCATTCACTGTATCAGCGTCCACGCTTGCGTCAGCTTCTTGTGCCTTTGGTTCATAGGTTGATTTCTCAACTGCTGGTGCAAGGGTCGGGTTCTGCACGATTACCATATCGCCGTCTTTATCCACATGGACTTTGACGGTGTAGGTTGCCTTGACATTATTTGTCTGTTCGCCCTCTTTTATCTGCTGATCTACTTCGTAGGTAGCGATAAAATCGTCTGTTCCCGACTGTTCTATCTCCCAAATCAAAACATTTGTAACTACGGAGCTGGTCGGTATATCTGTTCTTATGGTATCAAGGTTCAAGTCCTGCAATTCCTTTGTCAGATAGTTGCTGATTGCCTGCGTCCTTGCTTCGATAGCTTCCTTGCTGTTATCCCATGTGTAGTAGGACTTGCAGAAGTTCTTCACGAAATTTTCAATCCCGTTGGTGTCATTTAATCGAAGCTGAATGGTTTCTGTTTCATGTACCGTGTGCATATCAATAGCGGTAAAGTTCTTATACACTCCAAAGCTCACACTTGCGATAAGCACTACCCATAATGCAATCACAGATTTCTTATGTGTGCCTACTTTGACAGTACGCACCTTTTTTTCTTTTACTGGTTTTTCTTTCTTTTTAAACATGGTTTCCAATCCTTTCTACTGTTTTATTCTTCCAGCACCTATCAAGTGCTGTTGCCAATATGAATTATTAAGGTTGGCATATCCGATAGGGTCGCCTGCATGATACATCTGATTATTTCCTACATAGATACCGACGTGGGTTACATAGCTTCCAGCGTTGTAGGTACTGTGGAAAAAGACCAAATCGCCAGCCTTTGCCTGCGATAGTGGGATATGCTGTGTTGCGTCATACTGCATTTGTGCTGTTCTCGGTAAAGAGATACCAGCCTTGCCATAGCACCACTGCGTCAGTCCAGAACAGTCAAAAGAGGTGTTCGGGTTACTGCCACCATACACATACTTCCAGCCTTGATACTTCAATGCTTCATTCATAATCGCCTGCACGGTGGCATTGTCAAACTGCGTAACGGTTAGATACTGATTTACCAATTCACAATAAAACATATTTCCATAGGCATACCGCCAGCCCCCATTCTTCGCTACGGCGATAGGGTTTGTATAGGTTACTTTCTGACCGCCCGATTTCTCCCTTGCGAAGTTTTCCGCCAGATTGAATGTATGCTTTTTTCCGTTTCCTATCACATAACCAACATAGCCACCGCCATAGTTATAGGACTGTATCACGACATTTATATCGCTGATACCTTGATTTTTGCAGGAAGAAAGCAGGGACGCAAAATACTGACACCCCTGCTTAATGGAACTTTCTGTATCTAAAGAGTTGGGCGGTAGCCCCAGACTTTCAGAACTTTGCATAACGTCTACGGCTGTACCGCCACTTTCCACTTGTATGATTGCCAGCAACACATTGACATACTCGGAAATACCGTTTTCTCTGGCATACTTTTCTACCATAGGCTGATGTTTCAAAACTTCGGCGGATAGGTTCATACCTGCATAATTAGAGGAATAACCGTTGTCCCCGTCGTCGTCCTCGGCACTAATTAGAACCCCAAAGAACAGCACAATCGAAAAGAGGATAGGAAACAGACTGCCAATGATAGCGACATGTCTTAGTTTCATTTCTTCCTTTGTCCTTTCTTAAAGAGGGTTCGTTTGTTCTTCTCGGTATTCTGCTGTGTCTGCTTCTGTGTGGTCGTTGTCTGCGTTTTCGTTATACGGTCAGCTTTATAATTCTGGCGTGTTTCCTGCGATACCGTTTTTTCTACATTCCTACGGCTCGCCTGCGGAGCTTTTACATCAGAACTACCAGAAGATAACGGACGCTCCTTGACAACATTTTTCTTGATAGGTTCATCATTCTTCATGGTTGAAGCTGTGGCAGGGCGTTTGACTTTCTGCTGTTTTTCTACGTTCTGTTTGGTAGCCGTAGCTGGTCTTTCGTGGGGACGGGTAGCTCCGCTTGTCGCTGATCCGTCCGTTTTCTTATCCGCCTGCCTTGCTTCCTGTGCCTTTTGAAGCTCCATACGCTTATCAGCGATATTCTGTCTATGGAGCTGTTGCTTTTCTAATCGTCCAGACTGGCAGTTTTCTTGTTCCTGCACCACGCCACGCTTGAAATCAGACACGCTGGACTTTGCTTTTTCTTTGGCAGAGTGAACCGCATAGGCGGTCTGTGTCGGCATATCTTTTATATTTTCTTTGACAGCGGTTGCCTTATCTTTGACCTTGTTCTTCGTATCAAAGACAGCTCCAACGGCTGAACCAGCCTTACCGCCAAGAGAAGCGTTATTGCTTCGGGTCGGTTGTTTTGGTGTATTGTTCCTTGCTGATGAACCGCCAGACGATACCATAGAGCCAGCCATTGCACCAGCTCCAGTACCGACCAGACTTCCTTTTCCCACAGCCCTAGCTAATCGGTGTTCCATACGCCTAGCTCGATGTCGCATGAACATATACGGACGGCGGAATATTCTGCGTCCCATGCTTTGACTGTCGCCAGCGTTTAAGCTGAACATACTCATTAAATCGCCTAGCTTCATGTAGATACCTGCAAAACACACTATCTGCAAGAACGCCACCATGAAAAACGGATAGTCCGTGGATATGTTGTAAAACATACTGGAAATGCTAAAGGCTACCGTAACAATCAATGTAATACCTGCCCTTGTCATAATGGTATTGAACACACGGACTATGGCTTGTTTCGCCATGCTCTCATAACTCGGTATCATACTTAATAGAAAGCTGATAGGCAGGAACATAGCGAAGATGATAAAAAGTATCTGGCTGAACAACATCATACCCGTAAGCAGAAATACAAATATCGTAATACCTAAGTTGAAGATAAGCAGGAAGAACACCATGCCAAGACGATTGACAACCTGCGGTATCGTCAGATTGTTGTTGTCGTTGTCCTCAATCTCTGTTTTTACAACATTTTCTCTCGTTTCGCCGTCCTCGTCCTCTGGACTTGTCGATACCAGAGCTTCCACACGGTCAGAACCGATTTCTTCTATATCTGAATTTCCAAATTGAAGCAGTAGCCACGGCTGTTGTACTTGTATGGAAAATAGGCTGTCCCTTATCAAGTCCACGCTATCTTTGCCCTTACTGTCGCTGTCGGGAAGCATGATTTTTGTTCCCAAGTCCAGTGAAGCGGTACTTATATCACTGGAAAAGTCATTCACTTTCTTGATGTAGTCGGGAGCGTAGGCAATAAAGGAAGCCGATAAAATGAACACCACTACAAAGTTGATAACAGCGTGTAATGCCTTGCTGGTTTCCCGTTTTATCAGTCCCGTATAGGCAACATAGATACCTACCACTAAGATAATCAGCAGTAGAAATCCCACATAAAATCCCGAAGAAGAAAAGCCGTTTTGCGTAACACCTGCTAAGGTCTGTATGCTTTTACCGATACTGTCTGCCATATCGTTAATGAAATCCAGCTTGTAGGCTTCCTGCACCACATAACCCGTAGCATTAGAAAGATATAGGCTTATCGTCCAGACAAAGTTGGTAATACAGTACAGCCCGTATTGTACGCTTTTTCCAATCCCGTCCAGCCAGTTCCACGGAAGCCACGCCCAGCTATTATCCACATAGAAATCAAGCTGATAATTGCTTAATGGGTATTTAGAATAAAGGTTCTCGGTATTGATTGTGTCGTCCACAAGCCCCGTAGCGTGTGCCACTGTTCCCAAGAGCGAAAGCAGGATAAGGGACAGTGCCACGACAAACAGAGCCATTTTGAGAACGTGAAGTATCTTTTTTCTTGTGAACGCACCTTGTATCCTTTCTTTCATCACTCCACCTCATTTCTCTGTATCGGCGGTCTGGTATCAAAGGCGTGTAAGAGTTCTTCAAAAACGGGGTGTATCTGCACCACGCCCACACGTCCGTATAAATCTTGCAATAGGCATTGTCCGTTTTCCAAATCACGCAATCGCTTCTGGTTGTTCTCGTCCTCTTTGTCAATGGAGAAAAATTCAAGGGTCTGCTTAATCTCGTTGATGTCGGTACTACGGAAAGCGAATTTTAAACCGATATTGTTTTTCAGACTTTCCTTTGACACGTCCCCCGAAGACTGCGTTACAAAATACACGCCTGCCTGCATGGCACGACCAGCACGCACCAGCTTGTTAGAGAGCGTTTCACCTTGTGCCACATTTAAGAACGCCCACGCTTCGTCAAGGTCTACAATCTTGAAAATGCTTCTGTCGGAATGGATAAAATCTAAGGCAAATGTAGATATAACAATCAACATGGAAACAGACAGTAATTCAATGGTCGTGTATTCCTCAAAGGTGGTGTCCTTATCGGGTAACACCAGGTCAGCTACTTGAATGATGTTGAGCTGGTTATCTAAACTGATTGCATTTTCCACCGTACCGTCAGAGAACAGCAGATGTGCGAAATCGTAGTCCGTGAAACTGTCGATATGGTCGGCAATGTTGCATGAAATAGGTGTATCTTCTTTTCTTAATTCCTCAATTACATGGAGCAAGCCCCTTGTTTCGCTTTGGGTAACAGCACGAACTGCCTTACGAAGTACGGGGAACTTCTCGCCGTCCCTAGAGGAAATGCCCGTAAGGAATGTGAGTATGTCGATTGCCAGACTTTCAGCGTCTTTCACATTCTTCATAATCACGAACGGGTCAAGCAGTCCTGCATTTTCTCTGTCGCTGGTAAGGTTGACGATATTGATTTCATGGGCGATTTCTGGCAGGGTTTCTTTCCAATTTCCTCTTTCACTCTTTGGGTCTAAGATTACCGCCTGACCGCCAAACAGCACCGAATAGTAGACAAGCAGATTGTTACAGAACGATTTTCCACCGCCTAACGAACCAACAAAAGCAGAAGCAAGAGCATTTGTAACCGTACCTTTGATACCTTGCGAAGCTAAAGAGGGCTGTAAGTACACATTGCGTCCCGTGTCCACAGAATAGCCGATATAGATACCAGTGTTTTCCCCTAACTGCTGTGTTGCACCGAACCCAAGCCCTGCCAAGAAGTCTGATTTTACATACTGCACATAGTCGTTGATGTATCGCTTACTGGCTGGAAGAAATTCAGAATGTAGCCCTAACATATCCCCAGCAGGTCGCACCAGCTTGACGTTCAAATCGTCGTAAAAGTCCTTGACTTCATCACAGCGTCTTTTCAGCTCGTCAAGGTCGGGAGCAGATACACGGATAACATAGGACAGCTTATACATACTTTCTTTTGACTGGTCTAAATCTGTTTCCAGCTCGTCCACACTGTCTAATGCGTCCACCACGTTTGAGCTGGTTTCACTGCCAGACTGGTAGGCGTGATTGTCTAAATCTTTCAGCTCTTTTTTCTTGTTGCGAACTGTCGATAATGCTTTTCGGTTTTCCACG
Organism: Lachnospiraceae bacterium; assembly: GCA_910576385.1. Lineage (GTDB taxonomy): Bacteria > Bacillota > Clostridia > Lachnospirales > Lachnospiraceae > Petralouisia. The sequence goes on from CAJTIR010000032.1 coordinate 34,100, forward strand.
ATTTCTACATTCATGGACGTATCAACGGGAAAGGTAAACTGCTGTTGCTGGAAGTAGAAGATTTCAGAGGACGGAAAATCCAGTTCCCCGACAATCGCATTGACGGTAAAATAGGAAACGTAGCTTTCGTTGTTCTCATGTTCCAAGCGTAAATGTCGCTGGCTTTCTTCCACAAGGCAACGGGTCGGACGTATCAAGTCATAGTGCTTTATCAATGTTTCTTTTTTCAGCTTCTTCTTTGGTAAGCTGTACTCATAATCTTCATAGGCGATACCGTCCCTGCCGTAGAGATGTTCAATGAGATACCCGAAGTCATTTTTATCTAAGCGTCGCACCTTGAAGCGTCGGCTGATTTTGTTTTCCAACAGCTTTTCCATTTTCAGATAGCGGTTGATTTCATCATTCGGCATAGATACAAAGTCATTCATCAGCGTGTGGTTCACTTCGTGGATAAACTCCTTGAATGTCAACCATGCCGATTTTTTCATGTTCTTCAAATTGAATTGTTCTTCCGTTACCATGAGCTTAAAGCCAAGAAAAAAGCGGTAGTCTACTTGATTGTCCCCAATCATGCTTACCAATGCTTCGGTCTGTTCGTCTATCTTCTGATAGGCAACGTCTTTCAATCGTCCCGTTACCAGTTTCTTTGACTGCTCTTGTATACTTCGGATTGAACTTTCGGTGGCAATCTGCAAGGCGTGTATCTTGCCCTCACGGGACTGTGCAATCAACTGTCGGAAGCTGTCATGCACAATGAATTTCTGTTCAGCGGATAGAAAACTGTAATTGTATGGTATCAGTTCATAATAAGCGAATACCTCATTGTCCTTGTTCCAGACAAGGTTATTGTCGATATATTTAATCGGGAACATAGCTCACACTCCTTACTGCCGTGATATTCTCTTGTAGTACCTGCTTATCCAGTTTCACGGCTTTCCCTGCATAAGTGGTTTTGGGTCGTAGGGCAAAAGTTATCTGTGATTTCAAAAAACTGTACGGCTTCTTGCCGTCAAAAGTCTTTTGCGACATGAACCATGTGAGAGCCACGGGAATACCGAAGTATTTCAAAAATGCTCCCTCAATCATGGAGAACGGCGGTAAGTCCCCAAACAGAATGATGATAAACTCGGTTATCACAAACCATGTAATCTGGGTAAAGGTAACGGGAAAAGGTAAATTAAAGTCATTGATTGCATACAAGACTTTTTCCACGTTCCAGATACCCGTGTAGCTTTTAATCTTTTTCATGTTTTCGTTTCCACTCCTTTCTTCATTCCTGCCGCGTACTTCACGGCACAGTGGTATCTCTTTATGAGATTTCACATAATGGAAAAGGACAGCCGTTTTCAGACTGTCCCTAATCAAAAAAGCTGTCAGAAGCAACAATCCTTGTCGCTGATCTTCCAGCTTTAATATGGTATCTCGCAGATACCACGGCTTGTTGTGATGAAATAACCGCCCATATCCAAATCTCTGCCGTATGCTTCATAGTCAATATAATTCTGCAACTGTGGGGGGATTTCCCCCAACGACTGCAACTCGTCAATGTAATAGTAGGCAATATCGGTCATATCGTCGCAATCTGGATAATAATAAATATCATCTTTATGTTCTACAACTTCTTCCAGCGTCCCATAATGGCTGATAAATTCGTCCAGTGCGTCCGTGATATAATCAGGCAGTTCTTCAATCAGTTCAAACATTTCATTTAGTTCTTCAATAGAAATATATTCGCCAATCTCAATGGGGAAGTTATCGGTATCATGGATTGCGTATTCTTCATAGCGTTCATTCAAACCGATACGCTCTTTTACGTCGTCCTCGTCAATAGGGAAAGAGAACCAGTCGCCCACCAGATACCCCTCGTTGTATTTCCCAAGATTAGCGATATAAACTCTCATATCATCAATCATAGGCAGACCTCATTTCTTACAGCGGTATTTCATAAATACCGTGTTCTGTTTCCAAGAAACGCCCGTTTTCCTGCAAATGATTAGCGTATGCTTCATAATCAAAGTAGTAGGTCTGGCAATCTTCAGATAAGTTCTGGAACGCAGGACTTGTCGCCAGTTTGAAACGGGCAACGTCAATCATGCTTTTACAGTCTGGATAACAGATAACCACATATCTGTAATTATAGAGTTCTTCCAGATTTTCATAGTAAGTCAAAAGCTGTTTGTATTCTGCCTTGATATAGTCGGGCAAACGCTGATACATGAGATTTAATTCATTCAGTTGATAAATGCTGGTATGTTCGTGTACGTCATCAGCATACGGCAGTACCTTTTCAATAATGCGGTAGTCCCTGCTTTCTGCTCCAACGCCCAGCAGTTCCTCAAACTTTGCAATGTCTATGGGCAAATCAAACCAGTAGGAGCGAAATTCCCCATTGATTAAGTGGGTCGTTTCCACCAGAATCTGTTCTTCCTGCATTGTTCCTCACGTCCTTTCTGCTGTTCCATAACAGTACTTAATGTCTGGTAACTTGTACCAAACACATATTTTGAAAAATCTTCTAATTGTTTCTGTGGATAGTCGGCAAGGTTCAGTCGCTTCATTTCATGCCAAATCACACGCTTATGATGTAGCAAGTCTGAAATGTAAGTACAGCCGATCCTTGCCTGCATATCTGAAAATATATCTTTCAAGTAATCACTCCAATCTTAAATTTAAGTATCAAAAAAGCAGTCAATCCTAAGACTAACTGCTTTGTGTGTGGATATGAAGTTATTAAACCGAAAGTTATCGCTCTGACATATATTTCTGTATTTCATCAGAGGTCAATTTTCTTATCTGCGTATTTGCATATTCTCTGTATTCTTCAATAATAAAAACTGGCTTCATATCTTTGCAAATTTTTCCTTTGTTCTTTTTTAGATATAACTGTAAGTCTTCGATGTTCGCAAAGATTTTGTATGAAAGTCTGCCGTTTTCACTTTTCAGTTCATAAATACCACATGGCTTTTTCATACTATAATCAGCAGTACGCAAATATAATTTTGCAATTTCTAACGATTTAAAAGGAAAATTCCACCGTTGTAATCCACGTTTAGGGTCATGTTCAATGCAAATGCACCGCCCACAAGTTCCACAAATGTATTGTATATGATTTTCTAAACAATCCAATGGATTTAAGAGTGGTGTTATTCTGTTTTTATCAACATAACATTCCATACACATTTCAATTTCACTCCTTTTGCAACTTCTGATTTTCCGCTTTCTTCATATCCACATTATATCAGCTCTATTTGAGCCAAGCAATGTAATTCATCATGCCGTTGTTTTTATCCGTGTACCATTCCGTTACCCCCTTTCATTCCTCCTTAGCCCATTCCCAAAGGGGGATATGAAATTATTAAACTGAGATTTATAGCTATCAATCCGCTGGTAGTGCTGGAACAGCTATCCTTGCTCCTGTACTTGTATCTGCACCAAAATTAAAACTTGGAGCCATATCATATGCATGTTTATAACCATATATGGCAGGATTATATTTTCCTATCGCTGTATATGTGCTTTCAATCGCCTTGCAAAAGTCCTCTTCATTCTCGTATGGTTCACTTTGAAAATAAAGCATGATACATTCTGGAAGTTCTACTACTTTATATGCTTTCGGAAGTTCTTTGTCATAATCTAATGGCACTTCAACGCCTGCTGCTATCTTTGAAAAACCAATTTCAACTAATTTGTCTGGTAATTCAATTAAAGCAGCAGATTCAAATTTTTCTGCAATACTATTTAGCAGTCCTTCCCATTCACAGCCTACTTCCTCGCAATACGAAAAATAATCTTGTGCATGGTGTGACGGGAGATAAATTAACTTTCTTCTTTCGCGTTCTTTGGCAGTAATCATACAAAAACTTAAATCATTACCCATAAATAATTCCTCCTTATGTTTAAGCAAAGCATAATAGTGACTAATCGGATATTGTATGAATAGTGGAATAGCAATCTTTTTTTCACGATATACAGAGGGCATGATATGAAATCTTTTACAAAAGGAGCGCGAAAACCCCTCATGTGTTTCATAATGACTGTTCAATGCGACTTCTAAAATTGTTTTTTTTGTATTCAGTAATTCATTTGCACTTTCCGTTAAACAAACTGCATTAACATATTCTTGTAGTGTTTTGTTCAGATATTTCTTGAAAAGCCTGTCAACTTGTCGCCTTGAATATCCAATCATAGAACAAACATCATTTGTATTGAAATTATCATCTTTATGATGTATGCGTATATAGTCCTGTATTTTCTGCACCGTTTCTATTTCTCTCATTCAGTCATATCCACCTCTAATATACATAATGAACATTGTGTTTATCTTGATTTATTTAGACAAATTCAAATCAATTTTCGATTTCTTCATTTCCACATTATATCAGTTCTGTTTGAGCCAAGCAATGAAATTCATCACGCCGGTACCATTCCGTTACCCCCTTAGCCCACTCCCAAAGGGGGAAAGGTATGTTTGCGTGACCGCAAACAGTGATGAAAGAGTACGGCTATGCTCCGATAATATTATTGAACAGTTCTAAGAGAACATCTTTGACACCGCCTGCATTAAATACCAATCCAACGGCAACTAAGGCAACCACCAAGAAGCCGATAAGTTTTGAAAACTCACGCTTGAACCCCAAGTAAATACCAATCACGACGATTGCCATAAGCACTAAAGACTGTGCATTGCTTAAAAACCAGTTGTATAAATTTTGTCCGAAATTCATTTAATTTTCCTCGCTTTCTTTTAATTCAATCATTTGTCGGTCAGCTTCCTTTCCGACACTCATAATACACATCAGAACCACGCCGATACCCATGCCAAGTGATACCAGCAGTAAGTCCTTAATCAATTCCCACATCATCATCAATCACTCCTTTTCTTGTTCTATCAGTTCGTCCACCGAAGCCGTCTGTTGCTTCACTATCTGCTTATGTTTATCCGTCAGCTTTGCCTGCTGTTCTATGGTTTTGAGATAGTCCGTCTGATTGCCTGCGTCTATCTGTTTCAGCATTTTCAAGGTCGGTGCAACCTGCCTTTGTAGCCAGTTTAGCGTTCGTTGCAGAGTATAAGGCTCTGGCTTTGTCGTCAGCTTCACGGGTGGTCGTCCCTCGCCAATAAACCAAGACCAACGGGCGTTAGTTTTCCAATCGCTTTTTCGCTTGCCTACTTCCTTATCGGCAAAGCGGATATACTGGTTGATAATAGAAAATGCCGTCAGTTCTGCGTCATAGTGGGTCAGCAGTTCTCTCACGGCATAGTAGGCACGTTCATTTTTCAAACGTATCTCAAATCGGTTTTTAATGGGGACTTCCTCAATGGGTATTCCTAACTTTGAAGATTGTTCATAATTCTTTTCATAGACACAGAAGTACACCTCACTGGTAAATGAACCAATGTAAAGCGTATGTCCCATGCCGTCCTTGTTGGCTTCGTTGTGCTTTACCAGCTCCCCAGAACCATAGTTCTTGAAGCTACGGAATTTAGAAATACATTCCTCATTCTTGCATTTCTCTATCAGTTCTGGAATATCCAGCAAGCCCGTTCTGTCATTGATTGCAAGGTCAAGGCGTTTCATCACACCGCCCTCAACCAGTGCGTCCATGAAGAAGTCATACCAGCTTCGTTCCTGTGCCAGCAGGTAGCTTTCAAACTGGCGACAGCCTTTGCCTTTCAGTTCCAATAGGACACCTTTTTCTTTGTCTTGTGAAGTATAAACGAACACGTCCCCGATATAGTAATGCTCGGTGTACTTGTAATGTCCGAAATCTTCGTGAAGCATATAGCTGATGTTCAGCTTTAATATGTCTTTGATAACGTGCTGTATATCCAGCGTGGGAAATCGGATACGCACATAATCAAAGAGCAGAAACATAGGAGCGTCGGGATTGAACCTTTCCACAGCGTCCAGTAATTTATGCTTCATATCTTCGGTCAGTGTTACCTTGCCAGCTTCGATACGGCTAAGATGTTCACGGCTGATACCAGCCATGAGTGCAAGCCTTGTCTGCGATACGCCGTAGTCACTGCGTTTGGCTTTCAAGGCGTTGAGAAAATCAGTATCATTCAGTTGTCATACCCCCAATCGTGACATTTTTAGGATTTTGTGATAATTTCAAGCGATTATCACAAACGGTTGAAAACAGAGAAAACCCTGATAACTAAAGGACTTCCCAAGGTTTTTGAACCAGTTTCCAGCGTAATTGTGCCCCTCTGTTAGATATGAGGGGCTAATGTCTGCTGGCGTGGCTGACGCCACACCAGCAACGGCTAGTCCGTCCCGTCGCCTTTCGCTTCGCACGTCGCCGTTCCGTCCTGCCTTGCGTATGCCAGTGAGCCGATTGTCTGTAAGAAATCATGCCCTTTAGGGACAAGGGGAGTGTAAAACTCACTGATTACACTTGTTCCTACATCACAGTAGCCACGTCCTTTGATACGCTTTTGGAAAAACTGCTTTTTCACATCTGAACCAAAGAGCATACCGTACCCAAGTTCACTGATACGACCAAGCCCCACACGGAAGTTGAAATTGTCCCTTATCCCGTCTGAAAAATATTTTGCGTCTGGTCTTTGACAAGCGACAATCAAAAAGTAGCCTGCTTGTCGTCCCAACATCACGATTTTCTTTAGCTGGCTAAGTAGGCTCATGCTTTCCTTTGTTGCCAGCATTTCAAAAAACGCCACATATTCATCAAAGATAAGGAAGCAGGGCGGTAGTCCTAAGTAGGCGTAGTTTTCGCCCGTCTTGTACTTCGGGTGCTGTTTCATTTCTTCGCTTCGTGCCACCATGCCGTCATAAAAAGCATTGACGCAATCAATCATTTCTTCTTTGGTGTGATACACATTCGGCATAACCGTTCCCAAGTCGGCAAGGTCAGCGTTCTTCGGGTCTAAGATGTAAAGCTCGGCGTTGGTCTGCAACAGAGCTTCAATGAGTGTCAGCAGAAAATACGTCTTACCGCCACCAGTCCCACCAGCTATCAGAGCGTGAGGGAGTGCGTCATATTCCCAGACAAGATTTTTCATCAGTCTAAGACAGCCGTTTTCTGCCTTGACTTCCTCAATGGAAATGCGGTTCGCTATCATATCGTAAAGCATGGTGTATTCAATATATCCGTCATGCAAGGTCTTGTCGGTCAGCTCGCAGTACAAACCGCTTTCCAGCTTATCCTCTAACCGCAAGAGCTGGTCTTGATACTTTCCTAGTGTGATTTCACAGCGGATATGAAGCAGTCCCGTATTCATCTGATAATAGATTTTCGGAAACCAGACGATTTTTTCCCTTGATCTGCCTTGCAGGTCAGTGAAAAACCCGCTGTCCTTGACGGTATCGGCTTCATACCACTTATTTTCCAGTATCATTCGTGCCAGCTTTTGACGGTGCAATAACTGTTTGAAACGGTCATAGCAGAAGCGGTAATACAGAAAAGCGACCAATGCACAAACACCAGTCGCTATCAGTATGGTTATGAAGTTGTAGGTAGAAAGCGTCAGCCCGTTATCCAATAGGCTGAACTGTTCCCAATCGGCACGCACGAGCTGTTTTATATTCAGTAGCAGGATAACTGCTACGAACAAAAGCAGAAGCGTACTCAATGAAAAACGATAAACAAGGGTCTTGTCGCTGGCTCTGATACGCTTTCCCTTATATTTCAGTAGGTTCATAAATGCTCCTTTCTTTGCATGGAAAAAGCGGTCAATCGTTAAAGACTAACCGCAATTATATGAAGTATGATTATTCCATTTTTTCTTGACATTCGCTACACTCTCTATCATGGATTGAAATGATACCGCCACATTTAGAACAAGTGTATTTTTCTTTCTGTTTTTCCATAAAGATTTCTAAACCATGCTGTCGTACAGTATTGCTGTTTTCCATAAGGCTTGCTTGATACCTTTTGTTATAACTTTTTTCAAGATTTTTAATCAATTTACAAGGATAATCGGAACATTCAAAACAGTAAGATAGTCCCTTATCTTTGATACAGTCCTTTATTTTACATTTACGGCAATGCTCAGGTTTTCCTTTATCGCTATTCAAACAACCTGCACATGGTTTTTTATGGTAGCAATGCTTGTAGCAGACAAGACAATTCATTCCACAAGGAGCAAACATAGAAGTATCAATATTTTCTTTTGGCATTTTCATAATGAGCTACTCCTTTCTTTTTATATCTACATTATATCAACTCCATATATCCGCTACAATGAAAATCTAATTCATTAACTTATTTCTTCGGCTGTCCCTGCGGATTGTTGTTCTGTGGATTTCCTGCTGGCTGGTTGCCTTTGTTCTTCAAGATAATATCGTCAGCCTTGATATACCAGTCCACATCAGCCCCTCTAAAGTTGGCGTTTGCTACTGTATCGGCTACGGGATTGATAAGCTCCACTTCGGCATTGTAGGGATAGTCCTTGACCGCCACATCAGCATGAATAGACACTTGTATCATACGTTCCTGCACACTGCATTTAAGGTCATAGGTTCTGCGTTTGATTTCTTCGCTTGTCGTCCCGTCCTCATTTTCCATACGAACTTCATGTCTAAGGGCAGAGAACTTCAACATGCCGAATGTCTTTTCTTTGTCTAATACAATTCCATTTGCTAATCTCATAATGAATACCCCCTTATTTACTTTCCACTGGCAACATATCATCAGCCAGTAAGATATAGTTTGTAAAGCCACGCCCACGGATATTGTAGCCCTCTGCGGTAATGCGTGGGTTAATGAGCTTGATTTTCTGCTCTGGCTTAAAGTGCTTTTCGCCAGCTTTGGCAGGAATGGTTACGATAATATCATCAGCTCTTTGTACGTCGGAATACAAGTTGTAGCTTCTTGATACGGGTGTATAGCGTCCGTTCATGCGTTGCTGTTCCACCTTGCTTTCGCCTGCAAATTCCAAATTGCCGAATGTCTTTTCCATGTTCGGCACAACATATTTTAATTCCATAGTTATATCCATTCCTTTCGCTTCGCTCAGGCACAAAACGTTATGAAAATGGTTGCCCAAGCTTATTTTTTCTTTATAATTCTTCTTATAGGGAACTCGGTATACTACAAATCACGGGGAGGTGAGTGGGCTGTCCGG
>CAJTIR010000033.1 GCA_910576385.1 Lachnospiraceae bacterium
TATCCGGCTGCTTCCGAACTGAAGAAGGTGCCAGAGATTATCTGAAAATCATGTCCTACGTTGGTACGGCACATAAGCAGGGATACAATGCTTACGAAGCAATCAAAAATGCAATTTCAGGCCACCCTGATTTCATCTTTGAATAGTGTTGGCTCTGAATAGTTACAGTGGACAAAGAAATCTTGCGACTCTTTTTCCAAAAGCATTATCTCCACACATATCAATAATACAGTCATTCCCATAACCAAAAATTGCACAAATACTCCAATATCGCCCCTGTTTTCTACAGTTACAAGACCATAATAAGGAATATCATTTGCCAAATTACCAATTGATGAAAAAAGAGAAGCTACAATATCCTTCAAAGTTCCCCATAAAACTGTAATAAAAACCGGGATTACTGAAATAGTGCGAAACAGCATAGAATTATATTTCTTCCAAATAAATATCGCAAATAAAACACAGATCACAATCACAAACAAATGGTTTTGGAAAAGCAACCAGTGCAGGGTTGTTGAATATCCCAAATCTATCTTATCTATCATATTAAGCATTCCATATGTAGGAAACCATGAAATAATATTTGAATATTCACGTGCAGAATTTCCAGGACAGGCCAATGTAAATATACAACTTCCAACAGCAAGGAAGAAAAGTATTAAAGCATACAAATTTAATTTTTTTGATTTTATGAAATATAACATCAACATAGCATAACATGCCAAAATAACTAGCATCATCTGCTCATTATTAGCTCCATAAATTAAACAGATTGTATATGTTATATATTCCCACCATTTAAATATCTCTTTTCTGAGTATCTTTTTAATCGGAACTAACGACATAATTCCAAAGGCTGTTGGGCAAAAATATGTCGTTGAAGTTGCAATCCAACCAGCAGTACATAAATCACTGAATGGATACAACATCACCATACACGCTATAAAATTATTACACTCCTTCTTGTTTTTATCAACAAATAACATGGAAATAGCATTCAATAATATAAACATGGAAACTCCCATATAGACTGCCCATAAAATTTGGGGACTGCCAGTAAATATAAAGACCACAAAATTTATAATCGTGCGCGATGACCATGTACTATACATCTCAACTGCCTGTTTCCAATAAGAAGATATGTCCCCATCAATATGCATACCAGCTATATCGTCATTACCTTTATTGGCAAAAGCTAATATTACTGCAAACAATATACTTACTGCATAAAAAATGATTTTTTCATTCTCAATCATTTTTTTAATATCTGTTGTGGAAATGGTTTGTATTTTGGCAGGAATCAAGTTTCTCTTAACTTTCGACATCATTATTCTCCCATGTTTTTATAGTGGTGTTCAACGGAACAAGCTGCTCTCTGTCATTAAAACAACAAAGCGCATAAATCTCATAGTCATAAATTCCTGTGTCAATTTTATTGTTATGTGGTATATTGATCTTAAATCCAGATAATGAATGGTTATATCCATCATCAAATTTCTCTGTCACATCTTCGCGGGATACAATAGTTGTAGGAATAAGGTAATATTGGCCTGTAGAAATATTTTTTAAAACCATTCTAATGGATGCAATCTTAATTTCTTGTCCTGGACAAGAAATCCACCCACTTACCATTATTTTATTATGTGCAGCCAAATCTTCCTGTTTATACTTTATGGATTCTATTTGGTATGTATATTCATCGGTATTGCTGGATATAATAACATCATTTAAGTCAAGCACTATAATTCTATTTTCATTCCATAATAAAATCCCCCACATACATAACAATATTATAAATGAAATTAAAAGGATTTTAATAATATTTTTTTCCGTTTGCCATTTATCCATTCATCATCCCTCTCTTTTAACTTTGTCTAAATTGATACTATTTTTTCTTGTCTGCCAATCCTTTCTTTTGAGGGTCTGACAGACAAGGAAAACACAGATAGCGTTTTGACAGTGGCACATGGGCTGCTTTTGCAACAGCTACAAAACCATTATAAACGAAAAATTTTTATCATCTCTTCCAGATTCTGAGACTGCGCCGAAAGCTCCTGGCTGGCTGCTGCACTCTCCTGCGCCATAGCGGAATTATCCGAAATAACCTCAGTCACCTGTTCCAAGGCATAGCGGATCTGTTCAATATTATCACTCTGATTTTGTGAAGCCTCAGCAATTTTATCTACCAATCCCTGCACTGTTTCCGTATGGCAAAATGCCTGCTGTATCTCATCTGCGGCAGTATTCACAATCTCCATACCTTTCTTGACCGCATCCAGAGAATTTCGAATCAATACAGTCGAAGTATGTACGGCTTCCATACTATCTCCTGCAAGAGTGCCAACTTCCCCGGCAACCACAGCAAAGCCTCTGCCAACTTCCCCAGCCCTTGCCGCTTCAATTGACGCATTCAAGGACAATAAATTGGTCTGATCTGCTATTTCCTCAATCGTAGTAATAATATTCTCAATCTCTGCGGAACATCTGCTGATCTCTCGCATGGCATCTACCGCGCGCTCCATCTGCTGATTACTAAACTTCAATCTTCCTCCCATATCATCTACACTTTGCTTTACTTCCTCCGCAAAATGGGCGTTTGCTGTCACCTGTTCTGCAATTTCTGACACCGACGCCTGTAACTGCTGAGCCGTAGCTGCCTGGCTGGTAGCACTCTCCGACAATGACTGTGCCCCCACTGCAATCTGTTCTGAACCGCCAGATACCTGTAAAGAAGCTTCCTCAATATTTTGAATCGTATGTATCAATCGTTTGGAGAGCTGTTCTAAACTGTCCTTTACCTTGCGAAATTCTCCAGTATATTCCTGCTGCAATTCAAAACGCAGATTCCCCTCTGACACTTGCTGCAACACTTCTGTAATCTCTCCAATATAGTCAATATAATCTCGTAATCGCAGCACCGTTTTATTAAGGGCAGCGGCCACAGCTCCCACTTCATCATCCGAGGAAACTTCCACATCAAGATCTAAATCACCCTCTGCAATCTCTTCTGCCACCAATTTCAGTTGTTGTAAAGGTTTTACAATTCCAGCAGAAATTTTATTGATGATCACCACCAGCATCAAAACTGCAATGATAAAAAATCCCACTACAGCGATAGAAAGACTGATCATCATACCATTATATTCTCGACTTGGCATTCCACTGAGCACTGACCAGCCAGTAGCAGTAATGATCTCATATGCTCCATGCTGTGTCGTCCCATCCCATTTATAAGTAAGTTCTGTATTTTCCTGCTCTTCATAAACATCAATTACTTTTTGTGGCAAACCAGCATCCTGAATAGAGGTCTGAACTATCGATTCCTTGGGAGCATACATAATGGTTCCTTGTGGCGAGAGCAACATAAAAAATCCTGATTTTCCGAGTTTATGTTCTGACATCATTACTGAAAGGGTATCTACAGAAACATCTATAGCTGCCACACCAAGTAATTCTTCCCCTTCTCCATACACAGGTGTGATAACACTAGATACCATTTTGCCTGTGGAAGAATTTTTATATGGCTCTGTCACAATTGTATTCTTAGCGACTGTTACTTGCTCAAACCAGTCTCTGGATGTAATATCCCACTCTCCCAATTCTGATATATAGCCACTTTCCTCGTCTTCCACACACTGGCTGGAATCCACATCTGCAATCCAACAAACTAAAATGTCTTCTTCATCTGTGTGAAACACATTCGTCATATTTTTGCGTACAGTATCAAAAAGTTTCGCCTCACTAATCTTATCTCCCTCTTTCACTTCTTCAAACAATTTCCGAAGTTCATTGTTTGCTCCAAACTGTCTGGTAACTTCCATGTAACGGGTAAAATATTCACTGACTAAATTTGTAACTTGTGCAGATTCTGCCGTAATCTCTGCGGTCCGCAGATTTCCTACCGAACCTCTGACCAGCAGCAAGATTACCGCCGCCACAAACACCAGCACTACCATTGTCGGTGTAATAATCCCCCGCATCATTTTGCCCTTAATCCCCTGCTTTTTGTGCTTCTTTTCGGTTTGATCTTTTTTCATACTTTTCCTCCGCGGCATTCTTTTTGAATTTTTGTTTTATCATAACTGAATCAAATTATGCCCTCCGCATGACATGATTTTGATATTCTAATTATATGTTCCTATTATATGCCTGTCAATTCATTTTATTTTAGAACAGATGATTTGCAATACAAAAAGACTTTCCAAAGTAAATATTTTGAAAAGCCTTCTATATCAATGGTACTGCTTTCTTCTCAGATTTTGCGCCACTTTATGCTGCAAAATATTCACTAATTTTTCTAATTATCATAGCAGTTATAAGTTAACTAGCAGTAATACAGAGATAAATAATGTTAAAAGGACAGCTCCAATCAAACTGATTATATTGATAATTTTTATCCAATTTTTTGCTGATACTTTTGAAATAACAATGGCAGCAAAAACGCCTATTATTCCTCCTAACGAATTTGTAATAAGATCCGTGATATCGCTTGCCCCAATAGCAAAAATAAATTGCACTGTCTCAAAAAACAGACTGGTACAAATAATAGGGGCAAACTGTATCAGCAATGACCTATCCTCCCATAAAATATGAATAAACAGTCCATATGGTATGAAAGCTAACAGATTTTGGATAATTTCATCATACTGTATGGTTCCATTGACAATAACGGACTCTGCAAATGGGATTAAATTGATATTTCTTAAATGTGGCAAATCTACAATGGAAAATTGGAGTTTAAAAATAATAATCCATGATAAAGCAGTCAGATAAAAAATCAATAAGCCTAACGTGCATTTTTTTGATTTCATTAAGCTCTCTTCCTTTCCATCGCAATGTAATTTTACTAACAAGATTCTAACAAAAAGCCGACAACAGGTTCGTTTGGTAATTTAAGAATGTTCTGCCTTAATCATCATAATGCCCTTTGCATGATATGATTTTGATATTCTGCAATTCATCAATATCATATACTAACTGGTTCTTTTCATCAATCCGCCTGGAATATCCGGGACGATGTTTTAGCGACTCCGGCTTTCCAATGCCTTGCATTGCCCCATTTCTTCGTATATCTTCAATCAACGAATAAATTTTATTTGCTGTTTTCTTATCTTTTTTAATCCAATCCATGAATTCCGCCATTGCATCTGGGGAAAAGGTGAAATCATTCATCAATCATAGCCCTCAATTCATCAAGTGATTTATGGATTACTTCACCTTGTTCTAGCTGGGCAAAGCTATGGTCTAATTTTTTTAGGTATTCCTCATTCCTTTTTGCTTTCGCCATTTCGTTATATTCTTTTTCAGATACAATTACTACATTTTCGTTTTTCGGCCTTGACACAATAAGCGTTTCACCGCCTATTACTTTATTGCACCATTCTTTAAAATTTTCACGCACATCCATGCTCTTTACTGCTATCATAGTATCACCTCATAATTCCGTATGGTTTTTCGTACTTTTATTATATATGGTTATTATGCTTATGTCAATTTATTTTATGCCAGGAATTTCAAAGGAAATGAACAAAGAATCCTGCAAAGCAGGATTCCCCGCCTGCGGCGGATCGCTTTTGCGATATATTTCATTTCCGCCGCAGGGCGATCATTGTTTTTTATCTTATAAGAAATCCAGAGGAATTTCCTATAAGATAAAACAGCCCCAACCACATAGGATAGGGCTAGTCTTTATTGCTCCGCAATCTTTTTCAGTAACCGTATAATTTCCTCATTCTGCCTTATCAGAATAAAATTCTGTTCCACTTGCGCCCTTGCCAGTTCAAGGGAGAAAGTTTCATTTGCACTGCCGCTTAACAAACTGCCGAACGAATACAATTTAGAACCTGCCAGACTTGCAGTTATTTCTTTCGCTGAATTGATATTCCTGCGTCTTAAATCATTTTCAGTGTAGCTGTCGAAGTCCAGTCCGAACTTCTCCATAGCCGCCTTGTCCTTTGCCGCCTGCTTCGCTTGCTTTTCAGCTGCCTTATCCTCTGCGCTTTTACCAAACATAGATTTTACCTCCGTTTCTTTTTTATACCCTTACTATACCCAATTGGGGGAGGAAAGGGCACAGGTAATCAGACGTCCACCCACATAATAAAATCTATCTTTTTCGCGTCTGTAAAGCCGGTATGAGGGTATTTATCATTAAACAGTTGGAGGATAGCTTGTCCACATGTATCAGCTTACTGGAAAACGATAATTCAAGCTGTCCCTCCGTTTCTTTCAAATAATCCAGTGTTTCCTCAAAAGTTACGCCCTTGTCTTTCTTCTGTTCAAGAAACAAGTAAAACCTCTCGTAATACTGGCTCTTTCTGGAACGCATGACAAAGAAATCGTTAAAGGCTCGCTGAAAATCCTTGTCGGTGGAAACATCCGTCCAGTAAAGGCTGTCCATAATACGTTTGTATTTCTTCATGCCGATAATCAGTTTTTCTCTATCGGATAGTATTTGTTCGGCTGTCTGAATACTTACCATAATACTTAATCAACTCCCTGCACTTATAGTGATGAATATTCATAGATACATACTATCACATAGCAATTCAAATATCCATCATTTTTGCATTATATATTATTTCGTTTTGTGTCATAGGTTGTAAATGCCAAATCACACTATAATGTACTCAAAATGTATGGAGGTATTGAGACTATGGAAAAATTCATTGTAGTACCGAAGGAAGATAAAGCCGTAACCATGACAATCCGCATTGACCGGGCATTACAGGAGAAGTATAACGAACTCTCTGCGAAAACCAACCGTTCTTGTTATTAACGCTTTGCACATATAACTGCCACACAGAAATAACAAAAGCCTTGAATACTCAAGGCTTTTGCATCAAGCTGCTGACGGGAATCGGACCCGTGACCTCCGCACTACCAATGCGACGCTCTACCGACTGAGCCACAGCAGCAATTATATTTTGACGGTTATTTCCCCAACCGACTTGTCTACTATACTATATATTTTCCAAATTGTCAATATACTACTGCATTTTTTTTGCAATTTTTCCTCGAATACGCTGCAAAGCATTGTCAATCGCTTTTGGCTCTTTATGGAGCTGCTTTGCAATCTGTCGATAATTGCTGCCCTGAAGGTAGAGCAACAATACCTGCCGCTCAAATTTGCTGAGATTTTTATATAATTTTTCTTGAATGTCATTCGCATTTTCCTGATCAATAAGCAGCTGTTCCGGGTTTGGATTCTCAACAGATTCCAACAGATCTTGGAGTGTATCTTCGCTTTCCTGACCCATCTGGGCATTCAGAGAAATATAGGTATTTAAAGGCTGATGCTTTTTCCTCTGGGACGCTTCCACCGCATGATAAATCTGCCTGGTAATACATAAATCTGCAAAATGGTAAAAAGAGACATCTTTCTCCATACGATAATCCCGAATTGCTTTAAAAAGACCAATCATTCCCTCCTGAATCAAATCATCTGTATCTCCCCCCATCAAAAACATGGCATTGGCACGTTTGCGCACAAGATTCTTATATTTATCCATGATATAATCTGTGATCTGCTCCTGCCCGCTTCGCAATTGCTCTATTAATATTTCATCTGTCTGATTTTGATACTCTGCCACTCTTTGCACTTTTTTCCCCTATTCTTTCTATATTAAATCATCCTCTGACGCACAATCTCATATGCAAGCACCCCCGCCGCCACAGAAGCATTCAGGGAATCAATCTCCCCAGCCATAGGGATAGAGGCGGTAAAATCACAATTCTCTCTTACCAGCTTACTGACACCTTCTCCCTCACTGCCGATCACCAGACCAATCGGTCCCTTTAAATCAAGCTGATACAAAACAGTACCTTCCATATCTGCACAGACAAACCACATTCCTTGTTCCTTCAGTTCTTTGATTGTCTGGGAGAGATTCGTCACCTTTGCCACTGGAGTATAATTCAACGCTCCTGCAGAGGTTTTTGCCACCGCAGCCGTAAGTCCAACGGCTCTGCGTTTGGGGATAATCACACCATGAGCGCCGGCCAGATTTGCTGTTCGGATAATAGCCCCCAGATTATGAGGATCCTCAATATTATCCAGCAAGATCAAAAAAGGCTCTTCCCCCTTTTCCTTGGCTGCTCTGAGCATGTCTTCCACTTGTGCATACTCATAGGCGGCCGCAAAAGCGATCACACCCTGATGCTTTTTGGTAACAGACATCTGGTCGAGCCGCTCTTTGGGTACATAATTGATAATGGTATCATATTTTTTTGCCTCTCTGACAATGGACTTAATTGGCCCATCCTGACATCCAGAGAGCACAAATAACTTGTCTATCGTTTTCCCAGAACGAAATGCCTCCAGTACTGCATTCCTTCCCTCAATGGTCAGTTCTTCATATCGCATAACCTGCTCCTCGTTATTCCTCATCATCTTTCCAACCTAATGACAGGGCTTGTCTGTCAACAGACTTTCCCATCCGCCCACTTTTTCCAAACCAGTTAGCACTAATTCCATCAGCCGCTCAGTCTGATTTTCAAGATATAAATATCCGATCAGAGCCTCAAACCCGGTCGCTCTTCGATAATCCGCAACGGTGGCATTTTTAGCCATTGTCGCAGATTTTGCATTTCTGCCCCGCTTATACACAGTTATCTCCTCCTCTGTCAACACAGGCATCAATACTCCGGCCAGCTCAGACTGCGTGTGTGCTTTCACAAGCTGACTGGTTCTCTGATGCAGATTGTTGACATGGCTATTTCCTCTTCCCACCATCACAGTGCGTATGATAAGATCATAGATCCCATCTCCAATGTAGGCCAGGACCAGAGGAGAATAGCTGCGGATATCCTGGGATTTTATGCCAAATTTCTCCAGGATATATGCATTCATGCCCTTTTCCATTTTACTCCTTCTCTGGTATCTTCCAGAACAATTCCTTTCTCTAACAGTATCTCACGAATCTCATCCGCACGAGCAAAATTTTTGTCCTTCCTTGCGGCCTGACGCTCTGCGATCAAATCCTCAATCTCCTGATCTAAGATCTGCTCTGATTTTTCTATAATAATTCCCAAAATAGTACAAAGCTGCTCCATGCGCTGATAAAGATTATCCAAAAACTCCCGTGAGCTGCCCTCTTTTGCATGGGTGTTACAATATTTTACCAACTCAAACACTGCGGAAACAGCATCTGCTGTATTAAAATCATCATCCATCGCCGTTTCAAATTTATCTACAAATAAATCACTGTCTTTCCAGAGTTTTGCTTCTTCCTCTGTCATAGATGAAAGTTGTGTATTTTGGGAGAGATGTTTTAAATTCTCTGCCGAATTACAAATCCTTTCCAGTCCATTCTTAGCCGCTTCCATCAGCTCCGCGCTGAAATTGAGCGGACTTCTGTAATGAGCGCTGAGCATAAAGAATCTCAGCACCTGCAAATCATATTTCTCACCGATCTCTCTAACTGTAAAGAAATTGCCCACAGACTTTGACATTTTCTTATTATCAATATTTAAAAAACCATTATGAAGCCAGTATTTGGCGAATATCTTCCCACTGCATGCCTCACTCTGGGCAATCTCATTCTCGTGATGTGGAAAGATCAAATCTTCCCCTCCGGCATGGATATCAATCTCTTCACCCAGATATTTCTTGGCCATTACCGAACATTCAATATGCCAGCCTGGTCTGCCCTGACACCAGGGAGACTCCCAGTAAGGTTCCCCATCCTTCTTGGGCTTCCACAACACAAAATCCAGAGAATCCTCTTTCTCCTCCCCTGTGACTTTGATTTCCCGATGTCCGGCCTGTAAATCATCAAGGTTTTTATGGGACAGCTTACCATAATCAGCAAACTTACGCGTGCGGAAGTAGACGGTTCCATCTGCCGCTGGATAAGCAAATCCTTTATCAATCAGAATTGATATCATCTCCAGCATACCATCAATTTCCTGGGTGGCAAGCGGATGCGTAGTTGCTGGCTTGACATTCATATCTGCCATATCCTTTTTACACTCTTTCATATAGCGCTCTGAGATTTCCTGTGCCGAAACTCCCTCTTCCACAGCCTTTTTGATAATCTTATCATCCACATCTGTGAAATTAGATACAAAATTGACCTCATATCCCTTATATTCCATGTAACGGCGCACCGTATCAAATACAATCATTGGCCTGGCATTGCCGATATGAATATAATTGTAAACGGTAGGCCCGCAGACATACATCTTAACCTTGCCCTTCTCTAAAGGTACAAACTCTTCCTTTTTTTTACTTAATGTATTGTAAACTCTCATGTCTTCCTCCTGATATCACTTCTATTTTTCTTTTTCGCAGCTTTGACAGCGCAGCTTTTTTAATTCCTTTTCCAGATCGATGATCTTATTGCACAGCGCAGAATTCTCATGCTGCAAAACCGTAATATCTTCCATTACCGGATCTGGCAGATGTACCTGGTCCATATCGCTTCTAGGCACCTTGATATTATCCCGTTTGACAATTCTGCCTGGAACGCCCACAACGGTACAATTTGGCGGAACTTCCTCCAATACTACACTGCCGGCACCGATCTTACTATTCTCTCCAATTGTAAAAGAACCAATCACCTTAGCCCCAGCGCTTACCATAACATTGTCACAGAGCGTCGGATGACGTTTGCCCGTCTCTTTCCCTGTTCCACCCAAAGTAACCCCTTGATAAAGTGTCACATTATCGCCGATAATCGTAGTCTCTCCGATAATCACCCCGCTGCCGTGGTCAATAAAAAAGCCTTTGCCAATCACAGCCCCTGGATGTATTTCAATACCAGTTCTGCGTGCAGCCTTCTGGGAGATTCTGCGAGCACGGAAATAATGTCCCTTCAAATACTGTTTATGTGCTTTTCGGTAACTAAGCATTACCCGAAAACTGGGGTATAACAACACCTCCATTGGAGATTTGATTGCCGGATCCCGTTCACGAATGACCTCATATTCTTCTTTTATCTGCTGAAATATGCCCATATGCAGAACGCTTCCTTTCTAAAACGAAATAACCTCATCTCAACCTAGTGTATTGTTATAACACTAGAGACGAAGTTATTCACGGTCCCATTCCTTGTTAGTTTATGCAGAAATTTCCTGTTTGTCAATAGTATAGAAGCATATCCGCCTGGAAATCCATGATCATAATTACTGTTCACACAAGACCTCTCATACCCATTCATTTAAATAGACAGACGTATCGCGCAAAAGTTCTCTGGCCAATTCTGCGATATTCAGCTCACATTGTACACTTTTTTCAGAAATTCTCTCAATTCTGCTGCCATTTGGCGCTAACTGAATTTCAAAACAGCCACAATTACTGTTTATGATAGCGTCTGTCACCTTTACATAAAAAAAACGATTCACTTCGCTTTGCAACAATGGAACAAATGTCTGCAGATCGGTGATGCGCACCATCATCTCAGATTCGTTGAATGTCATAGCTCCAATCTCCCTGTCACATATTCCACTATAATAAAAAGCATCCCGACAGAACGTCTCAACATTATTCTGTGAGATAGATTCCTTAAGCAGCAGTTCCTTAATCTCTACTTTTCCCTTGCTCTGGCAATCACTTTCTCTATAAGTAGTATCTGTATATTCACTATCCTGGTAATCCGTAAATGCGTATGTGAGAAGACCATATAATTGTCCCTGCGCTTCTAACAACAACACACCACCATGCTCGGCCGTTGTCTCTGCCATCAGCCGCTGATAGTAATAACCGTCCCGCCTGATAAAAATGTCACATCTCTGTTCTAAAATCTGATTGGAAAATAATGCCATCTTAGAAATATCTGAATTTAGAGCCTTCCTCCAGCGAAATCCTTCTTCCAGACGTCCTTGATCTGTAACATCAACTTTTGCACTAGCCGCTTGCAGCACATTTTCTCTCCCTGTAATATCTAATCCTTGACACGGAAAAAACACAAATCCTTGTCCTCGATAATACGCTGGATCTGCTGGAAGTAAAAATGTAAACGGAACTCTTCTGCTTCCCATATCTTGCAAGGCAAATTCCATCACCTGGTACATTTTTCCATGTCTGCGAACCTTAGGATCAGTCGCTACAGCCACAATATAAGAGATATTCAAACACTTTCCATTAATCCAGAGAGTATAGGGATTTAAATGCAACATAACCTGAAAAAAATTGTTTTCAAAATCCTCCGTCTCTTCCATTACAATAATCTCATTATCTCTGGTTTTCCAGTTATAATAATAATCCACAAATTTTTGAGAGTCTTCGGGAAAAACAGACTCATACATAGCTCTCGTATGCTGCTTTTCCCTCTGTCTCAAATAACGAACCCTTTTATCTTTCATAGTCTTAGCCTTTATCATTGTTCCGATACTAGAATTCTTTGTGTCTTGTACAGCCGCCGCAGCCGCTACAATTTTTCTCGCTGTTATACGCCGTCACACTTCCCTCATACAGTCCTGTCAAAGAACAGACCGCCTGTGCAGAGATTCCTTCCATGTTCCCAGTAAAACCAAGCCCTTCTTCTGTGGTTGCCTTGATATTAACCTGGTTCTTTGCAATCCCCAGAACCTGCGCTATATTTTGTTCCATCTGCTCAATATAGGGGCGTAGTTTTGGTTTCTGGGCAATCACAGTGGCATCAATGTTCTCAATCACATAGCCCTCCTGCTCCAACAATTGCGCCACATGCGCCAGCAGTTTCCTGCTGGAAATTCCCTGATAAGCCGAGTCTGTATCTGGAAAATGTTTTCCAATATCTCCCAGAGCCGCGGCTCCTAACAGAGCATCCATAATGGCATGGATCAAAACATCGGCGTCGGAATGTCCTAAAAGCCCCAATGTATAAGGAATTTCCACACCACCCAATATCAATTTTCTATTTTCTGCCAGTCTGTGCACATCGTATCCAATCCCAACTCTCATTTTCTCTATTTACCTTCATAAATTATCATACTATCTACTTGGTAGCCTGTCAGTTTTTCTCTTCCTTTTAATCCTGCAAGCTCCATCACAAAGCAAACCTTTACTACTTCGCCGCCAAGCTGTTCAATCAATTTAATAATTGCCTCAATAGTTCCTCCAGTAGCAATCAAATCGTCAATAATCACAACCTTCTGTCCTGGCTTAATGGCATCTTTATGTATCTCAATCACTGCACTTCCATATTCCAAATCATACTCTGCAGAAATCACTTCGCAGGGCAGTTTGCCTTTTTTACGGACAGGTACAAAACTTTTATGCGCCTCATATGCCACTGGAACCCCAAAGATAAATCCTCTGGATTCCGGTCCTACTACCACATCATACTCCACATCCTTTAAGATGTCCAAAAGCCCGTCAACCGCAAGCTTCAGTCCATCTGCATCCTGCAAAATACTGGTAATATCCCTGAAAATAATCCCTGGTTCTGGAAAATCTGGAATGCTTCTCACATATTCTTCTAATTTTTTCATTACAATTCCTCCTCTATGGTATCTTTGCAGGTATCTTCTCCCCATTACAACCACCAAAGATACCTCTGCCTCACACTGATTTATCCGTTGATAGTTCTTTGTGCACACGTAAGCGCTGCCTCAACGGTATCATCCATATCATAATACTTATACTGTCCCAGTCTGCCGCCAAAAATCACATTTCCTTCTTTATCGGCAAGCTGCTGATATTTTTCAAAAAGAGCAGCATTTTTCTGATCATTGATCGGATAATATGGTTCATCACCTTTCTTCCACGCTTGCGGATATTCTCTGGTAATTACTGTCTTAGGCTGCGTACCATATTCAAAATGCTTATGTTCAATAATTCGGGTATATGGTACCTCATATTCTGTATAATTAACCACCGCATTTCCTTGGTAATTTTCCTGTTCTAGAAGTTCTGTCTCAAAACGCAAAGAACGATATTCCAATTCCCCATAACAATAATCGAAATATTCATCCACCATCCCTGTATAGACAATGGTATCTGCCAGTGCTTGGTACTGCTGCCGTTGATCCAGAAAATTTTGATTTAATCTGACCTCGGTTCCCTCTAAAAGTCTTTCTACCATTTTGGTATAACCGCCAATTGGAATCCCTTGATATTGATCATCAAAATAATTATTATCATAAGTAAAACGTACTGGCAAACGTTTGATAATAAAGGAAGGAAGCTGATCTGCGCGTTTGCCCCACTGTTTCTCTGTATACCCTTTTACCAATTTCGTGTATACATCCGGCCCTATCAGATTGATGGCTTGCTCTTCCAAATTCTTGGGATTTTCCACAAAATACGCCTGTTTTTGCTGCGCAATCTTCTCCTGTGCCTCCTGGGGTGTCACTACTCCCCACAGCTTATTGAATGTATTCATATTAAAAGGCATATTATAAATCTCACCTTTATAATTCGCCACAGGTGAATTTGTATAACGGTTAAATTCTACAAATTGACCGACATACTGCCAGACTTCTCTGTTTGAGGTATGAAAAATATGCGCTCCATATTCATGAACTTGTATTCCTTCCATCTCCCTGGTGTAAATATTGCCGGCAATATGGTCTCTTTTGTCAATTACAAGGCATTTTTTTCCTGCTTTTTTCGCTTCCTGGGCAAACACTGCACCAAACAATCCTGCACCAACAATTAAATAATCATATGTCTTCATTTTCGGCTCCTTATTTCTCTTTGTGAACTGCGCACCTCTTTAAATAGTATAGTATAACCCTTTTTGTTATACAAGCAGTTTTTCCAAAACATTTCTCACTTATTCTCTCACTGACGAAATTATCCTTCTTGTGTCTTGTCTTTCTATATGTTGTTGTTTCGACGGCAGACTTCCCCATTTTACAGAAAACACCAGTATTCCTGCCTTTTTCTTTGCATTTTCTTAGCACCCAAGCCTCGGTTCTTCTGATATAATGTTATTGAGGTGATGAGATGGCAGTCAGCAATATATTAAACAGCAGCGATACTGAACTACTGGAAAGATTACGGACAGAGAACATTCTTCTAATTGAAGAAAACAGAAAACTTGCAGAAACGGTAGATTGGATGCATGATACCATCTGGCGCCTTGTGCGCACACAGCGGTCGGAAAATTAATTGCTTTTGGAGTGTGTTTGAACACTGCTTTCCCAAGATCTTCATGATAATTTGTGCGAGAACGTTTGTATTATATGACACAAAAAACAATTATAGATTATGGGAATGCATTTTCAATCACACTCTAACCTTCTACCTGTGAACTGTGGCGAATTTTTCCAAAAACAACCGGCGGGACATTCCTGCCGGTTGTTTTATATTAGATAGCATCAATCCTCACGCCTGCGTACTAGGACAATCTTAGTAATTCCATTACTAGAATCATCTTTTCTGGTCTGTAATTCTGGAAATGATTCAATTAACTTGCCAAATTTAGGAAATCCATAGTTACGACAATCAAAATCTGAATACATCTTCTGAATCATATTCCCCAATTCGGACAGATACATCCAACCGTCCTCATCTGAATTTTCTTCCAGCAGCGAAATAACA
Organism: Lachnospiraceae bacterium; assembly: GCA_910576385.1. Classification (GTDB taxonomy): domain Bacteria; phylum Bacillota; class Clostridia; order Lachnospirales; family Lachnospiraceae; genus Petralouisia. Next base: position 15,473 of record CAJTIR010000033.1, read on the forward strand.
GTAGCTTTAATCGCACGCAAATTGGTAATAGGCTGGGCATCTTTGGGCTGAATATCCTTTAGTAAAGCTTTTTCTGGTGTTATACATTTGATGTTTTGCTTTCGGATACGTTCAGGATAATTATTTTTCTGTTCTGTATGATGATTTTTATACAATACATCCAAAGTTTTAAACTGTTCACATGCTCTTACAAATGGCGTTGGTGTTTTGCTCTCCCCCATTCCCACCACGCGCTTGCCAGCCTCCCGCAGCCTCATAGCCAGCCTAGTAAAATCGCTGTCTGAAGACACAATGATAAATCCATCCACATTGTTGGCATATAAAATATCCATTGCATCAATAATCATTGCCGAATCAGAAGAATTTTTTCCCACAGTATAACTGTATTGCTGAATGGGTGAAAGAGAATTTTCCAAAAGAGAATCCTTCCAGGAATTTTTAGAGCTGGCAGTCCAGTCTCCATAAATACGGCGAATCGTCACATTTCCTAATGTCTGAGCTTCTTTTGTAACAATTTCAATATATTTTGAAGAAACATTTTCTGCATCAATCAATAACGCATATTTATTCTCATCTTTCATCATTATTGCCCCTTTCCCGGCCAATCATTTATATTTTAAATCATACTTTCCCTTCCTCTAGAAACCATATTTGCAACACATGTATTATTTTGTTGTTTCCTACACATACTTTAAGGAAGCGAGGTGATATTATGGCATCCTATGTAGCTCCCGCTTTGCGGGATAAATTTGAAACATTATCATTGGATCTAAAAAACTGTATTCTAGAACGCAATGTACACTTGAACACTCTTCAAGATCTAATCAATGTTCTAGAGCAAATTGTGGCAGAAGGTGAATCATAAACCCATTTATTTTGGAAAATTCTATAGACTTTCCGAAATAAGATTAAAGAATCCTGCTTTGCAGGATTCTTCGCCTGCGGCGGATCGCTTTCGCGACATATTGATTTTCGCCGCGGTACCCTTGCTTCGCTGGGCTGCTAAGCGCCGGTGGCACTTGTTAAACAACGACCGAAACGAAGTGAAGAAAGACCCTGCGATCACTGTTTTTTATCTTATCGAAAATCTGAAAGAATTTCCCATAGGATAAAGAAAAAATCCTGAAAACCCATTCCCCAGGCTCTCAGGATTCGCATCATAGCGGAAGAGGGAGTCGAACCCACGACACCACGGGTATGAACCGTGTGCTCTCGCCAACTGAGCTATTCCGCCATAAAAACGTAAAGTCATCTGTATGATAACCAAATGATATAAGAAACTCTATAAAACTTCTTATACCGATGGGACCTACAGGGCTCGAACCTGTGACCCTCTGCTTGTAAGGCAGATGCTCTCCCAGCTGAGCTAAGATCCCATTCTTTACGTTTCGCAATCACTATTCTCATTTGTATTTTCCTTGACTGCTTGACCATTATACTACCATTTTATAGAAAATGTCAATACCTTTTTTAAATTTTTTTTGTTTTATAACAGTTCAGCCATCGCCAGTATGATAGACGAGTCATGCTTGCATGGATGAGGGTATCATTTTGGCGATGAGCAGAGCGCCCATTCAGCCTCAGACAGGAGCTGCTTGGGCAGCGGATGCCTGCTTTGCAGGCGGTCTGTGGCTTTTTTCATGGGCGCGGGCTGAACTGTTCTTCTTCCCAGCCATCGCCAGTATGATAGACGAGTCATGCTTGCATGGATGAGGGTATCATTTTGGCGATGAGCAGAGCGCCCATTCAGCCTCAGACAGGAGCTGCTTGGGCAGCGGATGCCTGCTTTGCAGGCGGTCTGTGGCTTTTTTCATGGGCGCGGGCTGAACTGTTCTTCTTCCCAGCCATCGCCAGTATGATAGACGAGTCATGCTTGCATGAATGAGGGTATCATCTTGGCGATGAGCTGAACTGTTTTATTTTTCAGCCATCAATTTGGCATATGCGAAACTGATTTCACAATCATTTTTTTTGCTTTTGAAAAAATTTATCAATATTCTTCTTAATATCTTCAGGCTTTAACGTTTTAACCAGATAGTCGGTCGGTTTTAAAGATACGACCTTGGACACACTCTCTTTATCCACAGTATTGGTCAAAAAAATCACCGATATATCTGCAAGCTCCTTCTCTGCGCGAATCATTTCCAATACCTGTCTGCCATTGCAGACTGGCATCTCATAATCCAGCAAAACCAAATCCGGTTTATCCAGAATCATACATCGAATCGCAGATAATCCAGATTCTGCCAGCACAACCTCATAATCTTTCGACAACAGTTCCTTCATCGCCTGACGTACAACAATGGAATCATCCACCACAAGCACTTTCTTCTTTTTGATTGTATCATTATTTTTAAGATATTTTTTAATCTGATCTACTGCATTATCTGCTTTAATGGAAGTCCCCTTCATCTCCTTAAGTAAATGTGGCGCCATCACACAATAGGCAAAATATCCTTCTCCTGTGTCAAACAGTAAACTTATCTGTGGGGTATATCTTCCAAATGCTTTTTGGAATTGTTCATATGTAAGCAGATTTTCCTCCTTCACCTCGAGTAATTCTGCCGATGGAATATGCGCCTTGATACGCTCCATAAACTGCTGTGCAGTATATCTGGTCATATTCATCATCATAACGTCCAATTTATCTGCATCAGACCCCAAAATTCCATCAAGGGTACTAATCAGCAGTCTCTCCTCAAAAACTAGAAAAATCTCCCAGGTCTCCCCTTCTTTGGAACCATAAACTAAACGATAATAGATTCCTTTTCCAAATTTCTCCCCACCATAACTCTCACTGATCAATCGTGCATTTAAACGAAACAGCTCATACAACAGTTCAATGATAACCTTCTTCATCGCTGACTGCTCTTCTTCTGGTAACAACCCCACCCATTTGCTCAAAGCTTTGCCAGTAATTGCACGGTCTTCAGTCAGGGTATGTCCGATCAGCCAGCCTGCACAAACCCCTAGAAAATGCTCCACTGCATCATCAGAATAATTTGTCTGCTCCAATTCCTTTTGAATTTCTGGAAGTGTTTTTTTGCGAAAAGTGTCGTGAAGCCGTCTGTGCATATCATATCCATGATAACCAATTGAGGCCATATAAACTTCTTCTTCTGCAAAATGCTTCATGGCATGTTCTTGAAAATATTTTATCCCCTCCTGACATACCCACTGTTTTTTTTCGGCATCTTTACTGAAAGCAAGCAGTTTTCTAAGAATGCTAAACAGTTTTTTATGCTCCCTGTCAATCACCTCTACGCCGATATTAAACCTCTCCTGCCACATAAATTGATCGCCATTCATTTCATTTTATCCTCCTTAGCTGCAATAAAATTTAGTAAACCAAGTTGTTGTGCATACTAAAAATTTGAAACAAGAAATTTTTCGCTCTTCATGCGATGTTCTATTTTATTATTTTACTGGAAAAAACTTGAATTTACAAGACTTTACCTCTACAATTGTTAGTAGAATTTTCCCATAAATTCTGGGATAAACTATATTTATGGAGGACTTTATCATGCATACCAAAACTAACTATCAACTTGTTGCACTTGATCTGGACGGTACACTTTTTAATTCCCAAAGCCAGGTTTCCCATGAAAATAAAACCGCTATTCGCCGCGCTGCTGCACATGGCATTCAGTTTGTAATTTCCACAGGTAGGCCATACACAGGGCTGCCATTAGAACTTATGAAAGAACTTGGCATTAGTTATGCTATCACTGTCAATGGCGCTGCTGTATACAAAATACCAGAGAGAGAATGTCTGCTGGAAACCGGAATGCCAGCTTCCCTGGCTGCAGATATTGTTGAGGAACTATTAAACCTTAACATTCATATCAACTTATTTATTCACGGAGACGCCTACATGCCGTCTCAATGCTTGGAAATTATAAAAAACATTGATTCCCTCCCAGCAGCTTTAAGGGAATATATGATCTCCACACGCACCTCGGTGCCAGATCTGCCAGCGTTCCTGCGCGAACAACAGTCAGATGTCCAAAAGCTAACTTTGAATTTCCCACAGGCAGAGGATGGCACATATCCAGAACGTGTAAAAACGATCGCTATCTTAGATCGCTATCCGCAAATTTCCTACCTCTCGGGAGGATATGGAAATCTTGAATTTACCAAAACCGGCGTTTCAAAGGCAAAAGGACTCTCTTTCTTATGCAAACATTTGGATATTCCTATTGATCAAACAATTGCCTGTGGCGATAGTGAAAATGATCTGGATATTCTTAAAATAGCCGGACTGGGTGTGGCGATGGCCAATGCCCCAGAAGACATACGAAAAATGGCCGATGATATCACCAAAAGTAATGACGAACATGGGGTCTCTGCAACGCTTATAAAATGGCTGCCAGAAATATTTTCTGTGTAGGGTTCACATACTTGGCCGAATTCACAAAAATTTCACAAAAAGGTAAAATCGACATTGACATAACCATATCCTGGTGTTAAATTAATATAGTAAATAATTTCGACACTATATTTATAAAGAAAGGACATGTGTTATGAAAACAGAAAACAAAAAACGATTTCACAAAATTGTGAGCTTTATGCTTGCAGCAGTCATGATGGTTTCCGTATTCTCTGTAGCAGTACCGCAGAAGGCAGAAGCCGCTGCCCCCAGTTTTAAGGGTTCGGGCAAAAGCAATGTAAAAATCACAGACGCCAACTCCTATTATGAGAGTGGTAAAGAAACTGTAATCAAATTCAAATCCAAGGTGACAGGGTATATTACCCTGACATTCTCCAATGCTTCCAATATTTATGATACTTATGGATTTGTTACTTTCTGCAACAGTAAGAAAAAGGCTCTGGGCAAGAAAGACGAATTCTATGATACTCTTGGAAAACCTTATCAGAAGACAAGAACTTATGGCGTTAAAAAAGGAAGTACCTACTATTTTAAAGTAAAGAGCAAAGGGGGCGTTAAGATTAACTCCACTGTTGTTTCTGTAAAAAAGAACGCCGGTACCAAGCGCACAAATGCAAAAAGTTTAGGCAAAAATAAGACCATCAAAGGTGTAATTATCGCTGGCAGCAAAGCAGCTGACTGGTACAAGGTAAAATTGACCAAAAAACAGATCTTAAACTTCTACTATACTGCAAAAACAAATGGCGCTGTATTGGGCAATGATGGTAAAATTTACTGTATTAATGGTATTAAATATACTGTATGTAAAAGTAATGGACAGCCTTTAATCGCAGGGGAATATGATTGGGCGAACTTAATCCTTCCCTCTGATAAAGACCAATATTATATGAGAAACACTGTTACTGGTCAAAAATCTGGATTAAATCCTGGTACTTACTACATTAAAGTAGAACCGCTCAATAAGACTTCTTCAGGATATTATACAATCAAATGGAAATAAGACATAAACAAAATATCGGCCATACATTATATCTTGTATGGCCGATATTTTTTTGTCTACTCGGTCAGAGTAATGGGATAATTGACTTTCCTAATCCCCTAATACCGATAAAATGTCAAACCATGCCGCAGACCTACAGAAACACGATACCGCTCCCCATCATAGATCATTTCAAACTGAATAATAGAGGAAGGTACATAATAGGAAGGTGAACCATTCACTGCAAAAGCGATGGTTCCTTGCTGTGCCGGTGCAATATCTACATAAGGGATTGGCGTAATCTTAGGTTCTTCTGCCACAGCATCTGCCAGGCTAATCATATTGAGACTACGGCTAAAAGCAGAATAACGGCCATTGTTGAGCATAAAATTCTCTCGACAAATTCGCATTGGCTGTGAACCTCTATTATTCACTCGAATCAAACCTACACTATAATAGTAATCAGATTGATTCTTTATTTGCACAGAAAAATTTGGCCGCTCTCCCCGCACTGTAACCTTGCAGGTAATATTTCTTCCCCCAATAGCGGCTGTAATCACAACACTGCCTCTGTTTCTTCCAGTAACTAATCCACTTGCATCTACGGTGGCAATATTGCTGTCAGAAGAACTCCATGTTGCTCTCATAGTGGTATCGTTCATCCTCAAAGTATAGCTTCTATTGCGTTCCAAGGTCATGGATTTATAGTTTATCTTAGGATTTTCCACTTTCACCTTGCAGCTATAGGTCACATCGCCTATTTTCGCCTTAATCACTGCCTGGCCCTTTTTCTTTCCAACCACCACACCATTTTTTACTGCAGCGATTTTCGGCGCGCTGCTGGACCATTTTATCTTTTTCTCTTTTTTGCGGGTCCCAACGCTTGTTCTTCCTTTTACTGCCACCTTCAGAGAAGTATTTTTAAGTTTGCATTCTCCTACTGTTATCTTGCAAGTATATTTCTTTTTACCTATGCTTGCGGTAATACTTGCTTTACCTTTCTTCTTTGCAGTAATCCTGCCATTTTTTACAGTGACAATTTTTTTGTTGCTGGTAGACCATTTGGGCTTACGTTTTGTCCCTTTTAGATACAGTTCTGTGCTTCCGCCCTGTCCAATCTTTAAGGTTTTCTTACTGAGTTTCGGTTCTTCCACAACCACCTTACACTGCATCCTTTTGCTGCCCATATAAGCCCAAATATATGTTGTACCCTGTTTTTTGGCTGTTACTTTTCCATTCTTGTCAACCTTTGCAATCTTAGGATCCTTACTTTTCCATGTGACTGGATGATAGGCATATTTTGCCTTAAGAGTATATGTCTCCCCCTTTATCATACGCAGACCTTTTTTTGACAATGTGGGATCTTCCACATACACCTTACAATAATATTCCTTGCCGTTTTTCAACTTTGCCGTGATTTTACAAGCGCCCGCTTTTTTAGCCGTTACTTCTCCGGCACTGTTTACGGTGGCAACTTCCTTATTAGAAGAAGACCAGGTAATTTCTTTGATCGCTCCCTCCGGTTTGATACCCGTAACAGGAATTTTTGCCGTTTTCCCAGGCTTTAGATAGAGCTGCTTTGGTATCGAAATCTGTTCTACAAAGGAACTGATATCCTTGGTGCTAAATTCATAATCAAGTTTTGTATTTTTATGTAAATTCTCAATCACAATCCCATATAATCCTTTGGTCAGCATAAGCTCCTTATTAAAACTAATCTCATTCCCAATTATTATTTCTGCCTGCTCTTTCCACACTTCCTCTCCAACTTTATAATCATAATCATAATTACCTTTGGCTTGCAGACGGTAGATAGCAACTTTTATCGTAGATTTTCTTTGACTTACAATTTGATCTAATGCAAACTTTGAAGAAAAAGATATTTTTTTCTGCGATAATATATTTACAACATAGGCATCAAAATCTCTTTCAGATACTGTTTCTATCTCCCGAGATCCAATCTTGTAAGCTGCGTAATCATAACTGTCCAATGTATTTCCAGGGTTTACCAATCCCTCCCTGTCTTCAACGGGCGATAAATCGTCCGTCCAAAAATTATAATTCAGTACGGTATCTTCCTCCAGATTCTCGATCACAATCCCATAACAGCCTTTGGGTAAAGTAAGTTCCCTATCCAAATGAACTTCTTCCTGTCCCACCTGAACTTGAGTATTCCATACCTTCTCTCCCACCTCATACATCTCATTCTCTTGTTTCGGCTGCAAACGATAAATTGCAGCCTCCACCGTTGTTTTTTCCTGATCTGATACTGCTTTGTCTAAAGTAAATTTAGCAGAAAATAATATTTTTTGCGCTTGTGTTACATCCACCACATAAACGTCATATGACCGGTTAAATAAATCTCCTTCTTCCAGATCATCAATGGTATGATCCCAATACTCATATTCACTCCACACATCCCCAGGCTTTACCTGACTTTCCACTCCATCCCCAGGCGACACTGCCGCCTGGTCAATCGTTTCTGATGTCTGGATCTCTTTCGTCTCCTCTCCTGTCTCTACTTTCTGGGGTTCTAAAACCTCCTCAATCGCATTCCCTTTTGCTTTTTGAGGCTCTAAAATCTCCTTATCCATACTCTCCTCTGTACTGCTGTACTCTAAGACTGGTTGCGTCCCCGTTGCCTTCACCTGCATAGTTCCAGTCTCTAAGACCATCAAACCAGCTAAGAGCATCGCTAATATTTTCTTTCCCATATGCGTTCCTCCAATAATCATTTACAACTATTTAAAATACGCTACACCACTTTCGAACAGCTTCATATCCTGTTCGCCGTAGATATTGATTGCCACACTTTCTCCACGTCGTTCTGAGTGCGCCATCTTACCTAATACACGTCCATCTGGGCTGGTAATACCCTCAATGGCCATATAAGAGCCATTGATATTCCACTCCTCATCCATAGTCGGCTGTCCCTGTTCATTGACATACTGCGTCGCCACCTGGCCATTGGCAAAAAGCCGCTCCAGCCATTCCTTCGGCGCCACAAAACGGCCTTCCCCATGAGAAGCAGGATTACAATAAGTCTTTCCCAACTCTGCCTGTGCCAGCCACGGAGATTTATTGGTGACAACCTTTGTATATACCATCTTGGAAATATGCCGTCCAATTGTATTGTATGTCAAAGTAGGAGAATCTGCGTTTTGCTGACGAATTTCGCCGTAAGGCACTAATCCCAATTTAATCAGCGCCTGGAAACCATTACATATTCCCAGCATCAGACCATCCCGCTGTGTCAGCAGCCGCTGCAGAGCCTCTGCAATCTTCTGATTGCGGAAAGCAGTGGCAAAGAATTTTGCACTTCCCTCTGGCTCATCCCCCGCTGAAAAACCGCCTGGGAACATAATAATCTGAGACTGATCAATAGCCTTGACAAACACATCAACAGAATCCCTGATATCCTCTGCACTGAGATTTTTAAATACTTTCACGATCGGTTCAGCCCCAGCGCGCTCAAATGCTTTGGCACTGTCATATTCACAGTTTGTTCCTGGAAATACTGGAATAAATACCTTTGGCTTTGCCACTTTATGTTTGCACAGATATACATTTTCTGCCTGGAATAATTCACTGGAAACTTCCTCTTTGCCCGCTGCGGCAATCGTTGGGAATACCTTTTCCAAAGTTCCCGTCCATGCCCTCAGTGCCTCTTCAATGGAAAGTTCCATCGTGCCATATACAAATTTCTGTTCCTTGCTGACCTCACCAATCACTCTGCAATATGACTGATCGCCACAGCCGCTGTTATTGGCAGCGTCTTTCATATATGCTTCCATAGCCGCAGCAATGGTTTTCTCCACTAAGGTAACTTGATTCTCAGGAACCTCTGCAATCAGTTTTCCAAAATGCGGAGCAAACAGACAATCTTGACAGATATCACGCTCTAAGATAACCCCCAATTTATTACCAAATGCCATCTTACTGACAGCCGCCGCGATTCCCTTTCCATCCAGGGCATAAGCAGAGACAATCGCCTTTTTCTGAATTAATTCATGAATAGCATCGTACAATTTCATCACCTGCCCATAAACAGGAAGATCATAGGAATCCTTTGCAATCTTAAAGATCATCAGCTTATTGCCCGCCTGTTTTAATTCTGGCGTGATAATATCCTGCTCTTTGGCCACATCCACAGCGAATGATACCAGAGTCGGCGGAACATCAATCTCATTGAACGTCCCTGACATGGAATCCTTTCCGCCAATGGAGGGCAGCCCAAACTCAACCTGTGCACGGTAAGCACCCAACAACGCTGCAAACGGCTGACTCCAGCGGCTCGGCTCTTCGCTCATCCTGCGGAAATATTCTTGGAAGGTAAAGCGGATCTTCTTATAATCACCGCCTGCTGCCACAATCCTGGCCATAGACTCCAACACAGCATAGACCGCCCCATGATAAGGGCTCCAGGAAGAGAGATAGGGATCAAAACCATACGCCATCATGGTGACAGCATCACATTTTCCCTCTGCAACTGGAAGTTTTGCCACCATACTCTGTGTCTCTGTCAACTGATATTTCCCACCGAAGGGCATAAAGACACTGCCTGCGCCGATGGAACCATCAAACATTTCTACCAAGCCTTTCTGAGAGCAGACATTTAAATCCGCAAGCGTAGCCAGCCATGCGGCCTTGACATCGCCTGTCTCCAGGGCCTGAGATACTTTAGAAATCTCCAGCTTTTCAAAAAAGTTTTCTTCTTTTATTGGTAAATCTACGGTCACAGTAGTTTCCTGATGGGCGCCATTGGTATCAAGAAAAGCTCTGGAAATATTGACAATTTCCTTTCCTCTCCACTCCAGCACCAGCCTTGGCTCCTCTGTAACTACTGCAACTTCAACCGCCTCCAAATTTTCTTCTTTTGCATAGGCAAGAAACTGCTGCACATCCTGTGGAGCAATCACTACCGCCATACGCTCCTGAGACTCAGAAATGGCAATCTCTGTACCATCCAGTCCGGCATATTTTTTTGGTACTTTGTCAAGCTGTACCCGCAGCCCAGGCGCTAACTCTCCGATTGCTACAGACACGCCGCCAGCGCCAAAATCATTACATTTCTTAATAATATGTGCCACTTCCTCGCGGCGGAATAACCTCTGAATCTTCCGCTCTGTGGGCGGATTTCCCTTTTGTACCTCTGCACCGCATACCGCCGTTGACTCTGTATTGTGCGCCTTGGAGCTTCCAGTAGCGCCGCCGATTCCATCGCGTCCAGTGCGCCCTCCAAGCAAAATAATAATATCTCCTGGATCCGAGGTAAGCCGCTGTACCGCACGTCTGGGAGCAGCTCCCATCACTGCGCCAATCTCCATACGCTTTGCCACATAATCTGGATGATAAATTTCCTTTACATAACCTGTGGCAAGTCCAATCTGATTGCCGTAGGAACTATAACCCTGCGCTGCACCACGCACCAGTTTTTTCTGGGGAAGTTTTCCCTCCAAAGTCTCTTTCACAGAAACTGTGGGATCTGCTGCCCCTGTGACACGCATTGCCTGGTAGACATACGTACGGCCAGACAGCGGGTCGCGAATAGCTCCGCCCAGACAAGTGGCCGCTCCACCGAAAGGCTCTATCTCAGTAGGATGATTATGTGTCTCATTTTTAAAATTCACTAACCATTCCTCTGTCTGTCCATCTACTTCCACCGGAACTACAATGGAACAGGCATTGATCTCCTCTGACTCTTCCTGGTCATCAAGCTTACCTTCTTTTTTCAGCCGTTTCATAGCCATCAATGCCAAATCCATTAAACATACAAATTTATCGTCTCGTCCTTTGTAAATCTCTTGATAAGATTTCAGATAATCCTGATAAGTCTCCTCAATTGGCTGACGATAATATCCTTCCTCAAAGGAGACCTCCTTTAATTCGGTTGAAAATGTCGTATGACGGCAATGGTCAGACCAATATGTGTCCAATACCCTGATCTCTGTCATGGAAGGATCGCGTTTTTCCTCTTCTTTAAAATAATTCTGAATATGCAAAAAATCCTTGTAAGTCATAGCCAGTCCCAAAGAATCATATAATGTATGCAATTCTTCCTCTGGCATTTCCTGGAAACCATCAAAAATCTTTACATCCTCTGGTTCATCAAATTCATCCACCAAAGTCTTTGGTTTATCAAGCCCTGTCTCCCTAGAATCCACCGGATTAATACAATGCGTCTTGATTGCCTCAAGTTGTGCCTGATCTACATCCCCCTCAATTACATATGTGGCGGCTGAACGGATAATCGGTTCTTCCTCCTCATTTAACAGTTTTACACACTGCTGCGCGGAATCTGCTCTTTGATCATATTGTCCCGGCAGATACTCCACGCTAAAAACTTTGCCGCCTTTTGCGTCAAAGCTCTCCTCATAGACCTCATCCACTGGCGGCTCTGAAAACACAGTCTTCAATGCTTTTTGGTAAGTCTGATCTGAAATATGCTCCACATCATAACGGGTCAGCACCCGCACGCCAGTCACTGTCTGTATTCCCAGATAACTCCTAATTTCTGTCTGCAGTTCCTTTGCCTGGATCGCAAATGCCGGCTTTTTCTCCACAAAAATTCGTCTTACATTACTCATAGCTACCTCCTGTGATCTTTTGTTTGTGCGTATATGTAACTATTTCCATGAGGGTGATCATCCCTATTGCCACAGACCAAAATGCTGGCTCATCTGTGACATAGCGTATTGGATAATTACATATTTGTTTCATCTAATCTGCCCCTAACAGATTCTATCTTCTATTATATGACAGAAATTTTAATTAGTATAATTAATATATTTAACCGCTCTCATAAGTAATACTTATTTATCTTCTGGCTGCCTTCTTTTCATTCTTTTCCTGGTACATAATTTCATCCGCCTCATTTACATAATCTTCCAATTTCTTTTCAGAATCCTGGTCTGTAATCACATACCCGGCACTGATGCTCAATTGACAGATTCCGATTCGCTCGCCACTACGTGCCACCTTCTTACGAATTGTCCGAAGCATAACAAAAATTTCTTCCTCTGGCATTTCTTCTTGAATCACCAAAAATTCATCTCCCCCGAGCCGTACTGGAATCGCTTCCTCCCCCAAAGTACTGGTAATAGCATCTGCTGCCGCACGAATGGCAAGATCCCCAATATCATGCCCAAAAGTATCATTGATATATTTTAAGCGATCTAAGTCAATAAATAAAATCAGCAGATTTTTCTCACGCTCATGATCTGCAAACAATTTCTCTGCAAATCTGCGGTAGCCCATACGATTATACATACCCGTAAGCGTATCGCGCACATATAGGACGGAAAGCCGCTGATTCATCCACTCTAACTTCTCCTGTCTGTGAAGATTTTCCATTGCCTTGGTCAAAGCTCCCATCACATGGTGTAAATACTGTTTTTCCATCAGATAAACTGCATTGCGGATGACAAGGTAGCCGACCGTCCACTCCCTAAAATGCAACGGCAAAAACAGCAGATTTGCGCCCGCTTCTTGACAATCAAAGGTAGGAAAAATCCCGTGAATCTTTTGCCTAATGTCTTTTCCCTTGTCAATCTCAGAAAATGTTGCCTGTCCAGTTCCCAATGGCAAAATATCTGGTTTCTCATAGGAAAATTCTAGATTCATTTCCTCAGGATAACCATGTACAAAATATTCTTCCTCATCCAGCGAAACCAATTCTGGATTTGCCATGTTATTTTTATAATCATTTAACCTTGGATCCAGTACCAGATACATGGCGTCACATTTCATGGAGGGCAGACATTTGGGAATACAATCTATCATTTGTGCAAACGTGTTACATTTCAATAGCTCATATTCCAAAGATAAAACATCCTCCATAAATGCATCTGTCTCAATCTGATAGATAATCTGTCCTTTCAGATAATCACGTTCCTGACGCTGATGCCCATTGCCGCAGCCGCAGCTCTCCCAGAATTTATACTCTACCTCTGTGTGATGACATGTGGAAATAGTTTCTCCCCTCCAAAGCTGCAAAAATAATTCCGCACAGCGATAGCCCACTTCCTCGCGCACATGGCTGACCGTGGTAATTCTGGGCGTGTAAAAGGCAGCCTTGTCAAAATTGTCAAAACCAGTGATCCGAAAATCATCCGGCGCATGGAAGCCTGCTTTCGCCGCCTCCTCACAGACCCCGACCGCAATATTGTCATTGGCACAGACTATGGCGTCTGGGAGCGGCCTTCCTGATTTCAAGAAATGCTGAAATCCATTGACTCCGCATTGAAACTCATAATTCTGATAATAGAAATCCGATTCCTGCCAGACAATTTTATATTTGTCCAGACAAGCACGGATTCCCTGCACGCGCTTCGCATTTTCATAATTATCCTCAGGCCCCATCACAAACCAAAACTTCTGACAGCCATGTTCTGTCACTAAATGTTCCACAATCCCTGCCATTGCCTTCTGATTATGAATTCCTACATAATAAAAATCTTCTCGCTCACTTCCAATAGAAATAACTGGTACTTTTGACTCTTTGGCCCGCGTGACCGCCTGTCTGATTACTGAGCTAATCTCCACATTATTCAAATCCAAGATAATTCCGTCAAATTCCCCCAAATCAGGAAGCTGAAAAATATTGTATTCTCCCTGATTATATTTCTGATCTCTGCTCCAGTTGCCGGAGCTGTTAAATATATAGAGAGTCACCTGCTCCTTCGTCTCATGAAACCGCTGCAAAAGTCCGGCAGGCCATGCAAAGGTGAAATACCGTTTCCAGCCATCCATCAATAACGCAATTTTTTTCACTCACATCCTCCTCACTGCAGACACTTCTTTTGAATACTGTTAGTTGAATATCATTGTATCACTATTGTCAAAACCGCGCAATATTACGACCTTCTTTTCCAGTCCTATGTATTACTAATGTACTATAATACTTGTTTCATCTGTAACAATTGAATAAGTCTACATAAAGATCGAAGGGAATTTCTGTAAGTTTCTCCATTGACATAATTATAATCCCTCCTTATAATTATGTTAGATCTACATTATAAGTCAAAAGATAACGGAGGCATGAATGGACATCAATTATGAACTGTACAAGGTCTTCTATTATGTGGCAGTCTCCCTGAACTTCTCAGAGGCGTCAAAAAAATTGTTTATTTCCCAGTCTGCGGTGAGCCAGTCCATTAAGGCTCTGGAAAAGAAGCTCGGACAGCCGTTATTTATCCGCAGTACCAAAAAAGTACAGCTCACCCCTGCGGGAAGTATCCTTCTCAAGCATATTGAGCCGGCCATCCATTTGATTCAACGGGGAGAAAATCATCTCCTAGATTCAAATGCACTGGGATTGGGGCAGCTTCATATTGGAGCCAGCGACACGATCTGCCGTTATTTTTTAGTCCCTTATCTGGAACAGTTTCATAAACAATTTCCAAATGTTCCGATCAAGGTGACAAATGCAACCTCTTTAAATTGTGTAGATCTGTTGTCCCAGGGAAAAGTAGATCTAGTAATCACCAACTACCCCAATTCCCGTCTGGACAGCTCATACATCCAGAAGACAGTTGCTTCTTTTCATGATGTATTTATTGCCAATCCTGCCTGCTTTGACTTGCAGCAGCAGGAAATCCCACTAGCAAAACTAAGGCAATATCCTATTTTAATGCTGGATCGCAAAAGCACTACCAGTGAATTTCTGCATCATTTGTTTTTACAGAATCAATTAGAGCTGGTGCCAGAAGTAGAATTAAGCAGCAATGATCTTCTGATTGACCTTGCCAGAATTGGGCTTGGAATTGCTTTTATCCCTGATTACTGCCTGAGCAGAGATTCCAGTAACTTGTATATCCTTAAGACAAAGGAACAGATACCAAGACGGAAGATCGTTGCTGCCGTCAATCCCTCATTATTGGTATCTCTATCCACCAAGGAATTTTTAAAACTTCTTCCAGAAATGGAAGCATAACAATGAAAGGAGTCTGATCTTTATGAAACTTTATAACATTAAGAACACAGAGGAATTTTTTAAAGTTATCGACCAATGTAATGGTACCGTAGAGTTGGTATCAAAAGAGGGAGACCGTCTGAATCTCAAATCTCAGCTCACCAAGTACATTACTGTCACTAACTTATTTACAGATGAATCCATGATCAGTGAAATGGAATTAGTAGCTTATGATCCTAAGGATGCAGAACGTTTAATGCAGTATATGTTTGGCACTGATAAATATCCAGGACCAACCACTCCATAATTTTTCTTAGATCTTTCCATCATTACTTATCCTTTTATATATAACGATAAAACAAAGCCTCCAAAACCTTCATTCATGAGGGTTCTGGAGGCTTTGCTGCGATTTGAAAAGAGATGAATATTTATTTTTATGAGGGTGATCATCTATTTCATGTATTAAGAATTAATCTTCATCGTCTTTTTATATCCAGTAGATGTCTTCCACAATTTTTTATACTTCTTAACCATCTTTTTGGGACACTTAATCACTGCTTTCTTATTAATTCCCTTAATCGCATTCTTTCCAATGGATTTCAGCTTGCTGCCCTTAATCACAATCTTCTTTAAATTCTTGCACTTATAAAATGCTTTTGCTCCAATCTTAGTGACTTTATTTCCAACCGTTGCACTTACCACTTTCGTACAGCCTGAAAATGCTGAACTTCCAATTGTTGTCACATTCTCTCCGACTACGATACTCTTAGCTCTTGTACAACCCAAAAACGCTGAACTTCCAATCGTTGTCACATTTTTCCCAACTACGATCTTGGTGGCTTTTGTAAAGCCTTTAAATGCTGCGTCCCCAATGGCTGTCACCTTAAAACTCTTGCCGCCAATCTCAACAGCGGCTGCCACATTGATTTTCTTTAATTTCTTTTTTTGCGCTTTATTCTTGGCGCCAGTAAGCATAACCTTACCTTTGCCATCGGTCTTGGCATTGGTAATCTTATACTTATAATTTCCTACCACATAGACCTGATTCTTCCTTACCGTGATGGTAAAATTTTTCTCCACGGTTCCGCTGTAATCGCCTGTACCTGTGATCACTATTGTAGCTGTGCCGATCTCTGTATTATTCTTATAATTTACAGTATAATCAACATTCTTGACCAAGGTCTTGTTTTCATAAGTTACAGTGACATTCGGTGTCAGTGCTGCTCCTGAATAAATCTGTGCTGGTATAGCTGAAATATATTCCTGACGGATGTCTATTTTTTCCACTATTGGAGGTATTGGGGGAGTTTCGCTCTCTTCCTCCAATCTCTGATATTCGGTCTCTGCATCCTCCAAAAGCTTAAGTGCTTCACTGGGTACAAGCGCTTTCTGGGCATCTGTCAGGGCATCGTAAGCGCTTCTTGCCGCTTCAATCTTCGCTTTACACTCTTTTGTCAATTCCACCTTGCCAATACTGTTAATGCTGTCAACCACACTTTCAATTTTGCTCTCTTCCAATCTCTGATACTCGGTCTCTGCATCCTCCAAAAGCTTGAGTACTTCATTTGGTACAAGCGCTTTCTGAGCATCTGTCAGGGCATCGTAAGCGCTTCTTGCCGCTTCAATCTTCGCTTTACACTCTTTTGTCAATTCCACCTTGCCAATACTATTAATGCTGTCCATCACATTTCCAGTATTGCCAATGGCATTTACAACCCCCTCAAATGCAGGTTTTCTGCTTAGATCATCATCAAACAATAGACATTGTTCCTCTGCACGCCATGACAGGCCATCTGTTAGGCCCCAAAATGTCACACTGGTAATATTGGCTCCGTCTCTTTTTTCTTTTAACAAGGCCTCCATAAACTCTTGATAGTATTGCCCCTGTGATTCTCTGGTATCGCCCTCTGCAATTCCGATATCTAGTTCTGTAACATGCAGTTCTAGTCCCAGCTCATCCCGAAATTTGCGAACCGCCGTCATATAACCAGAATCGCCCTCCAAAGGACGTTTCGTATCAAAATGACTCTGCATCCCCACTCCATCAATATTACCGGCTTCCTTGATCGGTTTTAACAAAGCGACAATTCCATCTCGTTTTGCTGGAAAATATTCATTATAATCATTGTAGAACAATTTGATATCGCGGTCTTTGGCATACAATTTTGTATATTTCCTTGCATACGCAAATGCTTTTTCTGCAAAATCCTCGCCGATCACTTGATACCAGAGACTGTCCTCCTGGCGCATTGGCGCCGCTCCTTGTCCAAAATAATCTGCTACCGCTTCATTTACCACATCCCAGGCATAAATTACACCAGGATAATTTGTCTCTGTCCATTCAATTACATCTTTGATATAATTTTCCATTCGTTTTAGCATCAACTCTCTGTCCGCTAACTGTCCTTTTGTGTCATAATTCTCATAAAAGAACCATTCTGGTGTCTGAGAATGCCATACCAAGGTATGGCCGCGCACAGCAATTCCATGTTGTTTGGCATATTCCATCCCAGTTTTATAAGAATTAAAATTTAAAGCCACATGTTCTTTATATTTGCTTAAATTATTCTTACTGGCTGCTTCGTCCAAAATATAGGAAGGTTTCATTTCATTTTCCATTGTCATACTGTTAAACTGCTGTAGAAACAAATCACTGTATGCTGGTGTATTTAAAACCAAATCTGGAACTGCAAGCCCCACTAGAAACTGATCCTTGTATAATTCCTTCAAAGCTGGATAATCACTGATATCACAAAAAGGAATCAAGGAAGCTTTTACATCATCCACATAGATATCCATCAGATCCTGTTCGGCGGATGGCTCACTGGTCCACGGTGTCTCAAAAAATACTATAGCTGAGGATAAATCAACATCACTTGGAACCACAATACCTCCTGAGATTTCTCCCCATTCATTCCGTGTCAGTTCTCTGCCGCCTAACATATAATATTTTCCATCACAAAACATAGTGATCTGAATTTTCTTTTTCTCAGGCCCGTCGGCATATCTTACATAAGCAGAGACTGTCAGACGCTGATTGCTCTGCAGCATATCTCCCAACTCTATTTTTGCCCCTGAAGCCGGCATTGCCCGACCAGAAATTTTCATACAATACTTGCCGCTCTTGGGATTTTCTGTCTCAATAGAAACATTTGCCCCCTCTTTGCCGCTCCACTTGCCAACCGTGCCCGATTCAAATCCTTCCTCAAACAATACTGCTTTTTCTTCAGCAGCAAATACTTGACCTGTACTTCCTGCCCCTTGAAAAAGCAGGCTGCCAGCTAAAATGAAAGCTGTAGTTCCCCGAAATAATCTTTTTATTCCTCTTTTCATACAGATGATCCTTTCTAAAAATATTCCATATTTTACCTTACAGTTCTATCTTAACAAAATTCCCATAAATTTGCACGGATTTTTTAATTATTTCTACAAAATATTAAATAATTAGAACAGTTTTTCTCAATGACCTTTCAAAATATTTTTTATGTTACACCTCTCTCCAAAATTGCTCTAAAGCCTTGCGCACCTGCCCTAGCCTCACCCTCTGAAACCCTTCCCACTCTCTTGGAAATAATGCCTGATACTCCTGACGCAGAAACCGCTCGTCCAACAATAAAATTACCCCTCGATCTTCCACCGTGCGTATCACGCGCCCGGCTGCCTGCAGCACCTTATTCATGCCAGGATAGAGAAAAGCGTATTCAAATCCTGTGCCTTCACTATTCTGATAGAAATCTTTTAAGATCTCGCGCTCATTGCTAATTTGGGGCAAACCCGTACCCACAACAATGGCTCCAATCAAGGATTCCCGCTTGAGGTCAATGCCTTCCGCAAAAATTCCTCCCATCACACAAAATCCAAGCAGCGATCTGTCCCGCTCCCCAGAAAATTTTTCTAAAAACGCTTCACGCTGCAGCTCATTCATGCCGCTCTCCTGACAGATACAGTCAAGCTCATCCAACACATTTTCTCTCGCTGTAAAGCACTCCCAAACTTGCTCCATCATCTTATAGGATGGAAAAAACACCATATAATTTCCTTTTTTGGCCTGTACCGTCTGATAAATATAGGATGCAATCCGTTCAAATTCCTGTTGATTCCTTCTGGTAAATTTACTGCTCACATCCGCTGCCACTGCCAGAAATCTCTGTTTATTATCGAACACGGTTTCAGCATACACCGCATAATTGTCCTCACAAGTACTGAGAAGCTTCTTATAATATTGGATTGGCAGAAAGGTAGCTGAGAAAAAAATTGTAGTTCTGCCTTTGTCCAAACAATTTTGTAGATTTACAGCAGGATTGACACAGTAAAGTTTGATCTTAAATGCGCCATCCGGCATATGCTCTGTATAGATCTCATAATTCTCATCTACCAAATCATAAATATTCAAAAAATGCCGCAAATTGAGATAAAATTCCATAATTTCTTTTTTCTCTGGAACAGTAATTTCCTTCTGAAAAAATTCCTCGATCACAGAACCAAGCTGCATCAGGGCAAAGACAAATTCTCCTATCCCATCTAACACTTGATATGTTTCACAAGCACGTTTCATTTGTAAAAGATATTTATTACAGCGCTCCAAGGCCATTGTACATTTCTTACTGTAATTCTTTAAAATTCTTTTCGTTTTTAGAAAATCCTCCTTATAGAGCATGGCGCTGTACATATCTCTGCCTCTGTCCACCAGATTATGGGCTTCATCCACCAAAAACAGATAATCCCCTTTCACCCCCTCCGAAAAAAAGCGCTTCAGGTATACATTTGGGTCAAACACATAATTATAATCACAGATCACATTATCCACCCAGAGAGAGGCATCCAGACACATTTCAAACGGACATACCTGAAACTGCTGTGCCTGGAGAAGTAACGCCTCTCTGGTCAAATCACGTGTTTTATTTAGCAAATCAAATACCGCTTCATTGACCCTGTCATAATGTCCTTTTGCGTAAGGACAATGCACCGGATTACAGTCCATCTCATCACACAGACAAAGTTTTTCCTTAGCAGTAATCAACAAAACACGTCCCTGATACCCCTGTTCCCGCAATAAATCAAACGCTTCTTTTGCCACTGTACGGGTGACGGTACGCGCGGTCAGATAAAATATTTTATCTGACAATCCTTCTCCTACCGCCTTCACCGCTGGAAACAGTGTTGTAATCGTCTTGCCAACTCCAGTTGGCGCCTGGATAAATAAATTTTTTTCACGGCTTATAGTCCGATATACTCCTGCTGCCAATTCCCGCTGCCCCTTGCGGTAGGGAAAAGGAAACTGCAGTCCGGCAATGGAAACATCACGTTCTCTCTTGGCCTGGTATTGAAAATCCGCCCACTTTTCATAAGAAGCAGCCACCTGTAAAAACCACTGTTCTATTTCTGCAAAAGAATAACTCTCCTGAAATCTGCGAATTTCCTCGGTATCTAAATTACAATAAGTCATCTGCACAGAAATCTCTGAGAGTTCCCGCTGCAAGGCCAGAATATAAGCATAACATTTGGCCTGCGCTAAATGTATCGCAATCGGAGCCTCCAACAAATTGACATCCTGATAAATTCCTTTAATCTCGTCAACTGTCACTCTCCCCTCCTCGACGATCACACCATCGGCCCGCCCCTCTATCGTGAGTAGATAGCGTTCTCGTCTTAATTCTATTTTTAGGGGCACTTCTGACTGATAGGCAGAACCCATTTTCTGTTGAATCTTTCGGTGAATCCTGCTTCCTTCCCGCATAGCTTCCTTTTGTCCCGCCCGTCCATAACGGTTATCAATATCACCGGAACGCAGAATAAACTCTACCAGATTGCGCACCGAAATTTTAATCTGTTCCATGTAAATCTCCTCTTATTGCACGAATATAACTAATATTTACCTCATTGCATAAAACTCACACTGGAAATCCAAAGGAATTTCCTATAATAAAGAAAAAGAGCCCAAACGGACTCTTTTTCTTTTCCTGTATTCTTGACTGTCATTCTTCCAATATTATGCCACAGTGTATTTACTCAGTACATTTTCAAAGCTCAGATCTTCGCCGCCATACTTTACTGTAAGTTCCTTTTCTACTCCCAATCCCATTACTCCGAGAATGGATTTGGCATCAATTGTCATGCGCTGGTAGGAAATATCTATATCAAAATCACATTTACCAGCAGCACTTACAAAATCACATACTTCATCTGCATCTGATAATTTAATAATTTTTTCATTCATAATAATCATCCTTTCTACCTTGCGTTTGATCTGAACTTTGGAGAATTATGCCACCTTTTTTTTAATTTGTCAAATCTCAAGTTTGTCCCTTTTTCCCATAAAATGCACAAATCTGGAAATAATTTACTAAATATTTGGTTATTTTACCAATAAAGATTTTTTAAGACAAGTCTTTTTCACCCTTTTCCCCATTTCCCATTTGTAATAAAAAACATTTTTCCCCTTGGATTTTTCAAAAAATTGTTGTTTTTACCAATCTTTCAAAAAATTTCGGGCATACTGAAATCAGAAACCGCATATAGACGCTGCTACTCCTCATAGGCTTTCTGTTCCTCTGCTTTCTTGACTATTTTGTGGAAAAATCCTATAATTATTCATATATCATGGAAGAAAGCAGAAACATTTTTCTGCAGAAAAGAGGTTACGATGGAATCACAGCACATATTATCTGTTCTGCAGCAAGTTCAAAATGGCACGCTAGACATCCATACTGCCTACAGAGAATTAAAAATCAGTCCTTTTGAAGATCTGGGCTATGCCAAAATTGACCATCACCGTAAAATCCGCCAAGGTACGCCAGAGGTGATCTATGGTGCTGGCAAAACAGCCGAGCAAATGGAAGGAATTATCCGCTCTCTGCTCTCCCGCTGTCTGGAAAATATTCTCATTACCCGGCTTTCAGAGGACTCTGCCGCTTATCTATCTGAGCGATTTTCGCTCACTTATGATAAACTCTCCCATATCGGCATTGTCAATCGCAGAGAACTCCTCACCGCTTCTGGAACAATTCTGGTAGCTACTGGAGGAACCAGCGATATTCCTGTGGCAGAGGAAGCTGCCCTGACTGCTGAAGTTTTGGGAAATAAAGTGGAACGGCTGTATGATGTGGGTGTTGCTGGAATCCATCGGCTCCTCTCACATGCAGACAGCATTTCAAAGGCCTCTGTAATTATCGCTGTGGCTGGCATGGAAGGAGCGCTTGCCAGTGTAATCGGCGGCCTGTGCGACTGTCCAGTAATTGCGGTCCCCACAAGTGTGGGCTACGGCGCTAATTTCCAGGGACTGTCTGCCCTTCTTTCAATGCTCAATTCCTGCGCCAGTGGAGTCAGTGTGGTAAATATTGATAACGGTTTTGGCGCTGGTTACATTGCCAGCATGATCAATCATATAGGAGGTAACGAATTATGAAAACACTTTTTATTGAATGCAACATGGGCGCTGCCGGTGATATGCTGATGGGCGCACTCTATGAACTTTTGACAGATGCAGAAAAAGATTCTTTTTTGAAAACGATGAATGGACTGTTTCCTGAACAGATTATGTTACATGCCAATGCCTCAGAAAAATGCGGTATCTGGGGTACAAAAATGAATGTCGTAATCTTAGGCCAGGAAGAGCATACACATACGCACACAGACACAGAGCACTCACACCATGCGACAGATCACAGCGGTCATGGCGCCCATTTTCACACCAGTTATCCCGAAATGCTGTCACAGATTGATGACTTGTCTGTTTCTTCCCAGGTAAAAGAACACGCCAAAGCGGTATATACCTTAATCGGAAATGCGGAAAGTATCGCTCATCACATCGAACTCTCTCAGATCCACTTTCACGAGGTCGGTACACTGGATGCCCTGATGGATGTAGTTGGCTGTTGTGTCCTGTTGGAACTTTTAAATCCAGAACAAATTATCGCCTCTCCCATTCATGTAGGCTCTGGCAGCGTTCGCTGTGCACATGGCATTCTGCCAGTACCTGCTCCTGCAACTGCGGAAATTCTCAAAGATGTTCCTATTTATGGTGGTTCACTAGAAGGAGAATTGTGTACTCCCACCGGAGCGGCGCTGTTGAAACATTTTGTCAGCCAGTTTACCCCCATGCCGCCAATGGCTGTAGAACAGACTGGATATGGCATGGGAAGCAAAGATTTTCCAACTGCAAACTGTGTGCGCGTGTTCTTGGGTTCTTTGAGTATTCTGCCAGTACCTGCACCCAAACAGCTTCCAAGACCCTTCGCCCCTGAGACATTGATGCCTCGCAGAGAAGAGGAAACCCGCCCAGACCACTATACCGAACAATTCCACAGCTTGGATCAGATTTTAGAACTTTCCTGCAGTCTGGATGATATGACACCAGAAGCCATCTCCTATGCTTTGACATTGCTGCGGGAAGCTGGCGCATTGGACGTCTATACCACTCCTATCAATATGAAAAAAAATCGGCCAGGCCTGCTGCTGACTGTACTTTGTAATGTCACAGAGGAAAGCCGCTTTAGCCGTCTGATCTTGACCCATACAGCCACCCGTGGAATCCGTATCCATCCTTGTTACCGCCGCACCCTGGACGCCCAGTTCCGAAAAGTGTCCACTGTCTATGGAGAAATTACGGTCAAAATCAGCACTGGATATGGCATCCACAAATACAAGCCAGAATATGAAGATGTCGCTGCTGCTGCCAGACAGTGTAAAGTACCATTTCAGACTGTTTACGAGGCCGCTATGGAAGCCTGCCGTAAAGAATATTAAGTTTGACTCTCCACATTTTTTGTTCTTATGCGCCAAAAAAGGCTGTCACACGAAACTCATTATTTCTGTTCGTGTGACAGGGCTTTTGGCATGATCATGTTAAATCGTTCCCAAATCAAAACCAAAATAGCGCACCGCATTGTTATAGCAGATATCCTTGATCAATCTGCCCAGCAATTGATTGTCATCGGGATATTCCCCGCATTCTACCCATCCGCCGATCAAATCACAGAGCACCCGCCGAAAATATTCATGTCTGGTATAGGAGAGAAAACTTCTGGAATCAGTGAGCATACCAATAAAATTCCCCAAAAGCCCCAGATTGGCAAGGGAGGTCATCTGCTCTGTCATCCCTGTTTTGTGATCGTTAAACCACCAGGCGCTGCCCTGCTGGATCTTGCCTGCTGCTCCTGCCTCCTGGAAACAGCCGATTAAGGTGCCAATCGCAGCATTATCCTCTGGATTTAGGCTGTACAAAATCGTTTTTGGCAAGACATTTTTTTCACAGAGCGCATCCAGATATGAAGACAGCTCCGAAAGGGGAACCTGATTAAAAATACTGTCAAATCCGGTATCTGCACCAATCTCGCCAAACATACGGGTATTATTGTTTCTGGTGACGCCAAAATGAAGCTGCATCACCCAGCCACGTTTTTGATATTGCTCTGCCAGCCACAACATGGCTGCTGTCTTAAATTTCTGTTCCTGCTCTTCGGAAAGTGTTTGCTCAGACATGCGCGCAGCAAAAATTTTCTCGACCTCAGTTTCCTTTGTCAGAGACCAGGGAACATACAAAAGGCCATGATCACTGATTCGGCAGCCCAGCTTTGCAAAATAATCCATCCGCTTATTCAGCGCCATCTTCCAGTCACTGAATGTCTTGATCTCCAGATCTGCCGTCTGCCCAAGCTGCTGCATGTAATCTATAAAATCTGGTTTTTCAATAGCTATGGCACGATCTGGCCTCCAAGCCGGAAGTACTTGAATCTCTATACTTTTATCATCTGCAATCGCCTGATGCCAACGCAGATCATCCACAGGATCATCGGTCGTACAGATCAGTTTCACATCAGAAGCGCGCATGATTCCGCGGGCACTCATCTCCTCCTGCTGCAGACGCTCGCTGCACAGATCCCAGACTTCTTTGGCACTGTCTGCTCCCAAGACTCCATGATATCCAAAATAGCGCTGCAGTTCCAAATGGCTCCAATGATAAAGAGGATTGCCAACGGCCTTTTCTAAGGTCTGCGCCCACTTACAAAATTTCTCATAATCCGATGCTTCTCCAGTGATATAATACTCCTCCACGCCATTGCTGCGCATTTGACGCCATTTATAATGGTCGCCCGCAAGCCATATCTGCGCGATATTTTCAAAGTGTTGATTTTGGGCAATTTCCTTGGGGCTGATATGGCAGTGATAATCCAGAATCGGCGTATGTTCGGCATAAGTATGATATAACTCTCTGGCTTTCTTAGTAGTAAGCAAAAAATCTTCATTCATAAATGTTGTTTTTTTCATACTTATACCCCAGAATAAGCGGAAAATCCCCCATCAATCGGAAGTATCACCCCAGTGATAAAGCCTGCCGCTTCCTCATTAAGAAGAAACAACATACTTCCCAATAGTTCCTCAGCCTCGCCAAAACGTTCCATTGGTGTGGCAGCGAGAATTTTTCCTGTACGTGCAGTAGGGCTTCCATCTTTGTTATAGAGAAGCCGTTCATTCTGTTTCGTGACAAAAAAACCTGGCGCCAAAGCATTGACCCGAATTCCTTCTTTGGCAAAATGCACCGCAAGCCACTGTGTAAAATTGCTGACTGCAGCCTTGGCTCCACTGTATGCCGGAATCTTTGTCAGCGGTGTATAGGCATTCATAGAAGAAATATTTAAGATACTGCAGTTTTTGCGCCCAATCATATCCTTTGAAAACTCCTGTGTTGGAAGTAATGTTCCTATAAAATTCAAATTAAACACAAATTCCACACCATTCTGCGCCAAATCAAAAAAGGTTTTCACATCCTCATCAAGATCCTTTTCCTGAAAATATTCCTTATCTGTAGTAGCCAGCGGATGATTGCCTCCAGCGCCATTGATTAAAATATCGCAAAGCCCAAAATCTTCCAAAATCTGCTGATGCGCTGCTTGAAGGCTTTCTTTTTCCAATGCATTTGCCTGATAACCCTTGGCTTTCCCTCCCTCCTCACAAATCTTTTGCGCATTTTCATTTGCGGCCTCCTGATTTAAATCCAAAAGCGCCACCTTAGCCCCGCACTCTGCAAGCGCCTGCGCCATAGAAAAACATAAAACACCTCCAGCTCCTGTGACAACTGCCACTTTTCCGTTTAAATCCATCTTAAATGGTAACTTCATCTCTTGCTCTCTCCTTTCTCAATTGCTTCCCATAGGCGTTTGCGAAACGCCAGAACCCGCATAAATACGGGATTCTCTTTGTTACAAAATAAAACAACTCCTCACTGGTCTGTGGTATAATTGAAATGTCCAGTAACAATTATCCATATCCACCAGTAAAGGAGTCGTATCTATATGATAACACATAAACAACTCTCTTTGGCAGATATTTTTACCGATTGCCAAAATAAATTTGATAACGATAAATATGAGTATCTTTCCATACTCGATGAAACCATCAACCTTGATGAAATTGTTCCGATGTCTTTTGTTTCTCATTTTCATGCTGCCACCGGCAGACCCCGCAGGCATCTTCTTTTCCCAATGCTGAAGGCTCTGTTACTACAGCTTATCTTCTCAATCCCAACAACATCCCTGCTGATCGT
>CAJTIR010000034.1 GCA_910576385.1 Lachnospiraceae bacterium
CCTCTCATAGCATAGGACTTACCAACTTAATAATACCTACAGTTTATTAAAGTGCGCCTAAAATGCTTCGTTATCTTCTTTTTATTCCAGAATTCGCATGATATGTGAATTCTTCTTTGTTTCTGTTCAGGATTGCGGAACTCGGACACGAGTTTCGCAATTACCTATTTTGTAAAGAATACTTCCCTGGTATCTAGATCAAACTTACAAAAATACTGCCTGAAATACTGCGCTCTCCTCCACAGCCATTCCATCTAAAGCCAACCCCTGACTGCCAATTCTATTCCATCCTTGAAAAATACGGCCCTCCGCCTCAGGTTCTGGAGGCAGAGAAAGCGAGCCGCCCGGATAGATGGTATACTTGTCATAAATCGTCCCATTTACCAGAAATTCCACCACACAATACTCTTGTTTATCCGAATACTGTTCCAAAAGCACCGTCTTTCTGCACACCGCCTCTTTCTTGGTTCCTCTCAGGGTTTGATATGTTTGTCTCACCTCCACATCCAACACTCCCTTTTCTATGTCGGCAGTGAGAATCTTTACTTCGAAATCACTGTCTGAGGAGATATGCAACAAGAGCGACTGGTGAAAATCAGCAATCAATTCCTGCACATTCTGAATCTCATAACTGCCTTCTTTGTTCAATTGCTCCATCGTCTGTTCCACCGCTGTATTCAAAGCCTTATCCATCTCATTTTCCCGTACATCTTTACCGCTGACCACCATTCCTCCGGCAATTGTCAAAACCGCCAGCACCAGCAGCACCACACCATAAACTGAATATTTCATATATCCTCCTGTATTTATCTGCAATCTATCAGAATACAACGCTTTTCTGTACAACTTTTGCGTTCTTTATCCATCGCCTTTAACAGAAACGTATAGATTCCTTTCTCAAAAAATACTGCTTGCTGCATATCTTCACGATAACAGCCAATCACACTATTTCCCTCCTGGTCTGTGATATCCATCACTGTAATCTCAAGTTTTGTGCCCTCCGCATCTATCGCCTCAAATATTTGAGAAACAGAAATACTCTCCCCTGTCTCCCACACTCTTTTACCTATACAGCAAATCATTGGCTCTTTACGCTCACATACAGATGCAACCGCCTCACAATCGGACATAAGTGAGAAATCCTCCCCTTGTACCTCCATGCGCCGTCCAACTTTTTCCAACAGAGAACCTCCTGCCAAAATCACTGTTACCGCCGCAAATACAAGCGCTGTGACAATCCATCCTGATAGTTCTTGAAACAATTTGTCCATCTCTTCCCCCTAACAGATACTCTGTGAAAACATCTGAATTGCCTCATAAAACTGTCCCTCTGTGAGAAAAATTGTTGTAAACCCCAGCAATAATGCTGCTGCAATCACCGCAATCACCATTTTTCCATATTCCTCAAATACTTCTCTCATCACATGTTCCTCCTCCATCTGCTTTTTAATACTTTTCCCATCAACTTCTACCTTCCCCCTGCTGCTTTATGCTTCTGTTCCCATCATCTGCATTTCACCATTTTTCTATTTTCATCTGCATTCTCCCTAGTTATCATAATTATCCAAGCAATTTCTCCAGAAGATAGAGAAACAGTCCCAGCATACTTCCCCCTGCGATGCTATAGACCAGAGCGCCTCCAAACTCCTCCAACACTTGCTTCATTCCAAGTTCCCTCCTTTATTTTGCAAACCCACGCACTTGATGATCTGTCACCAGGTTCAAGATAGGGATTGCATATTGATAATCTAAAATCACCTCTGCCAGCTTTGTATGCCCCCGCTTGTCGTAAGCCATTGTCTTTACCTGCAGCCGATAGCCCTCTTTCTGTGCCTGCTGTCTGCAGGCCTCCGTCACAGTTTCATTAAAATTGCTGCACTGAATCTCACTGATCACATCTGCATGATAACTTCTGGCATTGGCGGATTGAATCCCTGCCGATACCACGCCAATTCCCACCATCCCTGTTACCAAAAGAAAAAACAGTCCCAGATATGTCTTAATTACCTGTCCCATATCACCCTCCTACAATCTCATCTGTCCCAAAAATACCAACATAAACACTACCATATTGACCATAGTCTGAACCGATACTGTCACCTGCGGCAGATAAAATACCCCGTTAATTCCGGCAAGACTTTTCTCATTGGACAGCTTCTCCGATTTGTCCATCATCTTGCTGTTGCGCTGTACCAAAATCCGAATCTGCGCCTGTGCATCTCCGCTGCCGGACTCAGAAATAGCATAGAGCATTTTCATAGAGGAGAGTACGGAAGATAACTGAAACATTCCCAGAAATTCCAGATATGGCTCTATGGCATCTGGCGTCCGTTTGAGATTATCTGACAGTTTCTGCAAATCTGTGCGCAATACTGCGGCCGCATGGTCAATAGTCTTCTCTATGGAAACCTGCACATTATTGCCCTGCAATAGCAGCGCCATTTCCATCAGCCAGCCTGGAAATACCCGATTGATCTCTCGAACCACCTTGTCATAGGCAACACGATAGCCAATTTTGTGCTGGTACAATATAAAAATTCCCATTCCAGCCACAGGAAACGCCACAATAAGATTTCCCAAAAGCCCTGCAAAACTGGCGCCTGCTAAAAATATTCCCCCAAAAAACAAGCTTTTTCTGCCCTCTTTTTGTTCCTCAAAGCTGCTTACCATCTGAAAATATTGAAAAATCTTCTCCTGCTCCAGATTCTCCACTTTCAACCAGCTCTTTGCAAGCTGCCTGTTTGCCTGACAGAAAATCTTAATATTTAAAATCAGATACAGTGTCGTCGTTATCTGTGTCACTGGGTGATCGACAATTGTATATTGTGAAGGCATAGAGCGATAAACCCCATGAAAGATAACAGCTAACATCATTGTCACGACCAGTGAAAAAATTACCCGTGTGCGCGCCGCCCGCTTCTCCTCCTGCAATAAGATCACATTATCCGCCCAGACAGCCTTATCCTGCAAAAGAAGCTCAATCCCATCTCCACAGATTCCGCCATTGCTCTCTACCGTCCGCAGATATTCATGTACCGCTAACAGGCGATTGGTTGGATATGCCTGTTCTATGATTTCCAGCGCTTCCCGATACAGATCTCTTTGATAAGTTCCCTGTTCAATATAATCCATAGATGCTCCGATCATTTGATGCATTCTTCCACTGGCAAATAAGGTTTGCGTATCTCTCAGTGAAAGCAGTATTTTCTGATTCAGACGAAAAGAATACAACATTTGTTCGATATAATCGGAGACATCCAGAAATTGCTTATGTTCATACATCTGTTTATATCCATCCAAAATCAATCTTGG
Organism: Lachnospiraceae bacterium; assembly: GCA_910576385.1. GTDB lineage: Bacteria > Bacillota > Clostridia > Lachnospirales > Lachnospiraceae > Petralouisia. Next base: position 3,313 of record CAJTIR010000034.1, read on the forward strand.
CAATGCCATAGCACAGGCAGATACCACCAACAAAATCAGATACCAATGCAGACAAAACAATACTCCGCACCCGATTGCCCCTGCCACAGCCGCCATAAGAATTACACTGTATTTTCCCATTGAAAAACTATAACCATAGCTGTCAATCTGTCTCTGTAAATTGGCAGGATGAAATAACTCAAATTTTCCCACTCTCTTTCTTCCCTCTGTCTGTTCTTTTTTCTTCATATCAACTCCCCTTCTCTGTTTCTAAATACTTTTCTGACTTTGCGGCCGTCTTCTTCTCCTGATCTTTGTATGCCTTTACCACTTCCACATCAAGCGGCTCATAGGCACAAGTTTCTGGGCAATGAAATGGCTCTTGAATCCCTGCCCGATGCATCCTTTTTAAAATATCTGCTGGAATCACATCTGAAATTTGTTTTCCGTCCTCTACCAGTAGATAAATTTCATTTTTTCCTGCAAATCGATCGTAGAAACACATCTGGTCAATATAACGCTCTAACATTCCCTGATCATTTTCATACTGACGAATCAATACCCCGACACTGATAAACTCATAAATATAATTTTCAAGACGGTCTGCATCACGGGAACGCCCAATCATATTCATAATCCGATCTGGAAGATTTCTTAAATCATCTAAATGCAGCGTAGTAAATCCATAAACCCCTGTCGACCACTGCTCTAAGAGATACTGTACTTCTGTGGAACGGGCCTCCGATAAAATAATCCATTTTGGATTCTGCCTTAGGCACAATTTGATGGCGTCTGTATAGCTTAATTCTTTGCTGACCTGCAGTTCTACGCAATCATTCTCGGGGTTGATCTCATGAAAATGCATCTCTAGATTATCTTCAATGGTAATGGCCCTCTGATTAGGGGGGATAAAGCGGGAAAAAAATTTAGCGCATTCTGTCTTTCCAACCCCTGGCTCCCCACAAAATGCAAAATTCATCTTTGCTTTCACACAGTTAATCAGAAGACTTAAGATTTCTAGAGAACAATATCCGCTGTCAAGTATACTTTCCACTGTATGACGAACTTTGGGCAGTGATTTGCGAATACAAATACTGCGTCCAGACACCGCCGCCGATTCATGGACAATACTGATGCGAAGTTCATTGGTCTCAGCTTCAAGTACATTATTGGCACGGTTAAAGGGTTTGTTGACCCGATTGGCAATTCTATGAGTAAATCGCTCTACAAATTCCTCAGTGACTTTCACATCTGCCCGGTATCTGCCGCTACTTAAATCTGCAATCCATAATGTTTGACCATTATAATCAATATCAGTTACATTTTTATCCTGAATATAGGGAAAAAAGGGGCCAAATTCCTCCTCTGTCAATTCCCATTCATATTTCATCTATTCCCTCCATTCTGTCATTCCTCTCAATATCTATTATTCTTATATCTGACCTTTGCAAACTGTCTTATTTGGAATTGGGGACAGCCTAAGACTTTCAGGCCGCCCCATCTGCCTTGGTCTAAGAAACCTTTGTCTTGTTGAACAAAGTGTCAATCAGATCCACAAAAGCTGTGTGTACTGGACCATTGGCCGTAAGCAGTAAACCCACCACTGCAATCAAAGCAATAATTGCCACAGCCGTGATGATAATCCCACTGTATTCCTCAAAGATCACTTTCATATCAGTTCCCCCCTTTCTGACTGCCGAAATCTCTCAATTTCATACAGTTTTTTTGAGGTCATATCTGATGATATCCTATCCGCCGCTGAGACCATTACACGGTTCACCACTCAGAGACGCTGCTTATGCTTACATGAAATTCCACCTGATGTAACCTCTAATTCTTTCCTACATTGGTAATTGGCGAATGGTAAGCCAATTGATTAAGAATCCTCTTATGAATTCTTATCTTGAAATAAATAAGATTTGTAGTGTTGGCAAAGAGAGTGCCAACGGTTAGAAACGATACGGAAAATTTTTCCGTACGTGTATTGTATACTGTTCTTTTCAAAAAAGCAATTATGCATTTATCACAAATTTTTTGCAAAAAATAAGCCTTGCAGCAAGCAATTCCGCTTCCCACAAGGCTTTGCAATGTCAAAACCCTCTATAAATTTTCTACTTTGTCCACTGCGTCTTCCAGATATGGATTTCTCATTTTATGGAACTGTCCTTGATCTGCTATTTTAGCATATTCTGGATCCAAAGGCATCTTTCCAAGTACTGGAAGTCCCATCTGTGCCGCCACTTCCTCAATCCTGCTCTCGCCAAACAGCTTGATCTCCTTCCCACAGTCGGGACATTTCAAAAAACTATAGTTTTCCACCAGTCCAAGCACTGGGATATTCATCATATTTGCCATATTGACGGCCTTTTTGACAATCAATTGTACCAATTCCTGCGGGGAAGTGACTATGATAATTCCATCCACTGGCAGCGACTGGAACACAGTAAGCGGCACATCTCCAGTTCCTGGAGGCATATCTACAAACAGATAATCCAAATCTCCCCAATACACATCATGCCAAAACTGTTTTACTGTAGAAGCAATGACCGGCCCACGCCACACGACAGGAGCCTCCTCATCATCCATCAAAAGATTTAAGGACATAATCTTTGTACCGTCTGCTGCCGGCACTGGAAACAACCCCATATCTGTTCCTTCTGCTGGTCCATGTACGCCATACATTTTAGGAATTGACGGTCCTGTGATATCTGCGTCCAAAATCCCAGTCTCATATCCTTTCTCACGCATTGCACAAGCCAAAGAAGCTGTGACAAAAGATTTGCCCACACCGCCCTTACCGCTGACTATACCGATTACTTTCTTGACACTGGAAAAAGGATTGCATTCTTCTATCAAGCTCTGAGGCGCTTTGCCCTGACTGGGACATCCCTCGCAGCTTTCCCTTGAGCAGCCCTCGGCACCGCTGCAATTTTTACTTTCTGCCATATTATTTCCTCCTGTTTCTTAACTGTAACATATAAAATGGGAGAGTAGTTCCTGCCGGTCTTTTACTCTGCCATTTTAAATGCCGGAGTAATAAGCATGTTTCCCTGTAACTTTGCGGCGGAATCTAATCTCCCATCTAATATACTCTTTTTTTATTCTTTTTTCAAGAAATTAACTACTTTTACCGTTTTACTTTGACCTTTTTGACAGCGCTGTAAGAACCGGCAATTTTCTTGCCTTTGACAGTCTTATATGCGCAGACCTTTACATAATAGGTCTTGCCTCTCTTTAATTTGCTCAAGGTCTTTTTCACGGTCTTATTGGATTTCACAGTTGTGGTTTTGGCTTTTTTAAAGTTCTTATTCGTAGCATAAAGAATCTTGTAACCGCTTGCCTTGCTGTCTTTTTTCCAGCTTACTGTTATTTTTCCAGCTTTTGTACTCTTCACAGATTTTATCACTGTCTTTTTCGGTGTCACTGTGATTTTTAACTTCTTGCTCTAATCAGCTAACACAATTCACATTTTAGACAAATTTTTTCCATAGAAAATAGCACTATTGCACAATAGATTGCACACGCAGAGCGCGCAACTAGTTGTTCATTATCCCTGCGTCATCCGATACAGCTTTTCCTCTTTATAGGATTGAAATCTATTCTGATCTAAGGCGTCCCGAATCTCTTCCATCATGGTATTATAAAAATACAGATTATGAAGCACACAGAGACGCATACCTAACATCTCTCTCGCTTTCAGAAGATGACGAATATACGCTCTGCTGTAATGCTGACATGCCGGACACTGGCAGCCCTCCTCAATGGGCTTTGCATCCAGCTCAAATTTTTGGTTAAACAGATTTAATTTTCCCTGATTGGTGTAAACATGGCCATGTCTTCCATTACGGCTGGGATATACACAGTCAAAAAAGTCTATCCCCCGCTCCACCCCTTCCAGAATATTTGCCGGCGTTCCCACGCCCATCAAATAAGTAGGCTTGTCTTTTGGCAGATGAGGCACTGTCACATCTAAAATATGGTACATCTCTTCATGGCTCTCTCCCACTGCCAGCCCTCCGACCGCATATCCATCCAAATCCAATTCCGAGATTGCTTTTGCATGATCAATACGAATATCATCAAAAATAGCTCCCTGGTTGATTCCAAACAACATCTGATTTTGATTGATGGTTGATTCCAGACCATTGAGCCGATTCATTTCCTGTTTGCAGCGTTTGAGCCAACGGGTAGTCCGAGCAACAGAAGCCTCCACATAGGAGCGTTCTGCCACGCTGGAAGGACACTCGTCAAAAGCCATTGCAATGGTGGAGGCGAGATTAGACTGAATCTGCATACTCTCTTCTGGTCCCATAAAAATCTTTTTTCCATCAATGTGTGACTGAAAATATACGCCTTCCTCTTTGATTTTGCGCAGCCCCGCAAGAGAAAATACTTGGAATCCGCCAGAATCGGTGAGAATTGGCTTATCCCAGACCATAAATTTATGCAGTCCGCCCAGTTTTTTGACTAACGCATCCCCTGGACGCACATGAAGATGATAGGTATTAGAAAGTTGTACTTGTGTCCCAATCTGCTGTAAATCCTGGGTGGAAACTGCGCCTTTAATGGCCGCTGCGGTACCCACATTCATAAATACTGGCGTTTGAATCACGCCATGTACCGTGTGAAATTCCCCTCTCTTGGCTCTTCCTTCTTGTTTTAATAATCGATACATATCATATTCCTTTCTGTTGTAAGTGAACTTGGATCATTGCGAATCTCAATCAATTTATAAACTTCATATACATCCAATGGATTTTAGAATATTCGTTGAATGAAAAAAACTGTTATGTTATGATAGATTTGCGCAGCAGAACACTGCTGCATTCATGCGCATATTGTTTTTATCTTAACTATAAGGAGGACTATTTATGGCAGGTTCATCATTTGGCAGTCACTTTCAGATCAGCACCTGGGGAGAATCTCATGGCAAAGGCATCGGTGTGGTCGTGGACGGCTGTCCGGCAGGACTTTCTCTGTGTGAAGCGGATATACAAAAATTTTTAAATAGAAGAAAACCTGGACAATCCAGATATGCTACCCCGCGCAAAGAAGACGACAAGGTGGAGATACTTTCCGGCGTCTTTGAGGGGCAGACCACTGGCACCCCCATCAGCCTGGCTGTATTTAACGAGAACCAGCGTTCGAGAGATTATGGGGAGATTGCCTCCTACTATCGTCCAGGACATGCAGATTACACCTTTGACCAGAAATATGGTTTTCGGGACTATCGAGGCGGCGGACGTTCTTCTGGAAGAGAAACAATCGGCAGAGTAGCAGGAGGCGCCATCGCCATTAAAATATTAGAGCAGCTTGGCATCTCTTTTTTTACCTACACTCGCGCGATAGGCGCAATTACCATTCCACAGAGCGCGAATGATCTGCTTTCCAATTATAAAGAAGCCCAGGAACAAACCTTGGCCAATCCTCTGTACATGCCAGATGCAGACTCATCTCAAAAAGCACAGGATTATCTGGAGGAATGTATGAAAAACACAGACTCTGCCGGCGGAATCATTGAAGGTATTATCACTGGTGTTCCCGCTGGAATTGGGGAGCCCGTGTTTGACAAATTAGACGCAAATCTTGCCAAAGCAATCTTCTCCATTGGAGCTGTCAAAGGTTTTGAGATCGGAGATGGATTTCTAGCTGCTTCTGCGACTGGCTCTAAGAACAATGACCACTTTTCCATGCAGGATGGACAAGTTACTGCTGTCACCAATCATGCCGGTGGTATTTTAGGTGGGATCAGCAGCGGCGCCCCGATTATTTTCCGCGCTGCAGTCAAACCCACTCCCTCCATTGCTGCCACACAACAGACTGTCAACAAATCGGGCGAAACGATTTCCATCTCCATCCACGGACGACACGACCCGATTATCGTCCCCAGAGCTGTGGTTGTTGTAGAATCTATGGCTGCATTGACACTTTTGGATCTAATGCTGGAAAATATGAGTTCACAGATGGATTATTTAAAAAATTTCTATCCATCAAATAAATAAATCCTTGAAACAAACAACCAGGCAGATTCGTGAGTTTTCCAGAATCCGCCTGGTGATTTTTCTTTTTATATTTAACTATCCACCCCAATGGGAAATGGTTTCCACATTTTATTCACCAGATACCAGCTTATGGATGTGAATACAATTGGGCTGATCTATGGCAATTGGCTTACTTGACATCAAAAAACATTTCTTCTCATAATCCATCTTAAAGGTAGTAATCTCATTGGTATCATGGTTGAGGCTTACAAAATGCCTGCCATCTGGAAAAATAGCCAGGGTTTTTGGGTAATCTCCACTGATCTTGGATTCACAAATTTCTGTCAATTCTCCGCTCTCCTCATTGATGGCATAGATAATCACAGAATTAGCGCCTGCATTAGAACAAAACAGATATTTACCATCTTCACTAATTTCCATGCCAGAAGCCGCGCAGTTCTTTTTCTCCTTCTCATTCACAGTAGACAATGTCTGCACCCTCTCAAACACTGGTCCTTCTGGCGTACACTGATAAAGATAAGCATTGACCTCATTGCGCTCCTCACACAATACAAATGCATGTGCTCCATCCTTGCTGAAACGAATCATACGCGGTGAAGAATCAATGCGTTCTCTGAGAATATCTGCAATCTTTAACTTCCCTTTCTCATAATCAATCTCATATATTTTCACATGATCTAAGCCGCCGTCCACTGCACAGAGATAATGCTGCCACGGTGTCAGTTCCACACAATTTACATGAGGGCGGTAATTGTGTTCCGCAATACTTCTGCCAATTCCAGTATGAAAAATCCCGTCTGCAATATCCCCAATACTGCCGTCCTGATTCAGCCGCATCATTGTAACACGCCCATCATGATATCCACCAACAAACAAATAACGATTCTCATTATCCACAGCCACATAGCATCCGCGCATACCGCCAATCCATTTCTCATTGATAGGCTCTAAATCTCCATCTTCCATAATTCGAAATGCAGCTACACCTTCATCTGCTATGGAATATAAAAATTTGCCGTTTGCAGATACCGTCAAATCCGAAGGATTATTGATCGGCACTACCTTGCGCTCCATCAATTTTCCTGCCTCCACATCCATATCATAAATATGGATTCCCACGCTGGTTCCATGTGTGTAAGTTCCTACATATGCTACATATCTGTCTTTACTCATCTGCCTGCTCCTCCTTCTCTTGTCTGCGCAGAATATCATACTTCGCCAATGGCTGTCCTAAATCAATATATAACACTTGTTTGGGATGGGGCGCTGACTCCATCTCATTGCCCTTCTCATCTCGAATTGCCTGCACAATCACAGTTTGATTCTGACCGTCAGGCTTCATCACCTCAATCTTCTCCCCCACAGAGAACTTATTTCTCTGCTCAATCCGATAGCCTTTATCATCCTGTTCCCCGACAATACCAAGATACGTATATTCCTTTATATAAGTGTTGTTGTCATAAATCTGCGTATCGCTGTCTGGTTTTCCAAAGAAAAATCCAGTGGTAAACTGCCGATAGGTACACCCCACAATCTGCTCTAGGTACCAGGGTAAATTCTGCTGATAACATTCCCTAGAAACAAAATAATCATCAATTGCCTTCCGGTAAGTACGAGCCACTGTCGCCACATAGAGCGCCGTTTTCATCCTGCCCTCAATCTTAAAACTGTCAATTCCTGCTTCCACCAATTCTGGGATATGTTCTATCATACACAGATCCTTAGAATTAAAAATATAAGTGCCCCGTTCATTTTCATAAACTGGCAGATACTCTCCCGGCCTTGTCTCCTCCGCCACTGCATATTTCCAACGACAGGGATGGGTACAGGCTCCCTGATTGGCATCCCGCCCTGTAAAATAATTGCTGAGCAGACATCTTCCAGAATAGGAAATGCACATTGCTCCGTGAATAAAGGTCTCAATCTCCATATCCTCAGGGATATTTTCACGAATTTCGCCAATCTCCTTTAAAGACAGTTCCCGCGCCGAAACCACACGCTTTGCCCCCAGCTTATGCCAAAATTGATATGTGCCATAATTGGTATTATTTGCCTGGGTAGAGATATGGATTTCTAATTCTGGACAAATTTCTCTGGCAATTGCAAAAATACCAGGATCAGAAACAATCAGCGCATCCGGCTGTAATTCTTTAAGCTCCTGAAAATAAACCTTGACGCCTAAAAGGTCATCATTGTGTGCCAGAATATTTGCAGTCACATAGACCCTGACGCCATGTTGATGGGCAAATACAATACCTTCCCTCATATCCTCCTTGGAAAAATTCTTTGCTTTTGCGCGCAGCCCGAACTCCTCGCCGCCGATATATACGGCATCTGCACCAAAAATCACAGCAATTTTTAAAACTTCAAGGCTGCTTGCAGGCACAAGCAATTCTGGTTTTTTCATAAGTTCCTCCTTACACTGACTGTTACACCATCACCGATTGGAAGCACAGAAGTAGTCAGTGTTTCCATATGTGTCAGTTCATACAGGTACTCTCGCATTCGTTTGTGAATGGTACGGTTTCTTCTTGTGACAGCAAAACGCGATTCAATGATATCTCCATCCTGCAGTACATTGTCAGAGACCAGCACGCCGCCAGGCGCCAAAAGGCGTAAAACTTCAGGCAAAAAATGAATATACTGTCCTTTTGCGGCATCCATAAAGATAAAATCATAAGGCTCTGTCAGCTCTTTCATGACCTCTGCCGCATCTCCCTCCAATAATTCTATCACATTTTGCTTTCCTGCACGCACAAAATTTTCCCTGGCAATGGGAATCCGCTTCGCATAGTTCTCTATTGTAGTGATTTTGCACGCTGTTGGATTATAATATTCCATCAATAACGCGGAAAATCCTACTGCCGTTCCCACCTCCAAAATACGTTTGGGGCGATTCATGGCTAGCAGGAGTTTTAAAAGATTTTGTGTCTCCGCTCGAATCACAGGCACAAAATTCTTATGCGCCTCCTCTTCCAGTTCCATTAAAAATAAGGGATTCCCTATATCCAGAGAATTTAGATATGTGACCAAACGCTCTTCCACTATCATTCTGCTGTTTCCTCAATCTCTTCTGACATAACCTGCATCATTTCCTTTGCTGTCTGGGAAGTATTCAGCGTATACTCCCCAGCCTTCAATTTGTCTTTGTAATCGGATATTTGTAGCTGAATGGCAAACAAAAAACCATTGTCAACCAGCCGCTTTTCCTCCAGCAAATTTCCCAGCTCCAGGGCAGACATTCCTTTTTTTACCTTGACCTTCAAATCCCTTCCTGGAGCTTTCTCCAAGGCAGGTTCCGTAAAAACGCGATAGCCCAGATCATAGGCAACATCCCCAGCCTTTAAGAGCACAAACACAATCAGTACAATAATCAGGATACTCAACGCACTGTATAAAATATTCAGCATTAACTTACTGTTTTCCATAACATTTCCTTTAATGTTCAAACCCCAGATCGAATTCAATTTCCTCCATCAGGCGAAAATTGATCCGCTGCACCATACGGCATAATGAAAGTTCTGCCGCCAGATACTCATTGACATATGGCTCTGCACGCAACGATGCAAATTCATTTTCCAGACGGTCCATCTCTGTATAGAGATCTACATTTCGGCACTTATGCAATTCAAAATTTCGCCTGCGCAATTCCGTAATCGCTCGTTCTTTCTCCGGCTCTTGATGAATTAAATCCCGCAGCCTTAAATAGTCCTGATACTCCTTACTTTCCTTAATTGCTATAATTAAATTTTCTAAAATTTCATCTATCTGATTCATAATTACCTCATACTTTCAGTTTACCGCAGCAGATAGAAAGGCACTAAACCTCCATAATAATCGGCATAATCATTGGTCTGCGCTTGGTCTTCTTCCAGACAAATTCCCCAAGTCCTTCCTTGATCTCCGTCTTAATCCTGCCCCAATCTGTGATATTACGGTCCATACAGTAATCCATCGCATCATCCAGTACTTTTTTTGCTTCATCCATAAGACTTTCCGCACCTCTGACATACACAAACCCCCGGCTTACAATGTCAGGGCCTGCCAGCACCTGGCCACTTCCAGATTCCAGTGTCATGACCACGATAATAATTCCATCCTCTGCAAGATGCTGACGGTCACGCAGCACTATATTTCCTACATCCCCGACGCCAAGACCGTCCACAAGAATATCTCCTACCGGAACTTGTCCGGCAATCCTGGCCTCATTTTGGTCTAACTCCAATACATTACCAGAGGAAAGGATAAAAATATGCTCCTTGTCAAATCCCAACTCCTGTGCAATAGATTCCTGTGCTTTCAGATGCTTGTACTCTCCATGAATTGGAACTGCATACTTGGGCTTTACCAATGAATAAATCAGCTTGATTTCCTCTCTGCAGGCATGTCCAGACACATGTGCATCTTGAAAAATCACCTCAGCCCCCTTCATAAACAGTTCATTGATTACATTGGACACAGCTTTCTCATTTCCTGGAATTGGATTAGAACTAAAAATAATGGTGTCTCCAGGCTTAATTGTCACCTTTTTATGCAGATTTGCTGCCATACGGGACAACGCCGCCATAGACTCCCCCTGACTTCCGGTCGTAATCAATACTGTCTGCTCGTCAGGATAATTTTTAAGCTCCTCAATATCAATCAACGTATTCTCAGGGATTTGCAGATAACCCAACTCTGTGGCAGTGGAGATAATATTTACCATACTGCGTCCTTCCACCACTACTTTTCTGCCAAATTTATATGCGGAATTGATAATCTGCTGCACACGGTCAACATTAGAGGCAAAAGTGGCGATAATAATACGTGTATTTTTATGTTCCGCAAAAATATTGTCAAACGTCTTGCCCACCGTACGCTCAGAATTTGTAAAACCGGGACGCTCCGCATTGGTACTGTCGCACATCAGCGCTAAAACGCCCTTTTTGCCAATTTCTCCAAATCGCTGTAAATCAATGGCATCCCCAAACACTGGTGTATAATCCACCTTAAAATCTCCTGTATGCACTACAATTCCTGCTGGAGAATAGATAGCCAAAGCTGCCGCGTCCTGAATACTGTGGTTTGTCTTAATAAATTCCACTCGAAAACAGCCCAGATTGATATGCTGTCCATATTTCACCACCTTGCGCTTCACCTTTGACATCAGATTATGCTCGCGCAGTTTATTCTCAATAATACCAATCGTAAGCTTAGTGGCATAAATCGGCACATTAATGTCTCTAAGAATATAGGGAATAGCCCCAATATGGTCCTCATGGCCATGAGTAATGAAAAATCCCTTCACCTTATCAATATTATTTTTCAGATAAGTGACATCTGGAATCACTAAATCAATGCCCAGCATATCATCCTCAGGAAAAGCCAGACCACAGTCTACCACAATAATACTGTCTTCATATTCAAAGGCAGTAATGTTCATTCCGACCTGCTCTAATCCTCCTAAGGGAATGATTTTCAATTTTGAGTTATTTTGTCTTTTCAAATCGCACCTCCAAATGCTGTCGGCTCTCTGGCTGATCCGCCTTACTTCCCGTACAGGAACAGACAACAGGTACTGACCCCTTTCTCTTTTCAGACATACAAAATACGGATGATCTTGTGCTTTCTCTCATCGTTTTTCCGATACGCTAAGACCATCTTCCACACTGCCTGCTTTGGCTTCCCATTCTTTTGTATATTTTAGAGATAGTAGTCAGCTCCTGCTCCCAGGAACCTTGTCTATTCTTATAGATTCGTCGTTATAATCTTTATAACCAAATTTACATTGTAAGATCCACATCCTCCAAAAGCTCTGCAAATACTCTGGATATGGATTCTAATTCTTCCTCAGATTCTATTACTTCATAAGTCGCTTCTATTTGATGATTCTTAGATACTTCCTTTAAAATAAAAGCATCACAGTCCCCTTGTTCTTCTTCTGTCACCAGCAGATAATTTATGCCTGCAATCGTAGTCTGTTCCACCACATAAAACTCCAAAGCCTCTCCATTCTGGGGAGACTGAAAGATCACTTTTTCCATATTATTTCCTATTCTGTTCTATTTCGGCTGTTACTTAAATCCAATTCCGCCTAAGACTGTTGTCCCTGAAATGCCAATGCATCCAGATATCCCTGCAAAATCAATACAGCCGCAATCTGATCTATATAACTCTTTCGATTCTCTCTGCGCACGCCGCTCTCAATCAACACTTTGTCAGCCGCCGCCGTCGTCAGACGCTCGTCCCACAAAATCACTTCCAAGCCACAACGTCTCTCAAGCATCTCCTGAAATTCCAAGGTCCGCTCGCAGCGTTCGCCCTCTGTATTATTCATATTCTTTGGAAATCCAAGTACAATACGCTCTACCTGATATTCCTCAATCAAGTCCTCCAGCCTCGCCAGCGTCTGCCTGAGCTTTCCTGGGGACTTTCTCTGAATGGTCTCCACTCCTTGTGCTGTCAGAAGCAGTGCGTCACTGACTGCGACGCCCACTGTCTTTGAACCGAAGTCCAACCCCATGATTCGCATCTGCTTCCCCCTATTCCCAGGAATTATTCTTTATATACTGACGCAAAACTTCTTCTACCAATTCATCACGTTCTACCTTCATAATCAGGCTTCTGGCGTTCCTGTGGCTTGTGATATAAGTAGGATCTCCAGACATAATATAGCCGACAATCTGGTTTACTGGGTTATAACCTTTTTCCCGCAATGCACTGTATACGATCTCCAGCACATCATCCACACGAATCTGCTGTTCCTTTTCTACTTTAAAAAATTGAGTATTGTATTTATCCTGCATATTTTCACGCCCTTATTTTTGCTCTTTCGTTCTATCATAAGTGTGCCTCTGATCTTCCAGCTTTCCTATGGCACACTTCCTTTTGTCTATTTTATTACAAATGTTCGGAAAATTCAATCTATTTTTCTTCTGAAACATCTTCCAGCAAAAAAATATCGTCTTTCAACTTGGAAACCACTCTCGCTGTAATCAATTTATTCTCTGAATTGATACAAAGTTCCCCTGTCGCTAAAACAGCCGCCTTAACATATTCTTTTGTATATCCGACAAGATATTCCGTTTCCCCAAAAGAAACCTTCTCTTCAAGCAAAACTTGTACCTCCTTGCCCAGATACCAGTTTAAAAATGCTTCATTCCTAGGAGCCTGATCGGAAAATAACTGTTCACTGCGGGCGTGCTTTACGTCCTCTGGCACCTGCTGAGGCATCTGTGCCGCCCGTGTACCTTTGCGCAGAGAATATTTAAAAATATGAATCTCAAAAAAGCCTATCTGCTCTAAAAATGTTCTCGTCGTCTCAAATTCTTCCGCTGTCTCACCAGGAAATCCCACAATCACATCTGTAGTAATCGCTGGATGATCAAAATATTTGCGCAAAAGCTCGCAGCCTTGTGCATATTGCTCACAAGTATATTTACGATTCATCCGCTGCAATGTGGCATCACATCCGCTCTGCAAGGATAGGTGGAAATGAGGACAAAGCTTTGGCAATTGAGACAACTGCTGTGCAAATTCTTCCGTCACAATCTTAGGCTCCAAAGAACCAAGGCGGATACGGGCAATTCCAGAGATTTGATGTACCTTTTGAATCAGGGATAACAGGTCTGTGCCAAGATCCAGGCCATAGGAACTGAGATGTATCCCTGTAAGCACAATTTCCCGACATCCACTTGCCGCAAGGCGTTCTACCTCTCTTAATACCTCAGAAACCCCACGGCTTCTGACTCTTCCTCTGGCATATGGGATGATACAATAACTACAAAACTGGTTACAGCCATCCTGAACCTTGAGAAAAGCCCTGGTATGCTCTGTGGTACGGTTGACCGACAGCTTCTCATACTCGTGCTCTTTTGCAATATCCACGATTGCCAGCGCTCCTCTATGATTGCAGACGCCGGATTGCTGCTCTTTTGCATCCCCATCTTCTCTGTCCTTATCCTCTTGTCTGACAGCAAAAAATTGTTCTAACATCTCAGGCAATTGATGTTTTTTATTATTGCCAATCAAAATATCAACTGACGCGTCGGTGAGTGCCCGCTCCTTTGCGGTCTGCACATAACATCCGGCTGCCACCACCACACTGTCAGGATTCCTCTTTTTTGCACGATGAAGCATCTGCCTGGATTTACGGTCAGCAATATTCGTTACGGAACAAGTGTTTACCACATAGACATCTGCTTTTTCTTCAAATGGGACAATCTCATAGCCCGCCTTTTCTAAAAGCTGCTGCATACTCTCTGTCTCATATGCATTTACTTTACAACCCAGATTGTGTAATGCTGCTTTCCTCATCTACTTCCCTCCTCTGAGTGACAATCTGCCGAAAAACGTCGTACATTTCTTTTCTTAAATTGGTCATGGTGCCATTGACTTTTCTTGTAAAAGACGTTACTATAAAGGAAATATTTGTTAGATTATTTGGAACAATTATTTACAACAACTATTTCTTTTATTGAAGGAGGCTTTTACAATGATAACAGTACAAATTTCTTTAAATTCCATTGACAAGGTGAAATCTTTCGTAAATGCAATCACTCAGTTTGAATTTGATTTCGACCTGATTTCAGGAAGATACGTAATTGATGCAAAATCCATCATGGGTATTTTCAGCCTTGACTTATCTAAGCCTATTGATCTCGCCATTCATGCCGAGGCCAACAAGGACGAGATTATGGAAGCATTAAAGCCATATCTGATTTAATCCTTCCATTTTTCAGGCAGGGGCTTTACAGGCCGAACAACACATCAGAATTTTTATATCTCCCCCATGAGTCAATTCATGGGGGTATTTTTGTATTTCCAAAACCCATCGGCGTTCATATTGTGGCATGCAAGTCAGCTCTGCTGACAAAAACAAATTCGTATTACTGCACCACAATCGTTTCTGCCGTCTCAATAGCCGTCTTTACCATCTGATCAATTTTTTCTTTGAGCCGTGTCTCAGAACGCTTGATCACTTTAAGGCTGGGTTTTGTCACCGGATGCTTGGCAACAAATATCGTACAACAGTCCTCATAAGGCAAAATAGAAGTCTCATAAGTGCCAATCTTTTCTGACACTGCCACAATCTCCTGCTTATCAAATCCAATCAGAGGACGGTAAACAGGCAAATGGCATACTTCATTGGTCGCCGCCAAAGACTGCATGGTCTGGCTTGCCACCTGCCCGATGCTCTCTCCAGTAATTAACCCCAAAGAACCTGTCTCTTCTGCAAAATGCTCCGCAATCCGCATCATGTAGCGGCGCATAATAATCGTTAATTCCTCATGAGGACACTGCTCATAGATATACATCTGAATCTCGGTAAAATTTACCACTTTCAAATAAATAGGGCCTGTATATTTTGCCACTAATTTTGCCAAATCTATTACCTTTTGTTTGGCCCGCTCACTGGTATAAGGCGGAGCATGGAAATAAACAGCATCAATCTTTACCCCGCGCTTGGCAACCATATAACCCGCCACTGGACTGTCAATCCCACCTGATAACAAAAGCATCCCCTTGCCATTGGTTCCCACTGGCATACCGCCCGGCCCTGGGATTACTTCTGAATAAATGTGAATCTTTGCCCGAATCTCAACATTTACTAAAATATCTGGATTATGCACGTCCGCTGTCATTTCTGGAAACGCCTGTAAAATCTTCTCTCCCAAAGCCGCATTTATTTCCATAGAATTGATAGGATAGTTCTTGCGCGCACGTCTGGTATGGACTTTAAAGGTCTTCTTCTTATCGGAATATCGCTTGTTAAGATAATCAATCACATCAACTGCAAGCTGTTCAAATCCCTGATCTTCATTGACTACCATCGGACAGATGCCCACAATTCCAAAGACATGCTGCAGACTTTCCACAGTCTCCTCATAATCAAACACGGACTGTGCCTCAATATAGATCCGTCCCTGCTCTTTGGTAATCAGAAATTCTCCTTCCACTGGCTTCAAGGCATATTTGATCTGGTGTACCAATGCATCTTCAAACAGATGACGATTCTTGCCCTTAATTCCAATTTCTCCGTATTTTATTAAAAATGCTTTAAACATAGGTTTTCCTTTCTAATGTCTGGTAAATCTTTGAAGCATAGGTACCAACTCTTTGAGATTCGTTAGACAATATTCCACTTCCTCTAAGGTATTTTCTGTACCAAAGCTGATGCGCACGGTAGAATCCAGATATTCCCGTTTGACACCAATTGCCTGTAAGGTTGCACTAACCGCTGGCTTATTGGAAGAACAGGCGCTGCCTGCCGACACATAGATCTGCCTCTCCTCCAGAGCATGAAGCAGCACTTCACTGCGCACATCGTCTACACTGAGGCTGACGATATGCGGTGCACTGTCTGTCCCTGTCCTGCCATTGATATGTGCCCAATCTGCATCTGCAAGCCCCTGAAGTAAGGCGTTCTTTAACTGGTACAGATGCTCTTGTTTTGCATTAAAATTTTCATAAGTCTCCCATGCTGCCTGTCCAAGGCCAGCAATACCTGGCACATTCTCTGTACCTGAGCGCAGATTTCGCTGTTGGCCGCCGCCATAAATAATGGGCTTTAACTTGGTCTTTTCCTTTACATACAAAAATCCGCTCCCCTTAGGCCCATGTATCTTATGGCCGCTGACAGACATCAGGTCAATTCCCAGTTTTTTGGGATAAATCATATATTTTCCATATGCCTGAATTGCATCCACATGAAATAATGCACCAGGATTTTTTTCCTTAATCACCTTTGCAGCTTCTGCAATTGGTTCCACTGCGCCAATCTCATTATTGACATACATAATGGAAACTAAAATAGTCTCTGGCGTCACCGCCTCTAAAAGCTCCTCCAAAGATATTATACCATCCTGATCTACATTTAGATAAGTCACCGAAAAACCCTGTTCTTCCAAAAATTTTATGGGCGCCGCTACCGCAGGATGCTCGATCTTAGTGGTAATCAAGTGCATCCCACTGCGCTTATTGGCCATAGCAGCACCCAAAATTGCCAGATTATTGGACTCCGTACCGCCGGAGGTAAAAATCAGCTCAGACGGATTGACTTTCATTGTCTTGGCAATTTTTGCACTTGCGTCTCGAATATACTGTTCCCCTTCCATTCCTTTTCCATGCAGAGAGGAGGGATTGCCATAATCCTCTGACAATGCCTGTACCATCTTATGTTTGGCTCCATCTGAACAACGGGTAGTCGCTGAATGATCAAAATATACTTCCATTTCCTAATCCTCCAATGCATAGATCAGCATCGAGAGCGCACAAAGTCCTGCTGTCTCTGTACGCAGAACACGATTTCCCAGAGAAATCAATTCCATCTCTTCTTGCACCTGCTCAATTTCCACGGAGGCATAACCTCCCTCTGGTCCAATAAAAATTCCCACTGTACTGCCCTTTTTAATCTTTTGCAGCACTTCCCTGGTATGCGCCATACCACGCTGATTTTCATAGGGCAAAAGCCTTACATCCAATTTTTTTGCATACGCTGCGGCATCCTGAAACTGCATCAATGGTCCCACTGTGGGAATCAGGCTGCGCTTAGACTGTTTGGCTGCGCTCTCTGCAATCGCCTGCCATCTTGCCTGTTTTGCCTGCGCCCTCTTTTGATCAAGCTTTACCACACAATTTTTCATGGCAACCGGAATGATTTCTGATACTCCAAGTTCCACCGCCTTCTGGATTACAGTCTCCATTTTATCTCCCTTGGGAAGTCCCTGAAATAAAGTAATCTTCACTGGCGGCTCTGTTCCCTCTGCTTCACCCAATATATCCAGGATAACTTGTTCTCTGCCAACTTCGCGAATCTGACAATAAAAATCCCGCCCCTCATTGTCACTGACACGCACCCGCTCTCCTGGCCGCATGCGAAGCACATTTTTCATATGGTTTACATCCTTCCCCATAATTAAGACATCTGTCTTACGAATCTGCTTTGGGTCTACAAAAAATTGAAACATTTCTCTGCTCCTGTCTTATTTTCTGGCGGTAATACTGACCCACTCTCCTTGGTGTTGGATTTCCAACACTTCAAGACCTGCCTCTAAAATTGCCTGCTTGACCGCTTCTTCCTTGAAATCAATAATTCCGCTGGTAATGTAAAGCCCTCCCTTTTTCAGGCGCTCTGGAATTACAGGCGTCAAGGGTATTATAATATCCGCCAAAATATTTGCAACAACAATTTCATATTCTCCCCCTACTTCTCTCTGAAGGTTGAGATCATCAATCAAATTTCCCTGATAAAAGCTGCCCTTTTCTGATGACAGGCCGTTTACCTGCATATTTTCTGCCACAGCTTCCATGCAAATGGGATCAATATCGATACCTGTGACATGACCGGCGCCAAGCTTTAAACTAATGACAGACAAAATACCGCTGCCGCATCCCACATCCAACACCCGATCTTCTGGCCTGATATATTTTAAAAGCTGGCGAATACAAAGCTGTGTGGTCTCGTGCTTACCTGTTCCAAAAGAAGTTCCAGGATCAATCTCTATCACACAGCGATAATCCCCTTTTGTATTTCGTTCCTCCCAGGTAGGCTTGATCAAAATATCGTCAATTGCAAAAGAGGTAAAATACTGTTTCCAATTATTAATCCAATCCTTATCTTCCGTCTCTTCCTGCATGATTTTTGCTGTGCCAATCTCCACGAAGGCCCGCAGATTCTCTAATTCTTTCTGTACCTGCACCAGAAATTGCTCCTGTTCCTGCTCGGCATCCAGAAAAAAACTGATATAAGCAATGCCTTCATCGGGCGCCAACTCTGGCAGAATATCAATGTACATTTTTTCCTGATCTGCCTGTGACAAGGGAATATTGTCCTCAACCTGCACTCCCTCAACGCCCAAATCTGCCAACATACTGCTGATAAAATCCTCCGCTTCAGTTGTCGTCTCTATTGTGTATTTCTTCCACTTCATAACTTCCTCGATTCAAATCTTTGGACAGGCGTAAGCTAAAAATCTCCGCCTGATCTCCATTCATATGACCTTCGTAATCGCTGAAAATGCGTAAACTATAGTCAAAATCATCCATTTTGTATTCTGGTAAATTATAATTCCAATAAGGTATGCCTCGTTCTCGCATATAAGCGCTGAAATAAGCGTTCATCTGCTGATACTCTTTTTGATGCTTTTCCAAAGTCTCCTGAGGTACTGGGGTTGTAATCACCACCAACTCCACATTATGCTTGCGGCAAAAACTGACAAGCTTCTCAAAATATCGGAATGAATCCAGATTTTTCTGTTTTTCATTCCACAATTCTATCTCTTCTTCTGGTTTGTCGCTTGGCGCGGTGTTGTTCTTAATAAAACCATCCACAAACCCCTGATGTGGTTTCTGAAAAGCTTGAGAGCCATATTCCTTGTAATCCTGGCTCTGTTTACAGGCAATCGTCTCTTTGATCTCTTTAAACTGCCCTCGGTAATAAAACCAGGGAAACAATGCTGCACGGAAATCTAATTCCAGCATCTTTGCCGCAAAATATTCTAACTTTGCACTCGACCAGGGCATTTCATAATAGATACGGTTAAAATCCCCGCGCTGCCCTTCCTCGGTACACCAATAACCGGCGTCCAGCTCATATACAACTCTTTTTGGAATACTTTTCTCACAAACTTTTCGCAAAAGATAATAAGAATCTCTGGGATATTCTCCACCAAGACAAAGATTGATACATGATCTGCCAGTTTCACGCTCCACTATTTTGGGACTGATACCGTTCAGACCATGAGAAGTACCCAGAAACACAGTATCATATTCTTCTGTAGCTGCCTGATGCATCATAATCCGCACATAACTATACGGAATTAAAGCATAATTCATGAACGTATTTACCACTGCCAGAATCAGTATCACACACAGCCCAGGAAGAATTATTTTCTTAAAATTGCGCATAGATAAAACCTCCTGCCTCCCCCGAAGGCTGTCCCAAAGCTGGAAGCAACAGGAACAGACCCGCAAACAACATACATTTGATCAACCAATGCTGCCTGTCATAAAACCCTTCCAGATCACGCCCCTGCTCTTGGAGCAGACTAATGACAAAGACAACCAGACAGCCAACTAAAATCACCGTCATAAAAATCAATGTATAAGCAGTTCCGCTCGCCTCACCAATCTCAATGGACAAAAGTTGTGACAAATCAAATTTTGTCACTGCATATTTCATCATCCGCAGCGCTGTCCCCACATCATCTGCACGGTCAAAAAACCAACTGATATTGACTAATACAAATGTCCGCAAAATTTGAAACAGATGAAACCCTGGATTGCTGTCTGAAATATGCAGCGCCTGTTTCCATTTCCGATACCTTGGCGCCATCAGGCCGCTAAAGGCAATAATCATACCATTGTAGAGACCATATACAATAAATTTCCAGGCCGCCCCATGCCAAATACCTACTACCAGAAACACAATCAAATTTGCCAAACAGATGGGAAGTGTTCGGCCTGTCTGTTTGCCAAATACTTTTTTGGCAAATTTAGAAAAATGTTTCATCCAGCCAGACAAGGACACTGGATAGAACACATAATCTTTCATCCAGGTTCCGAGCGTAATATGCCAGCGGTGCCAAAAATCTGTAATAGAAATGGCAAAATAAGGCCGCTTGAAATTCTCATCCATCTGGATGCCAAACAATCCAGCAATCCCAATCACCACATCCATTCCGCCTGAGAAATCACAGTAAAGCTGTATACTATAGGCAAGCACAGCTATGATTCCAAGCCCAGAATAACGTTCTGGCTCTCCAAAAATGGCATTTACAAAAATTACTGCATTGTCAGCAATGACCATTTTCTTAAAATAGCCCCAAAGAATTCTAAGCAGACTCCGTTCCGCTTTTTGCAAATCAAAACGGTGAGAAGCATAAAGCTGTTCACCCAGACGACTAAACCGCCCGATCGGACCTTGAAGAATCTGCGGAAAGAAGGAAACAAACAACGCAAAACGGAACAAATTATGTTCCGCTTTTGTCCTGTCCCAATATACATCTAAAAGATAGCCCATAGACTGAAATGTATAAAATGAAATTCCCAAAGGCAGCAGCAAGGACAATTCTCTGTAGCTAGCACCAGAAATTAAGTTATATGTGGTGATAGCAAAATTCGTATATTTCAACACTGCGAGAACACCAAAATTCAATAATAATGTCAGCACTAAAATTTGTTTCTTCCTGCGCTTCCTTTTTGTTTTATCTTGCTCCGCCTGAGCGATAATCTCCAACCGTATTCCGGCAAGCCAGGTGGTGATTGTAGTAAATGCCAAAAAACATGTCACCTTAAGCCCACCACTGACATAGTAAATATAGCTAAACAATAAGAGCCATATCCACTGATATTTTTTGGGAATCCAGTAATAACCTACTGCTGCCACTATCACAAACAGCAGAAATTTCATTGAAATCAGCGACATATTTTACACCGCCTAATCTTCCTTAAGTCTCTGTACCATTGCCCACAGCGCTTTCGCAGAATTAAAATTTTCCGGTATTACCTGTGAAGGCGTGATCGTAATTTCAAATTCATCCTGCAGCTCGCTGACAATAGAAAGAATTGCAAAAGAATCTAAAATTCCATCATCAATCAAAGTCTCGCAGTTTTCATAATCTGCATCCGGCTGAATATCTTCCAAAATCTCTAATAACTTATCCATAATTCTAATTCCTTTCTGTCTCTTCCTTATAATTCCATCACAGTACGGCTATTGAGCAGATCGGTACTCTGTGTCTTACGCACAACCCAAACGCCCTCTTTCCGAGAGTAAAACAGCACGCAAGGGAGATCACGGCTTAAAAATAAATTAATCCCCTCCATCACAGAATACGCCCCGACGCGCTCAAATACCAACACATCCCCCACCTGCGCCCCCGCCAAGGGAAGCTGTTTTACAATTACATCCGCCACCGTACAAAGTGAACCGCAGATATCCCATTTTTCTTCTACTTGCTGCTCACACTGCATCGTTTGATGGCAGGAAATATGTTGTATATAAGGCAATTTCATAGCCATCATCTGCCCATAATAATTTAAGTGATGGATGCCGCCATCCACAATTCCATAAATTTGTCCCTCTGTCTCTTTGCGCTCCACAATGGAAGTCAGAAAACTGCCGCAGTCCGCCACCAAAAACCTGCCCATTTCCAGAGTAATCTTGCCCTGAAAATGCATCTGCTGCACAAAACCAGTAAATTGTTCCAGCAATTCCTCTAAATCTTCGTCCTGCTCAGAGCGAAAATATGGCACATAAAAACCTGGTCCATACTCCAGTTCTTCAATACAAACACCTTGTGCCTGTAATTCCTCAATCCATTGATCCAGTCTCTGAATTTCCTTTTCAATCCTGCCAATCTTCTTCTGTGTACCTGAATAATACTGGATTCCTCTAAAGTGCAGCCCTGGATAATGTTTCTGATTTGTGAGTATTTCCTTTGCCTGTCCAAAATCTACGCCAAACTGATTACCGCTGCTGATTCGTATCAGCGCCTCCAAGCGAAAACCAGATTCCTTTGCACATTTTGTCAAAAGCTGTAACTGCTGCAAAGATTCTATTGTGTAGATGCCTTGTCCCTGATAAGCTGACACAATACGAGCAATATCCTTATACTCTTTGTTGACGCCGGATATCACCAGTCTGCTTACTGGCAGCTTTTCCCGCTCACAGATCCGAAATTCCCCTGGAGAACACACTTCAAACCGTTCTGCCAGAGGCTCGATCACCCTTACTAAAAAGGGATTAGCCTTCATCGCAAACACAAGATCCATGTTCTTCTGCTGCAAAAATGCATGGATTTTTCCCACACGTTCCCGCAGTGCATCCAGGTCAAATACATAGGCCGGAGTTGCACATTCCTCTAAAATTGCTTCGATATCCGAAACTTTCATTACTGCTCCTCCTGATATGATTTTTTTAAAGCGCCTCTGTCTATCTTGCCATTTTTGGTAATTGGAAGCTTCTCACGCTTACAAAATGCATTTGGTATCATAAACGCTGGCAGCTGACTGCGCAGAATCCGCACAATTTCTCGTTTCTCTGCTTCTCCCTCATAAAAGGCAACAATCTTTGAGGAACTTTCATCAAACACACAACACACGCGATGAATCTGTTCCACCCGCTCCATCGCAGCTTCAATCTCTCCTAATTCAATACGGTGTCCCATATGTTTAATCTGGAAATCCTTACGGGTAGCATAGCAAAGCTCACCCCGTTCATTATAATACCCCAAATCTCCTGTTCTGTAAATAATTTCTAAAAAACTGTTGTTTAATGGATTCTGAACAAATGCTTTCTTCGTCTGCTCTGAGTTGTTATAATATCCCAGAGACAAGGCTGTACCTGCAACACAGATCTCTGCGCGCTCTCCCTCCTTTTCCACCAAATGATTCTGCTCATCCAACAGAAATACCTTTTCATTCTGAAAAGGCCTGCCAATCGGTATCACCTCGCCTGGCTGAAATTCCCGTTCTATAATATAATAAGTACAATTGCATGTAATCTCTGTAGGTCCATAGAGATTCACATACATGGCATTGGGAAGATACTGCCGCCAAATGTTTAAATGACGCACAGGCATTACTTCTCCGCTGAACAAGACCTTGTCCACAGACTTTGGTACCCGATAGGTAAAACCGTTTAATTCACTGACAATACACAGTGCAGAAACGGCCCAGATCAATGTTGTCACTTTCCGGTCACATAGATAATCCAGCAATTGTACTGGGAAAGAAAATACTTGTCTGGGAATAATCTGCATTGTGGCGCCTGTTTTTAAGGTACTATAAATATCTTTCACTGATACATCAAAATCAAAGGGCGCTTGATTTCCAATCACATCTGCATCTGTAATGTGAAAATTCTCTGTAAAATATTCCATAAAATCAATTACAGAACGATGACTCACTACTACGCCTTTGGGCACTCCCGTGGAGCCTGACGTAAAAATTCCATAGAGCGGCGCTGTATCTACCGCAGAATTACGAATTTCCACTAAAATTTCCTCCGCTGCCTCTTCTTGTTCCAACTGCTGCAGCTCTAGTATCTGAAATCCTTCTTCTGGCTTTCCTGCATTTCTAAGGCTGCCAAGCTGCTTTTCCTCTTTGAAATTGGTAATCGTCAACGGCTGTTCCAAAGTCTCAAGAATTTGTGAGATACGCTGTGCTGGCTGCTTTGTGTCCAGCATCACATAAAAACAGCCAGCAGAAACAATCCCCATAAATGCTGCAACTGCATCTACGCTTTTCTCCATCCACACAGCAATTGGCTTTCCAGGATGTGTTCTCCTCGCCAATGCACTTCCTATCTTTTGTGCCCGTCTTTTTAGCTCCTGCCAGGTACAACAATGCTCCTGATCTGCAAAAGCTACCTTATTCGGATATTTTTCTGCCGACTGTTCTAAATATTCTAATATATTTGTCATTTTTCTGTTACCATTCTTTTCTGTCATATTACTATCTTGATATTTCGTAAAAGGGCAAGTGTATCTGCCTAATGATAAGTGTGTCAATACACTATGCTCCTTACACTGCAAACTGTTTCTTCAATTCCTCATAAACTCTGTTTATCATCTGTAAGGTCTCTGTGTCACCTGCTGAATTATCTGGGTGAAAAATCTTAATAAGCTCTTTATAGCGTTTTTTCAACTGTGTTTTATTTTCAACACCTGTAAAAAAGAGTTCTGCCTCTGTTGAATAGCTAGACCGTGTTTTTTCCTGATGTCTGGAAGATCTATGATAATTATGCCGTTTGGTCTTCTCAGCTTTCTCTTTTTCACTTGCAAGTTTGCGCAGTTCCTCCTCCAAGATTTTCCATTTGATCTGAAACAAACGCTCCTGCTCTGAAATCTTTTTTTCCTCCAGTTCTTTTTTTAAGTAGAAATCTTGTTTCTTCAACTCCAGATTACGCTTATCTTGCTCCATTTCCTGTAAGAATTTGCGCCGTTCCTCGGCAATTTCTTGTTGAAATTGAAGCCGTTCCTCGGCAAGCTCCCGCAGGAAAGCCCGCCGTTCTTCGGCAAGTTTTTGTTGTTGTTCCCACTTCTGCCTCTGCTGCTCTTGTTGAAATTTATGCTTTTCTTCCCATTGCAGCTTTGGTTGGAAATCTGTTTGCTCCTCACACTGTGGCTTTGACTGCACATTCTGCTGTTCTTCCCACTGTGACTGTGCATTTTGCTGTTCCTCACATTGTGGCTTTGCTTGCACATTCTGCTGTTCTTCCCACTGTGGCTGTACATTTTGCTGCTCCTTACACTGTGACTGTGGCTGTACGTTTTGCTGCTCCTCACACTGTGACTGTGGCTGTTCTTCACACTGTGACCTCGACTGTATATTTGGCTGCTTTGACTGATCCTCCCATATAAATTTGGACTGGGAACTTTGTTGTCCCTCTCCCTGTGATTTGGACTGCGTGTTTAACTGACCTTCCCACTGTGGTTTTGGCTGGGTATTTAATTGCCCTTCCCATTGTGATTTGGATTGCGTTTTAGGTTGCTCTGTCCACTGTGTATTTGCTTGTTTTGACTGTCCCTCCCAGGAATATTTTGATTGGGTCTTTTGCTGCCTTTCCCACTGTGATTTTACTTGGGTCTTTGTTTGCCCTGTCCATTGTGTATTTGGCTGCTTTGACTGTCCCTCCCAGGAATATTTCGGCTGGGTCTTTTGTTGTCCCCACTCTGATTTTACCTGCGTCTTAGGTTGATCCGCCCACTGTGTATTTGCTTGCTTTGACTGTCCCTCCCAGGAATATTTCGGCTGGGTCTTTTGTTGTCCCCACTCTGACTTTACTTGCGTCTTAGGTTGGTCTGCCCACTGTGTATTTGCTTGCTTTGACTGCCCCTCCCAGGAATATTTCGGCTGGGTCTTTTGTTGTCCCTCCCACTGTGACTTTACTTGGTTCGTTGATTGTCCTGTCCACTGTGTACCTGCTTGCTTTTGCTGTCCCTCCCAGGAATATTTTGGCTGGGTCTTTTGCTGTCCCCACTCTGACTTTACTTGCGTCGTTGATTGCCCTGTCCACTGTGTATTTGGCTGCTTTTGCTGCCCCTCCCACGAAAACTTTGGCTGGGTCTTTTGTTGCCCTTCCCATGAAAACTTGGGCTGAGTCTTCTGCTGCCCTTCCCATGAAAATTTTGGCTGAGTCTTCTGCTGCCCTTCCCACTGTGACTTTGGTTGAATCTTCTGTTGGTTCTCCCATTGCAGCTTCGGCTGATTCATTCCCCCGCCTCCTTCGTATCTGTCCTTAAACGGGCATACCCGTTACACTCCCTAACCCCTTATTTTAAAAGAATTTAACGGAGTTTTATCTTTTTCACTTTACTGTATGCACCATATATTTTGCTTCCATTTACCGTTTTATAGGCACGCAACCGAAAACTATAGGTCTTCCCCTTTTTCAGTCCAGTTTTGGCATAGGAAACGGTTTTTGCTTTGCTAATCGACTTAATCTTTTTATATCCTGCATTGTTTGTCTTCATATAAATCTCATAACCAGTGGCTCCTGTTGTCTTTTTCCAAGTTAATTTTACCTTAGAGCGACCGGTTTTCTTCACAGCTTTTAGCTTTACTGCGGCTGGAGCAGTAGCAGTCTTCACCTGTTTTGCTGCAGGGGCATAAATATTTTTCCCATTTACCACACAGTAAGGAGTAATTTTAAGTGTATATCCTGTCGCGGCCTTCAGTTTCTTGTAAGTATAACGGTTGCCTGTCAGATATTTTGTAGAAACTTTCTTACTTCCCTTGTAAAATGCCAGACGATAATTCACACCATTCACTTTCTTCCAAGTAAATGTCAAAGATGTACTTGTATTTTTCTTTACCTTAAGCCCAGTCACATTTGCTGGCTTTGTCGGCTCAAGCATAGGAATATCTTCTGTATAACTATCTTTACATTTCTGACAAGTATATGTTTTCTCACCCTTTTTTGTCTCAGTTGGTTTCTTGGTCACTTTCGAACTATACTGATGACCTGGGCATTTTACTGTCACTTCAATCTCAATATTCTCAACAGTGACATAATTCTCTGCATCTTTAGGCGTATAGCTTGCCATATAGACAAATTTCCCTTCCTGGCACAGCTTCGTCTCAAGATCTGTCTGCCATGCAAACCCTTCTGGTAATTTCACACTTTCCAGTGTACTTCCGCTGGCACCGTTTAAGTCCACAGGCACTGTATATTCTGGTACAGCTTTTTCAATCTTTACATTTGTTCTTCCATAGAAAACCTGATAGCCTTCTCGCTCCACTTTGTACAATACTAGATAGGTTCCGGCATTGATCATTTCTGGCTGATTGTCTCCATATACTTGATTTTCTTTAGCATATTGCACAATATCCCCTGTCTGGATTCCTTTCACAGAAATTGTCTTAGCTTTCCCATCAAATACCGTATTGACATTGTCCGCGTAAATGCCCTCAATCTCAGGCAGATTCAAAGCGCCAATCTCCTTTTTATAGGAATCTCCACAAAGTTGACAAGTGTAAGTTTCCTCACCCCCCTCTGTCGCAGTTGGTTCCTTAGTCACTTCTTTCATATACTGATGCCCTGGACATTTTACTGTCACTTCAATCTCAATATTCTCAACAGTGACATAATTATCTGCATCCTCTGGAATATATTTCGCCAGATAAACAATGTTCCCTTCCTGATATAACTTGGTCTGTGGATCTGTCTGCCATGCAAATCCTTCCGGCAATTCCACACTCTCCAGTGCAGTTCCACTAACTCCTTGCAGATCTTTCGGAACTGTATATTCTGGGACAGCTTTTTCGATCACTACATTTGCTCTTCCATAGTAAATTTGATATCCTTCCCTCTCCACTTTGTACATGACCAGATAAGTTCCTGCATTGACCATTTCTGGCTGATTTTCTCTATATACTTTATCTTCTCCAGCATACTGCACAATATCCCCTGTCTGTATTCCTTCCACAGTGATTGTCTTGGCTGTTCCATCAAACACAGCACTAATATTCTCTGCATAAATGCCGTCAATCTTAGGCAGACTAGAATCGCTGATCTCTATTGTATACGAATCACCACAGAGCTGACAAGTATAAGTTTCCTCACCTTTTTCTGTCGCAGTCGGTTCTTTGGTCACTTCTGAGGTATACTGATGCCCCGGACACCTCACTGTTACCTCAACCTCAATATCTTCAACTGTCACATAATTTGTCAAATCCTTTGGTGTATAACTTGCCAAATAGACAACTTTTCCTTCCTGATACAATTTCGTCTGTGGAGCTGTCTGCCAAGCAAACCCTTCCGGCAATTTTACACTCTCCAGTGCAGTTCCGCTGTCTCCCTTTAAGTTGGTGGGAATCGTATATTCTGGGACAGCCTTTTCAATCTCCACCTGTGCGGTTCCATAGAAAGGCCGGTGCCCTGTTCTTGTGACCTTATATAATACCTGATATACTCCAGCATTGATCATTTCTGGCTGATTGTCTCCATATACTTTATCTTCCCCAGCATACTGCACAATATCCCCTGTCTGAGTTCCCTCCACAGTTATTCCCTGTGCGCGGCCATTGTATACGATTTTTACATTTTCTGCCTGGATTCCCTGAATTTCCGGCAAATCTATTGCAATTTCTTCTACATAACTGTCTCCGCAGACACTACAGGTAAAAGTCTTCTCTCCATTCTCTGTCTCAGTCGGCTCTTTGGTAATCTCAGATGTATACTTATGGCCTGAATTTGCGTAAGGACATTGAACCGTCACTTCCACTTCTATATCTGTGACAATCTGATAATTGTTCTGATCACTCGGCGTATATCTTGCCAAATATTTATGTTTCCCTTCACGATACATCTTAATGCTTGAATCCATCCATCTAAATCCGTTTCTTAGACCTACGGAAGCAAGCGGATTTCCGCTCCATCCAGTTAATCCGGTGGGAATTGTATATGCTGGCACAGCTTTCTCAATCTCTACCTGCACCTCGCCATACAAGGTCTGATAACCTGTTCTCTGTACTTTATACAACACCTGGTATGTTCCAGCATCAATCAATTCTGGCTGTTCTTCCTGGAATCCCCCATTTCCCAGTGCATATTGGATGATATCACCTGCCCCAGTACCTTCCACAGAAACTGTCTTGGCCTTTCCATCATAGACAGCACTTACCTTTTTAGCTGTAACACCCTCAATCTCCGGCAGAATGAGCTCTGGCAAGGTATAAGTTAAAATCTGCTGTTTACTGGTGAGGTTTGGAGTATCTTGAAGCGCATAGCACAACTGCTCCCCACGCACCGTAAAACCAAAAATCACTTGCCTGGAAGGAATTGTGGGCTTATAGACCTCTGTAATGGTGCCATCCGCATCCAGACGCTTGATCGCTGTAGGAGTATTAAAATAAATGGCTTCATTGGCCTTTGTCAGATACATAAAATCATCCATATAATTATTCCAAGTATCAGATTCTGTATAGACACTCTCTACTGTACCACTTAAAAGCTCATTTCTCTTAAGCAAACCTGTATTGTAAGACTCTGTCGGATACTGTGAATAGTACCATGTTCCCTGATTATAACAGAAAGCAGAATTTACTCTTGACCAGTATGCGGTATCATAAAGGGTGGAATTGGCAGTACGTGTTGTCGCCCAGTCATGGTGTTTGTGTTCGGCGTCTCTGATTGCAGTATCGCTGAGCAGGAAATACTTATGTACCACTCTGCCAATACTGTCCCAGGTGGGATCATCCCAGGTCGCGTCCACATGGTACCATTCGCCGTCAATCTGAATTAAATTCCAGGCGTGGTTCATAGCATCGCTGCTCACCAGTTCGCAGGGAATCCCCAGCTTATCCTTCATAATATAGGCGTAAGCCTTCCCGTAACCATCGCACACGGCCATTTTTTCTACCAGCCCGCCATATGCCGTATGAGAAACCTCTGGCACACTGTCAGGATTTGCTGAATATCTTTCATAATCATACTCACAATTTTGCACCAGATAATCATGAACAACCAGAGCTTTTTCCAGATCGCTCATAGAAGGTTCCACCTGTGCTACTGCCTGATCAGCGGCAATTTCAAAATCCTTCTTCTGTTGTGAAAATTCTTCTTTGGTACTGATATACGTCACCGTATACTTCCATACGAAATCTTGACTTGAATATGTCCATTTTATCGCGCTCTTTACATAAAACAGTCCTGGATGATTATTTAAAATCTGTAAATAACGACTACCGCCCTCTGCTCTTGGAATCCTGTAAGCTAGAACGTCAATCTCGGTCTCAAAATTCTCCAATGCAGCAACAATATACTCCTCTAATGTCTGTGCTGAGCGATCGACACTGTATGCTCTTGTCTTTGCTGCTGGATAACGCACTTCCGGTTTCCGATAATACTCTGGATTATATCGGTTATCCTCTGTCAATGTCACACTCTCTGTCTTAATATCGTCTGTCTGTGCCTGTACTGGCAGGAAACCTAAAAACAAAAATAGCAACGTTAAAACTGGCAAAACATATCTCTTTTTCATACAATACCTCCTTGTTCATGCATTTGTATGCCTGCCTGAAAGTAGTTGTCCCTAATTATTCCCATTGTTCTGCTACTATTATATAATATGATTCCTGGATTGACAAGGAAAAAGCTGGAAACTGTGATGCTTTCTTCACAGTTTCCAGCCCGTCATCCATTGGTATCTGTAATATCCTCAAATGTTTCTTTGATTTTATCCATAAATCCTTTTTTCTTCTTCTCTGTAGTTGCAGCGCCATTCTGCTTCTTTAAGGATTGTCCGCTGGCCTCGTCAAACCTGCGCAGAGCCTCCTTCGCCTCCTCATTTAGACTGGTGGGAACCTGAACGACAAGCGTTACATAATGATCTCCACGCACGGAGGAATTACGCAGAGAAGGAATTCCCTTATTCTTAAGACGGATTCTGGTATCGGTCTGCGTTCCTGGTTTCACATCATACAAAATGTCTCCATCTATTGTACTGATACGCACTTCTCCGCCCAAAGCCGCCTGTGCAAAAGAAATTGGCGCTGTGGAATAGACATTCATATCCTGACGCTGGAAAATTGGATGTCTGCTGACATTTACCTCCACCAACAAATCGCCTCTGGGACCTCCGTTGGTACCTGGTTCTCCTTTTTCCCGAATACGAACACTCTGCCCATTATCAATTCCTGCTGGAATAGAAACTTTGATTTTTCTTCGTTTGGCAATATAACCTGTTCCGCGGCAATCAGGACATTTGTCTTTGATTATCTTTCCAGTACCATGACACTCTGGACAAGTCTGGACATTCTGAACCATTCCCAAAAATGACTGTTGTGTATAGACCACTTTTCCCTTACCGCCACACTTTGTACACGTCTCTGGATTAGTTCCTGGTTTTGCACCAGTAGTATGACAAGTGGTACACTCATCCTTTAACGTAATCTCAATTTCCTTTTCACAGCCAAATGCCGCTTCTTCAAAGCTTATTCGTATCGCTGCACGCAGATTAGCGCCCCTCATGGGACCATTGCTGGCGGAGGAACGTCTTCTTCCTCCGCCAAACAAATCTCCAAAAATATCACCGAAGATATCTCCCATATCCATACCAGAGAAATCAAATCCTCCGGCTCCGCCGCCCATACCGCCGTCAAAAGCGGCATGGCCAAACTGATCATATTGACGCTTCTTCTCTGGATCACTCAATACTGCATAAGCCTCAGATGCTTCTTTAAACTTTTTCTCCGCCTCTGCATCCCCTGGATTCATATCTGGATGATATTTCTTGGCCAGTGCACGATATGCCTTTTTAATTGCCGCATCATCCGCATTTCTATCAATTCCAAGGACTTCATAGTAATCTCTCTTCTGTTCTGCCATGATTATACTTCCTTATAATCTGCGTCTACCACATCATCGTCTGCACTGCTGTAAGATGCATCTGCCATATCTGGACCTGCTCCCTGTGCGCCCTGTGCTGCCTGCGCATTTTCATACATCTTTGCAAAAACTTTCTGCGCACTCTCCATCAGTTTTTCCTTAGCAGCTTTCATCTCTCCAACTTGATCGTCTGTCATCTCATCTGCATTTGGATGAGCCTCTACCAACGCTTTCAGGGCATTCAAATCAGCTTCCACTGCAGATTTATCTGCAGCATCAATATTATCTCCAACTTCTTCCAATGCCTTTTCCGTCTGGAATACAAAAGAATCGGCATCATTTCTAGTATCAATGGCTTCCTTGCGCTTCTTATCCTGCGCCTCATATTCCGCAGCTTCCTTCACTGCCTTCTCAATATCTGCATCAGACATATTGGAACCAGCAGTAATTGTGATATGCTGTTCCTTTCCAGTTCCCAGATCTTTTGCAGATACATTTACAATACCATTGGCATCAATATCAAACGTTACCTCAATCTGAGGCACACCGCGTCTTGCTGGCGGAATACCATCGAGACGGAACTGACCCAAAGACTTATTATCTCTGACAAATTGGCGCTCACCCTGGACTACATTGATATCAACAGCAGTCTGGTTATCTGCCGCGGTTGAGAAAATCTGGCTCTTCTTGGTCGGAATCGTGGTGTTGCGCTCGATCAGTCTGGTAGCCACACCTCCCATTGTCTCAATAGACAGAGACAACGGTGTAACGTCCAGTAAGAGGATTTCACCGGCGCCTTTATCTCCACTCAGCTTACCACCCTGGATGGAAGCTCCTAAAGCTACACATTCATCTGGATTCAGGGTTTTGCTTGGTTCCTTGCCTGTAAGCTGTTTTACCTTATCCTGTACTGCTGGAATACGTGTGGAACCACCGACAAGCAGTACCTGGCCTAATTCTGAAGCATTCAGCCCTGCATCTCTCAATGCATTCTGCACTGGAACAGCCGTGCGCTCTACCAGATCATGGGTTAATTCGTCAAATTTCGCTCTGGTCAAATTCATATCAAAATGTTTGGGGCCTTCTGCAGTTGCGGTAATAAATGGAAGATTGATATTCGTTGTGGTTGCAGAAGATAATTCTTTCTTTGCCTTCTCAGCCGCTTCCTTTAATCTCTGCAGAGCCATCTTATCGCCAGAAAGGTCAATTCCCTCTGTATTCTTAAATTCAGCCAGCATATAATCTGTGATTTTCTGGTCAAAATCGTCTCCACCCAGACGATTATCTCCTGAGGTGGATAATACTTCAATGACGCCTTCTCCGATCTCGATAATGGAAACGTCAAACGTACCGCCGCCTAAATCATAGACCATAATTTTTTGCTCTTTTTCATTATCTAATCCATAAGCAAGCGCTGCCGCTGTCGGCTCATTAATAATACGCTCCACATTCATACCGGCAATTTTTCCAGCATCCTTAGTGGCCTGACGCTGTGCATCATTGAAATATGCAGGAACAGTGATTACTGCCTGTGTCACTTTTTCTCCAAGGTAATTCTCTGCATCTGCTTTTAATTTTTGCAGAATCATTGCAGAAATTTCTTGTGGAGAATATTTCTTATCATCAATTGCACGCTTATGCTCTGTTCCCATCTCTCTCTTAATAGAAGAAATTGTTTTCTCTGCATTTGTGACAGCCTGACGTTTTGCCGGTTCACCAACCAGACGCTCGCCTGTCTTTGTAAAAGCTACCACAGAGGGTGTTGTCCTTGCTCCTTCTGTATTAGCGATAACCACTGGTTTACCGCCTTCCATAACTGCCACACAGCTATTTGTTGTTCCTAAATC
Source organism: Lachnospiraceae bacterium (assembly GCA_910576385.1). GTDB lineage: Bacteria > Bacillota > Clostridia > Lachnospirales > Lachnospiraceae > Petralouisia. The sequence goes on from CAJTIR010000034.1 coordinate 36,957, forward strand.
AATACCAATAATCTTGCTCATAATAGAGACCTCCTCATAAAATGATTGTCTATTTTAATTATTTGTTACTGTACTACTGCTACCATACTGTGTCTTACCACGCTGTCACGATACATATAACCCTTTTGCAGCTCCTGCGCTACCACGCCGGATTCATATTCTTCACTTTCCACCTGCATGACGGCATTGTGAAAATCTGGGTTAAATTCAGTTCCAACCGCTTCTATGGGTTTCACTTCTAAGTTTTCCAACTCTGTCAAAAACTGCTTATATATCTTATCCATCCCTTGTACAAAAGGATCTTCTTTTGCATCTTTTGGGACAGCGGATAAACCTCGCTCAAAATTGTCTACCACAGGAAGCATCTTTTCAATTACACTCTTGGCGCCAACCTCAAACATCTGGGTTTTTTCCCGTTCTGTACGCTTGCGGAAATTATCAAATTCTGCAAGCTGACGCTTCAAACAATCGGTCAACTCTGCAATCTTTTCTTCCTGTTTATTTTTCTTTTCCCTCTTCTTAAAAAATCCTTTCTTTTCACTCTCTGCCTCCACATCTTCTTCTGAAGATGCCTCAGCCTCCTCATCCAAACAGTCTTCGTCCTCGATGTCTTCTGCCAACTCATCTGTATCTTCTATATCTGTCTCTTCCTCCCAGTCTGCTGCTTCCAGATTATCTACATCATTTTCCTCCGACTGCAATTCCTGTTCCCAATCTTTCTCTCTGCTCTCTGTATCTGTCATATCAACTCACCTTTCTGTTTATCCTATTATTCTCTCTTTTTCTGAAACACAGTATCTAACTGATTTTTCAAGGTCTTTAGATTGTCTACAACATTTTCATAATCCATTCGTTTGGGACCAATAATCCCTATGGTTCCCTTCATCCCCTCTCCAAGCTGATAAGTAGCTGTCACCACACTGCAATCCTTCATGTTCTGTATCGGTGATTCATCTCCAATATAAACTTGAATTCCTGTCTGCTCTTGGGATGCTAAAGTCTCATTTACCAATGTGACCAACTGTTTCTTTTCTTCAAATGCATTTAACAGCTCGCTTGCCTTCTGAGAATCGCTCAACTCTGGATATTTCAAAATATTGGTCGTTCCACTGGTGTATACCTCCAGATCCTCATCCTCCTGAAAAGCCCCTGCCAATGCATCCAAAACATCGCTTACAATATTACTGTGGATTCCAGCCTGCTCCTTCAGTCTGGCAATTGTTCCCAAATTGATCTGTTCTGCAGAGAGCCCATTTAAACTGGTATTCAAAAGAATATTCAATTTCAACAAAGTCTCATTATCTAAGGCTTCCCTGGTAGAAATCATCTTATTCTTCACTAAATTTCCTTCTGTCACGATAACTGCCAGAAGTTGTTCCTCATCCACCTGGGAGAGCTGTAAAAACTTCACCTTATTGCGCTGATAAGAAGGAGCTGTAATCATTGCGGTATAATTGGTATTCGCTGCCAAAACCTTTGCCATCTGCTTTAACACCTGTTCCATTCGCTCTGTATGCTCAATCATAAACTCCTTCATCTCTGTAACTTCCTGGTCTTTCTCCTTCATTAGATTATCCACATAAAAGCGATAACCCTTATCAGAAGGAATACGGCCAGCAGATGTATGCGGCTGTAAAATATAACCAAGCTCTTCTAAATCTGACATCTCATTACGGATTGTGGCGGAACTTAAATTCAAATCCGAATATTTGGAAATGGTTCTGGAACCCACTGGCTCACCTGTATCTAGATAATTGCGGATAATAGCATTTAAAATCTTTGTTTTCCGTTCATCCAGTTCCCGCATCACAATCCTCCTTACTTTTGTTAGCACTCAACTATAAAGAGTGCTAACATCTATGTACTTAAGATAGCACTATCATTTTTTATTGTCAATACTATTTTGTAATTTTATAATTTCTTTAGAATTATATGATGCATAATCGAGTAGAGAAGATTTTCTTCCTCTGCTCGCTGCGCGCGGGGTGCATACTGTGTCAGCAGTAAATTCCTTATGCGCCCCTGTGCATAAAAAGGCAATGAAATCCATTCTGGAATTCCATTGCCTCTTAATTGTTAGGCTTTAGCCTGTTTCACATTGTGGAGTTTCTCAACAGAGAAACGAAACTTTGGGAAACAAATAAACCACCTGCTATGCAGGTGAGTCAGCATTGCTTTAGCTTACAGTAAAAAACCTCCAATGTTATAATAATGCAGGTTCGCCAACCGCATTAAGGACAAAGGAGGTTATCCATATGGATAGTAATA
>CAJTIR010000035.1 GCA_910576385.1 Lachnospiraceae bacterium
CCGGACAGCCCACTCACCTCCCCGTGATTTGTAGTATACCGAGTTCCCTATAAGAAGAATTATAAAGAAAAAATAAGCTTGGGCAACCATTTTCATAACGTTTTGTGCCTGAGCGAAGCGAAAGGAATGGATATAACTATAATCGGGAGTTACAAGGGCATAAGGGACTCTGTAACATTCACAACCAAGCGCGTAATTGCAGTAAATGTACAGGGAATGACTGGGAAAAAGAAAGATTACACTTCCCTTCCATACTCTAAAGTACAAGCTTTTTCTGTCGAGACATCTGGCGTGTTTGATTTAGATAGTGAATTAGAACTGTGGTTCAGTAGCGTTGGATTAGTAAAGTTTGAATTTACTGGAAATAGCGATATTGTAAGGATTGGACAGGTAATCGGAGGCTTTATCTTATAAAAGAAATTCCGCTCTTGTTGTACAAAGTCGTAAACGAAGTGGAAACACAAAAACTCCGCCCCAGTGCATTGCACCAGGGCGGAATGCATATCAACTTAACTTAGGGGGAAAAGTCAATATACATGAGCTATGGAAGCATTGTAGCACCTGCAAATCTAACCGTCAAGACACCTTATCCTATTTTTCGCTTTCTACAAACGTTTATTGACAAAAGTAGACTTTTTATAACAAAATACTAAATTAGGGAAGATACTTGTAATTTTCTCTACACTGATAAAATGAAATTTCATGCGATAGAATTTCCAAAGCTGCCAGAGGAGTTTCAGGGTTTGTGAAAATAATTATTACCTATACTAATTTTTTATTACTATGGATAATATTTTTCTTGCATTTTTCTAAATAATTGCATATAATAGGGGTATAATATGAATCTCGCCCAAGAGCAAGGCGAGATTAAAATAAAAACGGCTCAATGGATGATTCTCCTTGTAGAGCGCAAGGAGCCTAAACAAAAGAAGGCTCAATGGATTGTACCCTCTGCATATGCAGGGGGTATTTTTATAGGAGCATATATGAGATTAAAAATACTTTCTGCAAAATTTTATGATACATATTCGCACTGTGAGGAAATACTGAAGAAAACAAATAGACCTTACGCTTGCCTTACTATTGAACTTGATGGGCTGCTGTTTGCTGTTCCATTCCGCCATCATATTAGGCACCCTCATGCTTTTTATACAATAGGTGAGGCAGGACTTGACTACACAAAAACTGTTATAATTACAGACTCCCAATTTTTATCTGATGATAGGCCATCCATAGAAAACAAAGAATTTGCCATTATAAAAAGGAATGAGCAAAAAATCCGATACGGTCTTTCAAAATATATAAACCAGTATAAAAGGTCTATGAAGCATCGTAACAATCCAAGAAGCGAAAATATTTTGAAATTCAGTACACTAAAATACTTTGAAGAATATTTACATTCTGGGCAACAAACTGCTGCTTCACATCCAGATTGTAGAAAAACACAGAAATAGAAATAAAAAAACAAAATAATTAGAAAACAACAAACCGCCCCTGCGCCAACAGGAACGGTCTTTCATAGATATTAGTCCCAAAGGATGCTAATATACGTTCATCTATATTGTATCATCTTTTGGGACAGCTTGCAAGCAGTTAAAAATCACAGTAACTGGCAAGCTGTCATTTTTATACTTACTTTTAGGAGGATGATACCATGAAAATTGAAAAACTTCCTTCCGGATCCTACCGGATAAGAAAAATGTACAAAGGAAAAACATATACAGTTGTGTTTGACTGCAAGCCCACGCAAAAAGAAGCTATGCAGGCAATGGCTGCAGAACTGGACAAGGTAAAGGAAAAGCATGACAGCATGACTTTTCAGGCTGCTGCTGAAAAATATATTGACTCAAAAAAGAATGTTATATCCCCAAGCACAACTTTGGGATATAAAAAAATCGTAAAACAACTTCCAGAAACCTTCTTAACAAGAAATATATATGACATCACCTCACTGGATGTGCAAAAAGAAATCGATTGCATGTCAAAGAAATGCAGTCCAAAGACAGTAAGAAATCGCTATGGCTTTATATCAGCAGTTCTGGGCGCTTTTTACTCAAACCTTAAACTTAATATTACTTTGCCGCAAAAAATCAAAAATGAGCCATATATTCCATCACGTGAGGATGTAAAAAAGATTCTTGAAAAAGTAAAAGGAACCGAATTTGAAATTCCCATCACTCTGGCTTGCTACGGTATGAGAAGATCTGAGATATGCGCCCTAACACTAGATGACCTAGACGCCGATATTATACATATCAACAAAGCACTTGTCCAAAATGACAGCTTAGAATGGGTGATAAAAACCACAAAGACTACATCTAGCACAAGAAATATCGTCATTCCAGTGGAACTTGCAAATAAAATCAGAGAAAAAGGATATATATACAAAGGACATCCCAACCAACTTCTTAAGCACTTGACTAAACTGGAAAAAGAACTTGATATACCGCACTTTTCTTTGCACAAGCTACGACACTACTTTGCAAGTGAAATGTCAACTCTCGGAGTGCCAGATGCAGATATTTTGCGTCTTGGTGGATGGGAAACAGATAGCGTTATGAAATCTGTGTATCGTCACTCTATGATGGAAAAAGAAGAAAATGCAAAGCGGGAAGCAGCAGAAAAATTGAGAAATGCACTTTTGCCCTAGACAATTTCATGACAAAATTCATGACAAAAAATATTATTATTATATATAATTTCATATTACAACAGATAATAAATCGACATATAAAAATACCAGAAAACTCTTGATCTTATTGGATGAAACGCCGTTTTATGGCTTTTAACTAGCTTTGATGGCAAAGGGTTCAAATCCCCCCTCCTCCGTTGCCAAGGGGAGTAAAATCATTTATACTTAGATGGTTTTACTCCCCTTCATAGATTATAAAACTGCCGCAATAACTGTTAATTTTGATACGAAATTAAAATATTAATTTTATGAAAGGAATGATAACCTATGGAAAACAATATTATGATAACATCTGGTTTTAATTTTGAACATTATGCCATAACACAATATCTTGGTTTTTGTTCTGGAGAATGTGTATTAGGAACAGGATTCCTCAGCTCACTGGGAGCAAGTATCGCAGATTTTCTCGGTTCCACCAGTTCTTTGTATGAGGGAAAACTGGAAAGTGCAAAAAAGCTGCACTTGAAGAACTTTATTCCAATGCAAAATCATTAGGAGCAAATGCAATCATCGGCATTGATGTTGACTATACAACTTTCAGCTCTGATATCATGGGAGTTATTGCAAATGGAACATCTGTAAAAATAGAACCAATTGGAAATGAAGCCACCACATCCTCACAGATTAGTGTTGATAATTATAATCCGGATCTATCTTTTCAGGCATCCGCTCTGTCACTTTTTTCCATACATGGAAATCATTCTTTCTCAGTAACAATTTCAGGAAACCCTGGCGGAACAATATCTGCGATATGCGCTGATATTGTACTTTTCACTATTTTCAACGATGAATTTAAAATTAATAATCTCGGATTTCTTAATTTTAAGAGCGCACCATATTTAGCTTCCACAACAAGCTCTCCTACTCCTTGTCAGCTTCCCTTGGAGATTTTGCACTTATCAAATCTTCTCATGTTATTATCAAAAAATATATTTTAAATGATGAAATACATACTGCAACCGATAACAATCTTCTTTGTGATGAAAAGAAACAAACTGAAGTTTCCGCTTCTATTTCACAAGGCCTAAATATAGACGAATATATCTCCTATATTTCTTCTTTATCTTCCGCATCAGAAATCATGAAATATACCGAAAAAATTAACGAAGCAAATAATTTTATTCCCCCAGAGATTCTCAAAATAATTACATCACACAGCAAATTAGAGCGTATGTATGGCAATGCAAAAGATTCTTGTATGGACGAAATCAAAGAGTATTTTTCTCTTGAAACATCCTAACTTTGACAAACTGGAATTTCAATCTGTACAATGTACTCTTCCATACGGTCAGTCACATTGCCGTTGATAATCATTTCATAGGAAAATCCAGTCAATTGTAAGTGATGTTTTTGTGCATACGCAAATATTTCTCTATATTTCATTGACATGTTTTGCCAATCCCCCTGATAAAAAGTTCTCAAATATGTTCCGCAGGGCTGTATATGCAGCCCTGTTTTCTGAACAGGGAAAGGAATTTCAATAAATAACTTGGAATAATCATCATAATCTCCATGATAGAGACTTTCCACAGAAATCATTGTCCCATAAGAGGCATCATGCAGACGGCGCAATTGATATTTCTGCGTCTCCACGGTAATCATTTCCACCTGCCTGTCAAACGTAGTGTTCCTGTCTATCTCCACTGTCACCAGAGAACGCGCCTCTTTTTCCATCAAAGAAATTTCTGATAAATCCATTGTCAATAAAGTCTCCATATTTTGATGATAGTTAGATAATGTTTTTTTGACTGCCTTTAAATGAGTAATCTTCAAATCCAATTCCGCAATCTTTTCGTCCAAAAGATTTTTTAGACTGAGCGCAGAGCGATCTTTCATAAATTCCTGAATCTCATTGACTGATACATCCAGCTCACGCAATAACAAAATTGTTTCCAGTATTGAACTTTGATGATAATTGTAATAACGATAACCATTTTCTGGGTTGACGACAACCGGCCGAAACAGTCCAATCTCATCATACCACATCAATGTCTTTTTATTGATGCCATGCAATGCCGCAAATTGGCCAATCGTCAGTAATTTGCTTTCTTGATTCATTTCTTGCTCCTAAAATTCTTTTTATAATCCTCTTGACTATACAGTTACTGTATGGTTTATGTTATCAGATACAGAATATAAAAACAATACAAAAGGAGATTTAAGTTTCCCCATTTTGTAATTCATAGTGTCAAAGGCAGCAAGACCTTTTAGCACTATAAGATTGGCTGTTATAAAAAATGTGGAAACTAAAAGAGAGGAGAATACCTATGGAACAACAAACTGTATATTTAAAACCTGTCACTTTAAAAAATATTTTTAAATTTGCTGTGCCAACCATCGCTATGACTGTATTCATGTCTTTTTATACTATGGTAGACGGTCTGTTTGTCTCTAACCTGATTGGTACAAATGCACTGTCAGCGATCAATCTCACCGCACCTATTATTCAGCTTGTCACCGCCATCTCTACCATGCTTGCCACTGGAGGCAGCGCAGTAATCATGAAAAAAATGGGCGCACAGAAAACAAAGGAAGCGAGAGAAGATTTTACCTTTTTAATTCTTGTCAATATCGTGGTCGGGTTTGTGATGTGTGGTCTTGGTTATCTGGCAATGGATCGAATTTTTGCAGGTATGAATCTGTCTGTGGATGTAGCTAACTATTGTACTGAATATTTAAGCCGTTATCTGCTATTTACTATTCCAATTTTGTTAATGAACAATTTTACTCTTTATATGATTGCCAGCGAAAAAGCAACATTATCTTTGATGTGTTCTGTTGCCGGCGGTGTCTTAAATATGGTGCTTGACTATGTATTTATCGCCGTATTGGATATGGGCATCAGGGGCGCTGCAATTGCCACTGGTCTTGGATATTCTGTAACCGCCATTGTGGGCTTATTTGTATTTTCGAGCAAAAAAAGCCTTTTACACTTTCAAAGACCAGCCTTGCGTTGGAAAGTACTGGCCAACGCAGCTACCAATGGATGCTCTGAGATGGCGACCGCGCTCGTCACTGGAATTATTACTATGATGTTCAACTGGACTATGCTCCACTATGTGGGAGAGAATGGTGTCGCCGCCGTAACAATTATTATGTATGTTTTGATGTTTGTCAGTTCTCTGTATACAGGCTACTCTTACGGTGTAGCCCCAATGATTAGTTATTATTGCGGAGAACAAAATTCCGAGAAATTAAAAAAATTAGTTGCCATCAGTATGAGAGTCATTGCCATAATTTCTGTCCTCACTGTGACAGCTTCCTTTTTTCTCACCGAACCATTAGTATCCGTATTTGCCCGTCCAGACGATCCTGTCTATGATCTTGCTGTCACTGGGAATAGGATCTGTACCATAGCGCTGTTTTTTATTGGATTTAATATTTTTGCCAGCGGAATGTTTACTGCTCTGTCAAATGGTGTGGTCTCTGCCATCCTTGCATTTTCCAGATCCTTTGTATTTATGCTGATTACTATGCTCGTGCTTCCAGCAATTTTGGGCGTCAATGGCATCTGGCTGGCGACACCTGCTGCAGAACTTATGGCGCTCCTGTTATCCGCTGTTATGTTCTTAAAATATAAAAAACATTATCAATATTAATAAGCACATAATTATTTTTTATGTCATAGAAAATACATAATAGTTTCCTATGATATAAATACAAATCCCCCAAGGCGGCTCAGACAAGCATCTTGGGGGATTTTAAGTACAAACACATTTCTTGTTTTTTTTCATATATTGTAGAGATCAATTATTTTCGAGGAAACCTATGGAATTATCATCCATTACGATACTTGGCGGAGACTTGCGGCATTGCTATACGGCAGAATACCTTCACGAAAAAGGCTGGCAGGTTGTCTGTTTTCACACCCCAAAATTTCCGCACAGCACAGGCATTCAAATATCAGACAGTCTAAAACTAGCACTGGAATATTCAGATCTGATCCTTTTGCCAACTCCACTGTCCAAAGATGGAATCCATCTGTTTCAGATGGAAACAGCCTTTCCTTGTATTCCATTATCGAAACTTTGGGAAACAATAAAGCCTGGTTGCGTCTCTGCGGCCATTAGTCTGCAAAAAGAATATCTCCAGCAGCTTACAGACAGAAATTGTCCGCTTTTATCGCTAACACAATCTCTAGACTTTGCCACTGAAAATGCTCAGCTGACCGCAGAAGGATTACTGTCAGAACTGATTCGCTGTACACCCTTTTCATTATCTGGCGCTAATATACTGCTTTTAGGGTATGGAAATTGTGGTTCTGCCATCAGCAGACTGCTAAAGCCACTATGCCGCAAAATTTATCTGCTGGAACAACAATCCGAAAAGCGTCAGCAGGCCAAAGTTGATGGACTCTGCCCAATCAGCGCTGAGAATTTCTCTCAAGTATTGCCACAATGCAAGATCCTGATTAACACAGTGCCTGCCCCTGTATTGGAACCTTCCAGTTTATTGCTGCTTGACAGCTATTGCCATATATTTGATATCGCCTCCGCCCCCTTTGGCTTCCCCGCAGATATTACAGAAAAATGTTTACTGCCTTACTATCGTCTTCCTGGCATTCCTGGACGTTTCTCGCCCATCTCCGCTGGTAAGATGATTGGCAAAACGATAGAAAGGATGACAGAACATGAGCTATGATTTTCATGACAAATCCATCGGGATCGGCTTTACAGGCTCCTTCTGCATGTATGAAAAAATATTTCAGGCATTGGAAGCATTGAAACTGACAGGTGCAGATCTTCTCCCTGTTTTTTCACTAAATGCCTCTTCCCTCAATTCCCGTTTTGGCACAAGCGCATCTTTTATGGAGCGCGCCAGCGCCTTGACTGGCCATACACCAATCACTACCATTCCAGCTGCAGAACCCATAGGCCCAAAAGAACTAATGGATATTCTGGTAATTGCCCCCTGCACTGGAAACACACTCTCCAAACTGGCTAATGGGATCTCTGACACCCCTGTGCTGATGGCTGCAAAATCCCATCTGCGCAACAACCGCCCCTTAGTAATCTCTCTGTCTACCAATGACGCTCTAGGTATGAATTTAAAAAATATTGGAATACTCCTAAACACCAAAAATATCTACTTTGTTCCCTTTGGGCAGGATGATTATCAGGCAAAACCCAATTCTATGATCGCATACACAGAACTCTTGCCAGAAACCATCGACTGTGCCCTAAGAGGAAAACAGATACAGCCAATTATCCGCAGTCCTCACGCAGCATAAGATTCTCAAAGGGATCTCGCGGTTTCTATACAGCATCATAATTTCAATATAAGTTTCAACATAACGTATATAGAGGCTGCTTCTGAATTGCATGTTCAGAGCAGCCCCTATATATGTTGTAAATCCTATTTTTGCGCTATGAGGAATGTTACTGTATAGAATACTGCAGCATTTCATAATGAAGCTTTGTCCCCTCTGTAATTTCCGACGGCAGCAAAGCTCTGGCCACACATTTCGATTCTTCCTGCGGCTTGTCTATTTGTTGTAAATACGCATAATCCCCATCAATTCGCTCCACAACATACTCTATTGGCCCAAAATCCATATATTTTCCTCCTTCCCATATTCTTTTGTGTTCCTATTCCTAGCTCGCTCCACTATGCAACGCCAAGATACCTTCAATTTCCTCCTGAGAAATCTTTGTATAGTCACAAAGTTCCTCCAAAGTTGGAATTGTCCCATTTTCTTCTGCAAGCGCTTTCTTTGCCTCATGCAACAGATTAACCTTTGCCAAAATGGTATTGGTGCTGTTACACTCACCTTCCTGTTGACGGCAATACTTTTCCATCTGCCCTTTTACAGACATTTCCAATCTCTGTTCCAACTGTTGTTTTTGCTCTTCTTGCAGGCCGCCTGCATCATCCAAATGGATATCCTCTGGGGTATTTCCCAAAATTTTCCTCATTCCCAACAACAGCCCTATATTCCCTTCCTGAACCAAGTCCTCTAACATGATCTGTGCTGTCGTATAATGTTCTGCCAACTCTACAATCCTCTTTAGCCAATGATGAGAAATATCTGCAATCACAGCTTCCTCTCCTTTGAGAAGCCGCTGATACAAGATGTTTTCCTGCTCTGAGGTAAGTTCTGGTATTGTGGAGATATCCTTTAAGTATATCTGAAAATAGTTTTGCTTTGTTTTTTCTCCTTGCGCTTTTTTCTTATTGCCGGCTGTTTTTTTTCGCTTTGCCTGCTCCTGTTCTTTGGCCTTGTTTTGTTCATTTTCTGTCTGCTCTTTTGTCATTGACAGATAATCATATATTAATTGCTGCTGCTCACTTGACAGCTCCATATCTTGGAAATAACTTTTTATCTCTTCTTGTGATAATGGCTCCTGGCTTGCTTTTGCTACCTCCTGTACAGAACGCAGCGTCTCCATAAAGGCTCTCTGATCAATCATCGCTCTCTCCCATCTTCTTTTTCTATCTTCTACTGTAACATATTGATGGATTTATTTCTACTGCCTATTTGAAGATCTACAAGTTATCACTTTCACTAAACAATAAGACCCTGATGGCTACTTCCATCAGGGCCTTATTGAATGAAAAAAGACAATATATTTATTTGATTTCATCAATCTCTCATGAATTATAATATTAACGTATCTCATAACAAACTTAATCAAATATGCTCCTAAAGAGAACAAGTATTATTCTGTCATTTCTACTTATTTTCTATATACTCTCTATTCCATTCTGATACCTCTTACTTATTAATACAGATATTTTTCAACCACTGCTGCATATTCCTCTTTCCAGTCCTCAATTTCAAGCTGTAATGGATTTGAAAGATCAAGACTGAAGATCCCCATAATGGATTTTGCATCAATTACATACTTTCCAACGGAAAGAAGCACATCTCCCTGTATCTGGCTCATATCGTCAACAAAAGCTTTCACTTTATCTACCGAGCGAAGCATCACCGGAAATGTTTTGACATCTTTATGTTCTTGCTGATTCTTCCTGCTGCCCCAAATTAAATTTTCAATCTCTCTTTTGTCTGGCATCGAACGAAGCGCTCCTTTACGGGTTGTTACAATAGAAGCCGCAGCATTTGCAAATAACAGCATTTCCTCCAAATCTGACTCTTTCAAACGATCAAGGCCATGCTCAAGTACAAAACGCAATACTCCAGCACAGAATGTATCGCCCGCGCCTGTCGTGTCTATGGTCTTATCACTCAAAAACGGTTTTCCACAAACTTTGCAATCCAGATAATATGCAAGGCTTCCCTGGCTTCCCAAGGTCACATTGATCAGCTTTGCCCTTGAGCGTGCTTTGATGACCTGCACGCCCTCATCATAATTTTCCAATCCTGTCAGCCATTTGATTTCATTATCTGCTATCTTTAAAATATCACATTCACCGATCCCATACCAGACTGCCTCTTTCGCCTGTTCCTTCCTTTCCCATAGCGGCTCCCGGTAATTCGGATCAAAGGAAATCAGTTTTCCTGCATTTTTTGCAAAAGCGACAGCACTCTTTGTTGCCGACTCTGTCGGTTCATTTGTAAGCGAAAGGGAGCCAAAATGAAAGATCCTGCATTGCTCTATGAGTTTTTTGCTGACTTCATGTTCGGTCAACATAATGTCCGCTCCCGGATTTCTATAAAACGAGAAATCCCTGTCACCGCCTGCCAGTGAATGAACAAAAGCCAGCGTTGTATTTACATTCTGATCATAAACCAATCCTTCCGCAGAAATTCCTGTTTCCTGAATTGTTTTTCCTAACATCCTTCCAAAAGAATCTTCCCCCACTTTTCCAATAAAAGCAGTTTGATAGCCAAGACCTGCCAACATTGCCAGCACATTACAGGGCGCACCGCCTGGATTTGCCTCAAACACAGGATTCTCATTATCACTACTGCCATTTTGCATAAAATCAATCAGCAATTCCCCTAATGCAACCACGTCATACATGATTCCCGCTCTCCTTCCTTTCTTTGATTTCCTGCACAATTCTATTATAGGCTTTCTTGTTCAAACGATAAAAATATAAGACTGCTGCTGTAACAATCCACAATATGCCTGGAACCGTAGTGAAAGAATGTTTGATTACAGCCAGCACAGCCGTATTCTGCTGTTGGTTTGCCACATATCCCAGACTGCCTAAAACTCCTGCCAGGACAGAAGTCCCAATTGCCATTCCGATCTTATTGCCCAATGAAATAAATGCATATTGGAAACCATCATTGCGCAGCCCTGTTTTCCACTCCCCATACTCCACACAATCTGGTACAATTGCATAAATAGCTGTATTAAAACCAGAAAAGAAAAATTGTGCCAAACAAGAAAACAAGTAAAATGGAACTGGGGTCTCCCTGACCGTAAAAAAGTACATACAAAACATACTAATCCCTGTCAGCAATGCAAATATAGAGGCCGAACGTCCTTTATTATTTGTCATTTTAAATACCATCGGAAAACAGGCTGCTCCAATAATGGAAGGAAGAATAATGAAAAGAGAATATGTACTGAATAATGCCTGGTTTCCTTCCACATAAGTAAAATAATAAAGCGCATCTGCATTTCTTCCATAAAGTGTGATTCCAAATAGAAACTGTCCAGCAACAGCAATCATATACGGCTTGTTTTTTGCTACTGAGAATAGTTGTACTTTGAGAGACGTTTTTTCCTTCTCTGGCACTTCCACAACTTCTCTTGTTTTTGCAAAACAGAAAATATGGCAGGCTGCAAAGATACCTCCGTAAATAGCGGCAACCAAAAGATAACCCCGCTTATCATTCCCGCTGCCCAGCGCCGCAATCAGTGGAACGGTTATAATATTGATAATGCCGATTGCAACCATCGCACTGACGGAACGAAATGTATTAATCTTCGCCCGTTCTTCGATGTTTTGTGTCATCGCGCCGCACAATGTCCCATAAGGAATATTCACACAGGTATAGCCTAATACCAATATACAATAAGTAACCGCCATATAAACAATTTTTACTGTTGACGGCCAATTTGGATGTGCCCAGAATGTCAGCATCAGCACAAAAGCGGTTAGCGGCACCGCAATCAGAAGCCAGGGACGATATCTGCCCCATCTTGTATGTGTCTTATCACTCAGCCCCCCAATCACGGGATCATTAATGGCATCCCAGAACCTTGAAAACAGCATTAACCCCGCAACTGCCCCCATTCCAATTCCAAAAACATCCGTGTAAAAAATCATCAGGAAATTGCCAACAAACATCCAACTGAAATTACACCCCACATCACCCATGCCATAAGCAATTTTACTAATCAGCGGCACTTTTACATCTGTATTTTTCTGTTCCATTGCCGTCCTCCTTATAAATATTGGCTATATTCAACCTTCTCATCCTTGTACATACGCCTCCGTAAGAGAATCCTCTATTGTTTGCAGAGGCGCAGTAAAAATCCTACTCCAATCAATTATTCTGCAATACGGATAACAGCTTTCACAATATCTGCTTTATGATTAACGCTGTAATCCATAGCTTTCTGTACTTCATCAAGCCCAAATACATCCGTCACAATACCTTTGAGATTTACTTTGCCTGCTGCAACCGCATCAATCGCCATTGGATAGATATGGCGATAACGGAATACCGTCTTAAATGTCAACTCCTTATCCAGTGCAAGGCTCATAGGCAGTGTCATCTCTCCGCTCTTACTGTAGCCAACCAGCACAATTGTTGCTCCTTTTTTGGTCATATGGATGGTCTGAACCGTTGTAATTTGAGTGCCAGCAGTTTCCACTGCAAGATCGCATCCCTTCCCATCTGTCAATTTCTTTACTTCTTCCACCGCATCTGTCTGGCTCCCATTGATTACCCCATCTGCTCCCAGCTCCAATGCTTTCTGAAGACGTTTTTCCATAATATCCACCACATATACTCTAGATACTCCCATCGCTTTTAATGCCATCATCGTTACAAGACCAATACATCCTGCTCCCATGACCACTGCTGTCTGGCCTGCCTTTGCGCCTCCTTGTATCGCAGCATGAAACCCTACCGCCAAAGGCTCGATCAAAGCGCCTTCCATTGTACTTACATGTTCTGGCAATTTAAAACACAGATCCGCTTCATGTGCCACATACTCTTGGAATACACCATCCACTGGAGGAGTTGCAAAAAATACTACATCTGGACAAAGATTATAATTTCCTGTTTTGCAGAACTCACAGTGTCCACAGGTTTTGCCAGGCTCCAGCGCAACTCTGTCACCAACCTTTAAATGCTTCACATTCTTACCCACTTCTACTACCGTTCCACCCGGCTCATGCCCCAGCACGAAAGGCGGCTTTACTACATAATCCCCGATCGCTCCTGTCTCATAATAGTGCAGATCGCTGCCGCAGATGCCCACATATTCTAACTTTACAAGTACTTCGTTGTCCTTTGGCGCCGGAATCTTCCTCTCTTCAAACCCCATTTTACCAATTCCGAGCATTACAGCAGTTTTCATTGTTCCTTCCATAGTAAATTCCTCCTCTTTCCTCTTTATTTAATACTTTATTAAATAGTTTTATTATGTATTTTATTTTAAGCGCAGAAGCTCTTTTTGTCAATACTAAAACAGAAACCCAACAACTTTCGTCACTTCATCTAAAATATAAATATCGTTTTTGTTAAAGATCTACAAGAAAATACCTCGCAGAGGAAGCTCCCCCGCCTAGAAGTTTTTTATTAGGAAATTTGAAGAAATTTCCTATAAGATAACAAAAAAAGAGATTTCATCTCTGAAATCTCTCAAACTCTAATATCTATTTTCATCTACTGGCACGCTAATATTTGCATAAACCTTACACCTGTTCCATAAACAGCTCTATAACTTTCAGAGACGCCCCCAGCGCGGCTGCTCCAATCTTGTGACTACAAGCTCTGATAAAAGAACCATCTTCTGAAAATGTATTTCTTTGTGAGACTTTGTCCCGAATGTCTCGAATAAATTCGCCCATACTGCTACCCACATACCCGCCTAGAACAACATCGCAATCCAGAACCATATGGATATTATTCACTGCAAGAGCCAGATAAGATGTATATTGTTCCCAAAGGCAGGCTGCTTCCTCTTCCTCTTGTGTCAGTTGTTCAAAAAAATCTTCCACCCTTCCATCGGTAAGGCACTTTGCGGCGCAATAAGCATCCAAGCACCCATTTTTTCCACAGTAACACGCTCTCCCATCTGGAACAATTGTCATATGCCCTACTTCCCCACAGCGGAAATTCCTTCCTTGTTCCAGCCTTTCATTGCTATAAACTGCTCCCCCTACGGTATTGCTTAGGGACAGATAAAAAAAACGATCGATATGTTCCGACTGAGTTCCTTCTGCATATGCCCCCGCATTAGCATCGTTTAAGAAATGACAGGGATAAGAAAAAAAACGGCTTACAGCAGAAAATGGAAGGTCATTTACTCCAAGAACATGGGAATCTGCAACCAGCTCTTTATCTAGGTCAATAATTCCAGGAAATGATATTCCGATCCCCAATACATGCTCCTTACTGCATCCGCCATCTTCCAGAAAACATTCCACCTTTTGGTTCACTTCCCGATAATAATCATCCCCTGCGGCATATGGCAGGAAAATCCGTTCATATTTTAAAATCTTTCCGGTAAGTTCTGTCAAAACCAGGCTGATATGATTTTTTGTAATATCAAGCCCTACTGCTTTTCCGGCATTTTCTGACACAGCTAACGCTTTCGCCCTTCTTCCTCCGGTAGATTCCATCTCCCCCTTTTCTTCCACAAGTCCCCGCTCTATCAGTTCTTTGGTAATCTGCGTCGCTGTTGGCAGACTTATTTTTAATGCATAAGATATATCTGGGTTTGATACCATCCCATTTCTGCATATATAGCGAAAAACATCATTCCTGTTCTTCTTTTTAACTTCCATATTTGTAATTTTCTTTTTATCCATATGAACTCCTATACTTTTTAAAAGTCTTTTTCTAAGTATAACATATCATAAAAAACAGAGATTTTCCACGATTTTTTATTTTAAATCATTGCCACAATTCTGTTGATGGTTACTAAAAATAAAAAAGGCAGCGAATTGTCTGTTAAAATCAACCGCTACCCCAAAAAAATTATTTCATTTTTTATATTCTTCTTTTGCCTTAATGTTATGTCTATGATAAAAAAGATCTAAGATTGCTCCTAAGCGTTTAGACAAACGATACTTTATCGCTGTCTTACTCTCATAACTAACAGACTGATCAAGAAACCTATGATTGCACCAATAGCAATCGTTCCAACAAAAAGTAACATCAGTTCCATAATATAGTTTGTATGAAGATTGGAAACTAATTCACAAACTGCATACAAGACAAAACTTGAAACAAGACAAAGAATACTTTTCCTAGTATCATTCATCTTTATACCTACAAAAGCCGCAAAGACTAATCCAATAAGCATAAAAATCATACTGTCAGACACAAACAATTCTCGAATAATAGGTAAATATTTCATTCAAAACACCTCTGTACCGTTTCAATTTGCTAAATGATACAACCGTTTATTTTATCACAAACACACACAATGCCATTATATTCTGATAATATTTCTTTGCCTGATCTCGTTCCATTCTCATCGATTATAATCTGCTTCCAACGGGGCAATTACCTCAGGATTTTGTTGTACCCAGGCAACGGCACATGCGCACAGCGCTGAACATAAGAAATCATCAATACGGCCTTCATCGCCTGCAACAATCAAAAGATTAGTCAAAATTTCTGCCGACTTGATATCATCTTCATGAAAGGCATTGCCGAGACGAAGATATTTAGGAAAAGTATGTAACATTTTTCGGAAATCATCATCCCAATTGATACCGCCGTTATCCAGAAATTCATGCTGAACTCGGCCCGCAATGCGAATTAATTCTCCTTGTGCAGTTTTGGCTTGTCCACATGACGGAACAAGATAACTCCAAAGTTGATTAAACTGTGCCGTTTCCTCGGTTTCTGTGACAATGATTGGTGATATTCCATCATGAACAAGGGGGGCTTGGTTCTCATGTTTTTCCATTTCGTACTCCTTATCTATTGATTCATTCCGATTTGTCGCTCTGATAATCACATTATACTGCAAAGTTAGAAACTTAACAAGAGTGAAATCTACTTGAATCAGATTAAACACATGAATGAAAAAGGAATGCAGTTTTGAAATTTTTTTGTTATATTTTACCAATAAATGTTATAACCACTTTCTTTTTGAACTAATATATTACTTTGGCGGTTAAAACTCGACAAATAGTATAGCTTTTTAGGAAAGTTTCTGCTATCCTATTAATATGAAAACAATTAATTTAGTGACGGTATCACCTGAAACAAGGAGAATCATCAAGAAACAGGTAATATCGCTAATAAAAAAAGGAAAAAAGCAGATTGAAATTGCAGAAACAGTTGGCATTTCACCACAGGCAGTAAAAAGAATTTCCAGTGCGTATAAAAAGGAGGGCACGACATGTCTTAAGGAAAAAAAGCGTGGACGCAAACTTGGCGAGAAACGCCTGCTGACCTCTGCACAGGAAAAGGAAATTTATCATATCCTGATTGACAAATCACCTGACCAGATGAAATTATGCTTTATGCTCTGGACACGTGCGGCAGTATGCCAGCTAGTCCAGGAGAAATATGGGATTACAATGACACAGAGAAACATGAGCGAATACCTGAAAAGGTGGGGGATGACATGCCAGCGTCCTACAAAAAAGGCATATTTTCAGGATAATGTAAAATTAAATGCTTTTATGCACGAAACATATCCCGCCATTGTAAAGAAAGCGAAGCAGGAGGATGCTGTAATCTACTGGGGTGATGAAACCGGAATTAACAACCAGGCATACCATGTTACAGGATTTGCACCAAAAGGGCAGACCCCAACTGTCCCATCCTTTTCAAAAGTTGAGAAGATAAATATGATTTCGGCAATCAGCAATCAAGGAAGCTGCCATTTTTTATGTTATGAAGAAAACATGACACAGCAAAGATTTATAGAGTTTATGGAGCGTCTTATCAAAGATACCGACAGAAAAGTCCTATTTATCGTGGATAATCTGAAGGTACATCATGGCAGGATAGTCAGAGGCTGGCTGTCAGAGCATAAGGATGAAATAGAATTGTTTTTCACATCGCCATATTCGCCAGAAATAAATCCTGACGAATATTTAAACCACAGCCTGAAACAGAATATCCATAGTGGCATAATTCCTCATACAAAAGAGCAGATGTGCAGGAAAACAGAAAAATTTATGCTTGAATTACAAACATACGGAGAAAAAGTATCCTGCTATTTTCAGCATAAACAGTTGGAATATATTAAAATGTATGGCTACTAAAAATGTCGATTTTTAATAGCCGAAGTAATATCAATTAGTGTATGGAATTCAATGTAAAGCAATACATATGGTTTTTCTCATTGAATTCAATATTTTTACCCTCAAAGATTACATTTTATTATTATGACTACCACTATCCCAATCACAAAGGCATGTTTCTTCCAAGTCAGTCTCAGATACCCAACAAACTCACGGATAAAAGCATTTAACGTAAAGTACCATTTTGTTTTTGCACCAAATCCCACACACCTTATTCCCTGCTGCTTTGCCAGTATTAACGCCCTGAATACATGATAGGCAGTTGTGACGATAATAATTTGAGGCTTCTGTTTATTCATCAATTCCCTTGAGAAGCGTAGATTTTCCTGTGTTGATACAGATTTTTGCTCCATGATGATTTTTTCCGTATCCACGCCTTGACTGGCTGCATAAGCCGCCATCGCTTTACTTTCCGGAATATCCTCTCCGGGGCCTTGCCCGCCGGACATAATCAATACGGCATTTGGATTATAACGCAGCAATTCTATCCCCTTTTCAATCCTCGCTGCAAGCAATGGAGTGACCTTATCTCCAATAATCCCGGCTCCCAGCACAACAATATAATCTGCGTTTCTTTTCTTTTTCAGATGAAAAAGATTGAGTACAGCGGAAAGTGAATACATAGCCAGCAATGATAATACATATACTGCCAAAAAACTGATAATTATATAAAGCGCTGTCCCTAATCTATTCTTCCCTAAATTTCCAATCACCGGCCAGACTGCCAGATAGGTACACAGCAAAATGGAAAACAACATTGACAACAAATTTGCCGGCTTTATCCCCTCATGCCTGATAACCCTTATTCCTTCCACAAAAAACACAAGAATCAATACTGCCGGAAACGCTATAATACAGCCTACTGTCATAATAAGCATAATGATCAATATTCCAATTACTAAATCATGCACTGCCAGCCATTCTGCATATTCAGATAAGGTAAAAAACAGAAAAACCGCCAGACACATCATCATGAATAAAAATGAGGCTCCACTCCGCAATGTTCTGGATTCGTGCAGCATAATTCCTGCAAACACGCAGATTGAAACAAAAAATACAAAAAATGCTAACAGACACATAACAGCTCCCATCTTTCAAAAAGGATAATATCATTACTTTATCTACAATAACCACTTGCCTGACACTGGCAAACCAATTTCTCTTCCGAATCTATGCTTTGCTATTTCTGTCTGTAAAATATAATTCATTGCCAAATAAAGCTGCCTCTTCTTTACATTCTTCTGCTGCACGACAGCTTTTCCATCGTGCAGCAGATTTTTATAATTAATTCCTGTTACAATTCATTGATCGTTGCTGTAATTGGCATGTTTCTAATCCGCTTTGCAGGTGCATATACTGCTGCCGCAGCAGAAACGATATCGAATACAACAATAATAGCAAGCAAAACAATCGGCAGACTCCACTGGCTTCCAAAATACCGTGTAACCAGTTTCACATACAAAAAACGGCTTAGAACAATTCCGATACCACTGCCAACGATAAGACCGGAGACAGCGTAAGTAAAGGCTTCCGCAGCAATCATCCGGGTAAGCTGTTCCCCATCCATACCAACCGCCCTCATCGCTCCATACTGCTTTATCCGGGCAGTTACGCTCATAGAAATGCTGTTGATTATGTTAAACAGCGTAATCATCGCAATGATTGCCATAAAACTATACAGCAGAAATTTCGCAGCCAGCCAGGTATTGGCATCTTCCTGATTACGCTGACGCTCATCCGTAAAAATAACATTGCTTCCCGCAAGACTGTTTATTTGTTTTACCGTTTCATCCGTAGCCTGTCTGCTTAATTGTATCCCTATCATACTGTAATTTTCTTCCCCTGTCAGCCGTGCAAAGGTTTCCTGTGAGCAGATGATGCTGTATTCGCCGGGATACAGCCCGCTGGATATGCCGCATACCACCTCGATTTCCTGTCCCGCTACCTGAATGATGTCTCCCACTTTTATCGGATTATCTTTATTCAAAACTGTCATAGCCTTGCCGCTGTCCCCATACACTTCCGATAAATTTCCCTGTACAAGACTCTCCTCTGCACAGTCCAGCATATACTCGCTGTATGACGTTATATTGACATGGTCAATCTCCTGCCGCGAAGAAGCAGCCGGAACATGCTCTGTATAGGAACTGCCCCAAACATGCTCTACACCGGTAATCCCGCTGATTTCATCGCTTAAACCCTGAGCCAGTACACGCTCATTTGCATAGCCTGTAAGGGTAATATCCGTATCTGCCTGCCATGACCGCGTTACGGGAAACAGCTCATGCGCAAAATCCAACCCTACGGAAATACAGAGAAACAGTATAATACTGAGTGAAAAGCTGGCTGTCAATAAAAACCAGTTTTTCTTAGATGCTGTTGCATGGTGGATACCCAGTGTCCTTTCAACCTTTCTGATCTTCCGTTTTGTTGTATGTCGTACCGAAAGCGCCGTATCCAAATTTCCGGAAACCGCTGCCATCGGGGGAACTTTAGACGCACGTTTTGCAGGAGACTGCGCCGCCAGCAGGACAGTTACAATGCCAACCATCGCCCCGCTGAGCAGCCCGACGGGGCTTAAGGCAAATACCGGCATAGCTGCAAATTCACCGCCAACTCCATAACGTAAGAATGCACAAACCCCCCATTCAATTGCCGTACCTGTGACCAACCCAACAGGCACAGCCGTTTTGCACCAGTTTAACGCCTCCAGCCGTACATACCGGATAATCTGCTGGCGGCTTGCGCCAATACAGCGCATCATTCCAAAAAATTTTGTCCGCTGCGCTACATTGCTGTTCATACTGCCGGAAATCATCAATACGCCGGCCAATAATACTATAACGAACAAGATTGCCGCTATTCCGTAAATATTCTTCATAGATTCATTGCTGCTTTGCCCGGCAAGACCCATAATTGCTGTATTTTCCGAAATATCTTCCTCCGGCAGATCATACTGCTGCCTGATTTCCGTAATGATACCGGATGCCTTTGACACATCCTGAAATTGAATATAACAACTCGGGTTAATCGGAATATGGTTCTGCTCCATGATTGAGATATACGCATCCCGCATCATATATACAGCAACCATATAGGTCTGCCCCTGATAATATTCCGCGTCATCCGACCCAAAACCGCATACCGTAAAATCCGTATCCCCCGAAGGTGTCTTCACCGTCACATGGTCACCAATCTTTACATCTAACGCAAGGCGCGCATTGGAACTAAGCATAATGTCATTGTCACTCTGCGGCAGACTGCCTTCTTCCAGGGCATTGACAAGCTCTGCCAGATAAATACTGTCAACGCCGTATAATGCAGCTTTTTTCTCCCCGATATAGAAAGGCTGGTCTCCATCCGTGTTAAATGTTTCCGACCAGCCGATGGCGGCAACATCCGGATGCCGACTGATCTCTTCTGCTGTGTCCTGAGAGATATTTTCCAACCGGATATGCCAGTTTCCATGTTTCTGCTGCAGCCCCTCACTTGATGCCCGAATCCACATATCCGCCACACTGAAAATCGCAGTCACAAGCAGCACGGAAATAATAACACAGAAAATCGTCATACGGTTCTGCCGTTTCCGCACCTTTCCCGAAATAGGCACAAGGCTTAAATAACTTTTCATTCCCTGCACCTCCCTAAATCAGTAAGTTCCCCGTCTGATACCTGCAGGATACGGTCTGCCGTCTGTGCAATGCTGCGGCTGTGTGTAATCATAATAATTGTCTGCTCATACTTCTTTGACGCTTCTTTTAACAGAGCAATCACTTCGCTGGTATTCTGCGAATCTAAATTTCCTGTCGGCTCGTCCGCAAGGATTAAAGCCGGGCGGGTAAACAAAGCACGCCCGATCGCCACTCTCTGCTGCTGTCCGCCGGACAACTGGCTGGGCAGGTGTCTGCGCCGTTCTTTCAGATTCAGAACCGAAAGCAGTTCTTCTAAATACTTTGTGTCCGGCTTCTGGTAATCAAGCAGCACCGGGAAAACAATATTCTGCTCTACGGTCAGTTCTGGAATCAGGTTGAACGCCTGAAAGATAAAGCCAATATTTCTCCGCCTGAAAATGGTAAGTTTGCGGTCATTCATGGAAAAAATCTCCTTTCCACTGATGACTACCTTGCCGGATGTGGGCGTATCAAGCGCTCCTATCATATTCAAGAGCGTACTTTTCCCGGAGCCGGATTCTCCGACAATCGCCACATACTCGCCTTTTGGAACGGAAAACGAAACTTCTTTTAACGCCTTTACGGCTGCTTCGCCGCTTCCGTATGTCTTACTGACATTACTGACTTCTAATAAATTCATTGTGTAAACACCTCTTTCTGTTTTGATAACCCCAAATATAGCAGAGGAATCCTACTCCTATATTACAATTACCCTACAATTTTGTTGGAATTAAAAAATTCATCGTGAAAGAGGTTCCCCTGCCTAAAGCGCTGTCTAACTCAATCGTTCCGTCATGGGCTTCTACAATCGCTTTTGCCAGCGGTAGCCCAAGACCAATACCTTGCGTGTCTTTAGAATAACGGCTTCGGTAAAACCGCTTAAAAATATGGTGTAAATCCTCTGGATAGATGCC
This sequence comes from Lachnospiraceae bacterium, assembly GCA_910576385.1. GTDB lineage: Bacteria > Bacillota > Clostridia > Lachnospirales > Lachnospiraceae > Petralouisia. Next base: position 21,645 of record CAJTIR010000035.1, read on the forward strand.
GCTGCCATTATCCTTTATGGTGATCTGGACAATAGAAGCGGATACCCACCATTCCATGCATATGCAGTCGCCTTCTTTAGTATGGTCAAGGGCATTTTTTACAAGGTTGCTGATTGCTTCAATCATCCAGCTGCGATCACACAAAAATGCGGTTTCCCCACTGCCTGACAGGCAGATTTCTTTTCCTTCCTGACTTGCCCGGAACAGGAAGCGCTTTTTGACGCTTTCCGCAATCTCCGACACATTTTCCAATGATTTTTCCAACACAATCATGCCCGCATCCAGCTTTGTGATTTTCAAAAGGTTCTGCACCAGCCCTTCTATCCTGTCAAGCTCCTGCTCGGAAAGCTGGGAAAATTCCTGAATCGTTGGCAGTTCCTCTGCCTCGTCCTGTATCAGCCCCATATAAATATTAAGGGCTGCAAGTGGTGTCTTTAACTGATGCGAAATGTCAGATATTGTATTTTTCAAAAATTTCTTTGCATTTTTTTCATTCTCGGCATGGGCGTTCAAGATCGCAACCAGAGAATTTACTTCATGGAACAGCCTGTATAATTCACCTTCATCATTACATTCAATTGTGACATCCTTGTTGCCAGATATATATTCTGTAATTTGTAATATGGCGTGTTCCATGATTTTATGCTGTTCCCTGAAATACCCATAACAGATTACCAGTATGGCAGTACTCATCAGCAAAAAGCAGACTATTGTGTAAACTGCCGCATTTCTGACTTCAAACTCCATAAGCAAGACTGAAATAAATGTAAAAAATAAAACGCACAGCAGAATACCACTAAAGAGCCGTTTGATTTTCCGGTTTACAAATATTTTCATCCTACACCTCAATCCATAGTATTCCATTTATATCCCATACCACGGACAGTGACAATCCGTTTCGGTTCTCTTGGATCATCCTCAATTTTTGTACGGAGCCTACGGATATACACGGTAAGGGAATTGTTGTCTATATAGCTTCCGCCCACGTCCCACAATCTGCCCAAAATCTGTTCCTGAGAAAGTATCTGGTCAGGATTTTCCATAAACAGGCACAGCAGCTTATATTCACTTGCCGTTAGTTCAACAAGTTCTCCCCTTTTATATACTTCCCCTTTTAAAAGCTGGATACAGATACCGCCTGAATTTAATTCTGTGACAGCAGTGCCGAAATTTTCACTCCTGCGCAACAGTGCATTGATCCTTGAAAGGAAAACTGCTAACTTGAACGGTTTTGTAATATAATCATCACCCCCGATGTCCAGCCCCATGATAATATCTGTTTCTTCGTCAGCGGCAGTGAGAAACATAATGGGTACTTTTGAGGTCTGCCGTATCTTTTTGCAGAAATCAAAGCCGGAACCGTCAGGAAGCGATACATCCAAAACAGCCAGATCATATTCTCCCCTTCCCCATAATACATTCGCTTCCAAAGTGGTGCGGGCAACCGTTATTTCATAGCCCTGCTTTTTTAAAGCAAAAGAAAGCCCGTTTATCAGGCTCAAATCGTCTTCCAGTAAAAACAGCCGTTTCATTTGCTATCCCCTTCCTTTCTTCCCTTTATTCTCCCATCCGCCGGTTTTGGGGCATCTTTCGGAATCAGCCACATACGGCTGAATTTTGCCACTCCAGATATGCGCCCATCCTCACATAACATGAACTTTTTCTTTTTGTTTAATCGTTCCTTTGTATTGTGGTAATGCTTCCACCCTCTGTCTAATCTTAGGTGGGTAAGACATAATCATATTGATAGGGTCTTTATATTGTGCTGGTAGAATCGCTAATGTAAAAAGCAAACAACACACTACACACTGAATAAATAAAATCATTTCTTTCACCTCATACATACTGAAATTTCAATTTTTCATTTTTTTCTTACAAATTCATGCAGCCAGTCAATTCCTGGATAAAATTCTCCTGTCCGAATAAAATACTCAACTGCTTTCACACCTATTTCAATATCTGTGATCGCATTCAGTTTATGAATGGGGGTCTGCCCACCGCTGTTAAGCGGGGTGTGTATGGTCTCATCGAAATCCACTTCTTTAATTCGATCAGCAGTATCGGCAAAAGAAGGGTTATATAAGAAATAGTTATCCTCTCCGTCCTGAGACCAATACCAAATAGACAACCATTCGCCATCACAGTTTATCTCAAGCCAACTGTCTTCGCCGTCAGGCACGAGGGACAAGTAGATATTCAGCCCAGAGGGGATTTTGCGCAAGACCTCTGCGATGACAGCCTCTGTAATCTCTTCTCCTTCGTACTCATTATATGGATAGTCGAAGTATGAAATATGCTGCAATTTGATTGCTTTGGGGTCAAAAGCCGGAATTTCCGCTTTCTTGGAAATGATTTTAAGCTCCATAATTTTCTCCTTGCATATTTTAAATTCCGATTTGTTGCTGGCTCTATTATACAGCTTTAACTTGCTAAATGGAATACGTTTTCTTAAAGATTTTCGGGCGGCAAGTCCACAAAGGGGTAGCTGGCGGAGCCAGCGCAGGGGAAGGATAGCTTCCCGGCGACAACGGCGGCATGGCTTTTTATCTTGATTTCTCTCTCTTGCTCGCAGCGCTTTGCGTTCTGGTAGCCTTCATCGGAGAGAAAGAAACGGAAACGCTCCCCCTTAAAACCGACAAAGCACTGCTTCTGTACTTCCAGCGTAATCATGTGCCGGGTTTTTGGGTGGAACCGTTCTATCCCTGACAGGTCATGTCCCTGCAAAATTGGCTCCTGTGCCTTTGCCGCCGCAAGCCGCTGGCGGATGGAATTGTCACGCTCTGCCAGGAACCGGGCTTTTGTGGCGGCGACAAACTAGCTGCACTCCGGCTCTGGTATTTTTTCCAGTTTTCGGATGGCGTTCTCCACGATTGCCTTGGTCAATATATCCTTTATCACCGGCACGATTTCCTTCATGCCCGCAAGGGTTTCCGCCTTGGTCGGTGCGGCATTTTGGTAAATAACATTCAACTCATTTTTTGAAAATTTCATTCCATGTCCTCCTTCTGGTTTTCTGCAAGAACCTGTTCCAAAAGACGTTTGGTGTCGCCTCGGTGGAATAATACTTTTAAGATGGTGCTGACCAGCTCATCCGTCACGGCTTTCGGGTGGGGGAGATAGCTTTCCAGCATTGCCCCTATGGTGCAGAGCCGGTGTGTCCGTTCCTTCCGGTTCAGGGTCTTTATCTAGTATTCCAGCATTTTTTCTTTATGCTGTGCCCGCCGCAGCCTTGCTTCGGTCTTTTCAATCTTCTGATTGAGTTTTTCCAGCTTCTCATTCATGGGCAGCGTCCTCCCTGGGGAGCAGGATATAGATATGGCTGACCTCCCCGATTCCCTGGCGGACACGCATTATCATCCCGGCCTGTTCCAGTTCGTTCAGGGAACGCTTGCAGGTCTGGGGGCTTCGGGAGAGTGCCGCCGCTATCTCCATGACGGGGAAGCGGATAAACAAAATCCCGTTGCTGTCCTCGGTTCCTTTTGTCAGGATTTCGTCCAACAGGCGGGCATTGGCGGCGTTTCGCTCCGCTTAGTACGCTCGTTGCGGTCAGGGTTCCTCCATATCCCTGCCGGAAGTCGTTGCGCTACATCGCCGGGGAGCATATCCCATACAGGCCGGTCATTCGATTGGAATAATCCATCGATGAACTGCCCATATCATAGAACATTTTTGTACCCTGTGCCGTATGTCCACGAATCAGGAATGAAGCCCAAAATCCAAAAAATTCCACGATTACGGAATGGGTGTGGTATAATGGTCTTGTTACGGCAGGCTGGCCGCAGGGAAAGAACAGGGAGCCATGAGGCAGGGGATAACGATTCAGGAGCGGTTAAAGGATTTAAGGACGGAGCGGCATTTAAAGTTAGAGGAACTGGCGGCTACAAAGATTTCCAAATCAGCTTTGGGAAGCTATGAGAATGACGAACTCAAGGAAATCAGCCACAAAAATCTTGTGGAACTGGCAAACTTCTACGGGATGTCAACGGATTACCTTCTCTGCCTGACAGAGAACAGGAACCATCCAGATACGGGTCTTACAAAACTGCATTTGAGTGATGATATGGTGGAACTGTTAAAAAGAGGGCGCATCAACAACCGACTGCTGTGTGAGATTGCCACGCATGAGGACTTCGTTGCCCTGATGACGGACACGGAGATTTATGTGGACAGTATCGCAACTTCCCATTTCAGAGACTTCAACAGCCTTCTGGAAGTCCTGCGGGGGCAAGCCCTTTCCCAATATCAGCTGGTAGAGGAAGATACCGCTTTAAAGGCGTTGGAAGCCATGCAGATACAAGAAGAAGATTATTTCTGCCAGGTCACGCACCGGACTTGGGACACTATCCTCCATGCCATAAGGGAAGCGCACAAGGACGATACGAACAGTGCGCCGGACGGCTCCAATGCCATGAAACTAATTAAAGACGCAAGAAGGCACTGGCTGTGCCGGGTTCCTTTCTGGATGTGTTCACCGCCCTTATGTGTACGCAACTGCAAATCCGGTATGAGAAGCTGTCGGAGCAGGAGCGCACGGTTCTGAAAAATGTTATGAAGAAAACTCCGGCATATAAGGATTCACCATTGAGCAGGATGAAGCGGAGATAAGGAAATGCCGTCGCGGGAAATTTAATGGTTCCTGCAACGGCATTTTAGATGTTCCATATTCGCTTTTCTTTGTCTTTTATTCCATAAATCTCGTTTACAGCCATACGCCCCAATCGCCATAATGATATGTACCGCTGCCATGATGGAGCTTCCCGTCTGCCTTTAACTGGCGGAATGCACTTGCCATGCGGATTAAGATTTCTGGCTGTATATCCAGCGAATGGTGTGCAGGGAATACCCTTTTTACAGGCAGTGCCGCAACTTTTTCCAGTGAAGCAAGATAGGCTTTGGGGTCAGTGGAAGGGTAATAAGCAAACAGGATGTCTTTATAGACCAGATCGCCGGTATACAAATATCCTTTGTCTTTTTCCCAAAAACATAAATGTCCGGGAGAATGTCCGGGCGTATGCAGCACTTCAATTTCCCTGCCGCCAATATCGATTACATCATGGTCATTTAATACTTTTGTTGGTATACCTTGAAAGAATACATAATCGTCAACATTAAAACCGCCAGGCAAATCACAACGATCAACCACCATTTCCTTAACGGTTTCGATTGTCAGGGGAAATTTCCCATCCAGCCAGTCCAATTCTTCTTCATGTGCATAAAATTCCGGGAAATATTTATGCCCGCCGATATGGTCCCAGTGAATGTGCGTGGCAACCGCCGCAATCGGTTTATCCGTAAGTTTATGGACTTCATCATATATATTGGAAATCCCCAGCCCTGTGTCAATAAGCAGGCTTTTCTCTTTTCCATTCAGCAGATAACAGTGGGTTTCTTCCCAATGCCGGTACTCGCTTATGATTATGGTTTCATTATCAATCTTGTCTATTGTAAACCATTTATCCATTATCTCCAATCCTTTCCCATTATGATTGATGTGCCTGCATATATTCCGCTTTCACTTTATCAATCGTTTTTCCGCCAATCCCAAAGTTCTTATCTGGCAGTTCTTTAATCGTAGTCACAAAAAATTCCTGCGGCACATTCATAATTTCAGAAGATACTTCTGTCAATCTTTTTATCAGCAGTTCCTTTTGCTTATCAGATAAAGTACCGCTTTCAACTGTAATGTATGGCATTTTGCCCCTCCTTCAAGTTTTCATTCATTGTTTATTCAGCCCCGCTAAATGGGCAGTTATAGTTTTAAGCTATACTGCAAAAGATTATAACTGTGTCCATCTTTGCTGTCTGTTTTAGGTACTGAAGAAATCACTGTAAAACCTAATGACTTTGCTAATCGATTGGAAACCCTGTTTTCCTCTCTTGTTGAATAAATAAACTCTTTTGCACGAAATTCTTCTTTGCAGTATTGTATCAAGCCTTGAAGAATCTGCTTGCCAAACCCTTTTCCCACATAATCCGGCCCCAAACATATCCCTGCTTCCTGATAGATGTAAGGTTCAATTTTTTCTACTCCAGCAAATCCAATCGCCTTACCGCTTGATTTTTCATAAACCAGATAGGTATCATGCTCTTTCTGAAATGCAATGGTTTTCATGATTCTTATTTTGGCATTTTCTTCGCTTGTAGTAATATTCCATTCCATGTATTTTGCACTTTCTGACTGTGACCAGACATTACAATACATTTCCTTCCAATCTGAATACTTTGCCTTATCAAGAATCAGGCTCTCCGTTTCAATCATTTGTTCCTCCAGTACTGGCTGACTTGTTGCCGTTTCTATATATACTGCAAAATCAGAAGTTATCTCTCCGCTGTAATGTATTCTCCGTTGGAATATTGTAACCTCACATTACTAATACAAAATCCGTTTTTCTTCAAACTATCACTGAGAATGTGCATGAAAAAACCATGTGTAATGATTGCGCAATTCTCTTCATTGTGCAATAATACTTTAACTAACTGTTCTGCACGATAAATAGTGTCTTTCCTACATTCCTGCTGGCGATGATTATTAAACAGCCATTGTAACCGCCCTGATATATTCCAAAACAATAGCGGCAATTTCACTTTAGACACAACACTTGAACGTAAAAGAACTTCGTCAATAAGCTTTGTAACTATAAAGTCCTGCTCTCAAAATATCTGTATGGCAGTTTCTCTGCTTCTGGATAAGCTACTGATATAAATTCTTTTATATGTATTCTTTGGAATTTCAACTAAAAAAGGTTTTACAGACGCTTTATCATACTTCCTACAATCCATGTCAAATTGTTCTGATGTACTCCAATTTTTCCATTTAAAATCTACTTTTCCATGTCTAATAATAATAACCCGCATATCTAATCCTCCACGATAAACCAGAAGTTTTTAGGTCACAAGAGAATAACATTTTCTTCGGCCAAAGCCTTTTCTTTCCGTATCCGCTCCATTACTTCATCAACGGGCGCATACGCAATCTTTCCTTTATCGTTTTCAGTGAATAGATAATCCATAATCTCATCTATTCCCGTTTCTATCTCCAGAAAATCCGTCCAAAAATCAATCAAAGCTTCTTTCTCCAGATCTCCTGACCGGAAAATTTCTGTAATCAATTCCCTCAGGGCTTCCTCTGGCAATCCTACCCTAAAAGGCTCCTGCATAAGCGCCTCTGCTGCTTTAGTCTCCAAGCTGGTATAAGACCAATATTCATTGGCCTCTTCTATATCATAATTCTCTTTCCCTGTCAGTTCCCGCAGCTCGTTTTGCAATGCAATGAGTTCTTCTTTCGCTTTAGGGTCAGTATCATAGTCGCATTCCTCCATGATACTGGCAGCCCTATCTATGATCCTCATAGCCTCTGGCAGTTTCGTTTCATCAATTTTAGTCTTGTTAATGATTTGCTCTACGTCCTGTCTCATAATTTTTGCTCCTTCGTAACTACCCATAAAATTTTGATTTGTATATCCGAATGTCATTACATTTCTACAACAACAGATTTACCCTCCGATTTATCTCCATTTAACCATTGCCACTTTTCAGATAATTCAATTTTACCATTATCCAAAATTTGCGGTACACTATGGCAAATTCCAATCCGTACTTGTTTTTGTTCATTTATATGCAGATAATAAAAATCTAATTCTCCATTCTCCGTTACTGTTCCAACTAAGTTACCTTTTATAATATCTCCACCAGAATAATCCGCCCATAAAATATTATCCTTTTGACGGTACGCGAATACTGTATTTCCATCAACCTCACCGTTTTCTGTATTCCTTTGTGGAATAAAAAATTTTCTGTCATAACAAATACTGGTTGAAGTATTTGGCAATGATTTCGACATAATCTCATATACAAGTATTCTTCCATTTTCTACGTTCCATTTCTCATGTTTTGTGGTCTGATACCCCCTTTTTTCATATAAATGGCTTGCAGGTAATGACGCATCTAAATATACCGTATCATATTGCAGACGGATTTGATTTTCTAAACATTGCATAATATAACTTCCGTAGCCCTTACCTTGACATTCCGTTTTTACATATACCCTTGTAATATGATTATCCTTATAACAGCCTGTTCCCACAATCATATTGCCGTCCCGCAAAATACCCACAAAACCGCTTTTTATATCCTCAAATATGTTTTTCCTGCAATGGAGTTCACAAAAAAAGTCAACAACTTCTTTTGGATAGTATTTCGGATAGGTTTCCTGTATTGTATTTTTCACCAACATTGAGATTTGTTCTAAATCTTTTTCAGTCGCCTTAATATATTCCATAACACTCTATTACCTCACAAAACTCCGATTTTCTTTTTTTCGTAAATATTTTATCACACAGGCTATTAAATATCAATTTTCTTTGCCCCTGAACACACAGTTTCATATTCAGCTCTGTACCTGTTTTTTTGTATCACGCATCTTCTCCAAATTTTCTCTCTGTGCAGGAGATAATTCTCTCGGTCTGCCTATATATACATACTTCTTGGGCATTTCATAAGTTTTGCTGATTTCTGTCCACCGTTTAATACGAAAAACATCCAGGAACTCCCTCACCAACGCATCCATTTTCCTGATCCATACGGGATTGGCACTGTAAACTGTTGCTCTGTCCTCATCTGCATTCAGGTTAATCACTACTTCCTGTTCATATCTTGTAAGATTCATTATGCCTCCTTTTACTTCTCTGTAAAGAGAAATATTTCATTTTAATATTTTGTTTCTGATAAATTGTCCGTTCAAGAACAAGTCAAAAGTTTTTCCTCTTTAAATTGCCGTTTTCCCCTTATTTGTTCCTGCCAGTGCGCCTTTTGTGACAGACTGGCGTTTTCATGCAGGCTTGGCAGGCTTCTGTTTACCAGTCATCGCCCACTTTTCCGCTTTCAGTATCCTTTCGGACGGTCATTCAGTTGTCAACGAATCATGAAGGATTATCACAGCCTGCAATGAAAATAGGGGGGCTGGCTCCACTACTGTTTTAGCTTCCTGTCTTGATTTATAATAGTTTCAGGCAGGATTAAGTTTGGACGCACCTTGGAGGATCTGCACCCCGTTTTTCAACGTAAATGTTTTGCCCTTGAGCACAGCATATTATCGTGCCTTTTATGGTTAGCACGAGTAGCAAAGTCCGTATCACCTCGGGCAAATCTCCTGTCCATTCTCATGTTGTTATGGAAAGCACAGGTATTTACTGGATGCCTATTTATGAAATATTCGAAGAAGCGTTTGGCAGTGATATTACTTTGCTGGTTGTAAACGCGCGCCATATGAAGAACGTCCCCGGCAAGAAAACAGACATGCGGGATCCCGAATGGATTTCCACCCTGTTACGCGCCGGGCTTTTGAATGGCAGCTTTATTCCTGAAAAAAGAATCCGTAAGTTCCGTGATTTAAACCGTAACCGTAAAAGCGTCATCCGTGACATCACATCCCAGAAAAACAGAGTTGAGAAGTTTCTGCAAGGTTCCGGCTTCCGTCTGTCCTCTTTTATTTCTGATATTTTTGGCGCTTCCGGCAGGAACATCATACGACACCTGATTGAACATGGGCAGATTGACAGGGCTTCTTTGGACTCCTGCTTAAAAACAAAGACAAGTATAGATGAAATCCTCATGTCTGTAAATGGAACCCTGTCAGAACATCAAAAAGCCTTCCTGAAGATTCTTCGAATCTATCCAATTTTGTGTTTCTTCTAAGCCCAATCCCAACGGAACAGAACCAAAGCCCCAAAAACGGTTAGGATATTCGTTTACTGTCGTAGTGATTTCTGAAATATTTTTTCTAATCGTTTCATGTTATCTTCTTTGCTATTTGCCCCTGCAAGTATCTTGTATAATGTGTTCACTTCTGTTTCAAGCTCATTCAGATTGCCTGCTTTTTCGGGGTGTGGGGCAGAGCAAAATAAAATTGCCTTGTCTACTCCGGCAGCGTCCATTTTATCCAACTGTACTTTTGTTGGAAACATGATGTGTTCATGACTGTCAATAATCATATTTACGTCTCCTTGACACGTTTGATATAATAAGGGTAGCACTAACAAAGTCCAAAATTAAGTACGCACTTTTTAGGTAGCAACTACCCTATATGATAGTATGAAAGGGCTTATAGCGACACACCCTCCGGGAGTGTCGTGGGTAGAATAGCAAGCACTGCCCATGTCCGGACACATGGGCGAAATCCCCCCTACTTCCCTACCATCCGTATGATGAAATTTCCATAGGGAAGTATCCCTAACCCTCTTTGGTTTTCTTTGCGTTTTTCTCCACGACAAACGCATGAGTAAATAAATTGTGAACATGCCTCTTTTCTGGTAAAATAAAAGAAAAGGGGCGTTGTTTATGGAAGAATTATTAAACTGGATGGAATATATTGAAGATGTGCGTCAAAAAAAAGAAAGTCCGGTATTTGCTAAAGGATATTCTTGTGATTGTTTTGTTTGCCACACTCGCAAATGCAGATGACTGGGTAGAGATTGCGCTGTTTGCACAGGTGTATGAAGAGTATCTTAAAAAATATATCGAGTTAAAGAATGGCCCGCCGTCTCATGATACGATACAGCGAGTAATGGGGATGATTTCGCCGGATATTCTCCAACAGCTTTATGGAAAATGGCAAGAACTGCTGAACCGGGAAGAAGGCGAAGCACTGAAGAAGATCATCTGTATAGATGGAAAAACAATGCGTTCTAACAAACAGGGGAAAGAGAAGCCGTCTCATATTGTAACCGCATGGAGCCGTGAAGACGGTTTCAGCCTAGGACAGAAAGCAGTGAGTGAAAAGAGCAATGAGATTACAGCAATTCCGGAACTAATAGAAAGGTTACAAATAAAAGGACAGATCATTACGATAGATGTAATGGGAACGCAGACAGTGATCGTAGAAAAATCCGGGGAAAAAGGGCAGATAGAGACACGGGAATATTATCAGACAGAAGATATCCGATGGATGATACAGAAAAAGGATTGGAAAGGGCTGAAAAGCATAGCGATGGAAAGAAAAAGCATAGAAAAGAATGGGAGAAAGAAAACGGAATACCGCTATTTTATCAGCAGCGTAAAAGGAGACATAGAAACCATAAGCCGGACAGTAAGAGGGCACTGGAATAGAGAGCATGCACTGGCATCTGGATGTAACATTTCGAGAAGACGCAAACACAACGCTGGATAAAATGTCAGCGCAGAATCTGAATATAATCAGGAAATGGAGCTTAAGCATATTAAAGCTGATGGAACTTACAAAAAAGAAATTATCAATGAAGAAAAAAAGCTTTGTAATAAGTCTGTCACCAATCAAATATTTGGAGGAAGTACTGGACTTTTAAAAAATTACAGTTGGAAAAATTTGAATGGTAGAAACGTTCATGCGTTTGTCGTGACTCATTATTTCTGTATAATTGAAAAATCTACATAAACACAGTATAATAATACCCGTAGAATACCACTAAGTAAAAGGAAATGAGGAAAAAAATGAGCGGCAAAATATTGTTAGTAGACGATGAACAAGAAATTGCTGATTTGATTGAGGTATTTTTGCAAAATGAACAATTTCAGTGTTTTAAATATTACACATTTCAAGACGCATTTTCAGTGATAGACAGTGAATGTTTTGACTTGGCAATTATAGATATAATGCTGCCAGACGGAAATGGCTTTACTTTATGCAGAGAAATACGGAAGAAATATACCTATCCCATTATATTGCTTACATCTAAAACAGAGGGAACAGATAAAGTTACAGGTTTATCCTTGGGGGCAGACGACTATGTTACAAAACCATTTCTTCCGATTGAACTTGTTGCAAGAGTTAAGGCGCATCTACGGAGGGTACATGATTATGACGGTAAAAAAATTGGCTCAAATGAAATGGTTACAATAGCCGGGCTTCTGTTAAATAAAACTTCGCATGAATGTAGATTGAACGGGGAACAGATTAAACTAACCCCCACAGAATTTTCAATATTATGGCTTTTATGTAAAAACAGGGGAAAGGTATATAGTGCTGATGAATTATTTCAGATTATATGGGGAGAAAAGTATTTTAAGAACAGCAGAAATACGGTAATGGTTCAAATCAGACATATCCGGGAAAAATTGAATGATATTGGTGAAAAGCCGAAATTCATAAAAACAATATGGGGGGTAGGATATATTGTTGAGTAACAAATTTTCAAAGAAATATAGAAAGCTGCTATTGCTTAGACATTTTATTGGTGCATTTATTGTGTTCTTTGTCCTGTTGGCTGTTTGTTTAGGAATTGAAAGTGTAGGCAACAACAACTTTTATATTTTCGTGGAAAAAGTAGCAGGATACGATTTTGCGTGTTTTGTACATGATTATGAGCCTTCAATTATTGTATTTGGTTTTCTCATATCAGAGTTATTTATGTGGATTGCAATAGAAAGAAGTTCATCAAGGAAAATATTAAAAGTATTGGATTCCTTGGAGTATGTTGTTGACAATTCAGCGGATAACATAGAACTCCCTTTAGAATTTTCTGATTTGCAAAATTGGCTTAATCTTATAAAAATGCAGAATCGTGAGCAACAGCATTTACTGGAAATTGAAGCACAGAAAAAATCAGATACGCTTACTTACCTTGCGCATGACATTAGAACCCCGCTTGCTTCCGTAGTAGGTTATTTGAGCCTATTGTGTGAAGCACCGGATATGCCAGTCATACAACGGGAAAAATATACAAAAACTGCTTTCCGCAAGGCTGTACAATTTGAAAAACTGATAGATGATTTTTTTGATATAACAAGATATAGTTTATCAGACAAAACTCTGGTGAAACGGGAAATAGACATATGTTTTTTAATAGAACAGTTAGCAGATGAATTTTACCCGTTGCTTAAACCCAAAGAGCTGCACATTGATTTAAAGTTAGGGGAAGGACTGTTTATAACAGGGGATTCAGAAAAGATTGCAAGAGTATTCAATAATCTTCTGAAAAATGCTATAAATTACAGTTATCCGAAAAGTTCGATTGAGATTTATGCCAGCCAAACTTTATCTTATATAACAGTTTCCATTAAGAATCACGGCAAAACAATACCTGCTGATGAATTGGGGCATATTTTTGATAAATTTTACCGTTCCAAAGAATATGGGGAATCAGAAGAAAGCGGAACAGGGCTTGGCTTGGCAATCGCAAAGGAAATTGTAAGAATACACAATGGAAGCATATATGCTATGAGTGATGATGAAATAACAGTGTTTGAAGTCAAGCTGCCTGTTGCGGAAAAGCAGCGATAAGAAAAAAATAAGAAATAAAAAAGAAATAAAGAATCAAAAACTCACTTCAACAGGGTATAATAATCCCCCAGTAGAGTGAGTTTTTTTCTTGGAGGAATTGCTATGGATAATCAAAATAAAAACCATGAAAAAATTTTGCGTGGCTGTCAGTGGGCATTTTTTATTATATATGTTATCTTTCTGCTTCGCATAACCTTTTTCAAACAAGTAACATTAAATAACTTATTTTCTGCCATAGGTGCAAGTGAAAGGACAATCAGTGTCATTCCCTTTAAATCAATTTATGATATGGCTGTTTCAAATACCTCTATAGGACGAATCATTGAAAATGTAGTAGGAAATATCGTTTTATTTATTCCGTTTGGAATGCTTTTTCCAATTATCTCTAACAAAAAACGTAAAGGGGTTTTATGTGCCGCTATCATATTCAGCCTGTTAATTGAAATTACGCAACTCCTTTTTGCGCTTGGGAGTACAGATGTTGATGATTTGATATTTAATGTATTAGGTGTATATATTGGATATTTTGTATCAGATAAAATAAGAAAACTATTCAAGTCATATACGCATTTTCTTATTGCTATGACGCTTATAACGGCTATTTTAGGAGCAAGTGTATTTGGATATTTGCTTGTTTACCAAACAGATTTATTTATACTTACCAAATATGATATAGATATTGAGAACTCAGAACTTGTAGAAATATTTATTGACACGCCAGCTACTACCACAGGTAGATATGTTGAGTTAGATAATTGCGTATTAGAAGTGGAAAAAAGTGTTAAAAGCGCAAATGATATAAGGGAAATAGAGGCGTTCAAGATTACAGAAGACTGCGAAATATTTATTTGCTACGATAGAATGGAATATTTTTTCAGTGCAATTACAGGTGAGTATCAAAAATATGAAAAGATTGATTATAATGATTTTATTTCACAAACAAAGTACAAATTTGATAGAAATAATCATGTGAGAATTTGGAGTGATGATGAAAAAAATATAAAGTTTATAGTGATTACTGAATGGATTGAATGATTTGGATATATAACGAATAAGTTTTGCAGTTATATCATGTACGGATAGTCAAAGGGCGATAGTTAAAATACTGCCGCCCCTCTAAACTATAAATGCAGCTATAAACTGAGATGGTCACTTTGGGAACAGTACATTGAGCGGCTGTCCGAGTACATGGAATCCAGCGGAAAAGGATATAAAAACCACGCCGCCACAATCCGGCGCTGGGCGAACGCCGACAAAAAGAAAGAGGAACCGCCTGCCCGGAACCGGGATTACAGCGTAGAGGAAGGAGAAACCATATGATAGAGATTACCACAGAAGTCCGGGCGGCCATAGACAGAGCCGCCGGGGATATGGAGCTTGCCGGGGACGAATACATAGAACCGGCTGACGGGCTTATCCACTGTAAGAAATGCCATGGCAGCCGCCAGACTGTTGTGCCGAGGTTCGGCGGCTCCGGCTATTTCATGCCCCGCTGTCTCTGCCCCTGCCAGCAGAAAGGGCAGGAAGAACGGAAAGCTATGGAGGAACAGAGGGAACGCATGGAGCGTATCAAACGCCGGAAGGCGCAGGGGCTTCAGGACAGATACCTTTATGATTACACTTTTGCCAATGATAACGGCCAGAATCCCGTCATGGAGAAAGCCCACACCTATGTGGAGCATTGGAGGGAGGCATACCGGGACAATACCGGCCTTCTGCTCTTTGGTGACGTGGGAACCGGGAAATCCTTTTTTGCCGGCTGTATCGCCAATGCCCTGCTTGACCGTGACGTGCCGGTACTGATGACAAATTTCCCGTCTATCCTGAACCGGCTGACTGGCGTGTTTGCCGAGGACAGGGCGGCCTTTATCGCCAGCCTGGACGATTACAGCCTGCTTGTCATTGATGATTTAGGCGTAGAAAGGAATACCGAGTACGCCATGGAGCAGATGTTTACCGTCATTGACAGCCGGTATCGGCGCAAGAAGCCGCTGATTGTCACGACAAACCTGAAACTGGAAGAAATCAAGAACCCGCCAGACCTTGCTCACGCAAGGATTTATGACCGTATACTGGAACGGTGTGCGCCGGTTCTCTTTTCCGGTAAAAATTTCCGGGAGGAAGGAGGCAGAACGACCAAAGCGGCGGCGAAGGAGATTGTGAGGAAGGACAACAAAGTTTGATTATATGAAAAGGAGAATTTATGGGCAGCGAGAATATCACAGAGGATACCACCACCACAGCACCGGCTAAGGACGCTCCCGCACTGGTGAAGAAGATTGGCCGGACTACCTACATTGTGCGGCTTCATTTCAGTAAGACCAGCAAGGAAACCATGAGCGACAAAATCAAGCGTATGCTGAAAAATGAGATACGGCAGATGTAAAAAAGCGATAACGGAAACAGGCCGGGAATCAGAAATGCGCTGGCTCCCGGCTTGTAAAATCAGGAGGTTTATGGTAGTATGGAGATACGAAAACAGAAGGGAAAGCAGGTGGGAAGATTGACAGTGACGGAACAGATAGACCAGAAACATCAGGAAGATTTACAGAGGCTAAGAGGCTTTCGCCTGCTTGATGATGATTTCCTCACAAAGTGTTTTGAGGGAGATACGGCAAGCATAGAACTGGTATTGCAGATTGTTCTGGAAAAGCCGGATTTAAAGGTGCTGGATGTCCGCACCCAGGTATTTGTGGAGAACCTGCTGAACCGTTCGGTGAGGCTGGATATCCTGGCTACGGACAGCACAGGGGCGAAACTGAATGTGGAGGTACAGCGCTCCGACAAAGGAGCCGGGAGAAAAAGGGCAAGATACAACAGCAGCATGATGGACGCAAACCTTTTGAAGAAAAGCGAGGACTTCGACAAGCTGCCGGAAACGTGGGTAATCTTTATCACAGAGAATGACGTAATGGGAAAAGGGCTGCCGCTCTATCCGATTGAGCGGTGTTTTTTAGGAACCGGGGAAAGATTTGAGGACGGTTCGCACATACTGTATGTAAATGGCGCTTACCGCAGCGATACGCCAATCGGGAAGTTAATGCATGACTTCTCCTGCACAGACGCAGCGGATATGTACTATGGAACACTGGCGGACAGGGTGAGATTTTTCAAAGAGAGCAAGGAGGGAATCGAGATTATGTGCCGTGCTATGGAAGATATGAGGAATCAGACATTGAAAGAGGGAATGAAAGAAGTTGCGCTCCGTATGTTGGCGGCTGGCAAATATGCTTTAGAGGAAATCGTTAATATTTCAGGACTTTCTCTTGAGGAAGTCAAACAACTGAAAGCTGATAGAAGCGCATAGGCAGAGTTATAGAGCCGGGAATCTAAAAAACAGGTTCCTGGCTCTATTTTTTGCCCTGAAATGTAAATTTTTTGTGAATATGATTAAAAAGTCCTTTACAAAACGTCACTGGCAAGACAGCGAAAAGCATCTTAATTAGCTGCGGCGCACGTTTAGCCCCCTTTGACATCAAGGAGCTGCGTGATTTGACAAGCTATGACGAGCTTCAGCTTGATATGATTGGGGATGAAAAGACAGCGTTGTTTGTCATTATCTCCGACACCGATGACACGTTCAATTTTATCGTGTCTATCATGTATACGCAGCTTTTCAACCTGCTCTGTGACAGGGCGGACGATGTGTATCATGGCAGGCTGCCCGTCCATGTGCGCTGCTTACTCGATGAGTTTGCAAACATCGGGCAGATACCAAAGTTTGAGAAGCTGATTGCCACCATAAGGAGCCGGGAAATATCGGCTTCCATTATCTTGCAGTCAAAGTCACAGCTTAAAGCGATTTATAAGGACAACGCTGACACCATTGAAGGGAATTGTGATACCACCTTATTCCTCGGAGGGAAGGAAAAGACCACTTTAAAAGAGATGGCGGAAATTTTGGGTAAGGAAACGATAGTGCGCCCGTTAGGGTGTATGCCATAAACCGCCTTTAGCAAGCGGTAGACAAAGATATCAAAGAAAGGAAGGTGAAAATTTACTGTCTATCATTCCACGACTTATCCGTGAAGGGAAACCTTCTGGGGAGTGTA
>CAJTIR010000036.1 GCA_910576385.1 Lachnospiraceae bacterium
GTAAAAAAGAACAAATAGAAAAAGTCCTTTAGGACTTAGTACAGAATGATGTTGCGGCTGGCGAACCCTTCGATGAGTCTTTAGACTCCAGAGCCGGTAATAAGCCCTTATAGGGCGTGAGCAAACCACCGGCTAAGCCGGTGGTTCTGATTGTATGCACAGGGGCGCATAAAAAAATTTGTAATATTTTGCAACCAAATGAGATTTTTGACGGGATATAAAGTGAGAGGCAGTAGTTCAAGCTCTAAAAGGAGGAAATATCTATGGAGGATGATCAAATTGTCGCGTTGTATTGGCAGAGAGATGAGAATGCCATTCGCCAGACAGAGAAAAAATATCAGCGTTATCTGTCTACAATTGCCTACCATATTCTGGCTGATCTGGAGGACAGTAAGGAGAGTGTCAATGATACCTATCTCAAAGCCTGGTATTCCATACCTCCCCATAAACCAAATATTCTTGCCACTTATTTAGGGAAAATTACCCGTCAATTGTCCATTGATATTTTTAGAAAGAAACACAGGGGCAAACGCGTGTCATCCGAATACACCCTGTCACTCTCGGAACTGGAGGAATGTGTTCCTGATGGCAATGTGACAGATGAGAGCATAGATTTATATCTTTTGGCAGAAGCCATCAGCATCTATCTTGGAACACTGTCTTCTGAGGCACGAAATACTTTTGTAGGGAGATACTACTATATGGATTCCTTGCAGGAGGTTGCAGCGTATTATGGCTTTAGTATCTCGAAAGTCAAAAGTATGCTGCATCGTACCAGAATCGGATTGAAAGCTTATCTGGAAGAGGAGGGATTTGAAGTATGAAGCAAGAACAACTCAGTGATGCGCTCAATTACCTGCCCGATGATATGCTTGAGGAGACAGAACATGTGCGCAGTGTCACAAGACAAAAAAGAATTTGGCGAAAGTGTATGGCGGCAGCGGTTTGTCTAGTCCTGGTGTTTTGTGTAAGTTTGCTTATGATTCCCCAGCAATTTTTTAAAGATGGTACAAAAGAATTGCCAATATTGACAGTCCATAGAGAATCAGGCAGAGATACAGGTTCATTTGCGTGTGTTGAGGCGTATGATGCCTCGGAAATTGTCAATGACAATCCCTGGAGTGAGGAGGCAGAGATTTCCACGTTGCCAGTTTATCGGCGCCAATTTATTTATGATCCTGACCGTGATAATTACGGCTATGATTTTGCAAAGATGGAGGCTTTGCTGCGTGATGTAGCAGGCAGGCTGGGTTTAGACGCCGAACATTTGGAAGTCAAAGAGAGAAAGGGCAGTTATTATTTTAATGCTTATCTCACAGCAAAGGACGAGGGGATTGAAATCGAAGTAGGACATAATATGACCGTAGATATAGAGTTTAAACACAAAGTTTCCCTTCCAGATCAATATCGTTTTACAGATCACGCCTCTTATCAGGAAGTAGCAGCGGCAGCGGTATACTTAAAAGAGGAATATAAGGAATTGATTGGCATGGAGAATCCGCAGATCAATATTACTGGCGGGGACTACAATGATAATTTACAACAGTCTTATGATCTGGAGTTTTATGATGGCAGCGGGGGTATCAAAAATAAGATTGTTAATTATAATTTTAACCGCATCGTCTTTTATACTAGCGGCAAAAAACTATGGCTGATCCGGCTGTTCTGTCCAGATTTGTCAGAAATGGTGGGAGAATATCCGATTATCACAACAGAGGAAGCGACGGACTGCCTGCTGAGAGGAGATTATATTTCTTCTGTCTTTTATGAGGTTCCCGGACGAGAATATATTAAGAAAACGGAGCTTGTATATAAAGTAGAAGATTATGAAGAATATTATATGCCTTACTACGAGTTCTATGTGGAATTGCCCCAGGAGGAACAGGAGAATGGACTTAAGACCTATGGCATTTACCAGGTTCCAGCAGTAGAGGAAAAATATATTTCTTATAAAGGCAAAGCAAATTTTAATTAGGATTAGGGTGTGTCTGAAAATAATTGTCAGACATGCCCTAATAGTTTTTTTGGATATTTGCATTTTTTGGGGCCTTGTCGTATTCTGTAAACGAATTTTTATAAAATCAGACAACAGTTTGACAAAAAAATTTGTTCTATCCTTTTATACTATACCTTGTGATACGCCAAATGGCCACAATATAGAGCGAGGAGGTCAAGCGTGAAATATGAACTGTATGCAGATCTCTGGTTTGTGACAAATTTTACAATGGATGCCATCGCGCTCTGGGTTGCTGGAAGGATTATGAAACAGCGTATTCGTTTTAAATGGCTGCTGCTGGCTAGTTTTATAGGTACTGCGGTTTCGATCAGCCTTTTTTTGCTGTTAAATCATTATACTTGGTATCAGATCATAGTGCATCTTTTGGTAAATCCGATGATGGTCTGGATCTGTTTTCAGGGCAGAGAGAAAAAGGTATTTTTGTGTCAATGGGCAATTACCTATTTGGCGGTAGTTCTGCTGGGCGGACTCATGCAATGGAGTATTTTTTACTTAGGAGGGGAAAAATTTTTTATCATCTGCTTAGTTGGGGCGTTGCTATTTTTAGGGCTTGTGGAAAAAATGCTGGGATATTTTCAAAGACAAAAAGATACTGTATTTAACCTTCTTTTGGTGACGCAAGAAGGAAACCTGAAAGCGAAAGGTTTTTTTGATACAGGGAACCTTTTGATAGATCCCACGTTGGGCAGGCCGGTACATATTATTAAAAAAGATATTTTAAAGGAACAGCTAGAAAAGGAAATGCTTTTGGTACGGCTGATCCCCTTTCATTCTCTGGGCAGGGAACATGGGCTTCTGGAGGCAGTGACAATTGAAGGGATGTATATTTTAAGGGAAGGACATCCGCTGTATCTGGAAAGGCCAGTACTGGGGCTTGCGGAAGAAAAATTATTTCAGGACGACAGATATGATGTGATTTTAAACGGAAAGAGTATGGAAATTTAAAGGAGGATGGAAATGTACATAAAAATCGCGATACCACAGCATTTTCAGTTGAAATTGATTCCCAATCTGCGTCACATGCTGCTGGCAAAAAAAGGAGATGTCCATTATATTGGCGGAGCAGAGATTTTGCCGCCCCCATTGGATGCACGGGAGGAAAACCGTTATATCCAAATGTTAGACGGCAAAGAGCCAGAGAAGGCAAAAGCAAGAAGCGTGCTGATTGAGCATAATCTGCGCCTGGTGGTTTACATTGCCAAAAAATTTGACAATACAGGGATTGGCGTGGAGGATTTAATTTCAATCGGCACCATTGGTCTGATTAAGGCAATCAATACTTTTAATCCCACTAAAAATATTAAGCTGGCAACGTATGCCTCGCGCTGTATTGAAAATGAGATTTTAATGTATCTGCGCCGCAACAATAAGACCAGATTGGAGGTGTCTATTGATGAGCCGCTGAATGTGGATTGGGATGGAAATGAATTGCTGCTGTCTGATATTTTGGGGACAGATGAAGATATTATTTATCGTGATATTGAGACAGAGGTAGAAAAAGATCTTTTAAAACATGCGGTTGAAAAACTTTCCGAGCGCGAGAGGACAATTGTGGAACTGCGTTTTGGACTGAATAATCCTCGTGGTGAGGAGATGACACAGAAGGAGGTGGCAGATTGTCTGGGGATTTCTCAGTCCTATATTTCCAGATTGGAGAAGAAGATTATGAAACGTTTGAAAAAAGAGATTGTTAGGTTTGAATGAGAGGTAGTTTATGGCAGGATGCCGAAGAAAATCTTGAACCAAAGGCCAGAAATCAGTGATTCGATTTCTGGCCTTTTTAAAAAGTAAGTGACAGATACCATACTTTTTGTTATGATAAGATGAATAGTGTAGAAAAGGAAGGAATGAAAAACAGATATGGAAAAGATATTGGAGCTGATCAGCGGCGAGGTAGTCAAGGCATTTGAAGAAAATGGATATCATAAAAAGTATGGCAAAGTGACGCTTTCTAACCGTCCAGATCTCTGTGAGTATCAGTGCAATGGGGCTATGGCAGCGGCAAAGGAATATAAATGCGCACCCTTTATGATTTCGGACAAGATTGCAGAAGCCTTAAAGGAAAATCCAATGTTTGAGGCTGTGGATTCCGTTAAGCCAGGATTTTTAAATTTAAAGCTCAATCCAGAGTTTTTGGCTGGTTATCTGCAAAAGATGGATGCAGATCCTGAGCGGATAGGCTGTGAAAAATGCGATCAGCCGAAAACGATTATGATTGATTACGGCGGGCCGAATGTGGCAAAACCACTCCATGTCGGTCATCTGCGTTCTGCTATCATCGGGGAGAGTGTAAAGCGAATTGGCAAGTTTATGGGACATACTATGATTGGAGACGTACATCTTGGAGACTGGGGGCTGCAGATGGGGCTGATTATCACAGAATTACAGCAGCGTCAGCCAGAACTTCCCTATTTTGATGAAAGTTTTGCGGGCGAATATCCAGAGAAACCGCCCTTTACCATTGGGGAATTGGAGGAAATCTATCCCACGGCAAGCGCTAAATCCAAGGAGAACGAAGCCTACAAGGAAGCGGCAATGCAGGCGACTTATGAGCTGCAGCATGGCAGAGCGGGATATCGTGCCTTGCTGAATCATATTTTGGACGTTTCTGTCAATGATTTAAAGCGCAATTATCAGAATCTCAATGTCTCTTTTGAGCTTTGGAAGGGGGAATCCGATGCGCAGCCATTTATCCCAGATATGGTGGAGAAAATGAAAGCCGACGGTTATGCACATCTGAGTGAGGGTGCGTTGGTGGTGGACGTCAAGGAAGATACCGATACCAAGGAAATTCCGCCCTGCATGATACTGAAGTCGGATGGGGCTTCCCTTTACAATACCACTGATTTGGCAACTATTGTCTGGCGTATGAAGGACTATAATCCAGATGAGATCATCTATGTGGTTGACAAGCGTCAGGAGCTTTATTTTACGCAGGTGTTCCGCTGTGCCAGAAAAACGGGGCTGGTTAATCCAAAGACAGGGTTGAAATTTTTGGGTTTTGGCACCATGAACGGCAAGGACGGCAAACCTTTTAAGACCCGTGAAGGCGGCGTGATGCGTTTAGAATATTTGGTATCGAGCATTGATGAGGAGATGTATCGAAAGATTGCAGACAACCATACAGTGGAGGAGGCAGAAGGGCGCAAGACAGCAAAGATTGTTGCATTGTCCGCCATTAAATATGGGGATCTCTCCAATCAAGCCTCCAAAGATTATATCTTTGATGTGGAGCGCTTTACGTCTTTTGAGGGAAATACCGGACCTTATATTCTCTACACAATTGTGAGGATTAAATCAATTCTCAAGAAGTATCAGGCAGAGAAAACGCTGCCAGAGGGCGCACAGATTTTAGCGGCGCGCTCTGAGAGCGAGAAAGCGTTGATGCTGGAATTGAGTAAATTTAATGGTATGATGGAGACGGCATTTGAAGAGACGGCGCCGCACAAAGTATGTGCCTATATCTACGATCTTGCCAATGCATTTAATCATTTTTATCATCAGACAAAGATTATGGCTGAGCAGGATGAAATGCAGCAGGCAGGCTATATCCGTCTGTTGGAGTTGACAAAGCGTGCTTTGGAAATTTGTATTGATGTGTTGGGATTCGAGGCGCCAGAGAGGATGTAAGATATTAATATGATTCAGAACCAAGCCTTAGACATGCCAGAATTGTAACGAATCAGAACCAAGCCTCAGACATGACAGTCAAGCTGTCATACGCCTCAAAAGAGGCTTTAGTCTGAGGATATAGGGATTATCACCCTTACAAAAAAGAAAAATCAGGCTTTTTCAAATAAATTTGAAGATCCTGATTTTTCTTTTTTATGGGGTTCTGAATCGTTACAAAATGTTAAAGATTGCTGCCATTCCAGCCCCAGTTGGCGACAGCTTGATATTTGATATAGATGTGATCGGATGGGATTCCCAATACCTCCTGGTAAATATTGCAGATTTCTGCTGTCAGGGCAGCGAAAGCAGATTTATTCTCACTGCCAAACAATTTTACTTCCACAAATGCAGCAGGCGTGCTGTTTTCTCCTCGGAAATACAAATGATACTCTGGTTCAAAGCCAGTCATAAGCCAGCTCTCACTCTTACCAGGAATCAAGGTGACTGCCTGTCCCAGACGGGAAACAAGTGTTTTTTCCTGTTCTTCGGATAAGGCAGTACTGATTTTTGAATTGATAAATGGCATATTAAAACCTCCTAAACGAAAAATAATATAGAATAGTTTATCACAGATATGGATAAAATACCACAAAAAGCCATAAAACCTTGGAAAATAGTAATGCAATAGATTGTTGCTCGTATTTTTTGACAAAAAATGTTATGTTAGTTATATATATGGTGGCTAAATATCAATGTTTTTACTTACCTAAATTTTTATCTGCTGTTTTGTACCCGATAAAGCGGGGCAGATCCTCATCAATCGCTGTAGCATCTGCTACAACTTATTTTTCCGCCTTGCAGATAAAAATTTATTCGGCGTAAAATTCATTGTCATTTAACCGCCAGAGTAATAGAAAAGGAGAGATGGTATATGGAAAAAAGTGTGGGAGAGAAATTAAAGGAATACCGCAAGCAGCGGCAGTGGACACAGGAGGAATTGGCAAAACAGTTAAATGTCACCAGACAGGCTGTTTCCAATTGGGAGAGGGATAAGACCTTGCCGGATGTCTATCTATTAAAGGAGATTGCGGCTGTTTTTGACATGACATTAGATCAATATATGGAAAATACCAAACAGGCAGAGGTGAAAATGCCAAAAACACCTGGCCGTCTTTTTCTGGCGTCTGTGGCAGCGATCATACTCTATCTGGTGGTCGGCGGCCTCACAGATCACTTGATGGTGGAATTGGTTGCAGGGATGATCATTATTGCTGTATTTTGTCAAGGTTTTATACATTTGTATATGTCAAGTTCGGTAAAGACTGGAAATTTTAGTATGCTGGCCGGATTTGACAGTAAAGTGGAATATCGGGTGGAAGAAGTAAAAAAGGTGTTGATACAGATGGACACTCATATTTCCTGTTTCTCTTTTGGAAGCATATTGCTGCTTGCATTTTGTGCTTTTATGGACAAAGACCAGGGAGAGATGGTCAGCAGTTTTGTGCTGGTTTCTTATTGCCTGGACATGACCTTGGCAATCTGTTTTTATAATTTCCGCAGTATTGATAAGACAATGGTAAAAGAACAAGACCAAAAAATGGCCAAAGCTGGGTATATTTCCTTAACCTGGTTTTTGGGATGGATTTTTGTTTTTATTGGGGCTACTTTTGCAAAAGTTGAATGGAAGTCTATACAAAATAATTCTTCGGAATCCATCGGATATCTGGGATGGATGTTTTTGTTTTTGATGGTGACAATGGCAGAACTGTTTTTTGAACAGTATCGTGTCAAAAAGCAGATCAAGGCGGACAAAACGTATCGTCCAGGAAAAGCTTTTTGGCTCAGTACTGTAGTGACAGCCGTTCTTGTGATCTGTATGTTGTTTTTCTGATCACGTACATATTTTTCTGTCTGTGGGAAAATACTATAGGTAATTGCGAAACTCTATAACTTTATAAATTTCAGATACAATTCAAATAATTAGGGAAAAATACTTTATCGTACAAAAGCCCAAATTTGCCCAGAATTGTGTATTTTGTATGTGAAATTTTGATAACTTAGTAGTTTTACAATTACCTGCTAGAAAAACCACAACGAAAGGAGAATCCCATGAACCAGATATCAGAAAAGGAATTGTCTGCTTTAAATGACCTGCTTACCGGTGAGGAGCTTTTGATTAAGAAATTCCAGGTGCTGGCAGATAACTGCAGCGACACAGAGATCAAGGCAAAATTTACTGAAATTTCCAACGAGCACAAGGAGCATTTTCGTTCCCTGTATTCTCAGTTGAGCTAATAATTTAGAAATGAGCCTGTAATCTTTCAAACAGAACACAAGGTTAGGAGGCCAAAAGGAGGAAACCATGCAGCAATCATTTTATTCAGAAAAAGAAGTGCTTGCGGATGCACTGACCGCGGAAAAAACAGCAACTACCCTTTACAACACATTTTCCAATGAATGCGTTCATGACAATGTAAGAAATGCTATTATGGATTGTCTGGAAAAAGAGCATAAAATCCAGAATGAGGTATTTGAGATGATGCATCAGAGAGGGTATTATCCAACACCGTCTGCGGAGACTCAGAAAGTGGATGAGGCAAAACAAAAATTTGCTCAGTGTATGCAGAATTTCTAAGACTAAAACAATTGTAACGATTCAGAGCCTATGCCACAGACATGCCAGCAAAGCTGTCATACATCTTTAAGGAGGTTCTGAATAATTATTTACAATTTAGTAGAAAAACACCTGCGGCTTTATGGCAGGTGTTTTTCGTTCCAATTTGAGTTTCCCTGTTTTGTATAATAG
Source organism: Lachnospiraceae bacterium (assembly GCA_910576385.1). Taxonomy (GTDB): domain Bacteria; phylum Bacillota; class Clostridia; order Lachnospirales; family Lachnospiraceae; genus Petralouisia. The sequence goes on from CAJTIR010000036.1 coordinate 8,436, forward strand.
ACAATATTATAGTGCCAAAAGGTCTTGCTGCCTTTGGCAGCATAGACATCTTGCACAAAAAGCATATGGAAAGCTAGCTTTCCATAGCGCTTTTATGTGCAAAGTGTTTCCATCACTTTGTGCTGGAAACCTTTTGGCGTTTTGAATTACAAAACGGGAAAACTCAAATTCATCCCAAATCTTGACAGGCGTTTTGGGTTATATTATAGTGAGTAAGAAAGAAAATTGAGAAAAATAGGTGAGGATAGATATATGAGTAAAATTATTTTAACAGGTGACAGACCGACTGGAAAGCTTCATGTGGGTCATTATGTAGGTTCTCTGAGACGGAGAGTGGAATTACAAAATTCTGGAGAATATGACAAAATTTTTATTATGATTGCCGATGCACAGGCTTTGACGGATAATGCGGAAAATCCAGAAAAAGTACGTCAAAATGTGGTGGAGGTTGCCTTAGATTATATGGCATGCGGATTGGATCCAGCAAAATCCACATTGCTTATTCAATCTCAGATTCCACAGTTGTGCGAGTTGTCGTTTTATTATATGAATTTGGTCACAGTGTCTCGTCTGCAGCGCAATCCTACCGTAAAGGCGGAGATTCAGATGCGTAATTTTGAGGCCAGTATTCCAGTGGGATTTTTTACATATCCTATCAGCCAAGCAGCAGATATCACAGCATTTCAGGCCACCACAGTTCCAGTGGGAGAAGATCAGATGCCAATGTTAGAGCAGACCAGGGAGATTGTACACAAATTTAATTCTGTCTATGGTGAGACATTGACAGAGCCGCAGATTTTACTGCCGGATAATGAGGCTTGTCTGCGTTTGCCGGGGACGGACGGCAAAGCAAAGATGAGTAAATCTCTGGGCAACTGTATTTATCTGTCTGAGGAAGCAGATGAGATTAAGAAGAAGGTTATGAGTATGTTTACAGATCCGAATCATCTGCGGGTGGACGATCCCGGTTCTCTGGAGGGAAATACTGTATTTACCTATCTCGATGCATTTTGCAGAGAAGAACATTTTGAGCGCTATCTGCCAGATTATGCCAATTTGGATGAACTCAAAGCACATTATCAGCGCGGCGGCCTTGGGGATGTGAAGGTGAAAAAATTCCTCAATAACGTACTGCAAGAAGAACTAGAGCCAATTCGCAGTCGCAGAAAAGAACTGCAGAAGGATATTCCCTATATTTATGAGGTGCTCAAGAAAGGAAGCGAGGAGGCAGAACGCGTGGCAGCACATACTTTAGATAAAGTGCGGGATGCTATGAAAATCAATTATTTTGCAGATGCAGAATTAATTCAAGGATAGTCAAAGCGATTGAAAGGATAAATTAAAGTAATTGACAAGGGGCTGTTGCAAAATAGCTGGTAAATGCAAAATATGGTATTTAGAACACAAGAATCTTATCCATATATTGTATATAAGCTTCATTTTGCAACAGCTCCTTTCATCTTATAGGAAATTCCTATACCTTTGCGGGGAATTGATATGGACTGGCCCACGTTGTTCCTAATATGTGTATCATTCGTCTACGATGTACTTAATATCCCAATTCTTCGCCAATTAAAATCACTTTGATACGATTTGGGACAGCACTGCGGCGGGTGATAACAGTCTGGGCACAGATGCAGTCTGGACTCAGGCAGTCAGAACAGACGCCAGAGACAGTACAAGGAGTATTTCTGCTTAAACGTGCGGCATTGATGGGGGAGGCGGTATGCTTTACCCGTGAAATTGCCGTTTCTAAGGTTGGTGTAACCTTATTCATACCAGTCAGGATGATGACATGTGCCGGGCCATAGATCAGCGCTGCAAGGCGGTTTCCTGTGCCGTCAATGTTGACTAGTTCGCCGGTGACAGAGATTGCATTGCTGCTCATAAAAAAATAGTCGGCATTTAATGCTTCATGATAGATTTCTACCACTTCTTCTTCTGAGCCAGCAGTACTGCGGTCGAAAAGCGTCAAATCCTCTCGGGCTTTCAGCGCTTCCATCATTCCAGATTCCACTAAAGTCATAGACCCTCCAAAAGATACTGTGCTGTCTGGCTGAATTAGATTTAGTGCGAGTGTGACAGCTTCTTTGGCGGTAGGGCAGTAGTGAGCCTCCATTTGGCGTTTTTCCAGATTTTTTATTGTAGTTTTCGCAAGTTGTTCATAATAAGTTTTTGTTGGAGTCATAATGGATTCCCCTTCCTTTTTATTTGAATTCAGATTAGCACAAATCAAAAAAAGATTCCAGAGTTTTTCCCAGAAAAATAGGATTGTTTTCATATATTGACAAGTGAATTATGATCATTAAAATTCCATAAATCTTAGAGATTGGGTTAAGGTAGCCAAAAGAGGAAATTTGTGGTATACTCCCTATATAGGAAAAAGGAATTAGAAGAATAAAACCATATCAGAAATTTTAGAGAGGATGTGGGATATGGAGAAGATACATTTAACAGAATTTATTGGCACAAATATCCTGCGGCAGATTCAAAAAGAATTTTCAAGATATACAGGGATGGCTGTATTGTTTATGGATATGGACGGGGTTCCGGTAATGGAAGCCAGTGGTGTGACAAAAATTTGTGCAGATTTCACTGCGAACTCCGAGATAGGCCGCAGAAAATGTGAAAAATTTTACCATAATGCGGCGTTAAAGGCAATACAGGATGGAGAACCTTATATGTGCTGCTGCCATAAAGAATTGATAAATTGTGCAATGCCAATCATAATTAAGGGTTCTTCCGTGGGCAGTTTTGTTGTGGGGCAAGTTCATGGCAAAGATATGGAAGAGCTGGAACATGCTGCCAATTTTCTGTCAAAGGTCATGGAAGTGTTAGCAGAATCTGCACATCGCAATTATGCTACATTGCAGGAGAGCAGGAGGGTAGAGCGTGCTGCCCGTTCTCAATCTGAGTTTGTGATGAATCTGAGTATGAATATGAAGAAAAATATGAAGGAATGGATGAACCATATTGAACAGATGACAGGGCAGGTGGACAGCCAGTTAGGGCAGGATATGAGAAATTTGCTTTTGCAGGGCACAGAGGTCTATTCAATGGTGGAGGATGCCATAGAATACATAAAAATGTCAGAAGGCAAAGTTGTACTCAGCGAGAGCAATTACTGTACCAGAGAGCTGTTAGAGCAGATTGTAGCTAGGGTCAAGAGTTATTTAAATGCCCCAGGAATAGAGATTGAGATCCAAAAGGATCAGAGTTTGCCAGAATATATGCTCGGTGATCCAGGGCGTATTGGCCAGATTATGCATAAATTATTGGTCAATTGTGTAAATGAAACAAAAGAGGGAAAAATAATAATCAGGGCTGCTTGTCAGAAGGTTTCTTATGCTTCCATGTTGGTGATTTCCATAGAGGCTCTTGGAGTGCAAATGTCAAAAGAGCAACTTAAGGATATAGAGGAATATATGAGAAATGAGAAAATGAGTACTTTAGAGAAGGAACAAAGTATGGATCTGGGACTTTCTATTGTCCGGCTGCTGCTGCGTCAAATGTCTGGAAAATTGAAAGTGACATCGAATGAAAAGCAAGGAACAGAATTTATTGTGACTCTGCCTCAGCTTGAGGTTAAGGAGGGAGCTTTATATGGCGTTTGAGGTCAAGGAATATACACAGGCGATGGAACATTTTATCGTTCAGATGGAAAATATTTCGGATTTAATCCATCCAGACACCCAGGAAGCGATGGGGGCGCTGTGTCAGGTGCTGAGGATTGCCCAGGTAGAAGCAGATTTTTATGAAATTATGGAATATGACGAGAAGAAATGGGGCGGGCGCGCTGTTTTTTATCGTGGAGAACGAATGGACAGAGAGAGGGGGATTTCATTTGAGGAACAGACAGAAGAAGGAAATCTGATGGAGTATTTTATCTATCCCATTCAGGGCGAGAAAGATTGGGAGACTCTTGAGTTAGAAAAAATTCATATATTTGTGAAGCTGCTGTTTTCATTTCATGGACGTATTCTTATCATGCAGATGGTAGAAAATCTTACCTTTCGTGATCAGGAATTTGGTATATACAATCTTGCCTGGTTTATGAAGAATACAAATTTAATGATTTCTCGGGGAGAGATTATAAAATATGCGGCGTGTTACTTTAATCTTCGGCATTTTTCTGTGGTCAACCAGCAGATTGGGCGTGGACGGGCAACCACAGTGATGGGAAAATTTATCCGTCAGCTTCAAGATCGACTCAGCGATAAAGAAATGGTTTGTCGGGTAAACGGGGATAATTTTGTGGTCTTGTTTTACAAGAACAATTTAAAATTAGTGATGGATTATCTCAAGGGTGCGGGCATTGTCTATGATGAAAAAGAGAAAAAACGCGTATGGGTGACGACTTATGCGGGATATTATATGATTCCTCAAAGCTGTAAGAGTGCCGCCAGTATTATGGAAAAGCTGGGCACAGCAATTAATATGGCCAAAAATGTCCGTAAGACAGAATATGTCTTTTTTGATGAGGAGTTGATGCAGGGAATCCGAATGGGAAAAATGATCGAGGCCACATTGCCAGAGGCGATTGAGCGGGAAGAATTTCGCGTATACTATCAACCTAAAATTCTTCTCAAGGATTATCGTTTGATCGGTGCGGAAGCGTTATGCCGCTGGTTTCAGAATGGAAAGATTGTGGCTCCGGGAGAATTTGTCCCTGTATTGGAACAGAGCAAGTTGATCTGTCTGCTGGATTTCTATATGCTGGAACATGTCTGTCGGGATATCCGCAGATGGCTGGACGAGGGTAAAAAAGTGGTCACTGTCTCAGTGAACCTTTCCCGTATACATATGGGGGATATGGATTTGTTAGAAAATATCCTTTCGATCATAGATAAATACCAGGTTCCCCATGAATATATTGAAATTGAATTGACAGAGACCGGGACAGATGTTGATTTTAAGAATCTAAAAACATTGGTATCTGGGCTTCGGGGGGCAGGAATCAGTACCTCCGTGGATGATTTTGGAACAGGATATTCTTCCATCAATCTAATCAGGGAACTGCCGTGGAGCGTGCTTAAGATTGATAAAAGTTTTCTTCCTGGTAAAGAAGAGGATGATCAGAAGCTCATTATGATTAAACATCTGATTGCCTTAGCACAGGATATGGATATCGAGTGCATTGTAGAGGGTGTGGAGACGGTGGAACAGGTGAAGCTTCTCAAAGAGAGCAACTGTTATCTGGCGCAGGGGTATTATTTTGACAAACCACTCCCAGTGCAGGAATTTGAAGAAAAACTGCTGGAAATTTGAAAGGGGCAGAATTTATGGGACAGAAATTGAGAAAACTGGCATCATACTATAGACCATATACGCCATTATTTCTTGCAGATATGTTTTTTGCAATTGTGGGGGCGGCAGTGACGCTTGCCATACCGCTAATTGTACGTTATATTACCAATCAGGTCATTATTTTGGAGCCACAGGCTGCGCTCGACAAGATTACAATGCTTGGCCTGCTAATGCTGGTTTTGGTAGTGATAGAATGTTTTTGCAATTATTTTATTGCCAATTATGGGCATGTGATGGGAGCTAAAATTGAGTATGATATGCGGGCTGAGATTTTTGAACATTATCAAAAATTGTCCTTTTCTTTTTTCAATAACCAAAAGGTGGGACAACTGATGTCACGCATTACCAGCGATCTGTTTGATATCAGTGAATTATTGCATCACGGACCAGAGGATCTGGTAATTTCTCTGATTAAGATCATCGGATCTTTTGTAATTTTAATTAACATTGATGTAAAACTGACCATGATTGCCTTTGCTTTTGTGCCAGTGATGCTATTATATGCCGCTTATTTTAACACCAGGATGAAACGTGCTTTTAAGCGGAATCGAGTGAAAATTGCTGAAATTAACAGTCAGATTGAGGATAATCTCTCAGGAATCCGAGTGGTAAAATCTTTTGCCAATGAGGATGTGGAGATGAGAAAGTTTGAGGAGGGTAATCAAGGATTTCTGGCGGCAAAGAAAAATAGTTACATTTATATGGCGGGGTATCATTCTGGCTTGGGGGCTTTGACGACGATGATTACCATTGCCGCTTTGGTAGCAGGCGCAGTGTTAATCACCCAAGGGCAGGTGAGTGTGGCAGACCTGGTGACATTTCTTTTGTATATCAATACTTTTACAGAGCCGGTGAAAAAGCTGATTAACTTTACCGAACAGTTTCAGAATGGTTATACAGGGTATGAGCGGTTTATGGAAATGATGGCGATACAGCCAGATATTGAAGATTATCAAGGAGCGACAGAGCTTAAGTCTGTGAAAGGGGACATTTCCTTTGAGGATGTGTCCTTTCACTATGAGGATAATACAGAGACAGTGCTGCACCATATAAATCTTGAGGTAAGCGCAGGCTCCTATATGGCTCTGGTTGGTTCTTCCGGCGCCGGAAAGAGTACTTTGTGCAGTTTAATCCCGCGCTTTTATGATGTGACAGAGGGAGCGGTGAAGATTGACGGCAGAGATGTGCGAGAGATAACTTTAAAGAGTCTGCGCAGTCAGATCGGAATTGTGCAGCAGGATGTATATTTGTTTGTGGGAACGGTATTAGATAATATTCGTTATGGCAGGCCAGGCGCTTCCAGAGCGGAAGTGATTGAGGCGGCTAAAAATGCCAATGCCCATGAGTTTATCATGGCGCTGCCCAATGGGTATGACACTGATATTGGCCAAAGAGGAGTGAAACTCTCTGGCGGCCAGAAGCAAAGATTGTCTATTGCGCGGGTATTTTTAAAAAATCCGCCCATACTTATATTTGATGAGGCTACTTCAGCGCTGGACAATGAGAGCGAGAAAGTGGTTCAGCAATCTTTGGAAAGTCTGGCAAAGAATCGCACCACATTTGTAATTGCTCACAGATTGTCTACAATCCGCAATGCCGAGAAGATTTTGGTGCTTACAGACATAGGAATTGAAGAGCAGGGCACACATCAGGAACTGCTTGAAAAAAATGGTATATATGCAAAATTATATCAGATGGGAGACATGAAGAGATAATATGGACATATCATTTAAGAAAATTGAATTGGAGGATCAAGAGCAGATTGACTTTTACTTAAAGAAAAAGGCATATCGCAGTTGTGATCTGGTATTTGCTAATATTTATCTGTGGAGCCGTAAATATCCCACACAATATGCAATTGTGGAAGATGCATTAGTATTTCAGGGCAAAACGGCAGACGGAAGGCCGAGTTGGACATTTCCGGCAGGAGACAGAGAACAGATTCACAGAGCATTGGATGTGATGTTTCAATGGTTCAAAGAACAGCAGGAAGGCATTCATATGCATCTGGTTCAGGTGCAGGAATTTGAATTGTTGAACGAGTGGTATCCAGATAAATTTGAGATCACATATGACAGAGATATTGCAGATTATGTCTATGAGACAGAACAGTTGATTACCCTTGCAGGAAAGAAGCTGCATGGCAAACGCAATCATATCAATCGATTTCAGGAAAATAATCCTGATTGGGTTTATGAGTCAATTACCGCTGAAAATGTAGAAGACTGTTTTCAGATGGCGCTTAAATGGCGGGAGCAGATGCAGTGTGAGATTGACGTTGAAAAGAGAGATGAAATGTGTGTCACCTTAAACGCACTGCGCCTGATGGAAGAATTGGGGCTTAAGGGCGGTATATTGAGGACAGAGCCTCGGGGTGAGGTGATTGCTTTTACAATGGGAGAGCAATTGAATCCAGACACTTTTGTGGTGCATATTGAGAAGGCATATGCTGAAATACAGGGGGCATATCCGATGATTAATCAGCAGTTTGTAATGCATGAGGCACAGAATTATCAATATGTGAACCGTGAGGAAGATACCGGCTCAGAGGGACTTCGACGGGCAAAACTTTCTTATCGTCCAGCGTTTTTAGTGGAAAAAGGAAGAGTTACATTGCGGCAGAGCTAAGATTAATGGCAAAAATTAAATGGATAGTGGATATAGATGTTTTTTAGGTCAGGAGGAAAATTATGACAAAAATTGATATTATTTCAGGATTTTTAGGCGCAGGAAAGACGACTTTTATTAAAAAAATGTTGGAGGATGTTTTTCAGGGGGAAAAGATTGTACTGATTGAAAATGAATTTGGAGAGATTGGCATTGACGGCGGATTTTTAAAAGATTCTGGTATCGAGATCAGTGAATTAAATTCTGGCTGTATCTGTTGTTCCTTGGTGGGGGATTTTGGCAAAAACCTGCGTGAAGTAATGGAGCGTTTTCATCCAGACCGCATTTTGATTGAGCCGTCTGGCGTGGGAAAATTGTCAGATGTGATGAAATCTGTCCAGGAGGTGGAGGCAGAAAATGAAGTAAAGCTCAATGGACGGATTACGGTGGTGAATACTGCCAAGGCCACCAAACAGATGAAAGCGTTTGGTGAATTTTTCAATAATCAGATTGCGTATGCCACGGTGGTAGTTTTAAGCAGAACCCAAAATGTAAAACCAGAACAGACAGAAGTTGTGGTAAAAGCCATAAAAGACAAGAATGCAGACGCAGCAATTATTACCACACCGTGGAATGAGATTGACGGCAAACAGATTTATAAAGTGATTGAGCAGCAAAAGTCTCTGGAAGAAGAGCTTCTAGAGGAGCATCACCATGACCATGATCATGACCACCATGAGGAGCATTCCTGCTGTCATCACGGACATGACCATCATCACCATGAGGAGCATGAGCATGGCCAGGAAGAACATGAGCACTGTCACCATGACCATGATCATCATCATGAGCATGGGGAGGACTGTACTTGTGGCTGTCATGATCATCATGAGCACGGGCATCATCACGCAGATGAGATTTTTACTAGTTGGGGCAGAGAGACGCCGCATGTATTTGCCAAAGAAACGATTGAACATGCAATGAAAGTATTCTGTGAGACAGAAGATTATGGAACCATTCTGCGTGCCAAGGGCATGGTGCCCTGCGAAGATCACACCTGGATTTATTTTGACATGGTGGATGGTGAATATGAACTGCGTACCGGAGAGGCAGATTATACAGGAAGGCTCTGTGTGATCGGAACTGATATCCAGGAAGATAAGTTGGCAGAATTGTTTGGAATCTAAGATCAGCAGAGCAGTCTGCAAAGTTTAGGTGAGTTGAGAGGAAAGGGTGTGCAATGAATATGGATATTCCAGTATATTTGTTTTCTGGTTTTATGGACAGCGGAAAGAGTTCCTTGATTCGGGAAACCTTGGTGGAAGGAGATTTCAGTGAGGGCGGAAAGACGCTGCTGATTCTCTGTGAAGATGGGGAAGTGGAATTTGACGAAAATGAGTTGGCAGAGGCTGATACGCAGATGGTTATGATAGAGGAAGAGGAATCCTTTACTGCTGCAAAACTTATGGAATTGCAGCTTCAATATCAGCCAGACCAGGTATTTATTGAATATAATGGAACCTGGCAGATGTCTACCTTTCTGGAGATGGAGCTGCCTAAGGGTTGGGAGTTGGTGCAGTCTCTGGCCACGGTAGATGCCACTAGTTTTGATCTCTATCTGAATAATATGCGGGCCATGATTATGGAACAGCTTTTTGCGGCGGATGTGGTGATTTTAAATCGTTGTGACGATGATACGCCTAAGGGCAGGTTTCGCCGAGCGATTAAGGCAGTCAACCGCAAAGCACAGATTGCATATGAGCGCGCAGATGGTACCATTGATGATAATGATATGGAAGAGCTTCCATATGATTTAAATCAGGAGATCATTGAAATTACAGATATGGATTATGGGATCTGGTATATGGATGCGATGGATGACCCAAGAAAATATGAGGGGAAAAAGGTACGTTTTCTGGCGCTCGTTTACCGTCCACAGAAGATGAAAAAAGGTGTATTTGTGCCAGGACGTTTTGCGATGACTTGTTGTGTGGATGATATTACTTTTGTGGGATTTAAGTGCAAATATGACAAGGCTGCTGAGATTTCTCATAAGTCCTGGATTACCATTACCGCAGAGATGCACTATGAATTTGCAATAGAATATAAAGGAAAAGGACCAGTATTATATGCACTGGATGTGCAGCCGGCCAAGAAGCCGGAGGATGAATTTATTTACTTTAGCTGATTTATCATTAGGTTTTAATGAAAAATTAGAAAAATGTCATCAGATTCTACTTGTTGGAATTAGTTACAATCGAAATAAATGTCATACATGTAAAATAGAAAAACAGGAAAGGAAAAGGTGCGGTATAGAGGGTTCCGCAGCCAGGTGAAGGTATGGTTTACAAGGAGTTTCAGGATTTAAAATTGTCCGCCCTTGGAATGGGGGCAATGCGTCTGCCCGTGTTAGATGGAGATGATGCAAAGATTGACGAAGAAAAAACGGCACAGATGATTGATTATGCTATGGAACATGGAATCAATTATTATGATACTGCTTGGGGATATCACAGTGGCAATTCAGAGCTGGTGATTGGCAGAGTGCTCAGTGCATATCCAAGAGAGAGCTATTATCTTGCCACAAAATTTCCAGGTTATGATCTCTCAAATATGGACAAAGTGGAAGAGATTTTTGAACGTCAGCTTGAAAAATGTGGGGTGGAATATTTTGATTTTTATCTGTTTCACAATGTCTGTGAGATGAATATTGATGCTTATCTAGATCCCAAATATGGTATCTATACATATCTTATGGAACAAAAGAACAATGGGCGTATTCGTCATTTGGGATTTTCTGCACATGGCAGCTATGAGGTGATGGAGCGATTTTTAAAGGCTTATGGCGCACAGATGGAATTTTGCCAGATACAGCTCAATTGGCTGGATTGCTCTTTCCAGGATGCCAAAGACAAAGTTGAGCTGTTAAAAAAATATCATATTCCAGTGTGGGTGATGGAGCCTGTGCGTGGTGGCAGGCTTTGTAAGCTGTCCAAAGAAGAGACAGAACATCTTAAAAAATTGCGCCCGGAAGAGACTGTGCCTGCTTGGGCATTTCGATTTTTACAGGCGATTCCAGAGGTGACGATGGTGCTTTCTGGGATGTCGAACAGGGAACAGCTTCAGGAAAATATTCAGACCTTTTATGAGGAGCGTCCACTCAATCCGAAAGAGTTTGACGCACTGCTTCAAGTGGCGCAGAGGATGATAGAGAAGAAAGTGCTTCCCTGTACCGCCTGCCGCTATTGTGTCAGTCATTGTGCGAAAGGACTGGATATTCCTTCCCTGCTGGAACTGTATAATGAACATGTTTTTACAGAGGGCGGATTTCTTGCGCCTATGGCGCTGCGTGCGATGCCCAAGGAGAAGCAGCCCAGTGCCTGCATTGGCTGCAGAAGCTGTGAGGCTGTTTGTCCTCAACAGATTAAGATCTCGGAGGCGATGGCAGATTTCTGTGAGAAAATGAGATAGATAATGGCGAGTGGGAAGTTTTATCAGCTCCATTTGCAGTATGTTTCAGTGAGGACAGAAGAAACTGTGTGGAGCCAGATCTCTCTGTGATTTGTGACAGGAAAAAGGGAAAGGAACGGACATGGGAGCAGACAGCAGGTTATCAGACCGGATCGCGGACAGTATTGTGTCTATGATTGTGGTGGAAAAGCGTTTTTTACCAGGCAGCAAATTGCCCAATGAAAATATATTATCAGAGGAATTAAAAGTCAGCCGCACAACACTGCGGGAAGCAATTCGGATCCTTGCCACAGGCGGAATTTTAGAGACACGGCGCGGCAAAGGCACCTTTGTCAGAGAGGATTTCAAGGCAGAACACTCAGAGGAATTAGCAGCTTTGGCTTCTGCTAAAGTAAAGGCCAGAGATTTATATGAAATGCGTCTGATTTTTGAGCCGGAGGCGGCATATTATGCTGCCCTGCGTGCCACAGATGAAGAAATAGGGCGTATTTTAGTCCTGGGAGCGGAGATTGAGGAGCGTATCAGATTAAAAAAAGACCGCACGAAAGTGGAACAGGCTTTCCATCAATCCATTGCCAGAGCAACACACAATGAATTTATGAATCAGTTGATGCCAGTGATCTATGAGGGCATCAATAAGGGGGTGGCGCTCTCTAAAGTTCATGGTGAAGCGGTTCAGGCAACCCTGATTGATCATAAAATTTTGATGGATTTTATCAAGGCGCGCAATGGGGAAGGGGCGAGAAATGCGATGCGTATTCATATCTTACATGCTATGGAACATCTTTCTATGGAATGAGGATTTTCAAGTTTTAGTACATATGGAGGGATAAAAATGAAGCCAGATAACAGAGAAACACAAGAGATCGAGGCGGCAAACATGATTGAAGCCCAAGAAGATATGGAACAGCAGAATATAAAAGAACCTCAAACGAAAGCAGTCAAGAGTAAGGGAAAGGCAATCGTCCGAGAAATCATCAGCAATCTGACCATTATTATCATTGCGCTGGGCGTTGGATTTTTTCTGAATAAATATATGATTGCCAATGCGCAGGTTCCCACAAGTTCGATGGAGACAACGGTTATGGCTGGCGACAGAATCTTAGTAAATCGTCTTTCTTACATATTTGGGGAGCCGCAGCGAGGGGATATTGTGACATTTATCTATCCAGATGACGGCAAAACATTGTATTTGAAACGGATTATAGGGCTGCCAGGTGAGACTATTTCTGGGAAAGAGGGCGTCATTTATATTGATGGAGAACCGTTGAAAGATGATTTCACCGAGGAGGTCAGTTATGATAATTTCGGACCCTATACAGTTCCAAAAGGAAGTTACTTTATGATGGGAGATAACCGAACAGATTCCTGGGATTCCAGATATTGGACACATAAATTTGTAAAATTGGAGGATATTATTGGAAAGGCAGAGGTCAGTTATTTTCCTCATCCTCGTATACTGCGGTAAATTTAAACAAGTTACAATAGAAAACAAAGTGGGCAAGCCCATATCAATTTCTATGACTCTATACATAAAAGAATCCCGCTATGCAGGATTCTTTTTTATTACTTTTTCTATAGTTTTTAAAAGCAATGGAATATCAATGGGCTTCGTCAGATGGGCATTCATACCGCTCTCTATTGATAGCTGTTTATCACTCTCAAAGGCATTTGCGGACAAAGCAATAATTGGAATTTTCGCCAATAATGGATTGTTAAGATTGCGGATGGCTTTGGCCGCCTCTCGTCCGTCCATCACTGGCATTTGAATATCCATTAAGATTAAATCAAAATCTCCAGGTTTGGAGTGTGCTAATTTTTCTACCGCGATACTGCCATTGACAGCAGTTTCAATGAAAAAGCCCAATCCTTGCAGTATTTCTGTCTCAATTTCCAGATTGATCATATTGTCTTCCACCAGAAGAATTTTGTGATTCATCGGTTGAAAGGTTGCGTTCTCAGAGTGTTCCGAAATGTTAGCGGAATTGTCTGGTATACGCAGATTTAATATAACAGTAAAAGTACTTCCTTTGTCGGCGCTACTGTCTACTTCGATGGTGCCGCCCATCGTGGTGACAATATTTTTGGCAATCGTAAGACTTAATCCAGTACCGTGAATCCCACTAAAAGTTGTGTTTTTCTCACGCTCAAACGGCTCAAAAATATGTGCCAGAAAATCCTTATGGATGCCAATGCCATTATCTTTGAAAATAAATTCATAGACGACATGGTGATTGGGCAGTACTTCTAATTCGTCAGCGATGATTTCCACATTGCCCCAAGCCTTTGTATAGGTGACAGCATTGTGTGTGAGGTATTGAAAAAGTTGTTTGAGCTTATTGGGGTCACTGTAAATCTTATCATGTATAAGCTTCGTATCATCTAAGGTCAGAGAGATGTTTTTTTCTTCAGCCAGTCCAAGCAGCTCCTGATGTACTTCTTTTAAAATTTCACACAAATTACATTTGGATTCGTCTATTTTTATCTTGTTTGATTCCGCCCAAGACAGTTCCAATACTTTTTCCATCAATTCTAAGAGTTGTTTGCTGGAATGTTCAATTTTGGAAAGGTAGCCTTTTACAGCTTCTATATCCGTAATATGTTTTTTGGCAAGTTCCGTAAAACCGAATATTGCATTTAGAGGGGTACGGATATCATGAGACATATTCGAGAGGAAGGTGTTTCTGGCGACAATGGCCAGATTTGCATTTTTTAAGGCATCCTCCAAAATTTGTTTTTGTTCCATTTCACGCTGAATTTCTAAATCTACTCTGCGATATCCCATTACAATCTGGGAGATGCGCTTTTCATTCCCCCACATTGACAATGCGAAGCTGAAGATATTGAATTTTGCCATTATTTAAAACTCGATAATTGGTGTAATATGTTTTGCTGTTTGATAACTTTTTGCGGATATAATCTGGCGCTGTCACTTTCAAGATTCGTTCACGATCTTCAGGATGAACCCATGTATTAACATAGTTTGACAGATACCAATGAAATCCAAGCGCTTGATATTTTTTATTAAACTGACGTTTGGTGCGGCTGCTGAGCCGATAGGGGAACACCCTGTCGGTGTCAAGATCCGCATAGAGGATAGAATCATAATTTACACTGAGTCCCTCAATTACTTCCAGTCGCCGTAAATGCTCCTGGTTGATAATTTTGCGTTCTTTGTCATATTCTTCAATCAGGCTTTTTAATATTTGTTCTTTCTCATTGATGAGAGCTACCTTTTCTTGCAGATGACGTTTCTTTTTTTCTGTGGCGTCGCCCAGAAATACATAGAATATATCCCCAATGGCGTCACTGTGAATAAAATGTCCATAGTCCTCAACCCAGCGAATGGAGCCATCTTTGCGCACGATCCGGTATTCTACATAGTCCAGGTCATATTGGCTTTGGGCAATCTGTTCTTTGATACTCTGCTCTACATGATCTAGATCTCTATGATATATCATTCCTTTAAAGGAATTACCAGTTATTTCCTGAAATTCTTTTAACGTACTGCACTGAAAAATGCGAAGCAGCGCTTGGTTGGCATAGAGAATCTTCTCTTCATCATTTGCATAATAAATTAAAAAACCCCCTGGCATTTCATCCATAAATTTTATCATTTCGTGGGCCATTCGGATATTTTCAGGATCCAGAAAAAAAGAGATATCCGTAAGGGCATCTTGTGAAACCTGCTGTCCAATGTCCGCAATATTATATTCGGGAAGGCTTAACAGGGTTAATACATATTCCATTAGATTGTTAGTATGTTTTTGTGTGTTCATAATAAATATTCTCCCTGAAATAATGTTACATAGATTTTACCTTGTGTTTTGTGCAAATATATAGTATCTATGACAAAGTATTTTACCATAAAATGGACATTTTGTCATGGGCTGTGACCAAAAATTGGGAGTGTAATTTACAAAATTTGTTATACAACTATATTGACAGCAGACAACTAAGCGTGTATACTCTTAGCATAGAACTTAAATTTTAGAAAAGAGGTAGAGAGATGAGAAGTGATAATGTAAAAAAGGGGATGCAGCAGGCGCCCCACCGCTCCCTGTTTAATGCGCTTGGTTTTACGAAAGAGGAAATGGATAAACCGCTGGTAGGTATCGTAAGTTCCTACAATGAGATTGTTCCAGGGCATATGAATTTGGATAAAATTGTAGATGCGGTAAAGATGGGGGTTGCCGAGGCGGGTGGCGTTCCGGTTGTATTTCCGGCGATTGCAGTCTGTGATGGAATTGCGATGGGACATACTGGTATGAAATATTCTCTGGTGACGCGCGACTTAATTGCAGATTCTACAGAGTGTATGGCGCTTGCGCATCAATTTGACGCTCTGGTGATGGTGCCTAACTGTGATAAGAATGTTCCTGGCCTTTTGATGGCGGCAGCACGGGTGAATGTACCCACAGTATTTGTATCAGGCGGCCCAATGCTTGCAGGGCATGTAAAGGGACATAAGACGAGTCTGTCTTCGATGTTTGAAGCAGTTGGATCTTATGCTGCTGGTACTATGACAGAAGAAGATGTATGCGAATTTGAACAGAAGGCTTGTCCGACCTGTGGTTCCTGTTCTGGCATGTATACGGCAAATTCTATGAACTGTCTGACAGAAGCCTTGGGAATGGGACTTGGAGGAAACGGCACCATACCAGCCGTATATTCTGACCGTCTGCGTCTTGCCAAACATGCAGGAATGGCAGTTATGGAAATGTATCGCCAAAATATCTGTCCAAGAGATATTATGACGAAGGAAGCTGTATTAAATGCCCTGACCGTAGATATGGCTCTGGGATGCTCCACCAACAGCATGCTGCATCTTCCAGCAATCGCCCATGAGATTGGTTTTGACTTTGATATCGGTTTTGCCAATGAGATCAGTGAAAAGACGCCGAATCTCTGTCATTTAGCTCCAGCAGGACCAACTTATATGGAAGATTTGAATGAGGCGGGCGGCGTCTATGCGGTGATGAATGAGCTTGCAGAATGGGGCTTATTGAATCTTGAATGTATGACTGTCACTGGAAAGACCGTTGGAGAGAATATTAAAGGGTGTGCGAATAAAAATCCTCAGGTAATTCGTCCTTTAGATAATCCATACAGTACAACCGGCGGCCTTGCGGTATTAAAAGGAAATCTTGCAGAGGAGGGAAGTGTGGTAAAACGTTCCGCAGTGGCGCCAGAAATGATGGTGCATGAAGGACCTGCAAGAGTATTTGACTGCGAGGAGGACGCCATTACTGCCATCAAGGGCGGAAAAATTGTTGCTGGAGATGTGGTTGTGATTCGTTATGAAGGGCCCAAAGGCGGACCAGGAATGCGTGAGATGCTCAATCCAACTTCCGCAATTGCCGGAATGGGGCTTGGTTCTACAGTAGCCTTAATTACCGACGGTCGGTTCTCAGGCGCCAGCCGTGGAGCTTCTATTGGGCATGTTTCACCAGAAGCGGCAGTAGGAGGAACGATTGCCTTGGTGGAAGAAGGAGATATCATTAAAATCAATATCCCAGAAATGAAATTGGAGCTGGATGTCTCAGAAGATGTGCTTGTTAAGAGAAGGGCAGAGTGGAAGCCCAGAGAGCCAAAAGTGAAAGAAGGTTATCTGGCCCGTTATGCGCAGATGGTGACATCTGGCGCTACAGGAGCAGTGATGAAAAGAGAGCTGTAATTGCGAGAACAATTTGTGAAAAGGTTTACATTGCAGAGCAATACATACAAAATGCACAAAAATCACGATGGGAAGTAGGATTTTCAAGATGGTTTTTGTGCATTTTGTTTTTGCTGATTGAGCGGCAAGAACTTTACAACAAGTGAATATATTTGTTCCTTCTATGAAGGTTGAAATGGTTATAATTATCCATTATTTTATGCAGTCCAGCAAGGATTCGCCAATCATATGAGGAAGCAGTTTTATGGAGAAATTGTCTGCAATGGTGGCGCCAATGACTGCGAAAGTTTCTTGTTCCTGCAACTGTCTGGCATGTTTCATTGTGGTTCCACAGCACAAGAGCGGCACGGTCTCTCTGGTATGGTCTGTACCAGAATAAGTGGGGTCGTTCCCGTGGTCAGCAGTGATCATAAGTAGATCATCATTTCTTAAGGTTTTTAAAAACTCTTCCAGTTTTAGATCAAATTTTTCCAGTTCCTTTGCATATCCTTCTGGATTGCGTCTGTGTCCCCATAAGGCGTCAAAATCTACAAGATTTACAAAACATAAACCTGTAAAATCCTGTTTGGCAAGTGCTATCGTCTGTTCCATGCCATGTACACTGGATTGGGATTTATGAGTTTCAGTTATTCCTTCGCCTGAGAAAATATCATTGATTTTACCGACGCCAATTATGTCATATCCTTGATTTTTTAGTAAATTGAGGACGGTTACATCATAAGGTTTGATGGCATAATCGTGACGGTTTGCCGTTCTTGTAAAATGGCCTTTATGCTCTCCCACATAAGGTCTGGCAATCACGCGGCCTACTTTCCAATCTGGCCGCATGGTAATCTCACGGGCTCTTTCACAAAAGTGATAAAGATTATCAAGGCCAGTATATTTCTCATGCCCGCAGATCTGCAGTACGCTGTCTGCGGAAGTATAGACGATCAAGCTTCCATTTTGGATTTCATCTTCTCCATATTCTTCGAGAATGTCTGTTCCGCTGGCGGCTTTGTTGCCAATAATTTTTTTGCCAAATTCGGTTTCCAGCCGTTGAATCAGTTCTTCTGGAAATCCAGTTTCTGTAAAAGTAAGAAACGGTTCTTTTACATGCAGTCCCATCATTTCCCAGTGACCAGTCATGGTATCTTTGCCAATACTTTTTTCCTTAAGGCGCAGATAACAGCCTAAGGTTTGATCTTGTTTTCCACAGAGATTTCCAAGACCTAATTTGCGCAGGTTGGGAATCTGCAGGCTGGGAACTCTCTCCCAGATATGCCCCAGTGTATTGGCGTTGGCGTCGCCATATTTTTCTGCGTCTGGCATCGCGCCAATTCCCAGGGAATCCAAAACAATCAGAAAAATTCTTCGGTATTTTTTGAACATTACATTTCCCCTTTCTTTAGGCAGTCGTTAAAAGTTTCTTTGTGATAATATTGTAACAAAACTTGTAAGTACTGCACATAGAAAAATAAAAAAATTATGAATTAGTATTTCAAATGGAGGAACTCAAAGTTTTTTCTTGTTTACACCCCTAGAACCTTTTGTTATAATGATCTGAATAGCTATATTTAAGATTAAATCTTTGCCAAAAAAAGGCTAGAGTTTTGGAGGAAGCATTATGTTGAGGATTGGATGTCATTTGTCTTCTGCAAAAGGCTATTTGGCTATGGGACAGGAGGCAGTGAAAATTGGAGCCAACACCTTTCAGTTTTTTACTCGAAATCCGCGGGGAGCCAAAGCAAAGGAATTAAACTTGACGGATATTGAGGAATATTTAAAATATGCCTCAGAGCATGGGCTGGCACAAATTTTGGCACATGCTCCATATACCTTAAACGCCTGCGCGAAAGATCCGGCATTGCGTCAGTTTACATGTGATACGATGTGTGATGATTTAGAGCGTCTGGAACATATTCCAGGCGCCATGTATAATTTCCACCCAGGGAGCCATGTACAGCAGGGGGCAGAAATGGGGATTGTCTATATATCAGAACTGTTAAATCAGATCAATAGACATGGATATCATACGTTAATCCTGTTGGAAACTATGTCTGGAAAGGGAACGGAAATGGGCAGGAGTTTTGAAGAGTTATCTTCAATCATAGATCAAGTCGAAGACAGCAGTCGGATTGGGGTTTGTCTGGACACTTGCCATGTGTTTGATGGCGGTTATGATATTGTGAACAGCCTAGATGCCGTATTAGAGGAATTTGACCATACCATCGGGTTGAAGAGGCTAAAAGCCATTCATCTCAACGACAGCAAGAATGGGCTGGGCAGCCATAAAGACCGTCATGAAAAAATTGGACAGGGAAAGATCGGCCTGCAGACATTTGTGCAGATTGTCACTCATCCTCGTCTGCGCCAGCTTCCATTTTATCTGGAGACGCCGAATGATCTGGATGGTTATCAGAGAGAGATTGCATTGCTGAAAGAGAAGGCAAAGCATGAAGAGGCATAGAAAACATTTGCATGGAGTGACAAGTATTGATTACTATGCCTGCCAATCAGGACTTCGACAGTGGAATGGATGTTATAAAGTATGTGCTGCGATTGTGATCTTGATTTTGTGCCTGCTGTTGGACAATCCCTGGGTTTCAATGGCAGTAATTCTTACGATGGGGGTTGTAAATCTTAGAGGAAATGGAGTAAGTTTTCCTGTGTATCTGGGACTTTTAAAAATTCCGATTGCCTTTCTCTTGTTGGGGGGACTGGGGGTTGCTCTTTCAATATCCAGCCATCCAATGGAGCCTATGTCCATTTCAATGCATTGGTTTTATCTGTATGTAACGAGAGAAACTTTGATGGAGGCGCTGCAATTATTTTTAAAGGCAATGGGAGCGGTCAGCGCCTTATATTTGTTGGCTTTGTCTACGCCTGCAAGTGAATTGACGGCGGTGCTGCGCAGCATACATATGCCCAAGTTGTTGGTAGAATTGATGTATATGATTTACCGATTTATTTTTATTCTTATGGATGTCCAGCAAGGAATGAAAAACGCTGCCATTTCCAGGCTGGGAGATGCAGATTTTAAGACGTCATGTACAACATTTGGACAGATTGGAGGCAATCTTTTGATTCTTTCTTTGAAAAAAGCCAATACATATTATGATGCTATGATCTCTCGGGGATATGAGGGAGATTTTCCATTTTGGGAAGAAAAGAAATCTGTCAAGGCATGGCAGCTTGTGATCTTAGGATTATACATCACCGTATTATTGCTTATTGCTAGAATTACCAGTGTGATTGACAAGTAGTTTTGCAGAAAGGGGTACCATGAGAGGTGAAATTTTAAATGTGCAGCATTTGAGTTATGGATATCCGTCGGGACATCTGGCGCTCTCAGATATCAGTCTCTCCATTGGCAGCGGGGAGAGAATTGCAATTATGGGCTCCAATGGGGCTGGGAAATCAACATTTTTCCTAAATTTAAATGGTGTGCTAAAGGCACAGTCAGGAGAAATATATTATCAGGGAACGAAAATTAGCGGCAAAGAGTTAAAAGAACTTCGCCGGCATGTGGGATTTGTTTTCCAGGACGCCGACAGTCAAATGATTGCTTCAACAGTCCAGGCAGAAGTGGCGTTTGGACCAATGAATTTAAAGCTTTCCAGGGATGAAGTAGAAAAACGAGTCACACAGGCGCTGCAATATATGGATCTACAATCTTATCGGCAGCGTCCGCCTCATTATCTAAGTGGAGGTGAGAAAAAAAGAGTCAGTATTGCTGATATTATCGCTATGCAATCGGAGATCATTCTCTTTGACGAGCCAACTGCAGCGTTGGATCCATTGAGTGCCGATATGTTAGAACAGGTTTTAGCAGATTTATCCAGGGAGGGAAAGACATTGCTGATTTCCACGCATGATGTAAATTTTGCCTATCGATGGGCGGAGCGGATTGTGGTATTTGATCGTGGGAAAATTCTTGCCGATGGCAATCCTTTGGAGGTATTTTTACAGGAACAAGTTTTAGAGCAAGCACATTTAAAAAAACCAGAAATGTTGAAAGTGTATGAGACACTTTCCGAGCAGGGACTGATAGAGCCAGAGAGTTATCCCAGAGAGGCGGGGGAACTTGCAAAGGCGTTGATAGGATAAGGAGGAATAGATAATGAATCAAAAATATAAAGAATATTTATCTTATGTAAAGCGCTATCTGACCCAGCACCAAGGCATGGAATCTCCGAATCCCATGCATCCGTTCCGTTCTCGGTTTCAGCATACGATCCGAGTACTGCACTGGTGTAACCGATTGGCAGAAGGGTTGGAAGGAGTGGACTTGGAGCTGCTCTGTACCGCGGCGATTTTTCATGATATCGGTTATGGAAGTCAGGACAATGAATATCATGCCCGCCGCAGCGCCAAGGCATTTGACGATTATGCGAAAGCTCAGGGACTGGAGGAGAATTTTTCCCAACAGGTGCAATTTTTGATTACCAATCATTCGAATAAAAGTTTGATGAGTGAACCAGGAACTAGTCTGGAAATGATTTTGCTGATGGAAGCAGATCTGTTGGATGAGGAAGGGGCAATGGGGATAGTCTGGGACTGTATGGTAATGGGAAATATACATGCTTCCAGTTATTTGAAGGCTTATGAGCATATTATGGAGAGCTCCAACAAGCAGGAGCCAAATCCTATGGTGACACAGAGGGCAAAGGAGATTTGGGAACAGAAGAAACAGATTGTCTCAGAATTTGCAGAGCAGTTAAAAGGGGATTTGATGGTTGGCAGTGAGTATTTTGATATTTAGCGACTATTCACAACCCTATGAAAATAGATATTCAGTCCTTTTAAATTTATTTTGAAAAGGGAGTAATATTAATGTTCTGAGGGTGAGCGCCCTTGGTCACAGACAAAAGCCTTGGCAGAGGCGTATGACAGTTTGGCTGGCATGTCTGTGGCTTTGGGGTTTGAATAGTGATGATATTTCATGGAATTTTCCTGGACATTTTTTCCAGGCTATGCTATTCTAAGTCCGTATAATTGTTAAATAATTTAATTATAAAAGGTGCCTGTATTTTCTGCAGGATAATAGGGAAATGGGTGAGAGTCCCATACGGTCCCGCCGCTGTAAGAGTGAAGTTTTCTTCTAAAGACAAAATGTGAATGCCACTGGGAAACTGGGAAGGTAGAAGAAAATGAGGAAGCTTAAGTCAGAAGACCTGCCTTTTATAAGGGAATGCAACAAGTTACGAGTGATAACTGGCTGCATAAGAACCTGTCTGAAATACTTTTTAAAGGAGTGTTGCAAAGCAGGTTTCTTGTGGATGCCGGTTTGCTGTGTGAGAAACAGCAGATACGGCGTTTTTTGTTGAGAGAGGAGCATTTTTATGACAAAGAGACAAAGGAAACTATTTATTGCAAGTATTGCGTTTGCCGTAGTTTTTGGCATTATTCCAAATGCCAACGCTATGCATATTATGGAGGGGTATCTGCCATTTGGTTTTTGTGTTGCCTGGGGGATCGTTAGTCTTCCGTTTCTGGTAAAAGGATTTTTCGCGATACAAAAGAAATTGGGGCAGGATCGCAAGAATATTACCATACTCGCCATGTCTGGCGCTTTTATTTTTGTGATTTCTTCCCTGAAAATTCCTTCAGTGACAGGAAGTTGTTCTCATATGACAGGAACTGCTCTGGGAGCGATTTTATTTGGGCCAAGTGCAGTCAGTATTTTGGGAATTATTGTGCTGATATTTCAGGCAGTTCTCTTGGCGCATGGCGGTTTGACGACATTGGGGGCTAATACTTTTTCTATGGCGATTGCAGGACCGTTTTTATCCTATGGAGTTTACAGGCTTTGTAAAAAAAGTAAAATAAACCAGAGAGTCGGCGTTTTTTTGGCGGCAGTCATTGGTGATCTGTTTACTTACTGTATTACTAGCTTTCAACTTGCATTTGCCTATCCCTCTGAAGGGGGAGTATGGGTGTCTGCTGCAAAATTCTTAAGTGTATTTGCACCCACACAGCTTCCGCTTGCAATTATCGAAGGATTTTTGACGGTGGTGGTAATGATAACTTTGGAAAATTATGCACAGCCAGAGCTAAAAAGCGCTGGATATCTAGAAAATGGAAAGCGATAGAGGAGGAGCAGATGAAGAGTACAGATAAAAAAATAATAGTGGTAATTTTGGCAGCGGTGGCGTTTCTCATTGTAATGCCATTGCTTGTCCGAAAGGGAGCGGAATTTGGTGGTTCTGATGATGCGGGAAGCCAGGTAGTGGAAGCGATTGACACAGACTATAAACCTTGGTTTACTCCAGTTTTAGAGCGCATAATTGGCGGTGAAATTCCAGGAGAAGTGGAGTGTTTCATGTTCTGCATTCAGACTGGGATTGGCGTAGGTATTATTGCATTTTTGCTGGGAAGGTTTGTGGAGCGTAAAAAATGGCAGAGCTAAAGGGGGGATGGGCAGATTTTATTCTGTGAAATCATAGAAGTAATGATTGCTATTTCTATCTGAGCAGGATTCTTTTTCACAAATTCATTGAAATTTAAAAGGAAGTATATTAGAATAGAAACGATATAGAAATTTGTATAAGGATAACATAAGCGGAGGTTTAGTATGTACCCAATTATAAAGAAAAAAAAATTGGCGGAAAAGATTTTTCTGATGGACGTTAAGGCGCCCCGTGTGGCAAAATCTTGTCTGCCAGGACAATTTGTTATCGTAAAAATGGATGAAGAAGGCGAACGTATTCCTCTGACGATCTGTGATTACGACAGAGATGCAGGGACGATTACGATTGTATTCCAGACGGTGGGAGCTTCTACTCAGAGAATAGAGAATTTAGAGGAGGGGGATGCATTCCAGGATTTTGTTGGACCTTTGGGATGTGCTTCTGAGTTGACAGAGACACCAATAGAAGAGCTAAAGAAGAAAAAGATTGTGTTTCTTGCAGGCGGCGTGGGAACGGCTCCTGTATATCCTCAGGTAAAATGGCTTCATGAACATGGTGTGGACTGTGACGTGATTATGGGTTCTAAAACCAAAGATTTGCTGATTTTAGTAGATGAGATGGAGAAAGTGGCAGGCAATCTCTATGTGACCACAGATGACGGCAGTTATGGTTTTCATGGGATGGGAACCAATCAGTTAGAAGAATTAGTAAATGCCGGAAATACATATGATCAATGCATTGCCATTGGTCCCATGATCATGATGAAATTTGTCTGTCTGCTGACAAAGAAACTTGAGATTCCAACAATTGTTTCTTTAAATCCGATTATGGTAGACGGCACAGGCATGTGTGGGGCTTGCCGAGTGACAGTAGGAGATCAGGTAAAATTTGCCTGTGTGGATGGACCGGAATTTGACGGCCATTTGGTAGATTTTGACCAGGCGATGAAGCGTCAGCAGATGTATAAGACAGAAGAAGGCAGAGATATTCTTAAGCTTCAAGAGGGCGACACTCATCATGGCGGATGTGGACAGTGCGGAGGTGACAAATAATGGACGTGTTGAAGAAGGTACCAGTAAGAGAACAGGAACCTAAAGTACGGGCAGCAAATTTTGATGAGGTGTGCCTTGGATATAACAAAGAAGAAGCGATGGAAGAGGCAGAGAGATGTTTAAATTGCAAGAATGCGCAGTGTGTGAAAGGCTGTCCAGTTGCTATTGATATTCCTGGATTTGTGTCTGAGATTAAGGAAGGCAATTTTGAGGAGGCTTATCAAGTGATCAGCAAATCCAGCGCTCTTCCAGCGGTCTGCGGACGTGTCTGCCCACAGGAGAGCCAATGTGAAGGAAAGTGCATCAGGGGTATCAAGGGAGAGCCCGTCTCCATTGGTAAACTGGAGCGTTTTGCCGCTGACTGGGCGAGAGAAAATGGCATTAAGCCGCAGCCGGCAGCAGAAAAGAAAAATCATAAGGTGGCTGTGATCGGTTCTGGCCCTGCGGGATTGACCTGTGCTGGGGATCTAGCCAAGATGGGATATGATGTGACGATTTTTGAAGCGCTCCATGAGCCAGGCGGCGTATTGATCTATGGTATTCCAGAGTTTCGTCTGCCAAAGAGTGAGGTGGTAGCCAAAGAAATTGAAAATGTCAAGGCTTTGGGAGTTAAGATTGAGACAAATGTCGTGATCGGCAAAGCGGGAACCATTGATGAATTGATGGAAGAGGAAGGCTTTGAGGCAGTGTTTATCGGTTCTGGCGCAGGGCTTCCAAGATTTATGGGGATTCCAGGCGAGCAGGCAAATGGAGTATTTTCTGCAAATGAGTTTTTGACCAGAAATAATCTGATGAAAGCGTTTAAGGAAGAGTATGATACTCCGATTATGAAGGGCAAAAAGGTAGCCGTAGTGGGCGGCGGAAATGTTGCTATGGATGCGGCGAGAACGGCTCTGCGTCTGGGAGCAGAGGTACATATTGTGTATCGTAGAAGTGAATCTGAACTTCCAGCGCGTGTGGAGGAAGTGCATCACGCCAAAGAAGAGGGAATTATCTTTGATCTTTTGACCAATCCTACAGAAATTTTGGTGGATGACAATGGCTGGGTCAAGGGTATGACCTGTATTCGTATGGAGTTGGGTGAGCCAGATGAATCTGGCAGAAGAAGCCCGATCGAGATTCCTGGTTCTGAGTTTGATTTGGAGTTAGATACGGTGATTATGTCCTTGGGAACTTCTCCAAATCCGTTGATTTCTTCTACTACAAAAGGATTGGATGTCAATCGCAGAAAATGTATTGTGGCAAATGAAGAAGATGGGGCTACCAGCAAGCCAGGCGTATTTGCGGGTGGAGATGCAGTCACTGGCGCTGCAACTGTAATTTTGGCAATGGGAGCAGGGAAGGCTGCTGCAAAGGGGATAGATGAATATCTTACTGGTAAAGAGTAGAATTGTTTTCTGGTAGGTAATTAAGGAGGAAAGATAAAATGAAAGATATAACTATTACAGATACAATTAAATATATTGGTGCAGACGACAAGGATATTGATTTATTTGAGAGCCAGTATGTGGTTCCAAACGGTGTATCTTACAATTCCTATGTGATTTTGGACGAAAAGGTAGCAGTGATGGATACTGTGGATGCCAGAAGAACAGAAGAATGGTTGGACAACCTGGATAAAGCTCTGGATGGAAGAAGCGTGGATTATTTGATTGTCTCCCATATGGAGCCCGACCATGCTGCAAATGTCCAGGTGCTGGCAGAAAAATATCCTCAGATGAAGGTAGTTGGAAATGCGAAGACATTTCCGATGATCAGCCAATTTTTTGATATTGATCTCTCAGAGCGTTCTGTGGTAGTGGCAGAGGGCGATACCTTAAATCTGGGAAGCCACACTTTAACTTTTGTGATGGCGCCTATGGTACATTGGCCAGAGGTCATGGTTGCCTATGAGAGTTCTGAGAAGATTCTGTTTTCAGCAGACGGTTTTGGGAAATTTGGCGCGCTGGACACAGAAGAAGATTGGGCTTGTGAGGCAAGACGTTATTACATTAATATTGTAGGAAAATACGGTGCACAGGTACAGGCGCTGCTGAAAAAAGCGGCAGGGCTGGATATTCAGATGATTTGTCCGCTGCATGGGCCGATTTTAAAGGAAAATTTAGAATACTATATTGGAAAGTATCAGATATGGAGCAGTTATGAGCCAGAGGATGAGGGAATTTTGGTGGCTTATGCTTCCATTCACGGTAATACCAGAAAAGCAGCAATCAAGTTAAAAGAGATCCTGGAGGCAAAAGGCGCTAAAAAGGTAGTGATCACTGATCTTTCCAGGGATGATATGGCAGAGGCAATTGAGGATGCTTTTCGCTATGATAAGATGGTACTGGCGGCAGCCACCTATGATGGAGGAGTGTTCCCATGTATGGAGGATTTCTTGCATCACTTAAAAAGTAAAACTTATCGGAAACGTACAGTAGCTTTGATGGAAAATGGTTCCTGGGCGCCGATTGCGGCTAAAACAATGCGGGCAGTTTTAGAGCAGATGAAGGATATCACAATCTGTGATAAGGTTGTCACCATTAAATCTGCAGTGAAAGACAACACAATTGCAGATATGGAAGCACTTGCAGATGAACTGCTGGCAAAATAGCAGTATATTTATTCTGGTAGTGCAGGATTTAAGGTAACATTTCTTGTGAGGTTTCGCTGCGCAAAGAAAAATGTGACTGTAAAAAATCGAAACAAAAAATAAGTCTACATTACATAGAAGCCGGATTGCCCAATGGGGACAATCTGGCTTCTATTTTGTTAGGCTTTAGCCTGTTTCACATTGTGGAGTTTCTCAACAGAGAAACGAAACTTTGGGAAACAAATAAACCACCTGCTATGCAGGTGAGTCAGCATTGCTTTAGCTTACAGTAAAAAACCTCCAATGTTATAATAATGCAGGTTCGCCAACCGCAT
>CAJTIR010000037.1 GCA_910576385.1 Lachnospiraceae bacterium
CCAAGTTTGCGTCCACGCTTTTTTTCCTTAAGACATGCCGTGCCCTCCTTTTTATACGCACTGGAAATTCTTTTTACTGCCTGTGGTGAAATGCCAACTGTTTCTGCAATTTCAATCTGCTTTTTTCCCTTTTTTATTAGCGATATTACCTGTTTCTTGATGATTCTCCTTGTTTCAGGTGATACCGTCACTAAATTAATTGTTTTCATATTAATAGGATAGCAGAAACTTTCCTAAAAAGCTATACTATTTGTCGAGTTTTAACCGCCAAAGTAATATATATCCTCATGGGGATAAATTGTATCGCGGTCTGCGTGATATTAACAGCGGAGTTTGCAAAAAATATGCGGGTGCAGCTCTCCCCGCTTTTTGAAGCAACAGAAAAAGTGGCAGAACAAAATCTTGATTTTGAGGTGGGACACTCAAAAATCAAAGAATTTGAAGATGTGTTATGTTCTTTCTCTGATATGAAAAATAATTTGAAATCATCTTTAGAGAAACAATGGAGTGCGGAACAATTACAAAAGGAGCAGATAGCGGCACTTGCTCACGATTTGAAAACGCCTTTAACTGTCATTCAAGGAAATATCGACTTGATAAGCGAAACAGAGCTTGACGACGAACAGCGGTTATATGCGGGGTATATTACAGAAAGTTCCGGGCAAATGGGCATTTATATTAGGACGCTGATTGATATATCCCGGACAGTAGCCGGGTATCAGCTGGGTTTGGAAGAATTTGATATAGCTGATTATATGGAACGGATTGAAGCGCAGGCAAATTCATTATGCCTTCCAAAAGAAATTTGCTTACACGTGGAAACAGGGGCAAATTTAGGAACTCTTAAAGCGGATAAATTACTACTGGAACGGGCAATTATGAATGTGATAGGCAATGCGTTAGATTACTCTCCACCAAAAGGGACAGTTTATGTAGAGGTGCAAAAGCCGGACGATTTTCTACAAATCTCTATAATAGATGAGGGAACTGGTTTTACAAATGAGGATTTGCACCATGCAAGGGAGCAGTTTTTTATGGGCGACAACAGCCGAAGCTCTAATATGCACTTTGGCATGGGGCTTTATATCACAAGCAGCATTGTAAAGCAACACAATGGGGAACTTACTCTTAAAAATTCCGATAAAACAGGCGGTGCAGAGGTTACAATAAAAATTCCATATTAGGATTTAATGGGCGATGGGAAACATCGCTCATTATTTTTGCAAATCTTTATGAAATCTTCAAAAATATTTCGTAGTATTTTAAAAGTGAACGATTGAACTTAAAATCCACCATATAAAAAAACGGCGTGTGGCGGGCGATTTTGCTATGCCCAAAAAACTTAACAGACACTCTCCAGACCTGTTTTAGAGTTTGGAGGGTTTTTTTATGTTCTTTTTTCGGGCGGTAATCTATCTGCTCATGCAACGCAGAGTTTATCCATACATAGCATATCGGGGTTTGGCAGGAAGCCAGTTAAAAAAATCCCTGTCCATGTAACGCTGCTTCTCACCATGAAAACAGAAGTAGAATCTCCGTTTAACAGAATATGTATCTCCTATAACCGTAGAGGACACAGAGCCTTTGCGGTTTTTCTTTTGTCGTTTTTTATCGGAATGTGCCGCAGGGCTGTTTCCGCTGTTGGCTGCCGTTCGCCGCCTTTCCAATCTGAATTTTAACATTTTTAAAAATTTCAGATTGGAGGAAAAAAGAATGGCATACAACAACGGACGGGAGAACAGGAAATGGCTTATCTGGAAAGAAGCCGAGGAAAAAAATTGCGGGAGCATGGAGTTGATGAAACCACCACCCCGCAAATCCGCACGGACCACAGGGCAGACTTCAATTCCAACAGACGGTTTTACCATTGGACAAGCAACTTTGGAGAATACCTTGAGGGGATGGCAGACAGGGAACAGAATACCGAGCTAAAGACTGTCGCTGATTTACTGAACGAGATTGAGGACGAAACTCTGTATCGGGCATTGCTTACGGTGGACAGGCGTACCCTGCAAATCATCCTGCTGAAAATGCAGGGCTATTCCACAAAGGAAATTGCCCCGCTTGTGGGATTGACAACAGGGGCTATCTATGCAAGGCTAGACCATATGCGGAAAAAACTGCGGAAGATTTTATAACCATCTAATATTTTCTGTTTCCTTATGGACTACTGGGTGAGGGACAAAATTCCCTTGCCCAATTTTCAAAGTAGGTGAATAAAATTCCCGTCCGCAGGGAATACTAAAAAGTTTGTCTAAAATCTTGACATGAATGTAGCCACTATGGTATTCTGAAATACTCATATGGGAATTGGAAGATTTGAAAATTAAATAGCACATAGATGGAAGAATGGAATGTCAGCCAACGGACAAGGCTGACCGCCGCCGAATGTATGCTGTCCTTTTCGGCTGGTGCATGGCAGCATGGTTTTGAATTTCAAAGCCGTTACATAGCATTGCGAATCTGAACAGGAGAAAACACTCCTGTCATTCGTGATGTCGTGTGACGGCTTTTTCATTTATCCAAAACTCAAGAAAAACCGAATCCAGAACGGAGGTGCAGGGACATAGGATTTTCTTTTCGGAGGGTAAGACAGGTATGGAAGAATGCTACTGCACAGGAAATATGGTTCCCGAAAAGTCGCTAGACTTTTTGGGAGAAGGAGGAGCAGTGGAGTGAGTGATTTTCCGTGCCTGCACGGAAATGAGCGATACGGAACTTGTGACGACGCGTCCACAGAGATAGCGAGCATCGGATTGTGTCAGCCATAGCGGAAAATGCCCTGCATTTCCCGCTATGACCGCGGTGCTCCTCGAATGCTCATGCAAGCATGGCATTCTCATCGCTACTCGCGCACAATCCAATCCACAGCCTAAAGGCGTGTGGACTTCTCTCAGGGGACGTCTCCGCTCCGCTACGGTCCGCGCTGAACAGACGTCCACTGGACGTCTAGCGCCCCTGTTTACCCCGAAGAAAGAAAAATAAGACTGGAGGATTGAGGAAAATGAGCAGAGAAAAATCAGAAAAGGATGTGCGAAATGTCCCGATTACCGTCCGATTGAATGAGGAAGAACATGAAAAATTAAAGCAGTGCGCCGCCGCTTGCGGTCTGTCCGCAGCAGAATTTATGCGTCAGTTATGCAAGGGAAACGCCCCGCAGCCCAAGCCTAAAACCGAGTTTTGGGAACTGTTAAACAAGCTCTATGCATTAAAACAGTTGGTGCTGAAACAGCTTCAGCAGTTCCTGTCCTATTTACAGCAGTTTGAGCGTGTGTTTATCCGACAGCAGATTGACGCCACCCTTGCAGAACGCAGATACGAGTTATCCGCAAAGCAGAAACAGATAGGAAAGGACGAAAAGCGGATAAAGGAGCTTGACCGCCTGTTCCGTAAAATCTATGAGGATAATGTCAACGGAAAGCTGAATGACGAACGCTTTTACAAGCTGTCAGACGGATATGAAGCCGAGCAGGAACAGCTAAAGCAGGAAATCGAAGCCTTGACAGCCGAGGTCAGCGAAGCCGACACGGAAGCGACCAATGTCGCCAAGCTGATAGCCGTCACCAAGAAATACACCCGCATTGACGAGCTAACGCCCGAAATCCTAAACGCATTTGTGGATAAAATCGTAGTCCAAGAGCGTGAGAAAAAAGATGGGAAACGGACACAGCAAATCGACATCTACTATTCCTATGTCGGGATTGTGGACATCCCCGCGGACGAGGAAATGCGGGAAATGGAACAGGAATATATGCAGCGTACCAAACGTCAAACCGCCTAAATATAGGCGTGGCAGGAGAAAATCTATGCTCCTGCCGATACATATCTATTTTTTATCCCTATCTGGTTTAACCCATAATAGAAATAAATAGAAATATATTCTCTGCTAACATTGGAAAATAATACTAGTTGATATTGCAGATTGTGTCTCATCATTATCACTTAACGAGTGAAAAAAAATTGAAACTGAGACAATGCAATTGACATGCTAAAAAAATCAATTCCATAATTAAAAACCTAACTACTAATTTTGGATTGGATAATAGAAAAATATGGAACAATAAATTATATAATATGATGCTGGGGTCAAAATATGCACCTTTTACATAAAGAAAAAACACCTATCAGAATAGGTGTTCTCTCTTTTACTCGTTTTCTGCTTTTTATCTCACTCTCCATGCTGCTTAGCCCAATGTTCCTCATAAATATTGTTAATCTCCGCACAGACCAGCAAAATATAAATCCCAAAATACAGCCATAGCATAACCAGAATCATAGTTGTAAGACTGCCATACATGGAAAATCCATTGAAATAATCCACATAAATGGAGATCCCAAAAGATAACAACGACCAGCCCACCGCCCCCATAATACTGCCTGGGAGCTGACTGCGAAAGGCCGCTCTGCGGTTGGGCAGCATCTTAAAAAGCATGGCGAAAAACAACATCAACAATGCCAGCAAAATCAACGAACGCAGCCTTAAAATAGCTTCTGTAATATGCGCAACAATTGGCAGATACTGAACAATTAAATGTTGCAGGCTGTTGCCAAATACCATTAAAGTCAAAGAAACCACGATGGCAACTATCAGCATCACCGTATACAAAATAGCGCGAAACCGCAGTAAAATCCAATTTCGTGTCTCCTCAATATCATATACACTATTAAGGCCATTGGTCAGATATTGAATCCCTTTGGCTGCAGACCAGACCGCAACCACAGCTGCAGCAGACACCAATCCGATAGAATTATTATACATTTCATGGATAATTCCAATAAGAAAGGGCGAAATATACGGAGGCATAATGCGATTGATCATCTCCATCACCATACTCTCGGTCACTGGCGTATACTGCACCAAAGAGATAAACAGCATAATAAATGGTATCAAAGACAGGACAATAAAAAATGCAGACTGCGCGGCAAACGCGCTGATATTGTCTTCTTTGCACTTAGCTAAAAATCCTTTTGTCCTTGCAATCACTCTCCAAATCATTTTTCTACTCTGCCGCCTTTTCTTCATTGTATATATTTTCAATCGTAATATCATGATAAAACTTTGTCAGTATATCCATATAATTCATGCCATCTTTGGCCATACCGTTGGCTCCATTTTGACACATTCCAATTCCATGCCCATATCCTCCTCCATAGAGTGCATAACCCTTTTCAACTGGAATCAATGCACAATATGCGCTGGGCAGCAATTCCATTTCGATTGGCTGTCCGTCTTTGCCTACAAGCCCTGTTGCAGCCTTCCCCAGAACATAACGTATATTATATTCTGAAACCAAGACCACATCTCCCTTCTCATAGGTGATACGCAGTCTTTTCACTGCACCAGAGGCACAACGTTCTTCCACAGAAATATTCTTAGGAGCACCAAACGCCGTCAAGTCAGCCTCTGTCCCTGCTGTTCCATCGTCCTTGGTAATCTGTACATTTTGGCTAGTTGCCTGAAAACGTGTGGCAATTGCCGCATTGATAACCTCTGCCTTTTCCGGCAGCAAGAGTTCTGCATGCCAGCGAAACAATGGACTTTCACTGTCAAAGGCTTCAATCTCTTGATTCTTAATAAATTCTGTAAACTTATCTTCGTTAGAAATATCTGGTTCACTTCCATCAGAAACCAGAGAAATACTCTGCAGATAGCTATTAGCCTCAGTTGGTTCCACATCCCACACTCCCATATCTGCGGTATAGCCACAAGAGGTAGAGAAGAAATAAGTTTCTGCCACTTCTCCCTGATATTTTACCACTTCTCCGATCGTATCATCCACAGCAAGTGTTGTATTTTCATCCTCAGACTGCTTATTATAAACCTGATAATTGGTACTGTCATCCACATGGGCGCCAAATGCGGCATAATCTCCACGCATCAGATGAATACAGGCATAACTTCTGGCACAGACGGCCTGTGTACAGAGCGCTGCTCTCTCATAGGATGCTGGCATCTCACTTGGAACCACACCATAGAGATATTTTTCTAAAGACAGTTCATTGACTACACCATAGCCTTCGGGATATTTTCGAATCTCCATAGTTCCTCGATAACCTAACGAAGTATGATTGCCCCTTTCATCCGAAAAATAAATTCTTCCATTCTCATCATTGAGCGATACTTTCACATAGTCCGCTTTTTTTCCTAAATATTTTGCCGCTTTGATGACTTTTCCTGCCTTAAGCTTCTTCTCCTTTTTGCCAATTGTTATGGTTCCATCGACATCAGCAACTAGAAGCGGATCTCCATGACAGATGTTGCCCTCTGGATTCAACAACAGCACACGAATATTCTCAATCGCCGCTGGCTCTTTTAAAATAATCCCGCAAACTTGCTTTTTTGCAACTACAAAATCTGCCTCAAGATTTCCAATCACCAATTTAGATTCATCCAATTCTTCCACTGTACCATACGTTTTATATACTTTTAGCTTTCCCGCATGTTCCAAACTTCCATAACCAGAGATCTCAATTTTCTTTTCATCAAAACTGAGCACCTTACCTGATATTTTATCTTCTTTCTTATAGATGGCTGTCACTTTGCGATCCTTCCATTCCATATCACAGATTGTATCTGTAATCTGTTCTTTGAGTCCTTCAATATTCAAAGAAATCTTTTGTTTCTGATACAAAACTTCCGCTTTCTCCTGATCTGTATTATGTATAAAGACATTTTCTAAGGTAAGTGTCTCCTCACATTCCCCGCTGATGCCGATAATGCGTTCCCCTTTCACATACACCTGATACATATCATAATACTTAAAGTAATCAACGCCTTTTGCCACTTGAAAATAACCTTTCTGTGTCAGACGGTCTAATGATTCCTCCTGTCCCTCATCTGTGAGAAACACCAATCCCACATCTGATACCTGATGATCTGTATCTAATAAATCCAGAACCTGCTTATAAATCTGATCCCACAACGGCCTAGACACCGTTTTCCAGGAAAACTTATTCTGGTAATCAATATACTGCTGTACAGAAAGTTGCTTTAATACCTCAGAAAGCTGTCCATAGGTTAATTTGCTGTTAAGATCTTTTACATGAAGGCTGGTCTTTAACTTTTCTTCCCATTCATCTTCCTCATAATAAGTAAAACTTAACTGGGAAGGCAATTCCGCGAGCGCCACATAATCATTGCTGTACTCAGTAATCACCTGTTTGGCAGAAGTTATCCAAATAAACCAGAATATCAAAAGCAGCAGAAGCATACACAATACCCCTGCAAAATAATTTCTTTTTATACCAGAATAATTTTTTTCCATGCGATTATTTCCTGTCCTGTTTCTTTTTGTAACTATTGAGAACCCAACGAAACTATGAAATTCAAAAATGAGGTTCTAAATAATTACTTATTTTTTATATAACAACTGGGCGCCTTTCAAAAATTCTAGTACAACTTAAGGTTCACCCTCTTCATCCTTCTACTAGAAGATAAAATTTTCTTCCATTGGACTTAAGAAAGGCTGCCTTTCTCCAAAGCAGCCTTTCCTCTTTCGTAATTAATTTATCTTTTGTGCTTTACAATTCTTTTGTATCTTCTATCTTTCGTACTTAAAAAATTCTTTTGAAACTTATGCGCAAATTCTCTTTTGTAAAGTTCTTTTGTATCTCAAGCTTTAATCTGGAAAGTACCCCAAAATGCCGTTTCCTGCAATTTTGACTCCTAGCAAAGCTAGGTGGGTAACCGCAACCTCTCTTCTGCCTTCCGCTGCGTAATGACGGCTTGACATCCAATCGGCAATATAAGAATCCCATAAAAGTAAATGTAGGTTCAAAATAGCAGGGTGTCGAACATCCCAGGAATACTTTCTAGCCTATAACTGATTATACTCTATTATGCCCCAAATCGCAACCAAAAATTAATGTTAATTTCATGTTTCAGTCACATTATTTTCCAAAACCTTTACAGGTTATTGCATTTTTCCTGTGAATCTTCTAAATCTGCTGTCGAATCCTGGGCGTCTTGCTGCGGATTTTCCACATCTTCTGCCGGATTTTGGAAGTCTTCCTGCGATTCTTCCATATCTTCTGGCAGTTTTTGAGATTCATCCTCCAAGTCCTCAGAAACACTTTCTACTGTGTCAGAATCTTTCTGAGTATCTTCCTGAAGTTCTTGAGGATCTTCTGGCTTTGGATCTTCTGGTTTTGGATCCTCAGGTTTTGGATCTTCTGGCTTTGGATCTTCATCGTTCTTTAAAGTAACAGTAAGGGTAAATGTCTCTGTAATAGTCTTAGCTTCATTATTAGGATTTACAGCAGTATAATTGATTGTATAAGTTCCTGCTGTTTCAAATACTATCGTTCCATCCTTACTAATACTTGGAACCTCAATGGTCTGTCCCTCGGCATCCACTCCTGTAATCTCAGCTTTCACTTCCACTTCCGTCTGATCTGGCAATACTGCTGTCACTCCTGCCATTACCTCATAGGAAGCACCAGTGGATATCTCTGCTAATTTTTCAGGATCAATTGTAATCTTTGGCATTCTCTCATCCGTCACTGTCACTTTCATCACTGCCTGAGCTTTCTTGCCTTTTTCTGGATTGACGGCTGTATATGTGACTGTATATTCTCCTACCTGCTCAAACAGATACTCCTGTTCGGTCCACTCAGACTTCACACCTTCAGGCGTAGTCACTTCAATGGTCATCTGATCTGTGATATCTTTTCCAGATAAAAGCTTAGCAATCACTCCCGTTCTCAGATCCAAACTATCGCCCAAAGCAGCGTTTTGGTCGTTGACGCCAGAAATTACAGGCGCTTTGGTATCTTTTACTGTGACCTTCATAACCTTCTTTGCCACTGCTTTCTTGTTATAGGGATTTGCCACGGAATATTCCACGGAATAAACGCCCACTTTTGTAAAGCAATACTTCTTACTGTTACTAGTACTCAAAGTCTTATATTTTTTCGCACTTGGAGCTTTTACCTTAATCACAATCTTGGATGTCATATTTTTACCAGACACCAACTTAGCGGTAACGCCTGATCTCAAATTTAAAACGGATTTATACTCTTTATTTTTCTTAGAAGAAACTCCTGAGAGCTTTGGTTTCTTGGTATCTTTAACGGTAATAACTGTTACTTTTTTAGCTACAGCTTTCTTATTGTAAGGATTTGCTACCGAATATTCCACGCGATAAGTTCCAAGCTTGTTAAATTTATATTTCTTATACTTTTTCTCGGAAAGCTTAACATATTTTTTGCTCTTCGGTACTTTTATTTTAATCACAATCTTCTTGGTCATACTCTTGCCAGACACCAGCTTAGCCTTGACGCCTGATTTTAAATTTTTAACGGAATTGTATTCTAATGTCTTTTTCTTTGCAACTCCTGTCAATTTAGGCTTCTTGGTATCTTTTACAAGGACAGTGCCTGTCGCTTTTGTCTCCATCCCATTATTTGGATTAATCACATAATAATTGATGCGATAAGTTCCAAGCTTTTTGAGCTTGAGCTTACTTCCATTATACAGCTTTTCCGTTTTGCTCTTCGGATAAACTATTTTCACTCGAATTTGATCTGTCAAATTTTTCTGGTCAACAGTATGTGCCCTCACATTTGCACGCAATTTCAGTACTGAATTATACTCCTTGGTCTGTGAACCAACCACGCCTGTAATCGTAGCTGGCTGTGTGTCAACCACAGTATAGACTACATCCGCATAAGCACTTCTTCCCAAGGCGTCCGTCACCGCATAGCTCATCCGATAACTTCCGAATTGAGATGTATTGACAGCGCCGCTGCAGGACAATTTATGTGTAATATCATTTCCCAATGAATCTCGCGCTACAATGCCGGAATAGGCATTAAAAGGCGCGCCATATGTAAGCTGTGTCTGTACGGCTGAGACATCAATCGATGGCCGCAGACCACTATAAGGATTGCCTGACATTGGATCTGTCGGATCCCATCCCCGACTGCCATACCTTGGTGGAATCTTAATTGCCTCTGGCTTGCCCAATGGGTCATTTGCAGAAGAGCCCCAGATCACTGTTACCTTGGTCTGCAAGGAACAATTATCATAAATCCATTTTGCATCCGCTACCGTCAAGCGCACACAGCCATGACTAGCTGTCGTCCCCAGTTTATTATATTCCCGATAAGACTGGGAAGCATAATCACCATTTCCATAATACCATACCGAATGGAATAGAATAGAGCCCGTAATTCTTGTACAATATTGTCCATAAGAAGGACCATCCAGCACATGCCACCGAAGTTTCTGGCTGGTATAAAAAGTTCCAATCGGCGTTGCTGTACCGGTAGAACATACAAAAGCTTTGACCGGTGTGCCGTCGTTTCGGAACACTGTTACCACATTTGTCGCTTTATTTATCTGAATGGAATAATTTCCTGCTGCCTGCGCCTCTCCTTTTCCCATAAAAACAGCAAACAGCAGCATAAAACAAAACATGAATGATACTAAAATTTTTTTCTTTTTCATATCTGACCCTCAAATCTGTCTTTCAAACTATCTGAATCTACAATGTATCTAATGCAAGAATGCCTCTGGCATTCTCACTGCAAAATACACGCGATACCCAAACAAATCTTGATTTTGCGCGCTTCTGCAATCATGCCAGAGGCTAAAATATATCTATTTTACAATAAATTTACAATAATCTTACAATGATTTTGCCTGATCAACAACCTTCTGGATTGCTGCTGCTGCATCATCTGGAAGTTTATTAAATCCGCCTTCTGCCTCGTCCAGATTCTTTACATAATCTAATCTATCCTGCATACGAGCCTGTAACTGCTCAACATATGCTTTATCTGATAAATCTGGAACAAATCCTTCCCATTCAAAGATCTCAATATCAGAGAACGGTCCCCAAGGCTTGAAATCTGCTTTCTTCTCAACGATAGCTTCCAATACACCCAATGTATCTTTTGGCTGAACCTTCTTGCCCATAAATTCACCAGTATTGATGATATAGCAGTCTACATTCTTGGATTCTACCAAGGATTTAAACTTCTCATAATCATTAACCAGCGGATAAGTTCTAAATGGATTTGCATAAGGCTCCACTACCAATGCATTTGGATCCACGCCTGCTGCTAATCTCTCTGCGGTAGAACGCTTAGTCGCCAGTGTTGCTCCCATAACAGAAGCCAGGGAAGCTCCCTTTAATTTTACTACTGGAGGAATGGTAGGATCTTTCATAATCCAGAAAATAGCGTTTACTGGTGCCTCAATCTTGTCCACACGGTTTGGAGACCATAATTTAGACTTAATCGCACGTCCATTACCATTACGGATATCCTCTGTCACCAGAACAACTTTTCCATCCTCATCCAGAGTTGCGGAACAGTTCTGAGCTGTCAACAGATATTTGTTATCGTCGCACGCTGTAGGATAATCTGCAGTCTTATCAAAGTACGTGGGCTCCAATGCAACAGAGGCGCAAGTCTCAGCATTGATTACAAACGCATCGTCATGTAATACCTTAATGGAAGGATATTTATTATTATGCTTTGCATGTGTAAGTGTGGATTTTCCAGAACCAGATAAACCAAAAACTGCTGCCACATATTTGGAGCCATCATCCAAGGTATACTCTTTCTGACCACCGTGACAGGAAGCATATCCATTTCTGTTGGCAAGTGCCCATGCCAAGGTCAAGGTACCTTTCTTGTGCTCACCAAAATATTTCATACCTAAAATACCTGCGCAGTTTGTATCTGTATTAAAATAGCATAAGCAATTCGGATCACAGATATCTGTCTTGTCGGTTCCAACCCACTGAGGATCAGAGAAAATATAGATATCCGGCTCATTGTCATACAACTTAGATGATTTATACATCTTCACATACTGATCAGACATATATTGGAAGTTTAACATCCAGGAATAGAGAAGATTCTCTTCCCCTTCTGGGATCAACAGATGTGCTTTTACCATAAATTCTGGATCCAGGCCAATAAATACTTCTGCATGATACATGGTCTTCCATCTGGAATCATATACAGCATCCATCAAAATCTTATCTAATTCTGTTGTATTTACACCAGGCTTACCAGTAATTCTTCTTGCCGGCGCATAACGGCCAGTAATGGAACCGTCATTAAACAGCAATACTTTGGCATCTGTGTCAAGCCCAAATTCCTCTCCCTTATAGACAGGCATATCTGTCACAACTGTTCCTGGAGAATTTTTTGCAAGTTCATATGCCTCTCTCAATGTATTTACTTTTACGACATTATTGCCATAGAAAGCGGCCTCAATAATAGAACGTGTCTTTGCAAAACCAACCTTACCAGGCCCGATTTCTGTTCTTGGATAATAAGCCTTTGTTGCCATGTTTTCTTTTCCTCCTTAAGTTTAAATTTTCTCTCTTTAGAATAGCCTTTTGTTATTTTTTTGTCAATCGTTTTTTCCATTCTCATGAAAAATTTTTCCAGTTTTTTAGTCAACAACAATATTTTTATGTTGTGCCATTCACAACAAAATCTTTGGACTGAAATGCTCCCGGAAGCAGCTCAGCCAACGTCACCACCCGGTAATCCTGTTCACTGTTCGCCAAGATTACCTGGAAAGTCTTAAGGTCACAGAACTCCGCCAGTACCTGTCTGCATATTCCACAGGGCGGCAGATAATTTCCATTGTCTCCATTGACTGCAATCGCCGTAAATTCCTGCTCTCCTTGTGCCACTGCCGTAAACACCGCTGTGCGCTCCGCGCAGTTAGTAGCGGAAAAACTTGCATTCTCAACATTGCATCCGGTATATATTCTGCCGCTTTTTGTTAAAAGCGCTGCTCCCACCCGAAAATGGGAATATGGGGCATATGCAAATTCTTTTGCTTTCATTGCCTTAACAATTAAATCCTGGTACTCCATGTCCTGTATCCTTTCTATGGGTTATTGTAAACTACTTTCCCAAAAAAATCTATAAATTCCTTATAAAAATTCTGTAAAATTTTTGAAACTTCTACCAAAATTCCCGTTTTGCGCGGCTGACCATTACCGTAAACCAGACCAAAACAGTGAGAAACAGCAAGACCAAGGCCTTCATCACCACAGGAATTGGCATCACAAAATCATTGATCACAGCAACTGCACCAAATAATATTGCCATTGCCCCTAAAACAAGACTTTTGTGATAGATGGCATCAATATATCCTCGTACATCGCGAATTGGAACCATCGTATTTCCTCCGGTAAAAAATTTGTTTAACTGTTGTGTCCGCTTCATATTAATGGCAGAATAAATGGTATATACCCCATAAGCAAGAATCACAATATCAAATATAATCAGCATCGTATTTTTCCTTTCTTTCAGCTTCTGTTTCTTTGGTTCTTACACCTATTTCTATTATAACCGTTGTCGAAATGGATTGCAATTAGCATTTCTATAAAAGAAATGATTGAATCTTGCAAAGACTTAGTGTAGAATTATATTATGTATATAAATTTGTAATTAACAAGGAGCGATTTTAATGAAAGATGTAACTATTCTTATTTGCGACGATTCTATCCTGGCACGCAAACAGTTAAAAGACAGTATAAAGAAATGTGGTTTTGACAGTTTCCTGGAAGCCTCCAACGGACAGGAAGCGATTGACCTGTACAAAGAACATCAGCCAGATCTGGTTTTTGTAGATATTGTAATGCCCATCAAGGATGGTGTGGAAGCAATCCATGAAATCCGAGGATTTGACCCCAATGCACATGTCATTGTTGTCTCCTCTGTAGGCACCCAGACACAATTAAAAAATGCAATCATGGAGGGAGCACGAGATTTCATCCAAAAACCTTTTACCGATTCTGGTATCAAAGAAATCATAAAAGCGCGTTTTGAAGGGAGATAGACACTATGCATACGCAGTTTTTTGGTAATTTTTTGCTTAACAAGGGAATCATCACCCCTGAGCAGTTGATTGAAGCGCTAAAAGTTCAATCCACTGCCCACCAAAAGCTTGGAACACTTGCTATCCACTCTGGCTATATGTCAGCAATTGAAGTCGAAGATGTTTTTATCACCCAGACTCACTATGACAAGCGGTTCGGAGAGCTTGCCGTTGAACTTGGATATCTTACCCAGGAGCAAGTGGATGAACTTCTAACAATCCAACTCCCCAACTACATGCTTCTTGGACAGATTTTAGTAGAAAAAGGAATCCTGACCCATGTGGAATTTGAAGATTTGATTACCGAATACAAATCAATCTATGAGATTTATGATTTGGAACTGATTGAAGAACAGCAGCATATGGTGGATAAGCTTCTCTCAGATTTTTATCTTCCAGAGGATTTGCCGCATTCGGAATATATCCTCTCCTACCTTACGCTCCTGTTTAATGATTTAGTGCGTTTTATCGGAGAAGATTTTACCACCTTGAATATCATTACCCTTCCTGAGATTCCCACTAACACCTGTATCTCGCAGGAAGTCGAAGGTTCTTTTTCTTTCCTGTCCGGCTTGGACATGGAGCAAGATACGGCCGTTGCCTTTGCAGGCAGATATATCGACGAGGAATTTGAGGAATTTAATGAATATGTGAAAGCTTCGATGGAGGATTTTTTGAATCTGCACAATGGATTGTATTCTGTAAATATGTCCAACGATTATTCAATGGAACTACACTTGCAACCGCCTGCTGAACATGAGAATACTCTTTTGTCAACAGATTACCCATTTTATCTGTTACCGATTATTTTCTCTTTCGGAACCATCAACTTCTTATTCTCGGTAAAAAGAATCGAGGAATAAGTTGTTTTACAGCTTTTTGTTTTCCAACAAAAAGAATTACTATATGCTTTTGTCTTCTATTACTTATATGATTACAAAAGGGCTGTCGCACATATGACTTATATTACATACTGTGCTGCAACAGCCCTGATTTTTGTGTCATAAAATATATTTGCTAGTCAGTGATCCATCAACATGTAGAAAGACCCATACGCATCATTATTTTTTATCTTATAGAAAATCCGAGGGAATGTCCTATAAGATAAAAAAGTGTGTAAGTCCGATGTTTGTGACTTACACACTTTTTTGCTTTGATATTATTTTTTCTTTAAAAATTTGTGTCTGTTTATAACCACTCTCTTACCACTTGTTCCATCTCTTCCACTTCACAAACTGTCTTATGGAGCACTGGAGCTGTCCGAATCTCTTCAATTGCCTGCGGTACTTTTACTTTTGACAACTTCTCAAGCTCATCCACAAGCTCAAAATCCGGCTTACTGTCATATTTTGCATCAATTGCCGTCATTACGCTCCTTGTAAATTTATAGGGACTTGCTGTGGAAGCAATCACGGTTTTTGTTTTATCTCCTGTTTCTTTCTGATATTTTTTATAGACAGCAGCCGCTACCGCCGTATGTGTGTCAATAATATATCCTGCTTCCTGATAAATCTCTTGAATCACCGCCGCAGTCTCCTCTTCACTGGCAAAGTTCCCATAAAAAGATGTAAGCTGCGCTCTCATATCCTCTGTAATGGTATAGCTGCCATTCTCCTGTAAAGATTTCATCAATTGCTGATTTTTCTCTGCACTGTTGCCGGCAATACGATAAACTAGACGTTCCAAATTACTAGAGATCAAAATATCCATAGATGGAGAAGTTGTGAGAATAAATTCTCTGTTTTTATCATATGTACCGGTGGTAAAGAAATCATACAATACTTTATTCTCATTCGATGCACAAACCAGCTTTCCAATCGGAAGTCCCATATTTTTTGCATAAAAAGCCGCTAAGATATTACCAAAATTTCCGGTAGGAACTACCACATTGATCGGTTCGCCATTCTCAATTTCCCCAGATTTTACCATTTTAGCATAGGCATAGACATAATATACAATCTGCGGCACCAAACGCCCGATGTTGATGGAGTTCGCAGAGGAAAATTGATAACCTGCCGCCGCCATTTCTTCTGCCAGCGCCTGATTAGAAAACATCTGCTTTACTCCAGTCTGTGCCTGGTCAAAATTGCCATGAATCCCCACCACCAGAGTATTGTCTCCCTTCTGTGTCACCATCTGCTTCTGCTGGATTGGGCTGACGCCATC
Source organism: Lachnospiraceae bacterium (assembly GCA_910576385.1). GTDB lineage: Bacteria > Bacillota > Clostridia > Lachnospirales > Lachnospiraceae > Petralouisia. The sequence goes on from CAJTIR010000037.1 coordinate 16,025, forward strand.
CTTGGGATAAAAGACCACAATCTTAGTTCCCTCCACATCTGCAAAGCCCGCCAAAGCCGCTTTTCCGGTATCTCCAGATGTTGCTGTAAGAATCACAATATCATTGCTGACCTGATTTTTTCTAGCTGCGGTGATCAAAAGATGCGGCAAGATAGAAAGCGCCATATCCTTAAATGCAATAGTCGCCCCATGAAATAATTCTAGATAATAAGCATCCTGTGCTTTCACTAACGGCGCAATCTCACTGGTATCAAATTTACCATCATAGGCATTTTCAATACATTTTTTTAATTCTTCCTCTGTATAATCAGTAAGAAACAGCTTCATTACCTCATATGCAGTCTCTTGATATGTCATTTCCGCCAACTCTTCCACTGGGACATCAAGCACCGGAATCTGTTCCGGAACAAACAATCCGCCATTTTCTGCCAGCCCTTGCAACACAGCCTGGGAGGCTGTAACCTTTTCCTGTGCATTTCTTGTACTTACATATAACATCGCTTATCCCATCCTTTGCTTGTATCATTTTATCATAAATGAGATGCCCCATTGGGACACCTCACCATTATAAAAGTTTTCTATTTACCTGTCAACAAGCTGCTGATACATTTTGAGTTGATAAAACGATAAAGCCATTAGGGAACTGTATAAAATTCATGCCCTCCATGTTCAAACAACCATTTCAAATTTCGGTCAAACCATGCCATATCATTGGGATTTGCCTTGCTGCGTGCTGAAAAAAACAATGCACCCTGCGAAAAATCTTCCCCATGCAATGCCTGTTCCACCGCATCTACAGTCCCCGAGGTCACAGTAACAGTAGCATATCTTCCATCAACAGTCGGAGAAAACTGCGGACTTCCGCCACTGCGCTCAAAGATTACATCATATACTGTAGAAGCAAAATTTCCAGAAAGCACGCGGTTTAAGATCACCTCTGCCACCAATATTTTTCCCTGTACATCCTCACCTCCAGCCTCAGCCTGCACGATTCGGCACAACGCCTCATAATCCTGATCAGAGATAAAAATTTCTCCATATGGATTGATCGGTTCCTGTCTCATCTCAATATGTGCCGGCTGCACGCTGGCACATACCACAGTCACTTCTCTCTTAGAAATCTCCTCTTTAATGTCCTTACTGGCCTGACTCTGGCCTTCTTCCAATAAATTTTTACATGACATCACCAGACTGCCCTCTGATGGCAGCACAAGCTGCTCTGTATCTTCCTGTCCAATCTCTCCCTCTGTACTGCGCGCAGCTTTGCTTCCGACTGCAATATGATTTTTCCCAGCGCCATGAAAATTTTGATCATTCAATAAAATCAATGCAAATACTGAAAATCCAGAAACAAGGATTGCACAACTCCGATATAACTTTTTTGATATATTTTTTATACAACAATACACGTTTCTAAGCAGATTTTGAATTGTCAACATAATAGTCCCTCTTTTCCGTTTGAGATTTCACGTCTGACTGCTATCATTTTTCCCATTATCTACCATTATATTCTAATATTTTAAGAAACTTGCGTTTCTATTTTTTTATGATATACTTATTTTGTAGTTTTTCACTGAAAAAATACATAAAATTACATGAAAAGTACCTATCACCAACCATATACTCTGTTGTACCTTCCATAAAAAAGATTCTATGACAGTGCACAACTACTGGAGGAACTTATGCTGCCAGGTGTCTATGTAGCTTATAAAAAAAACGGAACTGCCTATTATCGTTCCAATATTACTTTTCAAAATAAACACATTTCTCTGGGCAGCTTTGTCACAGAACAAGAAGCTCACCAGGCATACAGGGATGCTGCCTGTCTGCTTTTCGATTCCTCCACAGCCATTCATGATGCTTTTTCGCTCCCGACTATTCTAAGTTTTCATAAGGTGATTTCTTTGCTGAATTTTCGGGATAACCATATTTATTTTAAAAATCCAATCTATCTGAAAAATAATTATTTTGTTTATTATCTTTCCCCAACAGAAGAATTAAAATTTGATATTGATGATCTTTTTTATTATTCCAACCGCAAAATCATGCGCCGTCAAGGACATCTTTTTGTCAATGATTATGGAATGCAGGTTAATATTCTCTCTCGCTATGGTATTAAAAATTATGCAGTCGCCGGACGAGATTATTACTTTGCCAATGAAGATCCTTGGGATTTCCGCTACTCTAATATCATTGTTATCAACCGATATTATGGCGTCACAAGAATAGAATCATCCAATGGATTTACTTATAAAACACAAATTCATATCAATGGAATTTATCTGGTAGGACTCTACCCAAAAGAAGAAACGGCAGCCGTTGCCTACAACAAAGCTGTTGATTTAGCTAAAAAAAACGGCATATCAAAAAATTTTCAGATGAATTATGTGGAAGAATACTCTCCCAGAGAATATGCTGAAATTTATAATAATATTAAACTTTCAGAAAAGTATTTAGATTACCTGCAAAGGCTGAATCTGATTTGAAATGGGGCTGCCGCACTAACAGAAATAATAAGCTTAGTTTGTTCCAAAGGTCTTTGCCGCTAAAGCGGCAAGACCTTTTGAACGAGTAAATATAATAATGCAGCATCCCCATAAAAAACTTCTGACCAAAGTCAATGTTTATCTGAGATATTTATTGTTTCTGATTGATGTAATTGATCAATCCTTCTGATTTAATAATCTTTTGCATAAATTCAGGAAATGCCTGTCCCTGGAATTTGGTTCCTTTTGTCTTATTGGTGATCACTCCACTGTCAAAATCCACTTCCACTTCATCTCCCTGTGCAATCCCTTTTGCCGCTTCTGGACATTCTATGATTGGAAGCCCAATATTGATGGCATTGCGGTAAAAAATCCTTGCAAAGGTCTCTGCAATTACACAACTTACACCTGCCGCTTTGATTGCGATTGGCGCATGTTCTCTGGAAGAACCACAGCCAAAATTTTTATCTGCTACAATCAAATCCCCTGGCTTTACCTGATTGACAAATTCTTTGTCAATATCTTCCATGCAATGTGTCGCCAACTCTTTGGGATCAGATGAATTTAAGTATCTTGCTGGAATAATTACATCCGTATCTACATTGTCTCCATATTTAAAAACTGTTCCACTAGCTTTCATATATTTCCTCCTACTCCTCTGGCGCTGATATTTTTCCGGTAATAGCACTTGCCGCTGCTACTGCTGGACTTGCAAGATAAATCTCTGATTCTACATGACCCATGCGTCCCACAAAATTGCGGTTTGTCGTGGAGATACAGCGCTCTCCCTCCGCTAAAATACCCATATAACCGCCCAGGCAGGGACCACAGGTAGGCGTGCTGACAATTGCCCCAGATTCAATAAAAATCTTAAGCAGTCCTTCTTCCATGGCCTGCAGATAAATCTGCTGTGTTGCCGGAATCACGATACAGCGGATTCCTTTTGCCACCTTCTTATCTTTGAGTACCTCTGCTGCAATTCGAAGGTCATCCAGATGTCCATTGGTACAAGAACCGATTACCACCTGGTCAATCTTCACCTCTCCCGCCTGATCGACTGTTTTTGTATTTTCTGGCAAATGTGGAAATGCCACAGTCGGCTTTAAGCTACTCAAATCAATCGTATATTCCTCGTCATATTCTGCATCTTCATCAGCCTGATATATCTTATAAGATCTGGCAGAATGCTCTTTCATATAGCTCTCGGCAAGCTCATCTACTGGGAAAATACCATTTTTTCCTCCTGCCTCAATCGCCATATTAGCAATGGTAAAGCGGTCATCCATTGAAAGATTTTTTATGCCTTCCCCCACAAATTCCATAGATTTATAGAGCGCTCCATCCACGCCAATCATTCCAATAATATGCAAAATCACATCTTTACCGCTGACCCATTTGGAAGGTTTGCCGACCAGATTAAATTTAATGGCAGAAGGTACTTTAAACCATGCCTTGCCAGTGGCCATCCCTGCCGCCATATCTGTACTTCCAACGCCAGTGGAAAAGGCTCCTAATGCTCCATAAGTACAAGTATGTGAATCCGCCCCAATAATGACATCTCCTGCCACTGTCAGTCCTTTCTCTGGGAGCAGAGCATGTTCAATTCCCATTTCTCCAACATCAAAAAAGTTCGTAATGTCATGTTTGCAGGCAAATTCACGCACACATTTACAGTGCTGTGCTGATTTGATATCTTTATTCGGCACAAAATGATCCATCACCAACGCAATTTTATCTTTATGGAATACCTCGTCCGTAGTAAATTTGTCCATCTCATGAATGGCTACTGGTGAAGTGATATCATTTCCCAAAACCAGATCCAGCTTAGCTTCAATCAATTGTCCAGCTTTCACTTCAGAAAGCCCCGCTGCCGCAGCCAGGATTTTCTGTGTCATCGTCATTCCCATATTCATTTCCTCCTATATCTTTCTGCTTGCTATTTTAGCATATAACATTGTATAATAGAAATACATATTAAATATAATTATCATAAGTTTAAGTTATGGAGAAATCACATGTATCAAAATCTTTCCTCTTACCGCATTTTTTATGCTGTTGCCAACACCGGAAATATTTCTAAGGCAGCCAAAGAACTATATATCAGCCAGCCTGCCATCAGCAAATCCATTCAAAAACTGGAGGACAGCATTGGCGTCAAGCTTTTTCATCGCAGTTCCCGCGGCGTCACTTTAACCTCTGAGGGAGAGCTGCTGTATGCACATGTAAAATCTGCCTTTGAAGTTCTCACCTTGGGAGAAGACAAGCTGAGGCGTTCTATTGCGCTGGGTATGGGACATCTAACGATCGGCGTCAGCTCGACACTCTGTAAATATATTTTGCTTCCCTATTTAAAAGATTTTATTAAGAAATATCCCCATATCAATATCTCGATTGCCTGTCACTCCACCAATCATACACTGAAATTACTGGAAGATGGAAAATTGGATATAGGATTGATCGGCAAACCAGATAATTTAAAAAATATTGATTTTTATTCGCTGAGAGAAATTGAAGATATCTTTATTGCCACCCGTGATTATTTACAAAATCTGCGAATCCGTGGGGTAAACCGACATCAAATTCTACAAAATGCCACACTGATGCTGTTGGATAAAGAAAATATGACTCGACAATATATCGACAATTATTTTCAGGACAACCATATTCTTATACAGGATATTATTGAGGTTTCCAATATGGATCTCTTGATTGAGATGGTTAAAATTGGTCTTGGCGTCGGTTGTGTGATCCGTGACTTTGTAAAAACAGAATTGCAATCCAATACACTGGTAGAAATCCCGCTTAAACTTCCCATTCAAAAACGTGAAATTGGATTTGCCTATCATAGAGATGTCAAAATTTCCAAATCATTGGCACATTTTATCCACTTTTATGAGCAGTATGATCTTTCCTAATAATAGAAAATGCAAAGTAGTTTCCTATTATTAAATAAAATCCCCCTTGGACAAATCTCTTATCTTGTCCAAGGGGGATTTTCCGATAACTAGTTATTTGTTGTACTAATTATTAATCAGCTTATCCTCTTCATTATTCCAGCTATAAAGCTTGCGCACTTCTTTTCCAACTTCTTCTGCTGGATGCTCTGCCGCCAGTTTTCTCATAGCCTTAAAATGAACCTGACGTCCTGCTGGAGACATATCCAGTAAGAAATCTTTTGCAAAAGTACCATCCTGAATATCAGACAAAATCTTCTTCATTGCTTTCTTGGTCTCGTCAGTAATGATCTTCGGTCCTGTGATATAATCACCATACTCTGCTGTATTGGAGATAGAATATCTCATTCCCTCAAATCCTGACTGATAGATCAGATCTACAATCAATTTCATCTCATGAATACACTCGAAATATGCATTTCTAGCGTCATATCCTGCCTCTACAAGTGTCTCAAATCCAGCCTGCATCAAAGCACATACTCCGCCGCAGAGAACTGCCTGCTCACCAAACAAATCTGTCTCTGTCTCTGTACGGAAAGTAGTCTCCAAAACGCCTGCCCTTGCTCCGCCAATGCCCAGTGCATATGCCAAAGCAATATCTTGTGCTTTGCCAGTAGCATCCTGCTCTACTGCAACCAAACAGGGAACTCCCTTGCCTTCCTGATATTCACTTCTTACGGTATGGCCTGGGCCCTTAGGTGCAACCATAGTAACATCCACATCCTTTGGAGGAACAATTGCTCCAAAATGAATGTTAAATCCATGCGCAAACATTAACATATTTCCTGCTTCCAAATTTGGTTCGATATCTCTCTTATACATATCTGCCTGTAATTCATCATTGATAAGAATCATGATAATATCAGCTTTTTTTGCAGCTTCATCAGCAGTAAATACCTCAAATCCCTGTGCTTCAGCCTTAGCCCAGGATTTGCTTCCCTGATACAAACCAATAATTACATGACATCCAGATTCCTTTAAATTTAATGCATGAGCATGTCCCTGACTGCCGTAGCCGATAATTGCAATTGTTTTTCCTTCCAATAAGGAAAGATTACAATCTTCTTGATAAAATATTTTTGCCATTTCTTTATCCTCCTAGAATATTTATGATACCTCTGTCAAGCCCCAAAAAACTGACAGATGAAATACCCATATGTTTATCTAATCAAACATTTTGACATCTGACGAGCCCCTTGTAAGTCCTGTGATACCAGTTCTTGCAAGTTCTAAGATCTCATAGCCCTCCAGCAATTCCAAAAAAGCATCCAGTTTGCTCTGGCTCCCGATCAACTCAATCATCATGGAATCATTCGTTACATCCACAATTTTGGTCTTAAAAATCTCTGCCAGGGAAATTACTGCTTGACGCTCAGTATTCTTTACACGGATCTTGATCAAAATCAATTCCCGACATACAGAACTGCCAGTCTCCAGCTTTTTAATATCTACCACATCTTCCAGCTTGGCAAGCTGTTTTTCAATCTGCTCCAAAATCAGTTCATCACCACTGGAAACGATTGTAATCCTGGTAAATCTGGGATCTGCTGTCACACCAGCCGAAATACTGTCAATATTGTACCCTCTCCGGCTAAATAAACCAGACACATGACTGAGTACATTAGGGGTATTTTCAACTAAAATTGATAATGCCTGTCTCTCCATATGCAAAACCTGCCTTTTCTCTCCACTTCTCGAATTCAAGAATGCTTCTTGACTTTGGTGATCACTACTTAGTTTAGCATATTACCTCGGTTTGTCAATACTTTCCCGGCCTTGTTTTTTCTGCATCCATACCTATTATTTTTAACTCCTATTCCCTGAAGTTATATCAGTTGTTGTCAGCAAAGCTGACCCAAGCGCCGAAGCGTTCTTACTCAAAATTAATTTTTCGGCGGATTCCAATTCTCATTAATCCCATTTGCCCGCCACTGATTTTTTTGCTCTTGATAATCCTCCACTGCCAAATATTGATATCTGCTTTTAGTCTTTAGTGCATCATAAACATAGCGGAGCGGAATGCGGCTGCGATTATTTTCTGGACTTCCTGGTTCTGCCAAAAATATCGTATCATCCTCTTCTTGATAAAGCCAAATGTTTACATAATGTCCTGGTGTATTCTGCCAATACGTATCATCATTATTACTGCTTATCAACACCACTGCAGATTTCATCTGCATGATCTCTTCCTGAAATTTTTTGTAGGATTTCGGCTTTCTTCGAATGCTGCATTCAAACCCACAATGTTCCAAGACCTCCTCCATATGCTCCCAATCAATGGCTCCCACTTTTCCGGTCGGCGCATACTCAGAGACTACCATTGCATACTCACACATATTCCAAGGAGAAACCTCATAAGGAGAAAGTGTATCGTAAATATTTGCCAGACAACACAAACCACATCCAAATCCCCCAAAAGGATTGCCATTTACTCCATTCATACACCACTCTCCAGACCAGGGAATTTTTTCGCTCCAGGCTCTAGGGCCCTGCAGAAAGGTATAAATCTCCTCTTCCTTTAAGCGAAATGCTCGAATCAGCGCCTTCTTCTCTTTCTCGGAAAACATCAGATTCAGATAGCCGTCAGAACCAAGGTAAATACGATGTCCCTTTATGTTAGTATCTATCGGTATCTTTGATTCTCTCACCTGAATGGATTTCACCTTAACTCTGTCATACCCTGCCAGGCCTATCAGCAGTAGTAAAAATATAACTCCTGATAATGCACATAAGTATCTTTTCACCATATTCTTCGACCCTTTCTGGTATATCTTCCAATGGTTAAATATCATTTGTCTATAAATGAAACGATAACACACTATTTATCAGTATAACACAAAATATATCATATTTCATTCTTTTTGCCGATGATACCATATTTTTCTTTTTATGAAATAAATTTGTATGATTCTCTATAATTATGCATAAAAAATGGAGCTGTTACACTAACAGAAACAATTATCTTAGTTTCATTATAATAATGCGACAGTCCCATTTTGATATTTACAAGGATCTACGCCATTGTTATGTGCAGTTTTTAACGGAGAGACATTTATGCCAGTTGACTATTCCAAACTTTTGAAGTCATTGATTGATAAATGCATCTGACAGCCACAACTTTGCGCATCTGATATAATTTTAGAAAACGGTATGGCTCAAGCCATACCGTTCGTTAGAAAATAAAAAATTAACTTTATGGTTCGCATACTATGCGGGAACTTCCATATTCAGCGAAGTATTATTCCTCGCTCTCATCCTCATCGTCAAAGAAATCATCTTCCAAATCTTCATCATACTCATCTTCAAAATCTTCCAGATAATCTGGTGTAAAGAAACGATAGATACCGTATGCAATCGCTGCAACTGCTACAACAGCTCCTGCAATCGCGCAGATCCAAAGTACTTTTGATTTCTTCTTCTCACAATCTTGCTTGTGTAACAGCTCATTCAGTTTTACTGAACTTAACAATTCATCAATTTTTTCTCTATTCATGATTTGCACCAAGCCTCAAGCGAAAATGTCTGCATTTTCATTTGAGGCGCAAACACAAAGGGTGAAAGATGCGTGTTTGCATTTGTCCTTTCTTCTTTTTTTCTTTCACCTTTTCCTCAATTCTATGCGTCATCTGACGCAAATAGGTACTAGTGTCTTGACCATATTATATTCTGGCAAACCTCCTAGTCTATTTATCCATCTGTTATGTTGATTTTCTAACAATAACACTACTGCACCGTCTAAAATCCACCTGGCAGATGAACAAATATCCCTATGGAATTACACCAGATATAATATGGTGAAGACACTAGCGGGGACTTTGGAGATGGTTCCCCTTTGCCGCTCCTTTTTCTCATAATTTGTGGTGAAAATTTCCAAAAACGGTTATTTTAAGTATACCACATCTCTACCGATTAGCATACCAATTTTTTTAAATTTTATACTTTTTTTAGTTTTGCAAATGAGGCAAACATTTTCTTTGTCCCCACTTTATCAAACTGCACCGTCACTTCATAATCTCTGCCGCCTTCCACAATCTGTTGCACGGTTCCTTCTCCAAATTTAATATGCTTCACCCGATCTCCGTTTGTATATTCTAGTGATATTTTACTAGTGCTGTTACTGGCAAACGAAGTGGTCTGATACGACTTGTTCTGATACACATTTCTGGTGTTAAAAAGTGGATTTAGCTTGGAACCTGCACGCCCGAAGGATTGTGTCGAAGTCTCCGATTGTGGTTTTACAGCAGGCTTCTGCTTCACTGCTCTGGTCAGCAAATTTCCTGGAATCTCCTCCACAAACCTTGATATCTTATTATATTGCGTATCTCCTCGAATCATGCGCTGTTTGGCACATGTAATTGTCAAATCCGTCATTGCCCTGGTAATCCCCACATAGCACAGACGCCGTTCTTCTTCGAGGTCCATTGGATCATCTGCGGTAATAGCCATATAACCTGGAAATAAACCGTCCTCCAGGCCAGCTAAATACACATTGGGAAATTCCAAGCCTTTGGCGCTGTGCAGCGTCATAAGCACCACATAATCATTGTCATCCGCAAGACTGTCGATATCTGCAACCAAAGCAACCTCCTCCAAAAATCCACTCAGTGTCGGAGTCTCCTCTGTCTCCTCATAAGCTGTTGCTTTACTGATTAGTTCATCAATATTCTCAATACGCGCCCTGGCTTCGTCCGAATCTTCTGCCTCAAGTTCCTCCACATAGCCTGTCTGCTCTATAATTTCCTGCAGTAACTGAGAAACGCTTAAAAATTCCACTTTGCTGCGCATTGTCTGAATAAAAGTTACAAAGGGCTTAATCTTAACCCCGCCCCTTCCAATATTTGAGATATCATCCGCCATTCTCAAAGCCTGATAGAAGCCGATTCCTTCCTGATCGGCATACTCCTGCACGCGGCTTAACGTGGTGGCGCCAATGCCGCGCTTTGGCACGTTGATAATACGGCGAACTGCAAGATCATCTCTGCCATTATCAATCGTCTTGAGATAGGCAAGCAGATCTTTAATTTCCTTTCTGGCATAGAAATTCACGCCGCCAACCACCTTATAAGGGATATTATTGACCACAAACTGCTCTTCAAACAGACGTGACTGGGCATTGGTGCGGTAAAGCACTGCACATTCACCATATTGATATTTTCCATTTCGCACTTTCTTCTGAATATCTCTCAATATGTACTCCGCTTCCTCATAGGCCGAGTCAAGCTGATCAAAATCAATCTTTTCTCCCACACCGTTATCTGTCCACAGCTCCTTGGCCTTACGTCCCACATTATGGGTAATCACCATATTGGCGGCATCTAAAATATTCTGTGTGGAACGATAATTCTGTTCTAATTTGATTACCCTGGCATCTGGATATACTTCCTCAAAATCCAATATGTTCTTGATATTAGCGCCGCGGAATTTATAGATTGACTGGTCGTCATCCCCCACCACACACAGATTCTGATACTTGGCCGCCAAAAGCTTAATAAGCTGAAATTGCGCGGTATTGGTATCTTGATACTCGTCCACCATAATATAGCGAAAACGCTCTTGATAGTAATCAAGCACCTGCTCATCCTGCCGCAAAAGCTCCACTGCCTTGACAATCAAATCATCAAAATCCAGCGCGTTATTCTTGAGAAGCAATGCCTGATATTCCCGATAAACCGCCGCCTGTCTCTCTTTGACAAAATCACCTGCTGCACGCAGTGCAAACTCCTCTGGAGAGATCAGCTCATCCTTAGCCTTGGAAATCACACTTAAAAAACTCCGTTCCTTATAGAGCTTGGTATCGATTTCCATACGCTTACAAATTTCCTTCATCAAATTCTTCTGGTCATCTGTATCATAAATAGTAAAATGCGTATCATATCCTAGGCGGTCAATATGACGCCGCAAAATCCGTACACAAGTCGAATGAAATGTAGATACCCAGATACTCTCCGCCCCTACTTCCACCAACTGGTCAATCCGCTCCCGCATCTCCCCGGCAGCCTTGTTGGTAAAAGTAATCGCCATTATATGATAAGGATTTATTCCCTTTTCCTCGATCAAATAGACAGCTCTGTGCGTCAATACTCTGGTCTTTCCAGAACCAGCCCCAGCTAAAATCAACAGTGGTCCTTCTGTATGGAATACAGCCTCCTGCTGCATAGAATTTAAATTATCATATATACTCATGACTCTTCCCTTTCAAAATTCAAACATTCGTTTATTATAGTGGATTAATTGTCAAATTTCAACCTATTTTCTGCCATTCTCCTAAAAAAGCTACAAAATACTTGTCAGCTAGTTTTTCATACTATATAATACTTTTTGAGGTGAAAGAAATGAAAATAGACGAAAAAGATTTACTAAACAGCATTTTGGACAGTCTATCCCGTATTGACTATATCAAGCCAGAAGAACTGCCCAATATCGACTTATATATGGATCAAGTGACAACTTTCATGGATGATCAACTCTCCATCTCCAAACGCCGCCCAGATGACAAAGTTCTGACAAAAACAATGATCAACAACTATGCCAAGAATAATCTGTTACCCCCTCCGGTAAAGAAAAAATATTCGAAAGAGCACCTGTTGGCGCTCATTTTCATTTATTATTTTAAAAATATTTTAAGTATTTGCGATATCCAGGAAATTTTAAATCCTATTACAGATAAATATTTCGCTTCCAATCTAGATTTTAACTTGGAAAACATTTATTCAGAGGTATTCCGCCTGGAAAAATCTGAGATCCTAAATATGCAAAAAGATCTGACCAGGAAATATCAGACCAGCCAGCAGACTTTTATAGATCTTCCCAAAGAAGAACAAGAAAATCTGCAGCGTTTTTCCTTTATCTGTATGCTTAGCTTTGATGTCTATCTCAAGAAACAGTTAATTGAAAATCTCATCGACGCTAAACTAGCTGGAAATAATTCACAAAAAATGGCCTCCTCCAAAAAAAAGAAACCAGACAAATCTGAAAATACTCAAAAAAAAGAATAACAGGAACAAGCCTCTCACTTTTGAGGGGCTTGTCAGCACTTTATATGTATTCCAATCTAGATAAGTATCATCCATAATTTTTAGATTTTATGCATCAAACGCATATTATACACTCTGATCTTCCTTCTCTTTGCCAATCCCAATCCTGGCAAATACCATATCATACCCGTCATTCCCATAATTCAGGGAACGATTGACCCGACTGATTGTGGCGGTGGAAGCTCCCGTTTTCTCTGCAATATCTAAATATGTCTTTTGTTCCCTTAACATCCTTGCGACTTCAAATCTCTGAGATAATGACAACAACTCATTTACCGTACATACATCCTCAAAAAATGTATAACATTCCTCTTTATTTTCCAAGCTCAATATAGCTTTAAATAAATCATCTACGGCTTCCGTCCTCAATTTCTTGCTCATCTCCATGCTCCTTTTATGTATTTCTCACACTGTAGTGATTTTAACATATTAAAGTCATAAAGTAAATAGCTCTCACAGCAATTTCAACTATGGTTTAAAATTGATATAGTCATACAGCATCCCACTCTGACTATTCAAAACCAATTCTTCTGGAAAATTTACCATTTGCAGCATTTCCAGTGCATATGCATGATTTCCTGCCATAAGATCTACATGAGCATCAGAATCCATTACCACCGGAACCTGATACTTCATACATAACTTTAACATTTCTTGATAACACTGCCTGGGATCTCCCCGAAAACTGCTCGGCGACAAAGAAGTATTATTGACCTCCAACACAACATGATACTCTTTGGCTGCCTTGACTAACCATTCATAATTGACTGGAAAACGACTGTCGTCTGGATGAGCAATGATATTGATATATGGATTTTTCATAGCTCCGATGTAAGCGGCAGTATTTTCCTCCACAGTGCCCGACACAAAACAAGGCGGGTGTATGCTTGCCAGCGTCACATCCATCTCCTTTAAAAGAGAATCTGGCAGATCCACATGTCCTTGAAAATCGAGAATATTTAATTCCACACCATATAATACCGTCATAGTCTTGTATTTTCTGGGCAATACCCTGTAATTCGTAAAATAAATTCGCTGGCAGCTTCCAGGCATAGCTGGAGCATGTTCTGTAATTGCAAATATCTCCAATCCTTTCTGGTAGGCAGCCGCAATCATCTCATTCCTAGTATTATATGCATGGCCACTGGCAATGGTATGCGTGTGCAAATCTATGTTATCTCTCATTTTTCCCTCTTTTCTACTGCTTTTTTTGAAATCCTATCATAATTTTAACTTTTTTGCCTCAAAAAAACAAGATAGGAAATATTTGAGTTTTCTCATTTTGTAATTCGTAGTACCAAAAGGTTTCCATCAATTCATGATGGAAACACTTTGCACATAAAAGCGCTATGGAAAGCTAGCTTTCCAGACGCTTTTTGTGCAAGATGTCTATGCTGCCAAAGGCAGCAAGACCTTTTGGCACTATAACATCGAATACTATAAAAAATGTGAAAACTCAAAATAAAATAATTATCTCCATTCTGGCACTACAAATAAAAACAGATAATAAATAGGAAAACTTAAAATCAAATAACACATTGTTTTCTTTTTCATACCATATAGAAAAGAACACAGGGAGGCGGGCGGAACAACGATATAAAGCCGCCAATCCCTGAATGGCACCATCTATGTGCCTTGGAGGAAAAAATGAAAAAATTTTACCTACGCTTATTTACCATGCTGTTATGCATCACTGCAATCTTAGGCGCCTCCATGTTAAGTGGATGTTCCAGCAACACAAAAGAAAAAGACAAATCTGTAAAATTAACGCTGAATGAAGTGGCACATTCCATCTTCTATGCCCCAATGTATGTGGCGATTCAGGAAGGATATTTTGAGGAGGAAGGCATTGACCTTACACTTGTCACTGGTTTTGGTGCCGATAAAACTATGACTGCCGTACTCTCTGGTGAAGCAGAAATTGGCTTTATGGGGCCAGAAACTACCGTTTATACCTATAACGAAGGCGCTCAGGACTATGTGGTAAACTTTGCCCAATTAACACAGCGCGCTGGTAATTTTCTGGTTGCCAGAGAAGAAATGCCTGACTTTTCCTGGTCCGACCTCAAAGGTATGGAAGTGCTAGGCGGCAGAAAAGGCGGTATGCCAGAAATGGTTTTTGAATATATTTTAAGGCAGCATGACATTGACCCTTCCACAGATTTAAGTATAGACCAGAGCATTGATTTTGGTTCAACTGCCGCTGCATTTGCAGGGGGAAAAGGAGATTTCTCTGTTGAATTTGAACCTGGCGCCACCTCACTGGAATTGGAAGACAAAGGCTGTGTTGTGGCTTCTCTCGGTGTAGATTCGGGTTATGTCCCTTATACCGCGTTTAGCGCTAAGGCCGATTATATGAAAAAGAATCCAGAAGTGATTCAAAAATTTACCAATGCCCTGCAAAAAGGCTTAGATTACACCCAGACTCACACTGCCGAAGAAATTGCCGCCGTGATCGCACCTCAATTCAAAGAGACAGATTCCAAAACCCTGACCGCCATTGTAAACAGATACCATGAACAGGACACTTGGAAAGAGAACTTGATTTTTGGAGAAGACAGTTATGAACTGTTGTTAGATATTTTGTCTGACGCTGGAGAACTTACCAACAGTCCCGCCTATCAAGATCTGGTAGATCCTTCCTATGCCAAAAAAGCTGCCGGCAAATAATCACAATTACTTGATCAGGGACGCCAAATATTCTAAAAATTTAGCGTCCCTAGTTGATTATTCACTGCAAAATAATACAGACAAATCTGCTGCAGCTCCTACTCATTGATGAGATACTTGTCTGCAATGGGCAAATTTAGCCAGAAACTCCTGATTAGCTTCCTGACCCGCTCTCCAGTGTCCTTCTCCATGTTCTGTCATCCATGTCTGTATGGAAAGCACATCCTGATGTGTAAATTTCCAGGTTTCCAGAGGTGATGTATTACCTAAAACTGCTTTTAGATACGATATATTTTCTTTGTTTCTCCATATGGATTCCTTTTCTAGTGTCCACAGATATTCCTCTGAGATAAAACGGACATAATTCTTCTCTTCTTCCGCCTGATAAGCTGTTTCATCCCAAATGATTACCTTGGCTTTATGGACAGTGGTTTTTCGATATGCATCTGTCACTTGATATGTAATTGGAAACTCCGCCTTATACCCTGTCTGCATTTTTATTTTTAAGGGATCAAAATCTATCAGCTTTATTTTTTTTGTGAGAGTTCCATCCTCCACATCCTTTGCCTCAGCCCGTGCCAACAACGCCGACGCTGTAATCTCCCCTCGGTTTGCCTCTTCCTTGAGATAATAATAAGATTCATCAGAATTGATTTTTGGTGGATGATTATATTTTACTTTAACCTTCAAGCGTTCCTCGGTGGTATGATTATCACTATCTGTGACTGCAAAAGTCACTAAAATATTGACAGTCTCCGCTTTTTCCAGCTTTAGAAAATAAGTATCTAAGAGAAAACTTTTTGGCACATCCTTTTGATATATTTTTTCACTTGCCTTGCGTGTACCATTTTTTGAGGCTGGATAAGAGATCTTCACAATACGAATCTTGTGATTTAAAGCTTTATAGTCCGGTTTGTCTGTCTCCTCCCCATTATCCTCAGTGTCATGTGCTGTCAGACAACGAATCAAATCTTCTTTGCTGACATCTTCTCCCTCATAGAACTCCAGCTTCTCTCCTGGTGTCACGACAATGGTAGGATAAGCGCTCCACTTTGCCGAAAGATTGAGATAGCTAGAGGCATGTTTGCCCTCTCCTGCTGAAAGAACCTCCCTCTCTTCCTGTTCTCTCACTTGCCCCTGTCGATTCTGATTCTCCAAGAATATACTTCCTATAACTGTGATCGGACTTACAGATAGATAAGAAGCAGATGATTCTGTAGTACTGTCAGAGAGAATCTTTTCTCTTTCGGCTTCTCTATAGAGGACGGACACTGCCTTATTTTCACCGGGTAGTTTTAAATTTCCCTCCTTAATACTCCAACCCTCAAAACCATATTTCACTTTGCAATCATAACGTTTTCCCTCCGCTGTCTTTTTTTGTTCCAACAGTTCCTTCTCAAAAATATTTTCACGAAATTGATATAGATTTTCCAAGGAGACATCATACTCCAGCATATTTTTACCCTTTGTGGCGCCATTTCCACTGTATGCCATATTAAGATCAATATAACAAAAATAACGGTATACCGTTGCCGGCGCAGTGACTTTCTTTAATTCAGAACAATCTTGATAGCGATACATGAAATAATAACGATTTTCATTTGTATCTGCTCCCCATCTGCTGCCTGCAATACTGCTGCCTTCCTCTATAATCCTACTCTTTGATTCCCCGAGCTTGGCTAAGGTACGAAAACGCCCATTTTTATAATATACCTTGCGGCTACAGATCGTATGATTCCCCACAGTTACCTCTAATTGATATGCTGCCTCTTCCTTTGGCATCAGGGATAAAACTGCTCTTTTGGTTTTTGCGGTTACGGATGAGAAAGAATTTACACCAATCTGCGACTGAAAATTCCCAATCTTCGTCCCGACAGGCTGTCCTCTCAAAGAAATACTGCAACCTGTCTGTTCTGTGATAACGATCACCGATTTTTTGTCGCTGTCATATGCAATCCGTACCCCCAGCCCCTCTCGGATATCTGTCTCTGTCTTTTCCAGATCACATGGGATATCTGCATAATCTTCACATTTTATCTGATAATCATATTGGGCATACCAGATCTCATTCCCGGTCTGATTCTTTGCCTTCTGTCCTTCCTTCGTCAATACTCCAGCATCATTGATCAACTGTACTCCCTCTGTCTTAGCACTGAAATATCCCTGAAATACATAGCCTTTCTTCTCTGGAGTCTCAACAGTTTCTTCCAGACTTATTTTTTGTTCACATAACTCATCAAAAAACAAACCCTTTTGGAATTTTTTATATAATTTGTCTGTGCCAACAACTTCTGGTTTTTTCAGGCAATGATCTAACGTGATACGGTAAATCTTTGGCTCCCAACGAGCATACCAGATAGTATTTTCCTGCATCTTAAATTCAAAAATACCTCTCTCAGTCAATTTTCCGCCAGAGCCGACCATCTTTGTGCCGCCTTTCTTTTTATCATAATACCCTAAAAATTTATACCCGTCCTTTTTAGGTATGGTGATGGCCTGATTGATCTGTTTGCCCTGTTCCCTCAGGGCACTGGTACATTTTTTGTCACTGTACCAGCCTGTTTCATATTTCTGATACAATTTTGGCGTCCCTGTTTCCAAATCAGCTTGTTGATTATCCAGAGTAGCTGTATAAATCTTTGGCTTCCACTGGGCATACAATGTAACTGTTTCTTTATGTTTGTCTGTCAGATTCTTCACTTCTTGCCGATCTCGAAAAGCAGCAGAAGAAGACGACGCCGCTTTTTTTGTATTCCATCCTTGAAATTGATACCCCATCTTGCTATATTGATTCTCATTGAGCAAAACCTCATCATCATAGTTTACACTTTGGCTCTTCATTGTTCCTGTGCCGCCATTGGCATTGAATTTTATGGTATAGCGGTTGGGTTTCAAGAAAAATCCATATATGGCATGGTGAAATTGTCCAGAAGCTCCAGCAGCGGTCATCCCCACATTATTGGTATCGATGGCAAATTTAAAATAACCATCCCCAGTCCAGGGTTTTTCATCCTTGTCCAGCTTTTGATCTTTTTTCTGGATCTCCTTATTTTCAATCTCAATATCCATGAATTTCATATCTTCAAACACAGATTTGTCAAAATACATTCGATAGCCCTGCACTTGGTAACAGAATTTTCCACAAAGCATATAATAGCGCTCTGGATAGGGAAAACCCTGATTTTTCTGTTCTTCTGTAAGCACTGCTGGATCGGACAATACTGGTTCTGTGCCATAAGCATCTTGCCTTGTTGCCTGCCACGCTTTGCCTTTTTCAATCGTAAAAGAAAAGTAATCCAAATCTTTGGTTGGATTTTGATCGGATTCCACAATCCATTCATCTACACAATCTTTTTTTGAGACGGGCATATTTCCCAGATAAGTCATTTTCCAGTCAATTTTTTGGGATTTCTGCGCTGACAAACTATCCACTGACATATTTAACCTGTACCAATGGCCTTTATCGATCGGTTCCCCTTTCTTACGGACATAAATATAGAAATACCCCTTTCTCTCCAGATAACTTTCATTCCGCGCTGCAAACCAGACTGGCAGGAATGCTGTCTCTTGCATATTTTTAGACTCATCTATGCTAAGTTCCGACTTCTCTTTCATGCCATTTTCCGGCGTCACTTTCTCTATGGAGTGTCTATTCTCCTCCAATGCAACCTTTGGCTTTGTCCTCTCTGCTTCTTTCGTATCTGTTTCGCCAATCATAACATTGTTTACGCTGCTTGCGAATATTGCAGCGGAAAGCAGAATTGACCATACTTTTCCTCTCATTCCTTCCCTCCTCTTTTTATTTTGTAAAGAATTAGGCGTTTGCGAAACGCCGCAAGCCGTATAAATACGGCGTTTTTTTGTTGCAAAAAACAAATAACTCCTCACCGGATATGGTATAATAGAGTTGCCAGAAACCATTAACCATGCACCCAAGAAAGGAGTTATTCTGATATCTATGATAC
>CAJTIR010000038.1 GCA_910576385.1 Lachnospiraceae bacterium
GAAAGTGGGTATTCCTTGTGAAGATTGGCAAAGAAATGTTCTGCAGTTGTCAGGTGGTCAGCAGCAAAGGGTTGCAATTGCAAGGGCACTGGCAAGTAATGCAAAAGTGCTGCTTGCAGATGAGCCGACCGGAAATCTTGATGAGAATACGGCAGAAGAAATTATAGAATTACTGAAAAGAACAGCGCATGAGCTTGGAAAGTGCGTCATTGTAGTAACGCACAGCAAGTATCTTGCAGCACAGGCAGATGAGATCATCATGATTAAGGATGGTTATATAGAATCCGTGACAGAACTATATGATTAAACAGCTGCAAAAGAGATAGAATATATGGTTTTAAGTATGACCACATAGTAGAAAAATTCATAAATATATGATAAAATAAACAAAAATTTAAGGAATGAAAGGTACTTCATATGGACTACTATGTGGTGGATGCTTTTACTAATAAATTGTTTCGTGGCAATCCAGCTTGTATATGTGTATTAGAAAAAATACTCACGGATGAAGTTCTGCAAAAAATAGCATTTGAAAACAACTTGTCCGAAACAGCATTTATATATAAGAATGGAACAAATTATAAATTAAGATGGTTTACGCCGTCCTTTGAAATAGACCTTTGTGGTCATGCAACATTAGCGGCAGCTTTTATTGTTTTTAATTACATAGATTGTAATTTAGATAAAGTGAAATTTGAAACAGTTAGCGGTGTTTTGAGCGTTATTCGAAAGGGAGATTTATACGAGATGACTTTTCCAAAAAGAATACCTCAAAACATTTTGCCAACGCCAGATATTATGGAATTACTCGGTTATGAGCCGCTTGAACTTTATGCTGATCGGGATTTGTATGTGATAATGAATGATGAAGAAGAAGTTAAAAATTATATTCCCGATTATACAAAACTTAAAAAATTAAAATCTTGGCTCGGAGTTGTAATAACTGCAAAAGGGAATAATGCTGATTTTGTCTCAAGATATTTTTGTCCAGAATTGATGATGGAAGATCCTGTAACAGGTTCTTCTCATAGTACATTAGTACCGATATGGAGCAATAAATTGGGGAAAAATAAATTTTTAGCAAAACAATTATCCAAAAGAGGAGGTATGCTTCATTGCGAATGCTGCAGTGAAAATATTAAAATTTCTGGAAAAGCGGTCATCTATGCAAAAGGAAGTATTTTAATATAAGTAAAATGTGACCAAGCGTCATTACAGAATGAGGCGTCTGAAAAGGACAGGGAGTTCATAATATACTGAGGGAAAGGCGGTGCTGATATAGAAACTATGAAGAATAAGTTCATCCTTTGGTTTATCGTTTCTTTGATAATAATGTTGATATTACCTTGGCTGGCAGCTTCTTTTGTAAATGGTGATGCGGGAATGGCCGCCTGTATCGTATTATTTTTTGCTATAAATCCAATATATTTTATAATTATGGGGGTTTTTGCAGGAAAAAATATGAAAAATTTATGGGGGATGCCAATCATATCTGCAATTCTATTTCTGTTTGGTTCATGGATATTTTTTGATATGGGTCAAAGGGCATTTATTATGTACGCAGGCATATATCTGATCTTAGGGAAATCTGTTATGTTAATTTCTCGGATTATCCACAGAAAAGTACAAATGTAATGTCTTGTTTGGTGTGAAAATCTGATTTTAAGTGGAATTGAGCATGAAACAGGTACAAAATATCATGAAGTTGACGCTGCCAAAACAAAAAAAGACGTCCATACAAAGGAAAGAAAAGGGAATAGAATCTTGAAAAAGGGGAAATACTTAAGAGGTATATTGTGATATAATACAGGAAAGAAGGCCAATAAAAGAAGCATTTTTTGTATGTTTCAGAGCAAAATTGGACAGAGAAATCAAATGTTTTCAATTATATTAAAAACTTAAAAAATATAAGAAAATAAAAAAATATCTGAAAAATTAAAAATATGTGCCGAAATAAACAGATAAAAAATGAAATATTACCAAAAAATAGTACATGTTTTTTGAAATATTTTTAATGCGTTTTCTGAAAAATGTGATACAATAATCTAGAGTAGTGCTTAAAAGACCGGGGAGGTCCGTACATGGAAGAAAAAACATCAAATGGATTTAGCGAACAGCAGATGAGACGCAGACGGATCAATAAAATGAAAATGTCAATCCTGACAGGGGCAGGAATTTGGATTATCATATTATCTGTACTGATGGTGGCCATGTTTGTAAAATTGGTCTTTCTTGAGAATAAGTTAGACAGACTGGAGAAATCCATTCTCTCTGTTGAGCAGGTTGTGGAGGAGCAGAAAGAAAAAGCCGCTAGCTCTCCGCATGAGGAAGAATCCGAATCAATGTCGGACAATGGTGCAGCAGGAGAATCTGCGGCGCAGGAAAATGGGCAAGGAGAGAATACTTCAACAGAGGTGGAAGAATCACGCAAGGTATATCTTACCTTTGATGACGGACCCAGTGAAAATACATCCAAGATTTTGGATATTTTAAAAGAGCGGAATATCAAGGCAACTTTTTTTGTAGTAGGATTTGATGATGATGCTTCACGGGAACTTTATCAGCGGATTGTGGCTGAAGGACATACGCTTGGAATGCATTCTTATTCTCATAAATATGATATGATCTATGCATCTTTGGATGCCTTTAAAGAGGATATGAGCCAACTGCAGTCTTATTTGGAGGAAGTGACTGGCGTAACACCTAAGATTATGCGTTTCCCTGGTGGAAGCAGCAATCAGGTAAGTAATGTGGATATGAAGGATCTGATTCACTATGTGAAAGGAGAAGGTCTCACCTATTTTGATTGGAATATAGAAAGCGGCGATGCCACCAGTCAAGCATATACTTCGGATGAACTTGTGCAGAATGTAATGACTGAAGTGGTGAAATATGATACATCTGTTGTGCTGATGCATGATACATCTGCAAAGGCGGCTACTGTAGAGGCGCTGGTGCCAATGATTGACCAGTTGCAGGGAATAGGGGCGGAACTGCTGCCCATTGATGATACTACAAAATTGATACAGCATATACCAGTAGACAGTGTGGAATAGCATTGTGCTTGCGTATGACTCATTATGGAAAATAATTTATGGAGGTTACATATATGAGCTTTTTTAAAGATTTCAAGGAAGA
Source organism: Lachnospiraceae bacterium (assembly GCA_910576385.1). Lineage (GTDB taxonomy): Bacteria > Bacillota > Clostridia > Lachnospirales > Lachnospiraceae > Petralouisia. Next base: position 3,139 of record CAJTIR010000038.1, read on the forward strand.
CTTGTCTCAGGCGGTAAATGAACTGCTTCCAGGAGAAGAAATGACAGAAAATGTACAACCAGGACAATCCGATCTGCTTGTAAATACGTTGGAACAGGAAGTGGATGTGGAGTCTGAGTTAAAGAAATTGGAAGGTCTTTTTGAAAAAGTGGAAAAGACTCCGCCAATAGAGGAGCCTGTGATTTTGACGCCGGAAGAGCCAGATCTCCCAGAAATCAAGCTGGAAGATGTCATCCAGGAGAACGAGGAAGAAACTATTGTCGATACAGATGAGAGGAAGCCAAAGGAGGAAAATATTTTGAGCACAGAAAATACCGCAAATACAAATGCAGAAACCACAGAAAAGCAATTCAGCTTGCCCCAGGAAGTATCTGATGAAGTGACCATTATCACAGAGGGAACTTCTTTAAGAGGTGATTTGGAATCTACAGGTTCTTTTGAACTTCGGGGTAAGATTGATGGAAATGTAACTTGTAATGGAAAGATGACAGTGACAGGAAGTATTGTGGGGAATACTCAGTCTGCAGAGTTCTTTGCTGATTCCGCAAAGATTGAGGGAGAGATTTCTACTAGCGGAACAGTTAAAATTGGACTTGGTTCCGTGGTGATTGGTAATATCTCTGCGACTAGTGCAGTGATTGCGGGTGCGATCAAAGGCGATATTGATGTGCAAGGGCCAGTAGTAGTAGATACTTCCGCAGTCGTTATGGGGAATATTAAGTCCCGTTCCGTACAAATTAACAATGGAGCAGTAATTGAAGGCTTCTGTTCTCAGTGTTATGCAGAGGTAGATATGGATACCCTGTTTGGATCAAAATAGGAAGGCAAAATATGAAAAGAATATTATTGAAATTGAGCGGAGAAGCGCTGGCAGGAGAGAAACATACAGGATTTGACGAGCCTACCGTGACAGTGGTTGCCAAACAGGTGAAGCAATTAGTAGATCAGGGAACAGAAGTGGGGATCGTGATTGGCGGCGGTAATTTTTGGCGAGGCAGAACCAGTGAGACCATTGACCGAACCAAAGCGGATCAGATTGGAATGCTTGCCACTGTGATGAATTGTATCTATGTCTCAGAGATTTTTCGTTCTGTGGGATTGATGACGCAAATCTTGACGCCCTTTGAATGTGGAGCATTTACAAAGCTGTTTTCCAAAGATCGTGTCAGCAAATATTTTAATAAGGGAATTGTTTGTTTCTTTGCAGGCGGTACAGGGCATCCTTATTTTTCCACAGATACAGCAGCAGTTTTGCGCGCAGTTGAGGTGGAGGCAGACGGTATTTTGTTGGCAAAAGCGATTGATGGCGTTTATGACAGCGATCCCAAGTCCAACCCTTCTGCAATGAAATATGATGAAGTATCCATTCAGGAGGTTATTGATAAGAAACTTGCCGTAGTGGATTTGACAGCTTCTATTATGTGTTTGGAAAATAAGATGCCTATGTATGTGTTTGGCTTGAATGAAGAGAACAGCATTGTAAAAGCGATGAGCGGACAGTTTTCAGGAACAAGGGTGACAGTGTAGATTATATCGGAGGAATCATTTATGGATGAGAGGTTACAGCAATATAATAATAAGATGCAGAAATCATATGATAATTTATTGGGAGAATTTGGTTCCATTCGCGCAGGACGTGCCAATCCACATGTATTGGACAAACTGAAGGTAGATTATTATGGGACGCCGACCGGACTTCAGCAGGTGGCGAATATTTCTGTGCCAGAGCCGCGTATGATTTTAATTCAGCCTTGGGAAGCAAGTATGGTTCGTGAGATTGAGAAGGCAATTTTGACCTCCGATTTGGGTATCAATCCTACAAATGATGGAAAAGTAATCCGCCTGGTATTCCCTGAATTGACAGAAGAGCGCAGAAAAGAATTGGCAAAAGATGTCAAGAAAAAAGGCGAGAATGCTAAGGTTGCGGTTCGTAATATCCGCAGGGATGCTAATGATGCCTTGAAGAAAATGGGTAAATCCAATGATATTTCTGAGGATGAGATCAAACAGCTTGAGGAACAAGTACAGAAATTGACCGATAAATATATTGCAAATGTAGATAAGGCAGTAGAAGAAAAATCAAAAGAAATTCTTACCGTATAGGGAAAGCCTGTTTGAAGGGTGTATAGGGGACTGGCGTTTGCCTGTCCCCTTTTTTATCTTATAGGAAATTTCTTCGGATTTCCTATATCAGTATGAATGGAGGGAGACATGGTAATTCCACAACATGTAGCGATTATTTTAGATGGAAATGGCAGATGGGCCAAGAAGCGTGGAATGCCCAGAAATCTTGGGCACACCCAAGGCGCCAAAAATGTGGAGACGATCTGTCGGGAGGCGTGGAATCTGGGGATTAAATATCTGACCGTCTATGCGTTTTCTACCGAGAATTGGGCACGTCCTCAAGATGAGGTCAATGCCTTAATGAAACTGTTACGCAATTATATGAAAAACTGTATAAAAACAGCGGAGAAAAATCATATGCGTGTTCGGGTCATTGGCGATACCTCAAAATTAGACCAGGACATCCAGGAGAGTATTCATAGGCTGGAAGAATTTTCCAAGAATCAGGATGGCTTGAATTTTCAGATTGCTATCAATTATGGCAGTCAAGATGAAATGCTTCGCGCTATGAAACAGATGCTTGCAGATTATAAGGAAGATATGTTTTCCTTAGATGAATTGGATTGTTCAAAATTTGAAACTTATTTAGATACAAAAGGGATTCCTTCACCGGATCTTTTGATTCGTACCAGCGGAGAACAGCGTTTGTCTAACTATTTGTTGTGGCAGCTTGCCTACAGTGAGTTGTATTTTACAGAAGTTCTCTGGCCGGATTTTACAAAAGAGGAATTAGTAAAAGCTATTGAAGACTATAATAGAAGAGACAGACGCTATGGCGGAGTAGATACTTCTTTGTCAAGCTGACAGGGTATCGAACTTGTAAGGAGGAATGGGAGTGTTCCGAACACGATTGTTAAGCGGCATTGTATTGGTAGCAGCAGCGCTTGTGCTGATTATTTCTGGCGGGTATCTATTGCTGACAGGGCTTTTTGCGGTATCTGTAATTGGTTTGTTTGAATTATACCGCGTGTTTCATATAGAAAAATCTCTGCTAGGTATGGTGGGATATCTTGCAGTGTTGATCTATTATATAAATTTGGGCATTCCTTTTATTCCAGAGAAAGAAATTTTTGTATTGGGATTTTTAATTCTGACTATGGCGGTCTATGTACTGAAATTTCCAGAGTACAAAGCAGATCAGGTATTTGCTGGATTTACGGGTGTGTTTTATGTGGCGGTAATGTTGTCATGTATCTACCAGACAAGGATTATGGCGGCAGGCGCCTATATTGTTTGGTTGATTTTCTTGGCTTCTTGGGGTAGTGATACGTGTGCTTATTGTGTGGGAGTCTTAATTGGTAAACATAAGATGGCGCCAAAGTTAAGTCCCAAGAAATCCGTGGAGGGAGCGATAGGAGGGGTGCTGGGAGCAGCCCTTCTTACTGTATTGTATGGGTGGATATTTCGAGGACAGATGAATCTGTCAATCGAAGATATTATTATTTTGGCGGTAATCTGTGCCATTGGAGCTATGATTTCCATGATCGGAGATTTAGCTGCGTCTGCGGTAAAACGGAATTATGATATCAAAGATTATGGAAAATTAATTCCAGGGCATGGTGGGATTTTAGACCGCTTTGACAGTGTTATTTTTACTGCGCCCATACTCTATTATTTGGCAAGGTTTCTGATAAGATAGGAGAAGAAGATGAAGAAAATTGCATTGTTGGGGTCCACTGGTTCCATTGGAACTCAGACATTGGAAATTGTTCGGGAACAGAAGGATTTGGAAGTGGTGGCGTTGGCGGCTGGCAGTAATCTGTCACTTTTAGAAAAACAAATTCGGGAATTTCACCCCAAGCTTGCCGTTCTCTGGGAGGAGAAAGCCGCTTCTGATCTGAGAAACAGGGTTCAAGATCTTCCGGTCAAAGTGTTATCTGGTATGGAAGGGCTTCTGGAGATTGCAGTGATGCCTGAGTCGGAAATATTGGTGACGGCAATTGTGGGGATGTTAGGAATACGTCCCACCATTGCCGCAATTGAGGCTGGAAAAACCATTGCGCTTGCCAATAAGGAGACCTTGGTGACAGCGGGACATATCATTATGCCTTTGGCAAAAGCCAATCATGTGGATATCCTTCCAGTGGACAGCGAACACAGCGCTATTTTTCAATCTCTGAATGGAGAGAAAGGAAATTCCATTCATAAGATATTACTTACCGCTTCTGGTGGTCCTTTCCGCGGGAAAAAACGGGAGCAATTGCAGGAAGTACAAGTAGAAGATGCCCTGTGCCATCCAAATTGGTCGATGGGAAAAAAAATTACCATTGATTCTGCAACAATGGTAAATAAGGGGCTTGAGGTGATGGAAGCCAGATGGCTCTTTGATGTGGGACTAGAACAGATTCAAGTAGTGGTGCATCCACAGAGTGTGATACATTCTATGGTAGAATATGAGGATGGGGCAGTGATTGCCCAGCTTGGCACGCCGGATATGCGTCTGCCAATTCAATATGCCCTGTATTATCCAGAACGGCGCAGTCTCTCAGGAAAGCGTCTGGATTTCTATCAACTCGCTAGTTTAACGTTTGAGGAACCGGATTATACTACTTTTCAGGGGCTTGCCCTTGCTTTGGCAGCCATGAGGCAAGGCGGAAATATACCAACAGCATATAATGCTGCCAATGAGAAAGCAGTGGCATTGTTTTTGAGAAAACAGATTTCTTTTTTGGAAATTCCTGAGATTATCCAGGCAAGTATGGAACACTGCAGTTTTGTGCAACAGCCTAATGTAGAGAAAATTCTTGAGACAGAGGCAGAGGTTTATTCTTTTATAGAGAGCAGGTGGTAAGTTTGAATATTATAATTGCACTTATTATTTTTAGTATTATTATTCTATTTCATGAGCTGGGTCATTTTCTTTTGGCCAAGAAAAACGGTATTAAAGTCAATGAATTTTGTCTGGGACTTGGACCAACGCTGGTGGGAGTTACCAAAGGTGAGACAAAGTATTCCCTGAAATTGCTTCCGTTTGGCGGCGCCTGTATGATGGAGGGTGAGGATGGAGAAAGCCAGGATGACCGCGCATTTAACAGTAAATCTGTCTGGGCACGCATCAGCGTAGTAGCGGCGGGACCAATTTTTAATTTTATTATGGCATGGCTGTTTGCACTGATTGTGATTGCCAGCGTGGGGTATGACCGCCCTGTATTGACAAGTGTCAGAGAGGGATTTCCCGCAGAGGAGGCAGGACTGCAAAAAGGGGATGAGATTATCTCTATGAATGGTTCGCGCACTCATTTTTTCCGAGAAGTCAGCCAGTATTCTATGTTCCATCCCGGTGAAAGTGTTGAGGTCGTATATAAAAGAGCGGGAGAACGCTATACAGCTACATTGACGCCAAAACTAGATCAGGAGAGCGGCAGGGAGTTACTCGGTATGAATGGCAGTCCTTATCGGGAAAAAGGAAATCTATTGGAGACTTTTACTGGAAGTTTCTACGAGGTAAGATATTGGATCTGCAATACAATGGAGAGTTTGCGGATGTTGGTGACGGGAAAGGTTGGCCTGAAAGATTTGTCTGGACCGGTGGGAATTGTAAAAGTTATGGGTGACACTTATGATAACAGTCAGTCTGCCGGAGGGACAGGATTTGCGATCCTTAGCATGGTCAATTTCTCTATTTTCCTTTCTGCAAATCTGGGTATTATGAATCTCTTGCCAATTCCAGCTTTGGATGGCGGTCGTCTGGTATTTCTCCTGATTGAAGCAGTGCGCAGAAAGAAGATAGATCCAGAGAAAGAAGGTATGGTACATTTTGTGGGGTTGATGGCGTTGATGGCGCTGATGGTCTTTGTTATGTTTAATGATATAAGAAATATTCTATAGACGTTTGGGACACTGCAAACAGGTTTGGAGCCATGTGATGGAAAGGAAATATATCGCTAAAGTGTAAAGACCTTTTGAACGAATAAATATAATAATGCGACAGTCCCATCTTTGGTCTGTGACAGGAAATCTAAAACGGGATGTTACCTACTGAGAGGAAACAAATTATGGAAAAACAAATTGTCAGGAAACCTACCAGGGAAGTACAGATAGGCAGTCGTAGGATTGGCGGTAAAAATCCAATTCTCATACAATCTATGACTAATACACATACAGAAGATATCAAAGGCACGATAGCGCAGATTCAGCAGCTTACCTCGGCTGGCTGTGAAATTATCCGCTGTGCAGTTCCAACGATGGAAGCGGCAGAGGCATTGGCGGAGATTAAAAAAGGAATTACCATTCCGCTGGTAGCAGATATCCATTTTGATTATCGGCTTGCGATTGCCGCTATGGAACATGGCGCAGATAAGATTCGCATTAATCCGGGAAATATTGGTTCCAACGAGCGGATTCGGGCGGTGATTGACGTGGCAAAAGAGAGAAATATTCCAATACGTGTGGGAGTGAACAGTGGTTCTCTGGAACAGGAGCTGGTGGAAAAATATCATGGTGTTACTGCAGAGGGGATTGTGGAAAGTGCCTTAGATAAAGTTCATATCATTGAGGAGCTGGGCTATGATAATCTGGTAATCAGCATAAAGTCTTCTGATGTGATGATGTGTGTTCGGGCGCATGAATTGATTGCAGATCAGACAGATTATCCTCTGCATGTGGGAATTACCGAATCTGGTACGCTTACCAGTGGTAATATTAAATCAGCAATGGGGTTAGGGATGATCTTAAGCCAGGGGATAGGAGATACCATCCGTGTTTCTTTGACAGGAGATCCTCAGGAAGAGATCAAATCGGCGAAAATTATTTTGCGGACGCTTGGCATTCGCAAGGGCGGAATAGAGGTGGTGTCCTGTCCGACTTGCGGCAGAACTCAGATTGATTTGATTGGTCTAGCAAATCAGGTGGAGACGATGGTCAGTGATATTCCGCTGAATTTAAAGGTTGCTGTGATGGGATGCGTGGTAAATGGTCCAGGTGAGGCGAAAGAGGCGGATATCGGTATTGCTGGAGGAATTGGCGAAGGTCTGATTATCAAGCATGGAAAAGTCTATAAGAAGGTCAAAGAAGAGGAGCTGTTAGATGCGCTCCGCTATGAATTGTTGCATTGGAGTGAGTGAAGCTATGGGCAAGCTGTTTTTTGAGGTTTTTCCAGATTTAAAGGTGCCATCAGAGATAGAACGGCTGATGGCAGACGTAGAAGTTACAAAGGTTTCTACAAACCGTCAGCGAGATCATCTGCGGGTCTATCTGTTGAGTTCCAGGCTGATTGAGAAGAATCGGATTTTTCGGCTGGAGAGAGATATTAAAAAACAGCTTTTTCCAGAACAAAAACTTTCGGTAAAAATTATTGAAAAATTTAAGCTCTCTGCACAATATAATCCACAGAAATTGATGAATGTATATAAGGATAGTGTATTGGAAGAATTTCGCACCTATAGTCTCTTGGAATACAGTGTCTTAAAGATGGCACAGATCGAATTTCCTGATGAGAAAAAGCTTATGCTTAACTTGGAAGATTCGGTGATAGCGAGGCAAAAATCTGAGGAAATGGTACAAATTTTAGAAAAAATTATCTGTGAACGATGCGGGTTGGATGTTGACATTCGAGTGGAATATACGGAGCCAAAGGAGAAAAAACATCGGAAAGACAGTGATCTGCGTATACAGAATGAAGTACATAGCATTATTGCGCAATCCTCTTTTGGAAATACCCAGAATAAGGAAGAACAGGAATTTTCGGAGGCAGGAGCGCCATTGCCTGAGACAGATATCAATTTTGGACAAACCGCCGCACCCTTTACGCCTGATTCTGTTTTGTTGGCGGCGGGCATTCCCCAGGAAGAATTGACTGGACAGTCTATAGAAAATTCTAATTTAGAGGCAATAGAACGGACAGGGACAAATCAAAACCAAGTTCCAGCTTCCAGAAAAGCACAATCAGGCAAGGAGAGAAAAGGAAGTTTTGGCGGCAGAAGCAGAGGCGGATTTTCGGGAGGTTTTAAGCGTTCCGATAATCCTGATATTATCTATGGGCGAGAATTTGAGGATGATACCATCTTGATTGAGCAGATTGTGGGAGAGATGGGAGAAGTAGTAATTCGGGGCAAAGTTTTAAGCCTGGAAACTAGAGAGATCCGTAATGAGAGAACCATTATCATGTTTTCTGTCACAGATTTTACAGATACCATCACAGTAAAAATGTTTGCCAAAAATGAACTTGTAGCGGATATCACTGCGGAAGTCAAAAAGGGAGCATTTCTGAAAATCAAAGGTGTGACCACAATTGATAAGTTTGATGGGGAGCTTACCATAGGCTGCGTCACTGGGATTAAGAAAATTAAGGATTTTACCAGCGGCAGGGTAGATACCAGTCCCCGCAAACGTGTGGAACTTCATTGTCACACAAAGATGAGCGATATGGACGGTGTCTCGGAGGCAAAGGATATTATCAAACGAGCGATCAAATGGGGCCATCCGGCGATTGCTGTCACAGATCATGGGGATGTACAAGCGTTTCCAGACGCTAATCATGCGGTTTCGCCAGGGGACGATTTTAAAATTCTCTATGGTGTGGAAGCTTATTTAGTGGATGATCTGAAAAATATTATCGAAAATCCAAATGGCCAGAGTTTAGATGATACTTATGTGGTCTTTGACCTTGAGACAACAGGATTTTCCCCTGCCAATAATAAGATTATTGAGATTGGTGCGGTGAAAGTATGCGGCGGAAGAATTACGGAACGTTTTTCCACATTTGTCAATCCAGAAGTGCCAATACCATTTAAAATTGAAGAATTAACCAGTATTCGGGATGATATGGTGCTGGGAGCGCCTAAGATCGAAGAGATTTTACCAGAGTTTTTAAAGTTTTGTGAAGGCGCTATTATGGTAGCACACAATGCTGGTTTTGATATGAGCTTTATCAGTAAAAATTGTGAACGGCAGGGACTGCCCTGTAAATATACGGTGATTGATACCGTGGCGCTTGCCAGAATGTTGATGCCGCATCTCAATCGGTATAAGTTAGATACGGTGGCTAAGGCTTTGAAAATTTCTCTGGAGAATCATCACCGGGCGGTAGATGATGCGGCCTGTACCGCAGAAATTTTTGTCAAATTTCTAACAATGCTGAAAGACAGGGGGATAGATACCTTAGAGCAGGTCAATGAACTTGGAGAATCTTCTGTAGAGAATATAAAAAAGCTTCCCAGCCATCATGCAATTATTCTGGCCACAAATGATACTGGACGGATCAATTTATATCGCTTGGTATCAGAAGCGCATTTGACGTATTTTCATAGGCAGCCCAAAATTCCTAAAAGCGAATTTATAAAACATAGAGAAGGCCTGTTGATTGGTTCTGCATGTGAGGCAGGGGAGCTGTATCAGGCGATTTTGCGGGGAAATTCGGAGCAGGAAATTGCCAGGCTGGTGCGTTTCTACGATTATTTGGAGATCCAGCCATTGGGCAATAATGCTTTTATGCTGCGGGGGGATAATCCTGCTATGGCATCCGAGGAGGAATTAAAAGAAATCAATCGCAAGATTGTGAAACTTGGGGAGGATTTTGGTAAGTTGGTGGTAGCTACCTGTGATGTACATTTTTTGGATCCAGAGGATGAGGTATACCGCAGAATTATTATGGCTGGAAAAGGATTTAAGGATGCAGACGACCAGGCGCCCTTATATTTGCGTACCACGGAGGAAATGTTGGAGGAATTTGCCTATCTGGGCAGTGAGAAGGCGGAGGAGATCGTAATCACAAATACCAATAAAATTGCAGATATGTGTGAACGGATTTCTCCTGTGCGTCCAGACAAATGTCCGCCAGTGATTGAAAATTCTGATCAAATGCTGCGGGATATCTGTTATAATAAAGCACATGAGATTTATGGGGATGATCTGCCCACAGTTGTACAAGAACGGCTGGAGCGGGAATTAAACTCCATTATTTCTAACGGTTATGCGGTGATGTATATTATTGCACAGAAACTGGTATGGAAATCCAATGAGGATGGATATCTTGTCGGTTCCCGGGGTTCGGTTGGTTCTTCCTTTGTGGCTACTATGTCTGGTATCACAGAAGTCAATCCGCTGGCGCCACATTATTATTGTAAGAAGTGCCATTACAGTGATTTTGATTCAGAGGAAGTGAGAGCTTTTGCGGGGCGCGCAGGATGTGATATGCCAGATAAAAATTGTCCAGTATGTGGAGAGCCTCTGATCAAAGAAGGATTTGACATTCCGTTTGAAACCTTTTTGGGCTTTAAGGGTAATAAAGAGCCAGATATCGACTTGAATTTCTCAGGAGAATATCAGAGTAAAGCACATGCTTACTGTGAAGTGATCTTTGGATATGGACAGACTTATCGTGCTGGTACGATCGGTACACTGGCAGATAAAACTGCATTTGGGTATATTAAAAATTATTATGAGGAGCGGGGCGTTCGCAAGCGTAAGTGTGAGATAGAACGTATTGTACAGGGATGTGTTGGTGTTCGGCGCACTACCGGACAGCATCCAGGGGGAATCATTGTGCTTCCCATTGGGGAGGAAATCCATTCCTTTACCCCGATTCAGCACCCAGCAAATGATATGTCCACCGATATTGTCACAACACATTTTGATTATCACTCCATTGATCATAATCTGTTAAAACTGGATATTCTTGGGCACGACGATCCTACCATGATTCGTATGTTGGAGGATTTGACTGGGATTGACGCCCAGAAAATTCCGCTGGATGATAAAGATGTAATGTCTCTGTTTCAGAGTACAAAGGCGTTAGGGATTGAGCCGGAAGATATCGGCGGCTGTAAATTGGGTTCTCTGGGAATTCCAGAGTTTGGCACAGATTTTGTAATCCAGATGTTGATTGATACCAATCCGCAATCTTTTTCGGATCTGGTGCGTATTTCCGGGCTTTCTCATGGAACAGACGTCTGGCTTGGCAATGCTCAGACGTTGATTCAGGATGGGAAGGCTACCATTTCCACAGCAATCTGTACACGTGATGATATTATGACTTATTTGATCGGTATGGGCATGGAGAGTGAATTGAGTTTTACGATTATGGAGAGTGTCCGCAAAGGAAAAGGCTTGAAACCGGAATGGGAGCAGGCAATGACAGAGCATCAAGTGCCAGACTGGTATATTTGGTCCTGCAAAAAAATTAAATATATGTTTCCTAAGGCACATGCGGCTGCCTATGTCATGATGGCATGGCGTATTGCCTATTGTAAAGTTTTTCATCCATTGGCTTACTATGCAGCATTTTTCAGCATTCGCGCTACGTCTTTTAGCTATGAACTAATGTGTCAGGGTAAAGAAAAATTAAATTATGTCCTTGCTGATTTTGAGCGCAGAAAGGAATCCCTGACTAAGAAAGAGCAAGATACCATTAAGGATATGAAGATTGTTCAGGAGATGTATGCCAGAGGATTTACATTTATACCAATGGATTTGTTTACCGCGCAGGCGCATGCCTTTCAGATTATTGATGGCAAACTGATGCCTGCCCTGGACACAATTGAAGGTCTGGGGGACAAGGCGGCTGAAGCAGTGGTGGAAGCGGCGAAGGATGGGCCGTTTTTATCTAAAGATGATTTCCGTCAGCGGACCAAGGTGTCTAAGACGGTTATTGATTTGATGGATGATTTGGGGATTTTGGGGGAACTGCCGGAGTCTAACCAATTGTCATTGTTTGATTTTTAAGGAGGAAGGAATTATGACGTATGAAACATTTTTTGCAGAAGTAAAAGAAACTTTGATGGCTGCTGACGCCAGTGGAATTACAGAACACTTAGCATATCAGTTTAATATCACAGGGGATGCGGCAGGAATTTTTTATGTGGAGGTCAAGGAAGGTAAGTTGTATGTAGAACCATATGAGTACTATGACAGGGATGTAATTTTCACTTGTTCTGCCAAAACTTTGAAAAAGATTGCGAAAGGAAAATTGGATCCGCTTATGGCTGTCACCTTGCAAAAACTTAAGGTAGATGGAAATATTGATAAAGCTTTGAAGCTGAAAACATTGCTGAAAGGCAAAGAGAAATAGTAACGGTACTTAATGAGTAGTTTTTTTGATACGGCAGTTCCTGATGGGATCCAGGCGTCAATTATTACACCTGAATCCCATCTATAAATTGTAATTGATGTTAGTGCGACAGTCCCCTTTTGGTACTATAAATTGCAAAATGGGAAACTCAAAATATAGTATATCGTCAAGAGCTGCAAATTAGATTATTCTTTAAATTGTATCAAGTTTTCTGCCATTTTTGCGATTTGTGCCAAGGCATATATTTCAACTCCTTGAGCGCTCAGTTTGTCATGACCAGGTTGGAAAGATTTCTCAATTAAGACGGCAAGGCCTGCAATGGTGGCATGGGACATTCGCAGCAAGCGTAAAGCTGCGGTAGCCGCTTCTCCGTTTGCAAGAAAATCGTCAACAATCAGTACATGATCCTCTTCGCTGATATATTTTTTTGACAGTGTGAGCTCATAATTTGTCTCTTTGGTAAAGGAAGTAACAACTGTCTGGTATAAATCTTGGTTGAGGATTTTGGAGGGTTGTTTTTTTAAGATAATTAAAGGAACTCCTAAAGCTAAAGAAGCCATTAGCGCTGGGGCAATGCCAGAACTTTCGATAGCAGCAACTTTGGTAATACCTTTGTCTTTAAAATGATCGGCAATATCCTTTCCCATTTCCTGCATTAGTACAGGATCTACCTGATGGTTGATAAAGCTGTCCACTTTTAATATATGTTCATTTACAGCAATGCCTTCTTGTCTGATTTTTTCTTTTAATAATTCCATATTCCTTCACCTCTATAATAATTAGTTGTATTGATATTGCATGTAATTTACAAAGATCAGATCTGATTATTAATCAGGAAAATACATCTGATAGATGTTCTCTAACATATATTCTGCAAAAGACTCTTCTAGTTCTGGAAATTGTTCTGTCAAAAGACGGCTGATATTTTCAGAACGCAGAAAATATAGTTGATCAATGGAGAGATCATCTTCATCCATTCCGTTGGAGATGGCGTCTGCAGAATAATATTCTTGAAACCATTGGCGAATCTGGCAAATATTGGCATCTTCCTCTGCCTTGATGGAGCGCAGTTTTTTCTTGTCCAAAAATGCCCGAATACCTACAAAGATAAAGATCAAAAATAAGATCCCCATAATGAGCGTCCCAAACATTAATGTGCCATAGGATATGTCTAAGGGGAAAATTCCTGCCCAGATCAGGATCAGGGCCGCAACGCCCATGATTCCCAAAAAAGTGAATGACCATGCGGTAGAAGCGGCGTCTTCTAATTTTTTTCCTGCATCCACATAAGTATGTGGAGTTTTATTTGCTGTATCTGACATTGATTCTACCTCCAGTTTGTGTCAATACTTTTATTATAATGGAAATGGGAGAATATTACAACAATTACCTCATTATTTCGTGTAAGAAAGGAAGGAGAATAGATGAAAATCACTATATTAGCAGTGGGAAAAGTAAAAGAGGCGTTTTATCGACAGGCCATTGGTGAGTTTGAAAAACGATTGAGGCGCTATTGTAAATTGGAAATTATCGAAGTTGCGGACGAAAAGACGCCAGATCATGCCAGTGAAACGGAAGAGCAGATGATTCGCGAAAAAGAAGGAGAACGTTTGTTAAAATATATCAAAGAGGATGCCTGGGTTTGCGTATTGGCTATTGATGGAACAATGTTAGATTCCATAGAATTAGCGGAAAGAGTGGAAAAGCTTGGGGTTCAAGGAGTAAGCCATATTCAGTTTGTGATTGGTGGTTCTTTAGGGCTTAGTCGTGCAGTTTTGCAATATGCTAATTTTAAATTGAGCTTCTCTAAGATGACATTTCCACATCAGTTAATGCGAGTTATTTTATTAGAACAGGTCTATCGTAGTTATCGCATTATGATGAAAGAACCATATCATAAGTGAGGGCGAAAGGGAACGAAAGTTTTTGAGAATGAAAGAGAGTAGAAGTGCGGATTTGAAGAAGGGTGCAGTGTACATGTAGAGTGCTTCCCCAATAAGCTGGTTATTTTGAAAGAATAAAAATACAAAAGCAAAGTGTTGAATGATTGTAATTTAGCGGGGGACTGTGTATAATAGAACTATAAAAGAAAGCAGCTTTATGAAAGATACAGTTTCCCGGTAAGGAAGTGACAGAAAGCAGGTAAAGCAAAATGAAATGCAATGAAGAAGAGCAGATAAATATAGAAACCAGACAAACAAGCTGGGAAGAATTAAGCATATCCAATGATTTCCTGTTTGGGAAAGTCATGCAGAACCCGGAACTGTGTAAAGAATTACTGCAGAGGATTCTGCCAGATTTGGATATTGACCATGTGGAATATCCTGAACTACAAAAGACAATAAAAGAGGATTTTGACGCAAAGGGTGTCCGCTTGGATGCAAAAGCGTTCCTGGATTACGTGGCAGGCAGACCATCAGAAGATACATTTGTGAAGAAGCTGAAACGTGCTGTGGAGAAAGCGAAGAAGAATCGGAAATGGAGGCATGAGTATATGACGTTGTTAATGCGTGACAGGGAAAATCGGAAAATCGGAATGGAGGTTGGAATTTTAGGTACAGTATCTTCACTAAGGGATTTTAATATACCAGATGCCGAAATTTTTCAGAAGATACAAGAAAAATACAATCTTTCTCCCGAAGAAGCAGAACGCTACATGAAAACAGAAGCAGAGGCATGAATATATGACGTTGTTAATGCGTGACCAGGAGAATCAAAAAATTGGAGAAAAACGTGGAGAAGATAAATTGGCTAAACTGATAATATTATTAAATGAAGATGGACGGTTATCTGATATTCTTAGAGTATCGCAGGATGAAGAATACCGTCAGGAACTTTATGAGGAATATCATATTATCTAAGGGCAGAAAGTTACAGGCAGAGCGTATCAAAATGTTCTGCCTTATTTGTATTTCATAGCTTTTAGAAAGATAATCTTTTAAAAAGATTTGTATTTAAGCAATTTCGTATATGTCGTATTTTTTGTGGAAAGTGGAAGAGTAAAAGCATAGTGAGTGTATGGGATAAGGAATGACTTTCATTTTTTTAGTTCATTTCATCTAAATAAACAGTACCCCAATCGCACATAGAGTCTAAGATGGGGGCAAGAGTATTGCCGAAATCTGTTAAAGAATATTCTGTCTTGGGCGGAACGACAGCATAGACTTTTCTATTTATCAATCCGCTGTGCTCAAGTTCTCTTAGCTGCTCCGCCAGCATTTTATCAGTTGCTTTGGGGATTAATTTATGTAGTTCACTGTATCGTAAAGTTTTACCCATAAGATGCCACAGAATGACTGATTTATATTTTCCGCCAATCAAGTCAATGGTAGCTTCTATGGGACAGTTATAACTATTCTTACAATTTTTGCTCATAAAAATCTCTCCTAACTTACTTTTTGGATAGTATCTACCTAAAAAGTGCATTCTTGTCTTTAGATTTGTTTAAGATATAATTATAGTATAGGGAAACCTAAAATACAAGTTTAATTACATTTGAGCTTCCCCATTTTATAAATTCATAGCAGCAAAAGGTTTTCATCACTTTGTGATGGAAACACTTTTGGCGCAAGATGTCTAGGCTGCCAAAGGCAGCAAGACCTTTTGGTACTGAACTATAGGTAATATAAAAAATTGAGAAACTCAAATAACTACAGGAGGAATATTTATGAACTTTTTAGAAATTGCGAAATCACGTTACTCTGTCCGTGATTACAAGCGCAAAAAGGTAGAACCAGAAAAGCTGGAAAAGATTTTATTAGCTGCTCATGTAGCGCCAACGGCGGCAAATTTACAACCGGTGCGCCTTATTGTTGTGCAGGAGGATGAAGGACTGAACAAAATCGGAAAAGCGGCTAATATTTATGGAGCGCCACTGGCAATCATCGTTTGCTCTGAACATAGCAAAGCATGGACTCGACCATATGATAACAAAAAAACGGTTGATATAGACGCGTCAATCCTTACAGACCATATGATGATGCAAGCAACTGAGTTAGGATTGGGATCTGTATGGATATACTATTTTAAGAGTGATGTGATCAGACAGGAATTTAGGCTTCCAGATACCCTTGAGCCAATTAATATTTTAGCAGTAGGATATGCAGAGGGAAGCCCTGCCGACCCGGAACGTCATGCCACACAGCGTATTCCTTTGAAGGAGTTGGTTTACTATGAAAAGCTGTAAATAGTTGCCGCCAATCATCAGGCAAAAAAGGTGACTATTCACCTTTTTTGCAACGCCCCCTGTCTTTTTGAGAAAGAATTATTGTGTGCGGAGATTTTCTTCTCCCCATTGTTTCATATGTTCAAATACAGGAATGAAACTTTCCCCCAAGTCAGTTAGGTGATATTCCACATGGGGAGGGACTTCGTTGTAATCATGGCGGGTAATGAAGCCGTCTGCTTCTAATTCACGAAGCTGCTTTGTCAAGCTTGAATCTGTAATATCACCAATATGTCTGCGAAGTTCCCCAAAACGGTGTATATTTTGAAAGGCGATATAATATATAATTTCGATTTTCCATTTGCCGCCTAAAATTTTCTGTATAGTAGAAACTGTCTTGCAGCGTTCGATGGATAATGTGCTTTTTTTCATTGCTGCCACTCCTTTTTCAAATACACTCTAGCACACTAATTAATTTATGTACACATTATATTTGAATTCTCCATTTTTTATTTGTTTATTATAGTACAAAATAGGAAAAATCGAAATACATTATGGCATTGATACTACAAAAAAGTACAGTACTTGTAAAAACATGGTATAAAAGTATAATGAGTATAAATAAAAAATCACCATATGCGTATACCTGTTTGTTATAAGCATCGCAGGAAAAAGGACATATCCTGTGGGTATTTTATATGGTGTAAGAATATACTGGAAACACGGAAGGAGAAGTATTTATGCACTACACAGGAACAATTTGGCGGCCACCATACGAAGCGGCATCATTGCTATTAGAGGTAACGGCAGGCTGTACGCATCATAAATGCAAGTTTTGTACGTTATACAATGATTTGCCGTTCAATTTCAGAATGTCTCCTATGGAGAATATTGAGGATGATTTACAAGAGATGAAAAGAGCAATCAAGAATCAAGACAGCGAGGCTGCCAACCGAGTGTTTTTAACAGGAGCGAATCCATTCGTATTGTCTTATGACAAATTGATTGCCATTGCAGAGCGAATCCATAAATATCTTCCTTCGGTAAATTCTATTGGCTCATTTGCCAGAATTACAGATATTATGCCTAAAACGGATGGAGAGCTTGCCAGACTGCGTGCTTTTGGGTACGATGGTCTGACGATTGGAATAGAAACAGGAGACGACAAAGCTCTGCGGTTTATGAACAAGGGATATACTTCGGCGGACATCATTGAGCAATGTCAAAGATTAGATACAGCAGGTATTCATTATAGTTTCTTTTACTTGGTAAGTATTTCTGGAGCAGGCCGTGGAGAAATCGGAGCAAAATTGACAGCTAATTTATGCAATCAGATACATCCTACACTCATTGGAGCGAATATGCTTACAATTTATCCCGACTCTGAACTTTATGCCGAGATACAGCGTGGGAACTGGCGAGAGGAAGGCGAACTTGAAAAATACAAAGAAATACGGACACTCATTGAAAATTTGCAGATACCAACAGTATTTGCGGCAATGGGGGCTTCCAATGCGTATCAGTTTTATGGGCGGCTTCCAAAAGACAAGAAAAAGCTGCTGCTATTTCTCGATGAAATTATAGGAAATGTCAGCGAAGAAGAATTACGGCGGTATCGAAAAAGTGTCCATCATTTGTAATAAAAGAGATTCCTTTGGTCAGTTCACTCTACAATATTGTAGATCAGATTTTTATTGGTCAGGGGGTAGGATATCTTGGAAATGCTGCAACCAATGTTTTTTATCCATTCTCTACAATTTGTCTGGCAATTTCTTTGTTGATTGGAATCGGCAGCGATGGAATCAGGGAATGGTATAACCCTGATGGTGATTTTCGGACTTGCTTATCTGTTAATTGGGGAAAGTATGTTGACACAACTTTTGAAATTGTCTGGAGCCACAAAAGAGGTGTTTTTCTTTGCACAACAGTATGCCGGTATTATCTTAGTGGGAATGCCGTTTCTAATTATAACAAATATGATGATAGACGCTATAGTAAATACCATTCTTGTAATGAAAACAAATGCGATTATTCTTGCTATAGTTGTTGGAATATCACAAGGGGTTCAACCAATTATAGGCTTTAATTATGGGGCAGAACAATATGCGCGCATGCGGGAAGCATATCTGCCTGCCATAAAATGGAATATGATTGTTTCTACAATTGGTTTTTTCCTGTTACAATGTTTTCCGCAGCAAATCATTTCTCTGTTTGGAGATGGAGACAAGCTGTATCTTGAATTTGCAGTTCTTTTTATGCGCATTTATCTTTTTATTTTGATGCTCCCTCTTAGGTTTGGAATTATGGGGGTATTATTTGCAGGACCTATTGCCGATTTTGCAGCATTTATACTGTCTGTTGTATTGGTAAGCAAGGAATTAAGAAAGCAGAAAATAATTTCACAGAAGAAAAATTCTCTAAATATTAGAAAGCAGCCAGACACAAAATAAAATAGGAGAATAATGTTTTATCTAATTTTCCTGTCACACGGACAAGAAAACATTGTCTAAATAAATATACGGATAAAACTTTGCTTTGAAGTGCTGCAAGGTTGGTTGGAGCTGGCTGTGTCCTGCTGTATTTCCGTATAAAATAGAATCTGCGCTTCAGAAAAGAGGAACTATGAACCAGTTCACAAACGAAGAGTTATTTGAGTTAATTCAGAAAGCCACAGCGGGAGACAAGAAAGCACTGGAAACCGTTCTTGTGAGCGTGCAGGATTTGGTATTCAATCTTTCCCTTCGTATGCTGGGAACCTTTCCAGATGCAGAAGATGCGACACAGGATATCCTGCTCAAAATCATTACCCACTTATCCTCATTTAAGGGAGAGAGTTCATTTTCAACCTGGGTATTTAGTATCGCCTCCAATCATCTGAAAAATTATAAGAAGCATATGTTTGCAAAATTCCCGCTCAGCTTTGAATTTTATGGAGAGGATATTAAAAACGCAAAAATTAGTGATGTGCCGGATCTGACACAGAATGTGGAACAGTCTATTTTGGCGGAAGAACTCAAACTTTCCTGTACCAATGTAATGCTGCAGTGTTTGGATGCCGAAAGCCGCTGTGTCTTTATTCTTGGTACGATGTTCAAGGTTGACAGCAGAATTGCCGGAGATATTCTGGGAATTACGCCAGAGGCATACCGTCAGCGTCTTTCAAGGGTCCGAAAGAAGGTAGCAGATTTCTTGAAGGAATACTGTGGCGAATACGGAAACGGGACATGTCACTGTGCGGACCGAGTAAACTATGCCATTCAAAACCGCAGAATCAATCCCGCACACCTGGATTTTACCACAGCTGTGCCAAAAGAAATGCTTAAAGTCAAGGAAGCGATGGAGGAGATTGATGGAATATCCCATGAATTTTCCTTCTGCAAAACTTACCAATCTCCGGGAAGTTTGAAAAAGTTTATTGAAGATTTTCTAAACGGTCCTTCTTTTTCAATTGTGGGAAATGCGTAGGAGGTGCGAGCAATGAACATGAATTTAATTTTGAAATACCTGACTGATTTGAGCCAGAATAATAATCGGGAATGGTATCATGCACATAAAGCGGAAAACAAAGAGGCAAATACGCAGTTTGAAGAATTGATTCAGAAGTTAATCCTGGGTATTGGGGAATTTGACAGCAGTATTCTGCATAACCAACCAAAGGCTCTCACCTTTAAACTGGTACGAGATACTCGGTTTAGCCATGATAAATCCCCATACAATCCAGCGTTCCGCGCGCATATTTCTTCGAAAGGAAAACTGCCGATTCCTGTTGGTTATTATCTGATGATTAAACCGAACGGTCAGTCTTTCCTTGGCGGCGGTTTATTTGCAAGTATGTTTAAGGACGCAACGACCAGGATCCGCGGCTATATAACAGAACATGGCGAAGAATTTGAAAAAATCATCCATGCGCCAGAGTTTCAAAAATATTTTACGGTTCAGGGGACATCGCTCAAGAATGTTCCTGTTGGATATGACAAAGAGCATCCGCAGGCAGAATACTTAAAGTTCAAAAGCTGGTATCTGGAATATCCGTTAAAAGATGAGGATTTGCTTGATGAGCAAATATTTATAACAGAAGCGATAAAGCTGTTCCGTATTATGAAACCATTCAACGATTATTTGAACCAGGCGCTGGATGGATTCCAAATGCCGACAAGGTAAAGCTGTTCTCCGGTTGATTATGATAGACGGCAGGCATGTTCATCAAGAAAGCGATCTTGAATGCAAAAAATTCATATGGCAGTGAAAAAACAGATTTGAACACCCCTAGTTGTGATTAGAAATTCATGACTAAGGGTGTTTTTGTGGTTCTTATTGATTTTTATCTTATGAAACATAGGAAGATTTTAGATTATGTACCAAATCTATTTATACAAAAGGAAATTAATGTAAATAATTTTCTTGACAATATTTTTTTACATGTTAGAATTAATATAAAAAAATTAGAATAATTCTAAAAATGAGAGGGAAGTGAATGACAAAATATGAGGAAAAAATATATAATATAATTAACACGTCTACGGAACATTTGACAGTAGAACAAATATATGCTGAACTTAAAAAAGAGTATCCGAAAGTTGTTTTGGCAACAGTCTATAATAATGTGAATAAGCTATGGAAAGCCAGGCTGATTCGCAAAGTATCTATTGAAAATATGTCAGACAGATATGACCGGATTGTTAAGCATGACCATTTGATTTGTCAAAGGTGCAGTAAACTGACGGACATCTCGTTTGAAGATTTGACTGCTTCTCTACGTGAACAAATGGGTGAAGAATTTCTGTCATATGATTTGAAAGTATTTTATATATGTCCAGAATGTCGAGAGCGTGAAAAAAATCGTAAGCACACATAAAGTCAGAAATGGTGTGGATTTTTTGTTGTGCAGAGGATGAGGACTACAAGAAGAATATATCTACAGAAAAATATAAAAAATTCATTAAAAAGAGGATGGCTATGAGTATTTTAATGAAATCAGAAAAGAAGAATTTACTATTGGCAATGTCAGAATTGGCAAAGGCCGATTATGGAAAAAAATCCGCTGAGCTGGAACAGATCTATCGACGCCTGCTCATGGGACGCTCCCAGTTTGAGGAAGTGATAGCAAATATTTTGGATTCTGTGATGCAGATTAGTTCATTGGATCTTTCCCTGAATCACTATTCGAAAATCCTTCAGAAGGTATCGGATAGCGTTTCGGACGCTACTGAATTGATACATACAGCTTCGAACGAGGCAGATTCTATATCCAAGGCAGTATCTGTGCAGCATGAAGAGCTGACCAACACAATTATTGAAGTTTCAGAGGAATCGAACACAGTCTACCAGCGTATCGATGAGAGCCAGCAAGAGTTGACGGATACTAAGGGACTATCTGATAGCACGATCAGTGCATCAAGAGAAATGCAGCAAGACATGAACCAGCTTTCTGAGATTATCGGTCAGATGAATAATGTGATTGCTGGAATCAATTCTATTTCTTCACAAACAAATCTCCTTGCGCTGAATGCATCCATTGAGGCGGCAAGGGCAGGGGACGCTGGTAAAGGCTTTGCGGTTGTCGCAGAAGAGATCCGGCAGTTAGCCGATGAAACACGGCAGTTGACTGCAAGTATGGGAAATTTTGTGTCAGATATATTGACCGCATCTGCCAAGAGCGTGGAGAGCGTGGATAATACCATTGAGGCGCTGGAAACTGTCACACAGAATATCAGTCATGTGTGGAAAGTGAATGAGGACAATCGGAAATATTTAGAGAAAATTACGAGCGATATCTCTTCTCTGGCAAGCATCAGTGAGGAGATCAGCAGCTCCATTATCGAGCTTGAGGCGCGTTCTTCAGATATTAATAGTCAGTGTAGCGTGTTACATGAGAATACAGTACATTTGCGGGAACATGGCAAAAATATTGACGGTATTGTCAAACCATTGGAGACAATCGAATCGACGCTGGATATGTCCATCAAAGTTATGGGCGCTATGACTAAGGATGCCTTCTACAAGCTGGAGGATCAGAATTTTGCTGAATATATTGAGAAAGCAATTATCGCACACAGGAATTGGTTGGGAAATCTCGAACAGATTGTCAAAGGGCGGACAATTCTGCCATTGCAGGTTGATGACAGAAAATGCGGTTTTGGTCATTTTTATTATGCAATAGAGCCAACTAAACCAAAGGTTTTACAACTTTGGAAGGAGCTGGGTGAAAAACATAAAAAGTTCCATTCCTATGGGAAACAGGCAATTGATGCTCTATTTGCCGAGGATTATGAAAGGGCAGAAAGTGTTTGTCAGGAGGCCAGACAATACTCAAAAACCCTGATCAGTGACCTGGAACATGTTAAAAAATTGAGTGTTAATACATCTGAAATATAGTCGTGTATTTAAGAAACATAAGAAGTAATTTTAAAAATAGTAAATGAATTAAGGATGAAACCAGATAAGGAGAAAACTCAAAAATTATGTTTAAGACAGCAGACACAAATATGTGGAGTGAATATCTTATATTGGAAGATATGGCAAGGTAGTGTTCTTATTTTTGTATCTATGACTTTTAGACTTATTCCAGGATTCAACTGTGCTTATAAAAAGGGCACATTTTATAGGAAAAGCCTTGGCAGGGATTCTGTCAGGGCTTTTTTTATAGGGTTATTATGGAGAAACAGTTGCAGCAGCCTGTCCTCTTTTCACTATGGTTGGGATTTTTGTGTGGATAGTTTCTTTGGAGATAATACATTCTGAGATGTCTTGTCCAGGCAAATCATACATTGTTGGAAGGAGCACATCTTCCAAAATGGTTCTAAGCCCTCTGGCCCCTGTACCTTTTGCAAGGGCCAGGTTTGCAATTTCATGGAGTGCATCCTCCTCAAAAATAAGGCTGGCCCAATCTTTCTCAAAGAGCAACTGGTATTCCTTAGTGATGGCATCTTCTGGCTCAGTAAGAATCCTGGTTAAGTCATGCCCATTTAATTCTGATAATGGGCAAAGAACAGGGAGCCTGCCAACCAGTTCAGGCTTCAGGCCATACTTTTTGAGGGAATCCTGTGTCAGTTTTCCATTTATTTCTTGCCCAATGTCTGCTGTTCCAGGGGAAAAGCCAATGGGCTGGTTTTCAATGCTGTCAAGTAAGCCTTCAAAAGCACCGCCACAAATAAACAGGACATTAGATGTGTCAAATGTAATTTTTTCCATCTGGAGCTGTTTCTTTTTGGCATTTAGGGAAACCTCACATCCCTCCATCAGTTTTAAAAGGCTTGACTGCACCCCTTCTCCAGAAATATCCCTTGTAATGCTCCTATTTCCACCAGCCCTTGCAATTTTATCAATTTCATCAAGGTAGACAACCCCTTTCTGGGCAAGTTCCAAATCATCACCTGCTGCATCCAACAGCCTTTGCAGACAGATTTCCACATCTTCCCCTACATATCCTGCCTCAGTCATGTTTGTTACATCCACAATTACAAAGGGCACATTCAGTATTTTAGCCATTGTCCTTGCCAGAAGTGTTTTTCCACATCCAGTGGGCCCAGCCAGCAGGATATTTGATTTTTTTATCAGGCCACTTTCATCATGCAGCCTTTTATGATGGTTGTAAATTGCAACAGACAGCACTTTCTTTGCCTTTTCCTGGCCTATAACAAACCTATCCAATTCCCTGTGAATCTGGTGGGGTGTCAGAGTAAATGGCTTTTCTGCTTCCTCCCTTTTCTTCT
Organism: Lachnospiraceae bacterium; assembly: GCA_910576385.1. Taxonomy (GTDB): domain Bacteria; phylum Bacillota; class Clostridia; order Lachnospirales; family Lachnospiraceae; genus Petralouisia. The sequence continues at coordinate 27,146 of CAJTIR010000038.1, forward strand.
CCCTCTCCATCCTCCTTTTCTCCTCCCTGGGCCTCCTGCTTTTGCAGACTTCCATCCTGTCATCCCTCTGGATAAGCCCCATCACAGTTCTGCTGCACTTGTCACAAATGTAAATGTGTTCATCAAATGAACTCTTCACTAATTTGTTCACATCATCAATGTCTTTCCCACAAAAAGCACATCTTTGGGTAATAAAACCACCTTCTTTCTTTGGAATATAATCAATTTACTTATAAATCCAGTATACCATTATAGTTTTCATGCCCTGTTTTTGCAGGAATGGGCAGTGGGAATAATTAAACTCAGTAAAAAATGTATGATTAATGAATTATGGGACAGAAGATAAAAAATTTATTAGCTTCTTTTAGAAGAGTATCTTACTACTTGCATGACCTATCCTTGGAATATAAAAATGGAACCTGCCCTTCAGGCAGATCCCATTTCTTAGCAGTGTGTTTTAGTGGTGTTCCATCAGTGCTTCCAGCCATGCCTTTTCTTTAGCAGGTAGTTCATTAACTACAATAACCTGAAAGCCCATGTAATAGTCAAAACAGAAAATCCCATCACCTTTTTCCTCCACACCTCCCCTTGGTTTCATTTTCTCAATCAAGGCTTCAGGCTTCTCATCCACAACCAGGGTAATGGTGACATTGGCAGAGCCACCATCATTCTCCCTCACCAGGAAGTCTGTCTCAAACATGAAAATGTACCCAAGCAGCTCAGGCAGCACATTTTTATTCAGGGTGCCATTTGTGAATTTATATGCAATGAAGTTAAGCCCCCTGAAGAAATCACCTATCCCATTTTCAATCCTGACATCAGGGGATTTCCTTATAGTGATGATATCAGTTGGTTTCTGGTTGCTGCATTCATTGTTGTCCCCAGCTTCACCCAAACAGCTATTCAGCTTCAGACTCATTCTCTGGGCAGAGCAGTATGCCTGGTTTTGTTCTGGTGTGATTTTCATTGGTGTCCAGTTTTCCAGTTCCAATGTTACCTTTCCAATGGCTAAATCCCCAATATTCCCTATAGTTTCTTTAATCATGCCATATCCCCCTTCAGTTCTGCTTTTAATTGTTTAGTATTGTTTCCAGCCATGTATTTTCCTTATGGGACAGCTTATCACAAACAATAATCTGGAAACCAAACATGTATTGAAAGTGGTAAATACCCTGCCCCTGTTTCTCAACTATAATCTCAGCCTCTGCCAGTTCCTGCATCAGTTCCTTGGGTTTCTGGTTTGACACCAGGGAAATGGTGGTGTTGGCAGCATTCCCTGTGTGGGAGCCTGCCCTGCATAAGCAGGCATACCCATTGAGCAGAAACACCACATCAATGTTCAGGGAATCCTTGTTAAACCCATAAGCAATGATATTGTGCTCCTTAAAGAAACCACCAATCCTGTTCTTAATTTTTATATCATTGGATTTTGTGATGGCAACTGTTTTGATGGATGGCTTGCTGCATTTATGCCCAGCACCAGTCCCTTCATCTATCCAGCAGCTTGATAAATCCAGTTCCAGCTTTTCAGTAGTGCAGTATGACAATTTTCTGTTTCTTTTTCCCATTTTCTTTTCCTTTCATTATAAAGTCTCCAATTGTTTTCTTTTACTTATTAAACATGGAGGAAAGGCTGAAAGGAAATTTTAAATGCCCTATGGGGGAGATGCCTTCCTATTAGTATGGAAAGAACTCCCAAATACCTTATATGATCTCTGCAAAAATTACCCATGAATATATGGTGGTAGGGTATAGAAAAAGAAACAGGGAGGAGGAAGTTATTTTGAAGAAAAAATTTTTCACTATTTATGCAGCAGTTTTAATCATGGCTGTCATTTTATTTCACTATGTTTTCATGCTGGCTGTTGTCCCAACAGAAAGCATGGCAGGGACCATTGAGCCTGGGAACCATGTCATCTGTTCCAGATATGGGATAGGGGAAGGGGATATTGAAAGGTATGATGTCCTGGTGTTTACACCACCAGACCATCCACAGATGCTCTATATCAAAAGGGTGGTTGGGCTTCCAGGGGAGACAATTGTGGTAAAAAATGGCAAAGTGTATGCAGATGGTGCTGAGTTGGATAGTTCCTTCACCAAGGCTCCCCAGAACAGGAGGGGGGATGGGGTTTACAAGGTCCCTGAAGGGCATTATTTCTTCCTTGGGGACAACAGGAATAACAGTAATGACAGCAGGTTTTGGAAAAACAAGTATGTGCCTGCTGCAAACATCAAAGCAAAAGCAAAGTTTATATGCTTTCCATTTACAAGGCTCACTTGGCTGTGATGCCAATGCAGGAACAGAAGGATTGATGAAAATATGAGGAAAAGGGGGAGGAAGGCTTGGACAAACTGATGGATGATTTGCTGAAAAAAGGCTTAGGAAACTTTATTGACAGGAGCAGGGATGCCCTTATTTGGGATGATGAAATATATCAGAAATGCAGCAGGGAGGAGGATAAGGCAGAGGAAAAATGCCTGGACATGGGCCTTACAGAAAGGCAGGAGAAAACCATGAAACAATATGTTTCTGATATAAGGGCCACAGGGCATAGGTATGCTGATTTATCCTATTTAGCTGGGGTGAAGGACACTGTGGGGATGCTGGTTTCCTTGGAAATGATTAAAGGAGTGGAACTGGGAGAGGAGGATGATACAGTGGAATAATTGGTAAAAAGGAGAATATGCAGGGAATGATGGGAAGGGGAAGAAATGGCCCCCTTCCTTTTTCCTTGCCTTTTCTGCATTTTCTCTGTACTGTTAAAAAGAAAAAGCCCTGATGGATGTACCACCAGGGCTTTTGTAGTTATTTTATCATTTAGGATGCCTGGTATGCCAGGCTTTATTATTTGACAGCAGTTTTCAAAACATCTTCCTTGGTTTGGAAGTTTTCAATGTTGGGCAGCAGGGACACCAAATCTACACACCCAAAGGTTGGGAGGGCTGGTCTACCCTTTAAGCTGTCAATGTTGTTGAGGATACCATCTTTACTCCTCCTGATAACAAAATGCCCATTTTCATCACAGTTTCCCTCATTATAAAAATAAGTCTGGACAATGGCATTGTGCTGGAAGCCCCCATTCCCACATACTGTTCTCTGGACTGTAAAATAACATCCTTCCCTGCCCCCATCAGGAGTGGTGTCCTGGTAATCCATCACAGCATAATAAATATCAGCATTTTCAAGGTTTCCATCCACTTTCCCATAAGTGTCAGAATGAATGAGGTATACTGCCCACTCCATGACACTATGGTGTTCCAATGGGATTTCAATGCTGTTATAGCCTGAAAATTCAAAATGGTGCTGTTCCAGATATAACAGAATAGCCCCTGGCATTTTCTCATATAGGCAGTTGCCCAAAGAAGAAAGCAGCTTTTTTAATTCTGCCTGAGGGATTTTTGCATTGAAAATGACAACATACAGCTTGTCATCAGTCCCAAAATCAAACCTATATTTTTGCTGGCCCAAAAATTCAATCACTTTACCTGACATAAAAAATCAGCCTCCTTTTTATTTGATATGCCAAGCATAACACCCTTATTTTTGTTGTCTGTTCTGCAAAAATGCATGGAAACAATGTGGAAGGCTGCCTCCATATAGAATAACATTTTGTTGAAGTTTGTCAACATTTCAATATTACATTTCATATACTTTGTTGATAAAATTTCACAATAATGAGAAAGGTGGAAGGAAAAATGAATGTGGAACTGTATCTGAAGGAAATGGGACAAAGGATCATGGAGAGGAGAAGGAAACTGGGGCTGACCCAGGAGGCTCTGGCTGAACTGAGTGAATTAACCACTCAGTTTGTGTCATATGCTGAATCAGGAAAGAGGGGGATGAGACCAGAGAACCTGATGAAAGTGGCTGCTGCATTGGGAGTAAGCACTGATTATCTTTTGACTGGTGACATCATTGACAAGGATAAACTGTTGCTCTCAGAGAAACTGGACAAGCTGACTCCCCAACAGGTTAGAATTGTGGAGAATGTGGTTGATGAATGCATTGCCCTCTTCAGTAAAGATAAGTAGGCTCTGGGAAAAAATGCTGGGAAAATGATGGGAATGGGGGAGAAATTATAAGCAAGGTTTCCTTCCCCATCCCTCCAATTCCATAGTCCCACAACCCATGTTAAAATGTATATAAATCTTATGGGGATAGCCAGTACTTTGCTTTATCCATGCAGCAGGCAGATTTTGAAATTGAAAATAAAAACAATTCATGTTAATATTGTAATGAGGAACAAAGTTATAGAGGAGGTGAAGAGTTGGGAGAGAAAGAGGAGAAGAATGATGATGGGATAGTAAAGCACACCTTGAAAGATAGTGTCTTTACTTCATTATTCAAAGAAAAAAAGTATTTGATGCAGCTGTACCAGGCTTTGCACCCAGAGGACAGGGATGTTACAGAAGATGACCTGCAAGATGTCACAGTCAGCAATGTCCTTGTAAATGACATCTATAATGATATAGGCTTCAGGGTAGGCTCAACTTTATTGATTCTGATAGAAAGCCAGTCCACATGGACACCCAATATCATATTCAGGGCATTGATGTACCTTGTGCAGACATACAGGGAATATTTCAATGAAACCAGGCAGAACATATATAACAGTAAAAAACTAAGGATGCCAAAGCCAGAGGTTTATGTCATCTATACTGGGGACAGGAAGACAAGGCCAGAAGAGATTTCATTTGCAGGGGAATTTTTTGGTGGGGAGCAGGTCTGCCTGGATTTAAAAGTGAAAATGATTTATGATGGCAAAGAGGGGGATATAATAAACCAGTATGTAGTATTCACAAAAGTGTGCAATGAGCAGGTGAAGGCTTATGGCAGGACAAGGAAGGCAATCAGGGAAACTATCAGGATATGTAAGGATAAAAATGTATTAAAGGAATATCTGGAAAGCAGGGAACAGGAGGTGCTGGACATGTTGATGGAACTGTATGACCAGGAAGAAGTGATGAGGTCATATTTGGAAAGTGAGAGGTATGAGGCAGCACAAGAGGCAGCAAAAAAAGCTGAAAATACAACAAAGATACAGATGGCAAGGGAAATGATACATGGGAATGAGCCATTGGAGAAGATTATCAGGTATTCAGGGTTGTCCAGAGAGGCTGTATTGGAAATCCAGAAGGAAGAGTTGCAGATGGCAACATAATTTTTGGCAGGTTCCATTGTCTATATTGTAAGGGTTCTTAATAGAAGTATCAGAAAAGCAGGGTTCACAGAGATATGCTGTCCTGCTTTTTTTGTGGATTTTTAAAGGGCAGGGCTGGTTTTTGCAGGGTTTATAAGGCACTTTCTTATGGTATGCTTGCAGGGCAGCAATGAAATGCAAGGATTAGACTGGGAAAAGGAGGAGGAAAATGGGAAAAATAGAACTGTTAGGCTACAAGATCAGCAGGCTGGAGCTGCTGAATGAACTGGAAGAGTCTGGGGAGGTCAGTCTGTCAGACCATATGGAATTTTCTGTCAGATTTGAACCAGGAGAAGACATGGCAGTGGCAGTGCTGGAACAATATTTGGGGAAGGAAGATTCCAGTAAATTTCACCTTAAACTGGTTTTGGAGGGGATTTTCCATGTGGATAGCATTAAAAATGGCAAATTTCCAAAAGAGGAACAGCTGAAGTGCTATGACAGCCTGTTCCCTTATGCAGACCAGATTATAAGGATGCTCTCAATAGAAAGTGGCTTGATGGAAGTGGCAGTGGAGAAAAAAGACCTGGAGCCTGTATGTGGGTGATAAAAAGTTGGCAGGCTTCCAGCCAGACACAGACAGTTAAGGGGACATTGGGATAGAGGGAGGACAGGGATAAGGGGCAAAAGCCTGCTGCATTTTTATAGGTACAAAATATAAGGGAAAGAGAAAAACAGGATTCACAGGGGTGTGTCCTGTTTTTTTGTGTTTTTTTAAAGGGCAAGGGCTGGCTTTCTATGGAATTTTCTCTAAATTTTACAGAAATCCCCCTGTGCTATGCTGAAAAAGGAACAGGAAAGCAAAGCAGGGGAAGGAGGAATCTGTGGAGAAGTATTATTTTGAGGAAGAATGGAAGGAGGCTGTCTTATTAACCAAAGAAAACAAGTCAACAGTTTTGGTTCTGGATGGGGAGGAACTGGAAATTTACTGCCCTGAAACTGTTAGGGGGAATGTCAGTGAGTGTGGGACACCATGCCTTGTCCTGGAAAGTAAATATTCAAAGAATGGAAACTATGAGGCAATGGCTTTCTCTTTAGATAACCCATACAGGGAGAATAAGGACTGGATCTGTATAAACCCAATTATTATTGAAGATGCAGTTGGGTATTTCCTTGCCAACCACCACATGGAAGAACTGGCTGGTGGATGTATAGCCAGCAGGAAAATAGAAAGCAGGGAAGAAGGGCCAGATTTCATATTAGGGGATGCCTATATTGAAATCAATGTGCCAGATGCCATCCTGAATGCAGCAGGGGATGGCTGGTTACAGGTAAAGTCCCTGATGCTGACTGATGGGAAGGCTGTAAGGTATAGGGATATGGTTTCAAGGATGGAGAATGAAAATAAGAGGTTTATTCTCCTGACAGTGTTCCAGCATGGGCTGAATGACAAGATGAAGGGTTTCCTGTGCAGGGAACTGAGCAGGCTCTTTGGGGCAGATTTGCAGGAAAATACTGAATTCTGGGTTATTGACCTAAGGTTAGAACCAGATGGGATCACTTTGGTTTCATGCCAGAATGTTATAGGGATGGTGATGCTGGAATGATTTGGCATATGGGCATACAGCCTGCCATATGAGCTGGTATAATAAAGTTGTAACACCAAACAGGAAATAAGTGATATATTTAATAAGTGAAAAGGAAGGTGTTACACATGCCAAAGACGAAGGTTTATGAGCCGGAATTCAAAAAGAAAATCGTACAGATGTATTTAGAAGAAGGACGTACGATAAAAAGCTTAAACGAAGAATACCAG
>CAJTIR010000039.1 GCA_910576385.1 Lachnospiraceae bacterium
AGGTTTCAAAATACTTGTAAAAATAATGATAAAGTCTACCAATTAAAGTTTTTTCATTGTATAATAAGTTTGTCGTACAGGGTCACTATCCTTTGTAATGTTTTGGTCAAATTCATTATACAACAGAAAGCCTTGTGCGGCATTTTTTTATTAAAAAAGTTGTAAACTGGTGTAACTATTCAGAACCTCAAGAAAAAGATGCCTGTGTGAATAAAACGGCAGAGACGGAGCATTAATGAAACGTTTTTTGATTATTTTTCTTGCATATGCAAACCGGTATTTATATCCGGCCATAATACTTATTGTCTTGTTATATGGAAAATTAAGGTCAAATTATTTTCCAGCCGCTATCAGTATTTTGATATTTTCTGCTTATGAACTGATCGGATATCTGTGCAAATGGAAACATATTTTTTGTTCGTTCCAAAATGCGAATCATCAGAAAATGACCCCAGATCGTATTGATTGGGGAATGGTCTCAAAGGCAGATGCATATGGATGTCCGTGTATCTTTGCAATTTTTGGGATATTATTATTGATCATATAGGCGGGCGCGGTTTTCAGTGTTGCAAAGAATACCGCACGCCGCCATAAAAACGCAGTCACATTTTAGTTATTAGTTCCGCGGACAGTCAAAAGCTGGATTAAAGGCATAGAAGTTCTTATAATCCAAGTGTTCTTGTGTAATACGAAGACCCTCGCCGAAACGCTGGAAATGTACGACTTCTCGTTCACGCAGATAACGAATTGGGTCAGCTACTTCTGGATCTTTGACCAGACGCAGAATATTCTCATATGTGCTGCGGGCTTTTTGCTCTGCTGCCATATCTTCCATCAAATCAGTGATTGGATCGCCCTTAGACTGAAATTCGCAGGCATTGAAGGGGATGCCTCCCGCTGCCTGAGGCCAAAGTGCAAGCGTATGGTCTACATAATATTTATCAAATCCAGACGCTTTAATTTCTTCTGGTGTTAAATCTTTTGTCAATTGGTAGATAATTGAGCAGACGATCTCCATGTGCGCCAGTTCTTCTGTACCTATATCGGTCAACAGACCTGCCACTTCCCGATAAGGAATGGTATAGCGCTGGGACAGGTAACGCATGGAAGCGGACAATTCGCCGTCGGGTCCGCCAAATTGACTAATTATTACCTGTGCAATCTGAGGATTGGTCTGAGTAATGTTTACAGGGTATTGTAATCGTTTTTCATAATTCCACATTTAGCAGTAACCTCCTTCCCAGGGCATGGGCTGAGTTGACCATAACCACATATGTTCTGGTTTTGTTGTGTCAAGGGTAAGAGGGCCGAAATTTTCTTCGTATTCTTTCAAAGCTTTCATACGCACTTCCCGAAAATGATGGAAGTAAGCAAGTGCATCTTGATCAGTGGGGTGGGTATCCAGATAGAGTACAATATCATTTACAGCAAAACTTACCATATTAATCCATTGGAATAATTTTACCTGTTCCATTTGATTTCCTCTCATTTCATACATCCCCCTTTCCCATAAAATGGTTTATTCAGTTCTGGGAAAATCGTACCGTATTGAAGCGCTTTATCTGGTTCATAAGTTTCATGCATAAACTGCCAGGGGACATACGCCATAGCAATGGCCATGTCAGATAAAGGTTCCGATTTGTCATGGCAGGGTTGCTGCATAGGAGGACGGTTCCGCATGGGGCGTTTCGCCATATTGGAAGGGCAGGTGTTTGTGCGCTGCGGCATTTTCTGGCTGCAGCCGCAATCAGAGCGCATATTATAATTTGCCATAATGCTATTTCCTTTCTCAAATATTACTGTTCTCTATAGGATATGAAAAAAAGCATAAATGGTTCAAAATCTGCATATATGGATTTCATTTGTGCATACCTATAGGGCACTTAACATGATTGTTCATGATTCAGTTCAGCTAATTGAGCGGTTATTGCCATACTATGGCAACAAGACAAACAGTATTGCGCATCCATGTTAGCTGGTATATAATAAAATTAGTGTTATAGAACCAGAGAGGAGGGCAGGACATACGAGATGACAATTTTAGAAGGAACAGTCAAACATGACTATATTGTGACAGACATTGTGATAAATGAGGCAGTGATGCGCCGTCTGGCATCTTTGGGGATTAACAGCGGTACTAAACTTCAAATGTTGAACCAAAAGAAAAACGGAACGGTAATTATCAAGGTTCGCGGGACTCGTTGGGCGATGGGGCGAGATATTGCAGGAGGGATTGAAGTTGTGCCGGCAGAGGAGGAAGCCAATGGAAACGATTAGAGTTGGTTTTGTGGGAAATCCGAATTGTGGGAAGACGACATTGTTCAATGCTTACACTGGTGCAAATCTTAAGGTGGCAAATTGGCCAGGCGTAACTGTGGAGAAGGTAGAAGGGGAAGCTAATTATAAGGGACATAAATTAAAGTTGATTGATCTTCCTGGTATTTATAGTTTAACTTCCTATTCTATAGAAGAGAAGGTTTCCAGGCGCTGTATTATGCAAAATGAGGTAGATGTGATTATCAATATTGTGGATGCCTCCGCGCTGGAACGGAATTTATTCCTCACAATGCAGCTGTTAGAGTTGGGGAAACCAGTAATTCTGGCCTTGAATATGATGGACATTGTTGAGGAACGGGGCATGGAGATTGATCTGCACCGTTTGCCAGAGATGTTGGGAGGAATACCAGTAGTGCCCGTCTCTGCCAGAAAACGCAGCGGTTTGGATGTACTATTACATGCAGTAGTACATCATTATCAGGAAAGACATCGGGCAGATGTCGTTACATATCAGGACTATTTGGAAGAAAAAATTGCATCACTGGAGTGTAAGCTTACAGAACAATATCAGATAGCAGAAAATGTCCGCTGGTATGCAATTAAGCTGTTGGTGCAAGATCAGGAACTTGTGGAGAAATTTCCAATTGATCTGCCAGAGGTTCTTGATCGAAGTTATGAGAAGGATATTATTAACCAGAAGTATGAATATATAGAAGAAATTATAGAAGATACATTATTCTATAAATCAGAGAAAGCAGCATTTACGGATAAGGTAGATGAGTTGTTGACCCATCCTATATGGGGGATGCCTATTTTTTTCGCTGTAATGGCAGTTGTGTTTTTCCTGACATTTTATGTGGGTGATACTTTAAAGGGTGGATTTGAAGTGATTTTAGATTCGGTCTCTGGCGGTGTGCTTAAGCTTCTTGAGCAAGTGCATGTGATGCCCTGGATGATTTCATTAGTGGTAGATGGGATTATCGCTGGAGTAGGTGGGATTTTAACGTTTCTGCCCAATATTTTTATTCTTTTTTTAGCGCTTGCACTTTTGGAGGACAGCGGCTATATGGCGAGAGTTGCCTATGTGATGGATGGATTGATGGGCCATCTTGGACTGTCTGGCAAAGCTTTTCTTCCGATGGTGCTGGGATTTGGCTGTACCGTTCCAGCAGTAATGGCTACACGGGCGTTGGAGAAGGAGTCGGACCGCAGAAGAACAATTTTAATCACGCCATTTATGTCCTGTTCTGCAAGGCTGCCTATTTATGTGCTGTTTGCAGAAATCTTTTTCGGAAAATATGCAATGTTTGCAGCAATCTCCATGTATTTTATTGGTATGGTGGTGGCAATCATCATTGCTTTCATCATCCATCGGCTGGAAACACATACAGAGCACCATACACTGTTGATTGAGCTGCCAGAATATAAGACGCCAAATGCGCGCACGATCGCGGTGTATGTCTGGGAAAAAATCAAGGATTATCTGACAAAGGCGGGAACAACGATTTTTATCGCCTCCATTATTATCTGGTTTTTATTAAATTTTGGCATACATGGCATGGCCAAGGAAGTGACAGATAGTTTTGGCGCTGTTTTGGGTCATTGGATGGAACCTATACTCGCGCCGGCAGGACTGGGAATGTGGCAGATTGGCGTGGCGCTGATTTCTGGCATATCTGCCAAAGAGGTGGTAGTGAGTAGTTTTTGTGTATTGTTTGGAATTAATAATGTCAATTCTGCGGCAGGTATGGCGGCTATGTCTGAGCAGCTTGCGCAAGTTGGCTTTGGGCCGTTAAATGCTTATAGTATGATGGTTTTTTGTCTTCTGTATGTTCCCTGTGCAGCGACCATTGGAACGATTAAGAGAGAATCCCATTCACTTACATTTACGCTGAAAATGATTGTCTTTCAATTGGTTGTAGCGTGGCTGGCAGCGGTTTTGGTGTATCAGGCTGGCTCCCTGTTTTTGTAACTATTTCCAGAAAATAGTTACAAATAGGCAAGATCAGGTTAGGAAGTACCTTTAGGGCATATCAGTAGTCAAAAAAGATCGTATTTTCTGCAATACAAGTGAAAATTTTCTTGCAAGAAGGAATGGTGCAATGTTAAAATAACAATACAGAGAAAATAGAGAGGTAGAGGTAAATACGATGTATGCTGATGAAAATGTGATTAAGATTAAACATGATGTACTTTATGAAGTGGCAAAGCTTGCATTTGCCGGAGAATTGGAGGCCAAGAGAGATCATATTGCGGTGGAATTGATTCCAGGCCCCACACCGCAGTTTCGCTGCTGTATCTACAAAGAGAGAGAGATTATCCGCCAAAGAGTTCGTCTAGCAGAAGGCAAGGCGCCAGGATCGAAGGATGACGGAAACATTATCCAGGTAATCAGCTCTGCATGTGAGGATTGTCCAATTTCCAGTTACACTGTGACAGAGAACTGTCAGAATTGTATCGGTAAGGCATGTATCAACGCTTGTAATTTTGGCGCTATTTCCACAGGACGGGAGCGTTCTCATATTGACGCTTCAAAATGTAAAGAGTGTGGAAAATGTGCACAGGCCTGTCCTTACAATGCGATTGCGCATTTAAAAAGGCCATGTAAATATAGCTGTCCAGTGGATGCCATTACATACGACGAGCACGGAATTTCTATTATTGACAAGGAAAAATGCATCCGTTGCGGAAAATGTATTCATAGCTGTCCATTTGGGGCAATCGGTTCTAAGACCTATATTGTAGATGTTGTGGAAGCGCTCAAATCTGGCAGAAAAGTTTATGCAATGGCAGCGCCGGCAACAGAAGGACAGTTTGGCGCGGATATCACTATGGCAAGCTGGAGAAAAGCCATGAAAGAGTTAGGCTTTGATGATTTTTATGATGTTGGACTTGGCGGCGATATGACGGCTGCCTATGAAGCTGAGGAATGGGCAGAGGCTTATAAGGATGGCAAGAAGAAAGTGACTTCCTGCTGCCCAGCATTTGTCAATATGGTGCGTCTGCATTATCCAGAACTTGCGGAGTGTGTGTCCACTACGGTTTCCCCGATGTGTGCCGTATCTCGACTGATTAAAGCGAAGGATCCAGATGCGATAACAGTATTTATTGGGCCGTGTATTGCTAAGAAATCAGAAGTGGCAGATCAGCAGATCCCAGGAAATGCAGATTATGTGTTGACTTACAGCGAGATTCGGGCAATTATGAGGGCAAAAGAGGTAACTTTGAAGCCATGTGAAAATAGTGATCAGATTGCATCTGTGTATGGTAAGAGGTTTGCCAATTCTGGCGGCGTTACAGAAGCAGTACTGCAGAGCTTAAAAGAGTCTGAAAATGAGATCAATGCCAAGGTCTGCAAGGCAAATGGCGCCGCAGCATGTAAGAAAGCGCTGCTTCTTCTTAAGGTTGCGAAGCTGCCGGAAGACTTTATTGAGGGCATGGTCTGTGATGGAGGCTGTGTCGGCGGGCCAAGCGCTTATAACGATCAGATAACTTCCAGGAGGAACCGTGATACCCTGCTTTCTCAGGCAGATGAGCGCGGAATTCTTGAGAATTTGAGCAATTATGAGATGGATAGCTTCTCTATGCATCGGGAATAATAATTTGAGTTTTCCCATTTTTTGTAACAGACGATCTTATGGTGCCAAAAGGTCTTGCTGCCTTTGGCAGCATAGACATCTTGCACTATGAATTGCAAAATGGGGAAACTCAAAAATAATAATTCTTGACGTATGAAGTAATATATTTTATAATGTATTTTAGTTTAGTACCATACTAAATTTACATCATAAGTTCAAATAAAAATTTATTCAAAACGTCATCTTGGATGGCTCACAGTGTGTGAACAAAAAAGTCTGCTTTGCAGGCTTTTTTTGTGGTGTAAACAATCCTCATTTTTCTTAAAAAAATGAGGATTGTTTTTATGATGAATGTGATAGTTTTATTGTTTAAAAAATAAATGCGAGATATGTAAAATTATGGTAGAATAAAAGGAAAAATGAGAAGGAGTATGACTATGGCTCAAGAATATTTTCTAGGATTGGATTTAGGAACAGGTTCCCTGGGGTGGGCAGTAACAACGATGGATTATGAAATCATGAGAGCACATGGAAAAGCACTTTGGGGTGTACGGTTATTTGAAAGTGCAAAGACAGCAGAAGAACGCCGAGGATTTCGCACAGGGAGAAGAAGGCTGGCAAGAAGAAATTGGCGCATAGAGTTATTACAAGAAATATTTGCAGAGGAGATCTATAAAGTAGATCCAGGATTTTATCTGCGAATGAAAGAGAGCAGGTATACAAAAGAAGACAAGAGAGATTTAGAGGGCAATTGCCCAGAGCTTCCCTATGCTCTTTTTGTAGATACCTTATATACCGATCAAGAATATCATGAACAATTTCCTACCATTTATCATTTAAGAGAATGGCTTATGAATACCAATCAGGTACCAGATATTCGCTTGGTATATTTGGCGTTACACCATATGATGAAGCATAGAGGACACTTCTTATTTTCAGGAACCATTGATAGCATAAAAAATTTTCGCCAAACATTTGAAGGATTTTTACAGAGAATAAGAGAGGAAGAATTAGATTTTCACATAGAGATGGAGGAGGAACAATGGTCAGAATTTGAGAACACATTAAAGGATAAATCCATAACCAAGTCCACAAAGAAAACGAAATTAGTAAGATTGACAGGAGCGAAAACATTATGTGAAAAAGCAGTTCTAAATTTGATTGTGGGAGGAACTGTGAAATTAAGTGATATATTTGCAGATCCGAATCTGAATCAAATCGAAAAGCCAAAGATTTCTTTTTCAGACAATTCTTTCGAGGAAAATAGTTCTAATATAGAGACAGAATTAGGAGAAAGATTCGTTATCATAGAACATGCAAAGGCGGTATATGACTGGTCTATTTTAGCAGATATTTTAGGAGTTTATACCACTATATCAGAAGCAAAGGTGGCGCTTTACGAAAAGCATAAAAAAGATTTGCAATATTTAAAAAAACTAGTGAGGGAAAAGTTTAACAGAGAGGTATATCAAGAGATTTTTGTCAATACAAAAGAAAAATTGGCAAATTACAGTGCTTATATTGGCATGACAAAAGTAAATGGAAAGAAATGTGAGTTGAGAGGAAAAAGATGTGAAAAGAAGGAGTTTTATGATTTATTGAAAAAGAAAATTCTCAAAGTAATTCCAGAAGATCAGAATATTCTATATCTTAAGGCGGAGATAGAAAAGGGAACGTTTTTGCCTAGGCAGGTGACAAAAGAAAATGGTGTGATCCCATATCAGTTACATTTGGCAGAGTTAAAAAAGATAATTGAAAATTTGCAGGAATGTGTACCAGCTTTGAGAGAAAATGGAGACAAAATATGTCAAATATTTGAGTTTCGGATTCCTTATTATGTTGGACCCTTGAATGGAATTTGCAAAGGCAAACAGACAACAAGTTGGCTACAGAGAAAAAAGGAGACAAAGATCTATCCCTGGAATTTTGAAGAGGTGGTAGATAGAGAGGCAAGTGCGGAACAATTTATCCGACGGATGACAAATAAATGTACTTATTTGCCGAGAGAAGACGTGCTTCCGAAAAATTCAATGCTGTACAGTAAATTTATGGTATTAAATGAATTAAACAATCTTTGTCTGAATGGAACTCCTATCAGTGTGAAATTGAAACAGAAAATTTATACAGATCTCTTCCAAAGAAAAAGAAAAGTCACTCAAAAAGCTCTGAAAAATTATTTAAAAACGGAGGGAATTGTGGCGGCAGATCAGATCAATGATTTGGAGCTTACAGGAATAGATGGAGATTTTAAGGGTTCCTTGACAGCTTATCATGATTTTAAGGAAAAACTGACGGGGTGTAAGTTGAGTGATCAGCAAAAAGAAAAAATCATTTTGGATCTCACGTTATTTGGAGATGATAAAAAACTATTGAAAAAAAGACTTATGGCAATGCTTCCAAATCTTACAGATCATCAAGTCAAAGCATTATGTACCTTGTCTTATAAAGGTTGGGGACGGTTATCCAGAAAATTTTTAGAAGAGATTATTGCACCAGCTCCAGAAACTGGGGAAACGTGGAGTATCATACAAGCATTGTGGGAGAGTAATGACAATTTGATGCAGATTCTCAGCGAAAAGTATATGTTTGCTGAGAGTGTGGAAGCAGAAAATGGAATGAATGAAGCGAAGGAACTCACATATCAGATGGTGGAGCAGATGGCTGTATCTCCAGCAGTAAAACGTCAGATTTGGCAGACGTTTTTAGTTGTAAAAGAGTTATCTAAAGTATTGGACAATCCTCCCAAACGTGTTTTTATTGAAATGGCACGTGAAAAAATGGAATCGAAACGAACGATTTCCAGAAAACAGAAATTGATGGAGCTTTATAAAAAGTGCCGTGAAGAGGAGAGAGATTGGTTACAAGAATTAAATGATACCAAGGAGCAAGAATTTCGGAGGGATAAACTATTTTTGTATTATACGCAAAAAGGGCGTTGTATGTATTCAGGCGAATCGATTCGCCTGGCAGATTTGTGGGACAACCAGAAATATGATATTGACCATATTTATCCGCAATCAAAAGTAATGGATGATAGTTTAGATAATCGTGTATTGGTAAAACGGGAATATAATTCAGACAAAACGGATGATTATCCAATTGCAGACACAATCCGCAGTGCAAGAAAACCTTTTTGGAAATCATTGCTGGATGGAGAGTTTATCACAAAAGAGAAATATCAGAGGCTGACAAGGGCGACAAAATTTGATGATTCGGAATTGGCAGGATTTATCGCCAGACAGCTTGTAGAGACGCGGCAAGGAACAAAAGCAGTTGCCTCAATCTTAAAACAAGTGCTGCCTGAAACAGAAATTGTCTATACCAAGGCAAAAATCACATCACAGTTTCGACAGGATTTTGGATTTATCAAGGTGCGAGAATTAAATGATTTGCACCATGCCAAAGACGCTTATTTGAATATTGTAGTTGGAAATACATATTTTACAAAGTTTACGAAGAGTGCAGCATGGTTTATAAAAAAATATCCAGGAAGAAGTTATAATCTGAAAAAAATGTTTATTTCAGAGGATGTTTTAAGAAATGGTGAGATTGCATGGCGAGCTGGGGAGAAGGGTACGATCTGTACAGTGAGAAAAGTGATGAATAAAAACAATATTTTGGTGACGAGACGTTCTTATCAGCAAAAGGGAGCATTATTTGACCAGCAGTTAATGAAAAAGGGAAAAGGTCAGGTGCCTATTAAGGGAAATGATGAGCGATTATGTGCCATTGAGAAATATGGTGGATATAATAAAGCGACTGGAACATATTTTGTGTTGGTGGAATCTGAGGATAAAAAGGGAAAGAAAATAAGGACAATTGAGTATATACCGCTTTATCTTTGCCAGCAGTTGGAAAGCAGCGAAGAAGAAATGAAACAGTATTTGCTTGCAGAGAGAAATTTGAAAAATCCCAGGGTACTGCTGAACAAGATAAAATTCGATACATTGTTTCATGTGGATGGGTTTTTGATGTGGTTATCAGGAAAAACAGGGGATCAATTGTTGTTTAAAGGGGCAAATCAATTGCTGCTCTGCCATCAGGAACAAGTAATTCTCAAAAAGGTTCTGAAATTTGTTCAGAGAAAGAAAGAAAACAAGAATATAGAGATTCATCCTTATGATCATCTCACACAGGAGGATGTGTTGCAGTTATATGATACCTTTTTGAATAAAATTCGTAATACGGTTTATCATATTCGATTAAGCGCCCAGGAAAAAACATTGCTTGACAAGCGGAATAAGTTTGTGGAGTTGTCTCTGGAAGAAAAATGTATGGTTCTTTCGGAAATCTTGCATATGTTCCAATGTCAAAGTGGTTCTGCAAATTTAAAACTAATCGGAGGACCAGAAAGTGCAGGTATTTTAGTTTTGAATAATAATATAACAAATTTGAAAAAGATATCTATTATCAATCAGTCTCCTACAGGTATTTATCAGCAGGAGATTGATTTAAAGACATTATGAGCTGGCGGATTGTGGTGATCTCCAGAAGGGCAAAACTGGACTATCAGTTGGGATATCTGGTTGTACGCAGCGAGGAGACCACTAAGATCCATCTGGGGGAAATTTCCACTTTATTAATTGAATCCACAGCGGTTTCCATTACCACAGCCTTATTGTCAGAGTTGACAAAAAAGAAAATTAAAGTGGTATTTTGTGATGAAAAAAGAAATCCGTCGTCAGAGCTGGTCAGCTATTATGGCAGCCATGATACAAGCAATAAAGTACGAAAACAGGTACAATGGCTGCCAAGCAGCAAGGAAGCAGTGTGGACAGAGATTGTGACAGAGAAAATAAGAAAGCAAAAGGAACTGTTGGAATATTTGGGGAAGGAGGAATCGGAGCTATTGGATTCCTATTTAAAGGAAATTGTCTGGAAGGATGAGACAAATCGAGAGGGACATGCTGCTAAAGTTTATTTTAACGCTTTATTTGGCTTAGATTTTACAAGAACAGCAGATCATTTGATCAATGCAGCATTAAATTATGGATATACAATTATTTTATCGGCATTTAACAGGGAGATTACAGCAAGCGGCTATCTCACACAATTGGGACTGTTTCATGACAATATGTTTAACCAATTTAATCTTGCCTCAGATCTAATGGAACCATATCGTATTCTGATAGACCGCACAATAGTTGGAATGACATTGGAAAACTTTGGACACCAGGAAAAAATGCAGCTTGTAGATATTTTAAATCAGGAAATCAGAATTGATGGTAAAATACAATATGTAAACAATGCCATTAAAATATATTGCAAAAGTGTGTTTGATGCCTTGAATGAAAATGATAGCTCCTTGATTCGATTTTATCAAATTGAGTTATAGGTTTATGAGAGTTTTGGTATTTTTTGATCTTCCAGTTACTACTGGGGAACAGCGCAGAAATTATGCTAGATTTCGGAAGTTTTTGTTGAAAAGCGGTTTTATGATGCTTCAAGAATCCGTGTACTGTAAGCTTGCGTTAAATGGAACAGTGGTAAGAGGTATTGTAGATCAAGTGCATAAAAATAGTCCACAGGAAGGGTTGGTGCAATTATTGACCGTAACAGAAAAGCAATATGCCAAGATGGATTTTATTGTAGGTGAGGTCAAGAGTGAAGTATTGGATAGTGATGAAAGGCTGGTGATTTTATGAAACTGGTACATCCAGATTTACAATATCAGTTTTGTTTGGATTGCCCAGATGGATGTGAATGGATTATAGAATCACCAAAGCTTTTGGCAAAATATGTAGGGGAATTGATTTGCCAGGCAGAAGGCGAGGCAGGGAATTTTGTCTTGTCCGAGGAAGGAAAAGAACTTAATATTTCTAAAAATATGGAGGTAATCGTAAATCCCTTTGCTTTAAATGTAAACGATAAAAAAATATTAAGTAAACTTTATGTAGAATTAACAGAGCTGGCGGCGGGGGAGGTGATGTATTTAGCGACACAAGAGATAAAACATAACATACAAAGTTATTTTTTAGAACTAGAGCAGTTAAGTTCATTTGTTTTGGAATCGGATTCAGAAATAGATATGACTGTACTTTTGAAATCAATTGGAGTAAAAATAGAACATTCTGCTACAGATTTTTTTGAAAATATGATATCTTATTTAAGATTGATTACAGAGTTATTGGGGAAGAAAATAATTGTTATGGTTAATATCCAGTCTTATATTACAGAAAAACAGTTAGAGGAATTATGGAAAACCGCCGTTTATTGTGAGTTCTCTTTAATTTTAATTGAAAATAGGCAATGGGGCTTTTCAAAAACTAGAAATCAGTATATAATTGATAAGGATTATTGCGAAATCTTTTGATTTCGTAGTTTGAATACCAGTATTTATGCTTATGATGGCATTTCATTTTTGGATTTGAGGTTTGAGAATGATGTAAATATGTATGGTATTCAAACCATTTTGTAACACAGCAGTCGTCTAGTCTAGTTTGAGAATGATGTAAATATGTATGGTATTCAAACGTTTGTTATACTAAAGACATGGAATATCTTGTTTGAGAATGATGTAAATATGTATGGTATTCAAACCATTTTGTAACACAGCAGTCGTCTAGTCTAGTTTGAGAATGATGTAAATATGTATGGTATTCAAACTTCCGTCGTTTAGGATTGTGCATTGACCTTGTTTGAGAATGATGTAAATATGTATGGTATTCAAACCAGTGCAAATAACGATTGTTCATTGTCCTCGTTTGAGAATGATGTAAATATGTATGGTATTCAAACTTGAGGTGAAGTAATATGAAATGGATGAACGTTTGAGAATGATGTAAATATGTATGGTATTCAAACTTATATATAACTTGTTGTACACCCCTCCGGGTTTGAGAATGATGTAAATATGTATGGTATTCAAACTATCATCACACTATACTAAGAAAGAGATTTGTTTGAGAATGATGTAAATATGTATGGTATTCAAACATAAGCACTGTTGAGAACTTGCTTTCAAGGTTTGAGAATGATGTAAATATGTATGGTATTCAAACAACAGCGGATAGGTGAGTATATGGCAAGAGGTTTGAGAATGATGTAAATATGTATGGTATTCAAACGAAAGAAGCGCAGGACAAATTCGGAGTTGAGTTTGAGAATGATGTAAATATGTATGGTATTCAAACAACAGCGGATAGGTGAGTATATGGCAAGAGGTTTGAGAATGATGTAAATATGTATGGTATTCAAACGAAAGAAGCGCAGGACAAATTCGGAGTTGAGTTTGAGAATGATGTAAATATGTATGGTATTCAAACTAGACTATTTTATCTTGCTGCACTTTTTCGTTTGAGAATGATGTAAATATGTATGGTATTCAAACTTATGTTTCAAGTAGTGTCCCTGTGAATATGTTTGAGAATGATGTAAATATGTATGGTATTCAAACTGTAGTTTCAATCATCCGTACCCCACCAAGTTTGAGAATGATGTAAATATGTATGGTATTCAAACGAAGAAAGTCCAGAAGCTGTTTATCTAAATGTTTGAGAATGATGTAAATATGTATGGTATTCAAACATATCAGGCGGCATGGGACAAGGCTTTTTCGTTTGAGAATGATGTAAATATGTATGGTATTCAAACTAGGCGAGGAGGCGATAAGATGATAAAGTAGTTTGAGAATGATGTAAATATGTATGGTATTCAAACGGTTTTCAAACGACATATAAACAATATAATGTTTGAGAATGATGTAAATATGTATGGTATTCAAACGATGCTCAAGAGGATAGGCAACAGTCATCTGTTTGAGAATGATGTAAATATGTATGGTATTCAAACATTTCAAGATAGACTTTTTCCTGGTTAATAGTTTGAGAATAATGTAAATATGTTGCTAAAAAGCCAAAGAAGCAGAAAACTCATTGACTTTAATAAAGATACTCTGATACTTCTTAAAGCTAAGGTTGGCATATTGTATACAGTACAGAACGGTTTGTGTGTACAAAAACATAGGATTTTTTAGAGAGTAAGAAAGTGATAAAAAATTCTCTGCTTGGCAAAGAGAAGAAAATAATATTATGAATCCCAAAGAAATACAAGAATACTATATTTTAAAATTGGAAGTATTAAATCAATATGCTACTGCAATATGGGCTGATTATATATCATATGAATAAATAGTGTAAATTGATAAAATTGATGGTACAAAAAACTGTATGAGAACTATTTTCCATACAGTTTTTTTATTATCCTATTAGGAAGTTCTTTCGGATTTTCTATAAAATAAAATGGCTTCCACTAAGAATTGCAGGTTCTTTCTACATTTCCTTTCAGTTGTTGTCTAACAAATGCCATTGGCACTTGGCAGTTTTTTCAGGTTACAGCTTTCTGAAAAACGGGATAGACATTGAAAAATAAAATAATTTATGATAGTATGTTTAAGAAAGAATTTATGGAATAGATTCCATTCTTGGATATCAAGCAGAGGAACAGACAATATGAAGATTATATATATCCATCACAGTACTTTTTGTGTGGAAATAGAGGATAGAGTGCTGGTATTTGACTATTATAATGGGGTGGGTGTTCCTTCTTTTACGTATCATGGGAAGATGCCGGAATACTCCAGGGAGACGCCAATCTATGTGTTTTCCAGCCATAGTCATCGGGATCATTTTGATATGGAAGTATTGAAATGGAGAGAGCGCTATCCAAATATTCATTATATTTTTGCAAAGGAAATTAAGAAGAAGCTTGGAAATTCCGTGCTCAAGCGGTTAGGGGTTACAGAGGAGGATAAGACAAAGATTACTTATGTAAAACCTGGAGAGACCTATGAGATTGCGGATCTTAAAGTGGAGACACTGCTCTCCACAGACAGCGGTGTTGCCTATCTGGTGTCAGTTTGCGGTAAGGTCATTTACCATGCAGGGGACTTAAACTGGTGGCATTGGGAAGAGGAATCAGAGGAATTTAACCGCTGGCAGGAAGAAACCTATAAGCAGCAGATCAAGCTTTTAAATGGCAGAAAGATTGATCTTTCTTTTGTGACAGTAGATCCCAGGCTGGGTAATAATCAGTTCCTGGGAATTGATTTTTTTATGCAGCAGGTGAAGACTGGCTATGTGCTGCCGATGCATATGTGGAAGCATTATGAGTTGATCAAGCAGTACCGCCAGAAGCCAGAAAACAGCGGATGGCGTGAGCGGATTTTGACAGTCGATCGAGAAAATCAGGAAATTGTAGTATAGCGGAGGACGATATGGATGTAAAAATTTTTACAGACGGGGCAGCCCGCGGCAATCCAGACGGGCCAGGAGGTTATGGTGCCGTTTTGCTTTATATGGACCCAGAGGGCAAAATATATAAAAAAGAGATTTCAGCAGGTTACAAAAAGACTACCAATAATCGAATGGAATTGATGGCGGTAATCCGCAGTCTCCAGGAATTGAATCGGCCATGTTCCGTGGAATTATATTCGGATTCCAAATATGTGGTGGATGCCTTTAACCAGAAATGGATTGAGAATTGGGTGAAACGGGGTTGGAGAAAAGCAGATGGAAAACCTGTAAAAAACAGCAAGCTTTGGAAGGAACTCTTAGAGGCAATGAAGCCGCATCAGGTACGGTTTATCTGGGTTAAGGGCCATGATGGACATGTGATGAATGAGCGCTGTGACCAGCTTGCAACGACCGCGGCCGATGGAGATCATTTATTGGAAGATGAAATGGAAGATACAGACATTTAAAAAATGTTCTCGAAAGAATGAGACAATGGTTTGATGAAAAGGAGGTGCGTTATGGCATTTTTAGCTAGTTTTATACAGTATGCGGTAAAGGCTGTCATTATGGTGGCAGTGGCAGGAGCAGGAATTTTCCTGGGAAAGAAGCTGCGTGATAGAAAAGATGCTTAATACAGCAGAATCGAAATAGACAGTTGGAGGAAATAGATTGTGAAGAAGTATGGAGTAAATGAGCTGCGCAGGATGTATCTGAATTTTTTTGAGGGCAAGGAACATCTGGCAATGAAGAGTTTTTCACTGGTGCCCCACAATGATAATAGTTTGTTGTTGATCAATGCAGGAATGGCTCCCTTGAAGCCATATTTTACCGGACAGGAGATTCCACCCAAAAAGCGTGTCACTACCTGTCAGAAATGTATTCGTACTGGAGATATTGAAAATGTAGGCAAGACGGCAAGACATCTTACTTTTTTTGAGATGCTCGGTAATTTTTCCTTTGGAGATTATTTTAAACATGAGGCGATTGCCTGGAGCTGGGAATTTTTGACAGAAGTAATCGGTATGGAACCAGAACGTCTCTATCCCTCTATTTATGGAGAGGATGAGGAAGCTTTTGAAATTTGGACAAAAGAAGTAGGAGTTCCAGCGGAGAAAATCACTCGTTTTTATCGGGATGAAAACGGAAAATGTGATAATTTCTGGGAACATGGCGCGGGTCCCTGCGGGCCTTGTTCTGAGATCTATTATGATCGTGGGGAGAAATACGGCTGCGGCCGTCCTGACTGTAAAGTGGGCTGTGATTGCGACCGGTTTATGGAAGTGTGGAACAATGTGTTTACTCAGTTTGACGGAGATGGACACGGCAATTATGAAGAGCTTTCTACAAAAAATATAGATACTGGAATGGGGTTGGAGCGTCTGGCGGTGGTAGTGCAGGACGTGGATTCTGTATTTGATGTAGATACTATGAAGGCAATCCGCGACAAAGTATGTCAAGTGTCCGGCAAAACATATCAGAAGGATGAGTTGGATGACGTCTCGATTCGCCTCATTACTGACCATATGCGTTCTGCTACTTTTATGATCTCAGATGGTATTATGCCTTCCAATGAGGGCAGAGGCTATGTACTGCGGCGCTTGATTCGCCGTGCAGCACGTCATGGCAGACTGTTGGGAATTCAGGGAAAATTTCTTGCTGATTTAAGCGCCACTGTGATTGCAGAGAGCAAAGATGGTTATCCAGAATTGGAGGAAAAGAAGGAATTTATCTTTAAGGTATTGACACAGGAAGAGGAAAAGTTCGACAAGACCATTGACCAGGGATTAAGTATTCTTTCTGAGATGCAAGAGCAGATGGCAGCGGCAGGGGAAAAGATTTTGTCTGGCGAGAATGCGTTTAAATTATATGATACCTATGGATTTCCGTTAGATTTGACAGAGGAAATTTTGGAAGAAAAAGGTTTTGCCATTGATGAAGCTGGTTTTGCGGCATGTATGGAAGAACAGCGTAAAAAGGCCAGAAATGCCAGAAAAGAGACCAATTATATAGGTGCAGACGCCACAGTCTATGATCAAATTGATGTGACAGTGACCACAGAATTTGTGGGTTACGACCGTTTGGAGCACCATGCAGAGATTACGGTTTTAACCACCGAGACAGAACTCACAGAGGCATTGTCGGATGGAGAGCGTGGAACAATCATTGTCAATGAGACGCCTTTCTATGCGACGATGGGTGGACAAAATGCAGATACTGGCGTGATTCGTGCCGGTGAAAATGTGTTTACCGTGGAAGATACCATTCATCTCAGAGGAGGACGGATTGGCCATGTCGGGGTTGTCACCAATGGAATGTTTAAGAGAGGCGATACTGTAGAACTGGTGGTAGATCAAGAGAAGCGTGCCCTGATTGGCAGAAATCACAGCGCTACACATTTATTACAGAAGGCGCTGCGGGATGTGCTCGGCAGTCATGTACAGCAGCATGGTTCAGATGTCAATGCAGACAGGCTGCGTTTTGACTTCTCTCATTTTGCGGCAATGACAGCAGAAGAGATTGCAAAAGTGGAGAATATTGTAAATCAGAAGATAGCGGCAGCGCTGCCAGTGGTGACAGAGGTAATGAGTTTAGAGGAGGCAAAAAAGACAGGGGCAATGGCCTTGTTTGGTGAGAAATATGGGGATGCTGTACGTGTGGTAAAGATGGGTGATTTTTCAATTGAGCTTTGCGGTGGAACACATGTGGGCAACACCAGCAGTATCAGCGCTTTTAAGATTGTCTCCGAATCTGGTGTGGCAGCAGGTGTGCGCAGAATTGAAGCGTTGACCTCCAAGGCAGTGTTTGAATATTATGACAGACTGGAAGAGACACTTGCAGCAGCGGCCAAGACCGTGAAGACAAATCCGGCAGGGCTGGTGGAGAAATTACAGCATCTTATGGCAGATTTAAAGGTACTGCAGGCCGAAAATGAATCTTTAAAGAGCCAGGCGGCAAAAGATGCTCTCGGTGATGTGATGGATCAGGTCACAGAAGTGAAAGGAGTGAAGTTGCTTGCAGCGAGTGTACCAGGCGTAGACATGAATGGACTGCGTGATCTTGGAGACCAGCTCAAGGATAAACTGGGTCAGGGAGTAGTGGTGCTTGCCTCTGAGAAGGATGGCAGGGTCAATTTGATTACGATGGCTACCCAGGAAGCGATGGATCAGGGGGCACATGCAGGAAATCTGATCAAAGCGATTGCCGGCAAAGTTGGCGGCGGCGGTGGCGGACGTCCCAATATGGCTCAGGCAGGCGGCAAGAATCCGGCAGGAATTGCAGACGCCATTGCAGAGGCAAAAACCGCTCTGGAAGCACAGGTGTAAGTAAAAATATGTTGGTAATGTAATAGGGTTCTTATTGACCAGAGTAAGAAAAGGAGTGTGGGTGTATGACAGACAGCGAAAAATTGGATCTTCTTTTGTCAGAAATGCAGGGGATGAAATCAGAAATGCAGAGTATGAAATCTGAGATTCAGAGTATGAAATCAGAAATGCAGAGTATGAAATCTGAGATTCAGGAAGTAAAGCAAAAAGTAACAAAAATTGATTTGACGATTGAAAATGAGATTCGTGTCAATATTCAGCGTGTGGCGGAAGGGCATCTTGATCTGTCAAGGAATCTGCATGAAGCCATGAAACCAAGTTCTGAAGTTGAAATGCTGGCGATCAAAGTGCGGCAACTGGAATCTGATGTCAGAGATTTAAAACATAAATTAGCATAAATATGACGATTAAATGACGTAAAACTTCTGTCTGCATATATTATTTTTAAGGGTAAAAATATCCCTGTAAAGTCGTAGCTCAGCCATGTGGCTGGGGATAGACTTTCGTTAAAATAATAGAAAGCAGACAGGAGTTTTTATATGGGAAATTATATTGTAGTATCATTGGAATTAAATTTGTTCTTTTTAAGAATTATGAAGGAACATTCATTGTTTTTGGAATCTGGTTTTCTGGTCAAGGAGGAATCTTTGATCAAAAGATCCCAGTGGTTTCGGGAACAGTTTGAAGAACTATTGGAGGAAACTACTAGAATCAGTGGCGGGGCAGTGGGGCAGTCTGTATTGGATTCCCATGAGATTGTCACTTGCTATACAAAATCCGCAGAAGAAAAGACCAGCAGATTGACAGGAATACCGATTGACAGCAAAATTACAATAGCGCAAACGGAGCTGCAAAGTGGCTGTGGCGTACGTTTCAGCCGTCCGATGCAGATGGCAGTAAAGAGGATTAATCAGAGGGCGTTTCGCTTGGTAAGAGGATTGATTGAACTGAAGGCGGATGTACTGCGTGCGATCAGAAGTTGCGCAATCTTCGCTTTTCAATATCCTCTTTTGGTGGAACATATTCTTAGAGAAGCTAGATTGTATGGCAGTTTTTTGATGGAATTGGAACGGCGGGGAACGATATCTAGAACTTGTATGCGCAATACAGAGATTTTCTGGAATCAGATTATGATGGAACATGCTTGGTTTATCCGTGGCCTGCTGGATCCTTGTGAAAAAGATTTGTTTGCCGCTGCAGACAAATTAGGGGAACAGTTCAGTTGTCTTTTGGAGGAGGCTAAGGAAAAAGAATGTGCACAGATTGGTGTACTTACGCCAAGAACGATAGAACAGACAAAGAGGATTCAGGAGTTTAAAGAAGCGGGAACCAAAGGGATTTTAAAATGTGAAATTCAATCTATGATCCTGCCGCTTTTGGCCGATCATGTATTGCGGGAGGCAAATCATTATCTCAGAATTTTACAAGAAGGTTCTGAACGCCAGCAGAGCAGAATTTTTGAAACAGAAAACAGGAGACGCCAAAGAGAAAACTGTGAAATGGAAAACCGGGGATGTGCAAGAGAAAACTGTGAAATGGAAGACCAGGGATGTGCAAGAGAAAACTGTGAAATGGAAAATCGGGGATGTGCAAGAGAAAACTGTGAAATGGAAGACCGGGGATGTGCAAGAGAAAACTGTGAAATGGAAAACCGGGGATGTGTAAGAGAAAACTGTGAAATGGAAGACCGGGGATGTGTAAGAGAAAACTGTGAAATGGAAGACCGGGGATGTGTAAGAGAAAACTGTGAAATGGAAGACCGGGGATGTCACATAGAAGTTTGTGAAACTGAAAATGCAGAATGTCAGAGAGAAACTCACAAGACAGAAGATGAGGGGTGATGACATGCAATTATGCGAGTACCCCAAACCGGAAAGAGTGAGAAATTTTGAGATTGAAGCGATTTCTATTCCTATCGTATACAATAAATATGGAGACTATGATCCAGATGGAATGATCTATGTGCTGCGGGAAGATGCAGATCGGGTTCGGGAGGATGCACTGTGCAAGTTTCAACTGGAGATCCCGCAGCCCAGTGAGTTGGTAAAACCGTTGGTATTGAGAGTGAATCTGGGAGATACCATTTTGTAAAATTTTATAATTCCATGAAACGGGCACTAAGTATTCATGTACAGGGGTTAGAATATGATGTTAAAATCTCAGATGGCGCCTATGTGGGCATGAACCCAAATTCTACGACAAGGAATGAAATTAATTATTGTTGGTATGCCTCCAAAGAAGGGGTGTATCTTTTCAGTGACATGGGTGATACCAGAAGCAGTGAAAAGGGAACGAATATCCACGGGTTGTTTGGAGCCATAATTGTGGAACCTGCGGAATCCTTCTGGCTGAATCCAGAGACAGGAGAGCCATTGGAAAGCGGACTTTTTGCCGATGTTTATGCGCCAGGGCAGTCTGCTTTCCGAGAATATGCAGTCTTTTTTCATGATGAATTGGAAATCAAAGACAAAGACGGCAATCCGCCGATGGATCATCGAACTGGATTAATGTCTGCAACTACTGGTATCAGCTATCGTTCAGAGCCGATGCGTAACCGCCACCCTCTGACAGACAATCCTGCAGATTCAGGAGAGGATGTCTCTATGAGTTCCTGGACGTATGGAGATCCAGCAACTCATGTTTTGCCAGCTTATGTGGGTGATCCCACAAAAATCCGGCTGTTACATGGGGGCATCAAAGAAACGCATGTGTTTCATCTCCACAATCATCAATGGCGGCTAGAGGCAGACAATCCTAATTCTACGATATTAGATTCCATTACTTTGGGGCCGCAGGAATGTTATACTTTAGATATTCTTCATGGGGCGGGAAGCCTCAATGGGATGATTGGAGATGCCATTTTTCACTGTCATCTCTATCCCCATTTTCATGAAGGGATGTGGTCTTTGCTTCGCGTGTTTGACAGATTACAGGATGGAAAGGGGAAGCTGCCAAACGGAACCCCGATCCCAAGATTGATACCGCTCAAAGACCGAATTTGTCCGCCATCCATAGATTATGAACATCCAGGCTATCCTAATTTTATCAATGGGCAAGTGGGGGCGGCTCCGTTTCAGCCGCCGTTTGGAATTATAGAAGCCAATGGAGACAACAAGATAGAACCCACACCATTAGAGGAAGATAATTTTGTCGAGAATTTTGCGCCAGGAGCCTTGTACACAGATACTTGTCCATGTCATACCGACAACTGCCAGGCACAAGTCAAGGTGTTTGAACTTGCCTTAATTCAGGCGAAAGTCACCTATAACAGTTATGGCTGGCACGATCCGCAAGGCCGGTTTTTTGTACGCAAAGAAGAGTTAGAAAAACATGGAGGACTAGAAAATTACATTTGTAAAGTGGAATGTGGGCAGATTCAGGCGGAGCCCTTGGTAATTCGGGCAAATGCTGGTGATTGTATTGAGATTCGGCTGACAAATCTGCTGCCAGAATTTTTGGAGGGAAGCCCCTTTGAATTAAAGACGATCACGGATATTGTGGGGGAACATGTTCATCTGGTAAAGTTTGATACGATTGTATCAGATGGGGCGGCAAACGGCTGGAATAATCTTGCGGGAGCCAGAAAATATGAGACGTTGGTAGAGCGTTTTTTTGCCAATACACAATTGTAGACCGTATTTTTTCATGATCATCTCTATGCCAATTCCCATCAATTTCATGGAGTATTTGGCGCATTGATTATTGCGGAGAGAGGAGCAACTTTTCATATCGTGAGATTGCGGAGCTGGCGTCTCCGCTTGCGGCATCCCAAACGATCGGTGTGTCATAAGCATTTAACATCCATATTGATCAAACGTAATGGCTGCTGATAAACCTAGAAATACAGCTTTTGCGATTCATGGACATATGTGGAAAGAGCAGCCCAAGGATTTTCATTCTAGAGTAATTCCGCTGCAAGGGGGAATCAGTATCGGAAATCGCTTTGATATGGAGCTTTTGGGGGGCGCTTCTTGTCCTGGAGATTATCTATATCGCTCTGGTGTCTTGAAATGGGATTTAGAATCTGGTATGTGGGGGATTTTTCGGGTGGCAAAACAGAGCTTTGGAACAAGGTGCAAAAAATTATGTCATCGGGTAACAGGATGCTTTTGTAAAAAATAGTATATCAGCAATATATTTAGGATGGTTTTGTTAGATTGCAGTTGATAGATAGAATCAAAATTATTGGGAAACAGGTTGTTTTTTTGTCTATTTTGCAGTATATTATTAAGTAGAGATTTAAGGTTGATTTGCAGCAATTTAGAACTGCAGATGTAGTATAAACCAAAGAAAGGGGCAGGTAAACTGTATGAAAAAATATCAAAGAAATACATTTGAGGTGGAGGCAGAGGCATATGAGGTTGGAAAAGGGATGGAAGATGGATTTTTGCCCTGGACTTCTATTGTAATCAATGGATGGGTTTCCACAGACAAATTAGTGAAGGTAACAAAGCCAGACGGCACAGTTGTGTGTCCCTTTATCCAGAACCGCAGAGGAATGATCTTTTTGCGGGAAGGAGATTATATTATTACGGAAAATGATATGGAGCGTCACGTCTGCGGAGCGGATAAATTTGCTGACCGCTATCATTTGGTGGAGGAAGCGTAACACTTGTGAAAGAACCCCTTTTGTCAGAGTGTAGTTCTGGCAGAAGGGGTTTTTGCGCGGTCATCAATATGTAACTATCATCTATGGATGTGACAGGAGTGAAAAAATGTCATTACAATTAATTTTCGGAGGCTCTGGCAGTGGAAAATCTGATTATGTATATCGAAAAATTTTAGAGCAGTCCAAAGCAGAGCCAAAGCGAACTTTTTTTGTGCTGGTGCCGGAACAGTTTACCATGCAGACACAGCGGGAATTGGTAGCAAGGCAGGAGAGGCACAGTATTATGAATGTGGATGTGGTAAGCTTTAATCGTCTTGCCTATCGTATTTTGGATGAGTTAGGCATGAGCCATTTGAATATTCTGGAGGAGACTGGAAAAAATCTGGTGCTGCGCCGGGTAGCGGAGGAACAGCAGAATAATTTGAGGCTGATGAAGGCCAGCATGAAAAAAACTGGCTATATCAGTGAGGTGAAATCTATCATTTCTGAGCTCACGCAGTACCGTATTGCGCCGCCGCAGTTGGATGTGTTAATTGATCAGGAAAATCAGTCACCTTTGTTTCGCTATAAGATTCAGGATATTCAGACGATGTATCAGGGATTTCAGGATTATCTGCGGGGCAGATTTATTACAGCGGAAGAATTGCTGGAGGTCTTTGCACAGGTTGCAGGTCAATCAGAGCTTCTAAAGCATTCCGTTCTTGTATTGGATGGTTTTACCGGTTTTACGCCCATACAATATCATTTGCTGGAGACACTTTTAAGATTCACCAAGGAAATCATAGTGACAGTGACACTGGATCCCAGGGAAGATCCTTACAACAGCAGAGGGATCCAGGAATTATTTTATATGAGCAAGAAAACGGTGGAGACGTTGACTAAAATTGCCGCCAGGCAGCAGATCGAGATTCAAAAACCTTTCTGGGTAGAGCACAGTGACAGAAGTCGTTTTGCGCAGTCTCCATCGCTATTGTGGTTGGAGCAGAATCTATTTCGCCAAAAGCCTGAAGTCTATCCAAGTCAGAAACAAAAAGCGGCACAATCCACAACACAGACAGACAAAAATGCAAATATGTCTCAAGCACAGCCAGAATTGGAGGATAACTCTGTACAGTCGAAAATATGTCAGGATATTTTTCTCTATTGTCTGCCAAATCCCAGACAGGAATTACATTTTATTGCCAGGAAAATCAAGGAATTGGTGCGTGAACAGGGCTATCGCTACAAGGATATTGCTATTGTGTGTGGGGATGTGCAAATGTATGGAAATTATGCGGAGGAGATTTTTACCACCTACGAAATTCCATTATTTTTAGATACTACAAGAGATATATTATTTCATCCAATGACGGAATTTCTCAAGCGGGCGCTTCTGGTGGTTGAACAAGATTTTTCCTATGAGGCGGTTTTGGGTTATCTGCGCTGTGGATTGAGCGGTTTTTTGATGGAGGAGATTGACCTGCTGGAGAATTATCTGCTTGCAGAGAATATTCGGGGGTATCGCAGATGGCAGAGAAAGTGGGTGCGCCGCGGCAAAGTGCAAGATCAGCAGGAATTGGATGTAATCAATGAGCTGCGCGAAAAGTTAATAGGCCAGTTCACCCCTTTACGTGAGATATTTCGCAGCCAGGAACATGCCACAGTATTACAGGAATCGCGTGTGTTTTATCAATTAATCTATGCGCTTGGGGTGGAAGATCAATTAAAGGAATATGAAACTCGTTTCCAACAGGAGGGAGAATCAGCGCTTGCCAGGGAATATGCTCAGATTTATAAGGTGGCTATGGATTTGATGGACAAGATGGTGGAGTTGTTGGGGGAAGAACGGCTTAGTATTCGAGAGTATCGGGAGATTTTGGAGGCAGGCATGGAAGCGGCGGCAATCGGTATTATCCCGCCTGGCTATGACCGTATAGTATTTGGTGACATAGAGAGAACCAGGCTTTCTGAGATTAAAGTGTTATTCTTTGCAGGAGTAAATGATGGTTTGATACCAAAGACTGTGGAACATGGTGGGATTATCTCCCAGGCAGACAGAGAGTTATTTGCGTCTTATCAGATGGAACTGGCTCCCTCTGACAGAGAACGGAGTTTTATCCAGAAATTTTATCTCTATCTAAATCTCACCAAGCCTTCCCAGAAGTTATATATTACCTGGTTTCGGGTTAATCAGGAGGGCAGGGAAAGCCGCAAATCTTATCTGGTGGAGAATATACGCCATATATTTCCAGAGTTTATTCCCATACAATTAGAGGATGGCAAAGAGGAAAGTCTGATGCAAAATCAGACAGAATTATCACAGATTATCACCCCGAGAAGCAGCCGCAAATATTTTGCGGAGGGTTTAAAAAAAGCTAAGAAGGGGGAAATTTCTCCAGAATGGGCGGGTCTGTATCAGTGGTATATGGGGCAGGAGCAATGGCGTGATCAGATTTTGCCGTTTTTGGAGGCTGCATTTTATCAGTATCAGGGGAGAAACATGGGTGATCACGTGACACGTGCTCTCTATGGAAACGTATTGGAAAATAGTGTCACCCGGCTAGAGCAGTTTAGTGCCTGCGCCTGCAGCCATTTCCTGCAGTATGGTCTGAAACTGCAGGAGCGCAGTCTCGGTGAGTTTGCTCCGGTGGATATGGGAACCATGTTTCACGAGGTGCTAGAGCGCTATGCCAATGCGATGGAGCAGGAAGGATATCACTGGTTTGATGTGCCGAAGGAAGTACAGGAGCGGCTGATCGAGCAGGCAGTGGAGGAGGCGTTAGGCAGTGGGCTAGATCATATGCTGCTAGGGGACGCCAGAAGTAGTTATCTATTAGAGCGGATGAAGCGGATCTTAAGACGAACGGTAGAGACCATTGCCGAGCAGGTAAAAACCAGTCATTTTTCCCCGGAGGGTTATGAGATTTCCTTTTCTTTTGTAGAAGATCTGGAATCGGTCAATTTTACACTGAGCGAGCAGGAAAAAATGCGGCTTCGGGGACGAATTGACCGGGTTGATACGCATAAGACAGAGGATACTGTGTATGTAAAGGTAGTGGATTACAAATCAGGCAATCGGGATTTTCAATTATTGTCCCTTTATCATGGTTTACAATTACAGCTTGTGGTATATCTAAATTCTGCAGTAGAGATTTTTAAACGTAAGTACCCAGATAAAAATGTGGTGCCAGGCGGTATGTATTATTATCATTTAGACGATCCCATGATTGAGGGGGAATCTGGGAAATCAGATGCGCAGATTCGAGAAGAAATTTTGGAGGAGTTGAAATTAAAGGGGGTCGCCTCAGATGCAGAGGATTCAAGTGTCAGCAAGAAGACAAAACGGGCAGGGAAAGAGGAGTTTCAGATTTTGTCTGGTTATGTAAATCACAAGATTCGGGAAATTGGGCAAAAGATTTTTGACGGTGAGATTGCAGCAAAACCATATCAGCTTGGGGAGGACACCGGCTGCGATTATTGTCCCTATCATGGGATCTGTGGCTTTGACCCCAGTGTACCTGGCCAGAATTATCGAAAACTGGAAAATATCAAGGATGACGCGGAAATTTTGCGCAAGATGCAGGAAGAATTGTAAATAAGAGAAAATATAAGGATAGGAGTAGGCAGATGGAGAAGAAATGGACGCCACAGCAGCAGCAAGTAATTGATCTTAGAAATCGTAACCTGTTGGTTTCGGCGGCGGCGGGAAGCGGGAAGACCGCGGTTTTAGTGGAACGTATTATAACGAAAATTACAGATGTCAGCCATCCAGTGGATATTGACCGGCTATTGATTGTTACTTTTACCAATGCAGCGGCTGCAGAAATGAGGGAACGAATCGGACTTGCGCTGGGAGCAGCGTTAGAAAAAGATCCTGGAAATGCTCATTTACAGCGTCAACAGACTTTATTGCATAACGCACAGATTACCACAATACATAGTTTCTGCCTGTATGTGATACGGAATTATTTTCATCGGATTGATTTGGATCCAGATTTTCGTGTGGCGGAGGAGGGAGAATTAAAACTTTTAAAAAGTGATGTACTTGATCAGGTTTTAGAGCAATATTACCAGGAGGCAGATCCAGACTTTTTGGCACTTTCTGAGACAATCGCTACAGGAAAAACAGATCTTCCTTTAAAGGAGACGATTTTAAAGCTCTTTGGTTTTGCAATGAGTTATCCTTGGGTAGAAGAATGGCTGGAGGGCTGCAGGGAACCATTTCATGTCACGCAGAAGGAACAGTTTGACCAGCTTCCTATGATTAGAGAATTGCTGGACTATCTGGGAAATATCACTGCACAGTGGGCTATTCAGATGAAGCAGTGTAGAGAGATTAGTCTAGCGGCAGACGGCCCTAATGCATATGCAGAACTGATGGAACTTGAAGCAGCGGCAATGGAACAGATTGGGCAGAGTAAAACATATCAGGAATACTATCAGGGCATTGGGGCGCTTTCTTTTAGCCGTCTGCCCACACTGCGCAAGTTTGCCGGAGATATGGCCAAAAAAGAACAAGTGCAAAAGCTGCGCAATGAGGTAAAGGATTCAGTCAAGAAGATTACAAAACAGTTTTTTTATCAAAGTCCAGAGGAAATGATGGCGGATTTGGCAAAGAGCCGGCCAGTGGCGGACATGCTTCTTGATGTAACACTTGCATTTATCCATGCTTTTTCAGAAAAAAAGAGAGATAAGAATATCCTGGATTTTAATGATTTGGAGCATTTTGCACTGCAGATTTTAGTGGATGATAAGACCCATAAACCGAGCCAGACAGCGGCAGAGCTTCGGAAAATTTATCAGGAGATTATGATAGATGAGTATCAGGATTCCAACAATGTGCAGGAAACGATTTTGCGTGCGGTGTCAAAGGAGGCTCAGAATGGACATAATATTTTTATGGTTGGCGATGTCAAGCAGAGTATTTACCGTTTTCGCATGGCGCGTCCAGAACTTTTTATGGAAAAGTACAATACCTATACCAAAGAGGAAAGTCCAAAGCAGCGTATTGATCTGCACCGCAATTTTCGCAGCAGATCCGAAGTGTTGGAAACGGTCAATGATATCTTTCGTAAGATTATGAAGGAAGATATTGGGAATATTACTTATGATGCTGACGCCGCATTGTATTCAGGGGCGGTCTTTCCCCAGTCTGAGCCTGGAATGTTTGATACCAAACTTGTGGTAGTGGAACCGAGGGAGGGAGATAAGGATCTAAAAACACCAGAGCTGGAGGCGCGGGCAGTGGGGATGGAGATCCGCAATCTAATTAAAAATCAGAAAGTAACAAAACAGATGCCCGGGAAAGACCATCCGGGGAGTCTGCGTAAAGTTCAGTATTCTGATATTGTAATTTTGCTTCGTTCACTGAGCGGATGGGCGGATATTTTTGTCAAAGTGCTTGGAGAGATGGGCATCCCGGTACGCGCAGCGTCAGGAACGGGTTATTTTTCCGCTCTGGAGGTACAGACTGTTTTAAATCTTCTCAGACTTTTGGATAATCCCAGACAGGACATTCCAATGGCCGCGGTGCTTGCTTCACCCATTGGCGGGCTGACCGGGGAGGAACTGGCAATTTTGCGCACACAATTTCCAGAGGAAAAATTTTATCAAGCTGTGATGCATTATATGCCAGAGGACGCAGAACAAGGAGCGTGTCAGGCGCAGGAAGAATCCAGAACTGAAAAAGTGGTTTCGGAAATGGAACAGCTCAATGGCATGGAAAATAATCAGAAAATAGAATTGCCCCCATCCGCCAGAAAAAAACTGCAAAAGTTTTTGGGACTTTTACAGAAATTTAGGAAAAAAGTCAGCTATACGCCAATTCATGAATTATTGTATCAGGTTTTGGAAGAAACAGGTTATCAGGCCTATGTGTATGCGCTGCCGGGCGGCGAGGTAAAGAAGGCAAATCTGGATATGCTGGTGGAGAAGGCGATTGTCTATGAGAGTACCAGTTATCGGGGATTATTTCATTTTATCCGCTATATGGATCAGCTTCAGAAATATGAAGTGGATTTTCCTTTGGCAGAGGGCGAGCAGGTGGAGGAGGCAGTGCGGATTATGAGCATCCATAAGAGTAAGGGTCTGGAATTTCCGATTGTCTTCGTCTCTGGTCTGGGAAAAATGTTTAATAATCAGGATGTAAGAGAGAAAGTGGTGCTGCACCCAGGGCTTGGTATTGGCCTTGACGTCACAGATCTAAAACGACGCCTAAAAACGCCGGGGCTTACCAGACAGCTCTTGGCGCGCAAGCTGACTTTGGAGAATACTGGGGAGGAGCTGCGGGTATTGTATGTGGCGCTGACCCGTGCAAAGGAGAAATTAATTCTCACTGGCGTTTTAAAGAAAGCGGAGGAGAAGCTTGGTCAACTTGGCGTGGAGATGGCACATACAGCAGGTAAAAAGAGTGCGGCAGATAGTAAAAACCAAGAATTTCTATCTTTTTTAAGGCGTTTAAATGCCAATACATTTTTGCAGTTTATTCTTATGGCATATGCCGAATATCCGGGAAGATATCAGGCGGCATTGGTTCGACAGGCAGAGATTGAAGCTTTAGAGGAAACTCATATAGCGGCGGAGGAGCTTGGCAAGATAGAGCTTCTGGCAAGACTGCAGGACACAGATCTGCAGTGGGAACAGAAGATTGCAGAGAGAATGTCATATATTTATCCCTATGAGGAAGAGACGGCCATGCGCACCAAGATATCTGTGTCAGAGCTAAAGAACCGTGCGATAGAGCGCAGTCTCTTAGAAGAGCAGACAGAACAAATGATATGGGGAGGTCTAAGGGTTGAGAACAAGCAGCAGACTGAGTTAGAAAAGCAGGCCGATGGGAATAAAAGAGAGGAAGAACCGCCAACTTCTGTATGTACAGAGAATCGCTATATCCCTGCATTTATGGAAGAGGTTCAAAAGGAGAATGCGGGAGCCAAACGGGGAACCGCCATGCATAGAGTTTTGGAATGCTTTGATTTTACCAGAGGGCCAGATACTTTGGCGGAACAATTGGAGGAGATGGAGCAGCAGAACAGAGTTGAGAAAAGTTTATTAGAACTGATCTATGTTCCTTCTCTGCGGAAATTTCTAAAATCTGCGTTGGGGCAGCGTCTGCAAGCGGCCGCTTGTGCAGGGAAGCTGTACAAGGAAAAACCATTTGTGATGGGAAAACCTGCCAAGGAGGTCTTGGAGGAGAGCAGCAGTCAGGAAATGATGCTGATTCAGGGAATTATAGATGTATTTTTTGAGGAAGCAGATGGGATTGTGCTGCTGGACTATAAGACAGACAAGGTAAGCTGTGGGCAAGAACTTGCAGACCGTTATCAGGCGCAGATGGAGCTGTACCAGGAGGCGCTTGCGCGTGCGTTGGGAAAACCAGTAAAGGAAAAGTTATTGTATTCCTTCCGTTTGGGAGAGACAGTGGCAGTGTAGACAGAAAAGTGAAACAGTTTTAATAGATAGTAAATAGAGAGATGAGTAAGTGAGAAGACTGAGAGGGCAGATAGAGATATGGGACATAAATTGATTTTAGCTTCCGCCTCTCCGCGGAGAAAAGAATTGTTAGAGCAGATCGGTGCAGATTTTAAGGTGCTTGCGGCCAAGGGGGAGGAGACAGCCGTGAGTACTAAGCCAGAGCGGTTAGTATTGGAATTATCTGTCCAGAAAGCCTCGGAAGTAGCAGAGAGCTTGCCAGCGGGTGCAGATAACAGCATTGTTTTGGGCGCGGATACCATAGTAGCGTTTCAGGGAGAAATTTTGGGAAAACCTAAGAATGAGGAAGACGCAGCAAGAATGCTGCAGATGCTTTGCGGCAACACACACAGTGTATATACTGGTGTGACAGTGATTATCATAGAAGGGGAAAAACAGCAGCTTCATTCTTTTTATGAAGAGACCAAAGTGACGATGTACCCAATGACAGAGAGACAGATTTCATCTTATATTAACACAGGGGAACCGATGGATAAGGCAGGCGCCTATGGGATTCAAGGGAAATTTGCAGTCTATATTGAGAAAATTGAGGGCGATTATAATAATGTGGTAGGGCTTCCGGTGGCCAGAGTGTATCAAGAATTGAGAAAATTCGGCATTGATCTTTTGGAGCATTGAGCATATGATATAATTAAATACGACAAAGATAACAATTGGATTGATTTAAGAAATGGAGATTATGATGACAGAATATGATGTAATTATTGTGGGCGCTGGACCATCGGGAATTTTTTGTGCCTATGAGCTTGCCAGGCAGAAGCCAGATTTGCGGGTATTGATGTTGGAGAAGGGAAGAAGAATTGAAAACAGGCAATGTCCCAAGCGTAAGACAAAGGTCTGTGTGGGCTGTCAGCCTTGTTCGATCACCACAGGGTTTGCAGGCGCAGGGGCTTTTTCCGATGGGAAATTGTCATTATCGCCAGATGTGGGCGGCAATCTGCCAGAGATTTTGGGTTATGAGGAGGCAGTATCGCTGATTCAGGAATCCGATCAGATATATCTGAAATTTGGCGCAGACACCAGTGTCTATGGTGTGGGAAAGGAAAAGGAGATTCGGGAAATCCGCAGAAAGGCCATTAACGCTAATCTTAAGCTGGTGGAATGTCCGATTCGGCATCTGGGAACCGAGGAGGGATATAAGATCTACAGCCGTCTGCAGGAACACCTTTTGTCTGAGGGGATTGAGATTAGATTTCAGACGATGGTGGAGGATCTGCTGATAAAAGATGGCCGGGCTGTGGGAGTTGTTGCCAAAGAGGGAGAAACTTTTTATGGAAAGGAAATTGTCTGCGCCATCGGTAGAGAAGGTGCAGAATGGTTTCGTCGGATCTGTGGGGAACATGAGATTGAGACGAAAGTAGGGACGGTGGATATCGGTGTGCGGGTTGAAGTTCGGGATGAGGTGATGGAGTTTTTGAATCAAAATCTGTATGAGGCAAAGCTTGTATATCACACGCCGACCTTTGATGATAAAGTGCGGACATTTTGTACCAATCCATCCGGCGAGGTGGCCACAGAATATTATGACAACGGGCTTGCAGTGGTCAATGGACATGCCTATAAATCCAGTGATCTTAAGACCAACAACACAAATTTTGCCCTCTTGGTATCAAAGAATTTTACCAAGCCATTTAAGACGCCAATTGCTTACGGCAAACAGATCGCGCAGTTGTCTAATATGTTATGTGACGGCAGAATTTTGGTACAGACTTTTGGAGATTTCCGCAGAGGCAGGCGGACCACAGAAGAGCGATTATGCCGCAATAATTTGATCCCAACATTGAAGGATGCGGTACCAGGAGATTTATCGCTGGTTTTCCCACACCGGATCATGGTAGATATTGAGGAGATGATATTTGCCTTGGATAAAGTAACGCCTGGTATTGCCAGTGATGAAACGTTACTCTATGGCGTGGAAGTCAAGTTCTATTCCAATAAGGTGGTGGTAAACAAGGATTTTGAAACCAATCTGCCAGGCTTGCGCGCCGTGGGAGACGGGGCTTCTGTCACCAGAGGATTACAGCAGGCGTCGGCCAATGGCCTTAGCGTAGCGCGCAGTATTATAAAACGTATGGCGCTTTAGTATATTAAAATACAGATGAGATAAGCGAGGTTACAAATGAAAACGAGCATGAAGTTAAAAACAATAGGAATTTGTGCATTGCTCCTGGTAAACTTAAGCGGATGTAAATTGGGAAATGCAAAGGTTGTTGTCAGTTCAGGGTTTACCGACAGCGAGGTATTTAAGATTCGGGATGAAGTCTGTACTTTGCCTCAGGCGCGGGTAATTTTGACCAATTATCAAAATATGTATTCCACAATGTACGATATTGATTTATGGGAGCATGATTTTGAGGGTAATGACTTAGAGTCATATGTAAAGGATTTAACCATTTCCAGGTTAGCACAAATCATGGCAATGGATTATCTGGCGCAAGAAAAAGAAATCGTTCTCTCAGAGGAGGAGAAGGCCAAGGTAAAAAAGGCGGCGGAGCAATATTTTAAATCATTGAATGATGCTGAAAAGGAATATATGCAGGTCAAACAGGGAGATATTGAAAAGCTCTATACACGTTATGGGCTTGCCAATAAGCTGTATACTTTTTTGACGCATGGCGTAGATGATGAGGTCAGCGACGAGGAAGCCAGGGTTATGGAAGCACAGCAGATTTTTGTGACAGATAAGGACAAGGCAAAGGAAGTGGCCAAACAGTTAAAAGAGGGAGCAGATTTTCTGACTGTGGCCAATCTCTATAATGAAGCGGCGGAGACAGATGTATTTTTTGGAAAAAATGATGTGGATAAAGAAGTAGAGCAGAAGGCGTTTGATCTGGAAAATGAACAGTTGAGCGGCAAGATTAAGACAGAAAAAGGATATTATTTTATTAAGTGCATCAATCATTATGACCAGGAAAAAACAGATGACAATAAATCGGTGATTTTGGAAAAACGCCGCAAGGAGGCCTTTGATGATGTATATCAGGAGTTCTTAAGTGGTCTGTCCTCAGAGTTAAATGAGAAGGTCTGGGCAGGGGTAAGCGTGGAGGTCAATGATAAGGTCAAGACAGATAATTTCTTCCAGGTATATGAGAAGTATTGTGATTGGTAATAATACAGGTTTTGTAACATATAAGATTTTTCTTATAGTCCTGTCTTTGACAGCCCAAATGTAAGAAGATTGCTGGAACCCTCATTTACTAGTTTTATTAGACAATTGCGAAACAAGTTCAAAATCTTGATTCCAATAGGGCAAAGGCCCGGTTGAGCCGGACTTACAGGAGGTGGATGTGGATAACAAGGATTTTATGGCATGGAAATAAGGCAGATAGCGGTATCTGCCTGCAAAACAGTATGTAACGCATGAGATTATGCAATCAATGG
>CAJTIR010000040.1 GCA_910576385.1 Lachnospiraceae bacterium
ACCGTCATTTTCTTCCCTGCTGATAGAGCTTTACATACCGAAATACTTCTTCGCTCACGCGGCGTCGCTGCATCAGGGTTTCCCCCATTGTGCAATATTCCCCACTGCTGCCTCCCGTAGGAGTTTGGGCCGTGTCTCAGTCCCAATGTGGCCGTCCACCCTCTCAGGCCGGCTACTGATCGTTGCCTTGGTGGGCCGTTACCCCGCCAACCAGCTAATCAGACGCGGGCCCATCCCACACCACCTCGGTTTTCCACACTGCTTCATGCGAAGCTGTGCGCCTATGCGGTATTAGCAGTCGTTTCCAACTGTTGTCCCCCTGTGTGGGGTAGGTTGCCCACGCGTTACTCACCCGTCCGCCACTCAGTCATATAAAATTCCTCTCCGAAGAAATTCCTTTTATATGCTTCGTTCGACTTGCATGTGTTAAGCACGCCGCCAGCGTTCATCCTGAGCCAGGATCAAACTCTCATAATAAGTGTTTTCCCGACTTCCAGTCCTTTTCTTTTGAAAAGTCCCTTACGTCTGGCTTACTGTTTTTAGGTCGCATTCTTAAATGCTGTTCTTGAATATTCTGCCAACTCTCATTGGCTTTACCGTTTTCCAACGGAAACTCTTTTGAATCTTTCAAGGTTATTTCACTGTTCAGTTATCAAGGTTGTTTTTGTCGTCTCACGCGACAACTTCTATATCCTATCACAGTTATTTGCGTTTGTCAACAACTTTTTTTATTTTTTTGTAAATCCATAACTGCAATTTCATGTTCTTTCTTACAGCAATAACTTACAATTTTCGACCGCCGTTCCCGACGACGAATGTTATCTTATCATGTTTATATTCTTCTGTCAACAATTTTTGTTCAAAAAATTAAAGTAAGTTTTTAATTCATATTTTCTTAAATATTTTGAATTTTCTGGATCTTTTATTTTACTATATTTGACCAAATATGGAAAATATATACTCAGATTTCACCATTATTCATTAAAACATTCACTACAAACTAATTATTACTATTATATAGATGATAAGTCTTCTATTTGCTGTATCAACTATGCTGCCATAATAGACCTCCCCAAAAACTGCAACTCAATTATACTTCCATTATGATAGAATAATCCATTTTACTATTGACAAATCTATAGGTATATGGTTTAATATTCATATGAATATTTGTTCATATGTACAAATATAAAATATTGTCTATGATATAAAAGGGAGGAATTGTTATGGGACAAAAAGATAAAAATCACGATCTTTCTCATAATCATCACAATAACCAAGCCTGTGAATATGAGCATTCAGAACACCAACATACAGAAACTTGTGGATGTGGCCATGATCATCATCATGAGCACAATCATGACAATTCTTGCGGATGTGGCCACGATCATCATCACGAACACCATCATGAGGATGCCTGCGGCTGTGGTCATGATCATCACCAGCGGCAAGAACATCCGCATTCAGATGCATTTCTCGCAGAGGGCATCAAATTTACCTGTCTTGTAGAGCACTTAGGCTGCGCCAACTGTGCAGCAAAAATGGAAAGCCGAATCAGCAATCTTCCAGAGGTCAATGCTGCCACCTTAACCTTTGCCACCAAACAACTGCGCGTCTCAGTAACCCCTGAGGCAGCCAAAAGAGAAGCAGAACTAATCCAAAAATTTCAAGAAATCTGCTCTTCTATTGAATCGGAGGTGGTAGTGACAAAACAGCAGCGCAGTCAAAAAGGAAAAAAGACCTTGCAAAATGCCCAGTATGATTCTGACAACAACCATCAACGCAAGGAACAGCAAATAGATTTATTTTCTATTATAGTAGGAGCGCTCCTATTTGCTGCTGGA
Source organism: Lachnospiraceae bacterium (assembly GCA_910576385.1). Lineage (GTDB taxonomy): Bacteria > Bacillota > Clostridia > Lachnospirales > Lachnospiraceae > Petralouisia. The sequence continues at coordinate 1,845 of CAJTIR010000040.1, forward strand.
GAATTACTGGAACAGTTTCCTCTTGGAATCTCTTTCCTTCCCTCTGTACTTTATGTTCTGGCTTATTTGATTTTAGGAGGACAAATTGTACTCACTGCTATCAAAAATCTCACCAAAGGACAGATTTTTGATGAAAACTTTTTGATGAGCCTGGCAACGATTGGCGCCTTTGCCATTGGAGAATTTGCTGAAGCGGTAGGCGTAATGCTTTTTTACCGCATTGGAGAATATTTTGAAGAAGTGGCGGTTTCCCGCAGCCGCTCACAAATTATGGAGGCGGTGGACTTGCGGCCAGAAGTAGTCAATCTGGTGACTGCAGATTCCACAAAAATAATTCCTGCCGAAGAAGCGCAGGTTGGTGATTTACTTATGGTCCGCCCTGGCGATAGAATTCCTTTAGACGGTACCATTGTCGAAGGGGAAAGCCGTCTCGACACTTCTCCCATCACAGGAGAACCTGTGCCTATAAAAGCTGCTGTTGGCGACACTGTCACCTCTGGCTGCATCAATACTTCCAGCCAATTAAAAATACAGGTAACACAGACACTGGAAAATTCTATGGTCACAAGAATCCTGGATTCCGTCGAAAATGCTGCCGCCAGTAAGCCAAAAATTGACCGCTTTATTACTCGCTTTTCCAGAATCTACACTCCTTTTGTGGTGATTGCTGCACTTGCCACTGCAATTCTTCCTTCTGTGTTTACTGGAGATTGGAATCATTGGATTTACACAGCCCTGACCTTCCTAGTGATCAGTTGTCCCTGTGCTCTGGTGTTAAGTGTTCCGCTTGCCTTTTTCTCAGGTATTGGAGCTGGATCCAAACGAGGCATTTTATTTAAGGGAGGGGTATCCATTGAGGCTTTGAACCATATTTCTACTGTAGTGATGGATAAAACTGGTACTATCACCAAAGGAAATTTTGTTGTACAAAAAATCATTCCCTTTGGAACTTACACAGAGGACGACATTCTGACTTTCTGCGCAAGCTGTGAACAAAATTCCAGCCATCCCATTGGCGTAAGTATTACTGCCGCCGCCTTAGAACGAAATTGCCCTTTGGAAAAACCTTCCTCACTCACGGAAATTTCAGGACATGGAATCCAGGCCAAACTCACTGCTGGCGAAGTGCTTGTGGGCAACCGGAAACTGATGGAAAAATATCAGATCAATCTAGCAGAACATTCACAGCCTTCTCATGGCACAGAAGTATTTTTAGCAGTCAATGGTATCTTTGCAGGCCATATCTTGATAGCAGACACAATCAAACCAGAAGCGAAAAATGCGATTGCCTCTCTGAAACGACTGCATATCACTACCGCCATGCTCACCGGTGATGCTTTAGAAAGCGCCCAGGCCGTCGCCAAAGAAACTAGTATCGATCAAGTTCATGCCCGTCTGCTGCCTGAAGAAAAATTATCAAAACTCCAGGCAATCCGCAGTGAAAATGGTGCTGTGATGTTTGTTGGAGATGGGATTAATGATGCCCCAGTACTTGCTGGAGCCGATGTGGGCGCAGCTATGGGCAGCGGCGCTGACGCCGCCATTGAAGCCGCAGATGTGGTATTTATGACATCAAATATGCAGGCCGTTCCCCAGTCTATCTCTATCGCCAAGTCAACGACTAAAATTGCCTGGCAAAATGTAGTATTTGCATTGGCCATTAAAGCTTTGGTCATGGTTCTGGGACTATCTGGCTATGCCTCTATGTGGATGGCAGTATTTGCTGACAGCGGTGTCGCCATGTTATGTGTACTTAATTCTGTGCGGATTTTATATCAGAAGCATAAATAAAAAAACAAGGGTACAGATGGGAGATTGAATCCCACTACTGATTTTAGCAAGTAACGCACCGCCTAGAACAAGAGTGATCCCCATCTGACCTAATATCCTTTGGCATTCTCCCCCTTTGCCAACTTCACAATCCGGCTGGTTCCCAGGCGCTCTGCCCCCAGCCGGATAAACTCTTCTGCGTCTGCAAAGCTGGCAATTCCCCCAGCCGCCTTGATCTTTACTTCCGCTCCTACATGTTCAGCAAACAGCTTGACATCTGTAAATGTAGCGCCAGCAGCAGAAAATCCGGTAGAGGTTTTGATAAAATCTGCCCCTGCTCTTGTGACAATTTCACACATTTTAATTTTTTCTTCCTCTGTCAACAGGCAAGTTTCAATAATCACTTTTAAGACATGATCACCACATGCCTTTTTTAAAATACAAATTTCCTCTTCAATCAAATCAAAACGCTTGTCCTTCAGCCATCCCAAATTGATGACCATATCGATTTCCTGCGCGCCGTTTGCAATGGCATCTTTGGTCTCAAACTCCTTCACCGCTGTGGTATTGTAGCCATTGGGAAAACCAATTACTGTACACACTTTCACCTTTCCCTGCAAATATTCCTCTGCCTGCTTGACATAAGAAGGCGGAATACACACTGACGCTGTCTCATAAGTGACGGCATCCTCACAGATTTGTCGAATCTCTTCCCAAGATGCCGTCTGTGTCAATAATGTATGGTCTACCCTTGAAAAAATTTCTTTCCTGTCCATCTTTCATTCTCCTTTTTTATTCTCCTTAACCTTTGATCCATCCGATTGCTTCTCTGATGTTTTCCACACCAATTACTTTAATTCCTTTGGTATCTGTCAATCCAGGAATACTAACCTTGGGCAAAATACAGACGGTAAATCCCAGTTTCCTGGCCTCTGATACACGCTGCTGCGCCATATTCACTGCCCGCACCTCCCCGCTTAAACCTACCTCCCCAAAACAAATCCATTTGCCGTCAATGGCCTGATCGCGAAAACTGGAGGCCAAAGCCATAATAATTCCCAAATCAATGGCTGGCTCATTCATGCGGATTCCTCCTGCAATATTGACATAGGCATCGCAGTTAGATAGGGACAGTCCGCCCCGTTTTTCTAAAACAGCCATCAAAAGATTCATACGGGTGAGATCTGTACCTGCCGCTGTTCTTCTGGGAATACCAAAATTACTCTGGCATACCAGCGCCTGTATTTCCAGCAAAATCGGGCGTGTGCCCTCCATCGAACAAGCCACAATCGAACCTGAAGCTCCCTCAGGCTTACCATTTAACATAAATTCCGAAGGATTTTTCACTTCCTGTAAGCCCACTTCACGCATCTCAAAAACACCGATCTCATTGGTGGATCCAAAACGGTTTTTTACCCCGCGCAATATTCGATAGGAAGCATGGCGCTCTCCCTCAAAATAAAGTACCGTGTCTACCATATGTTCCAACACTCTTGGACCTGCTACCACCCCTTCCTTGGTCACATGTCCCACAATAAACACTGTGATATCCATACCTTTGGCAATCTGCAACAGACGTGCTGTAGTCTCTCTGACTTGAGATACACTCCCTGGGGCAGAACTCACTTGCTCACTGTACATGGTCTGAATGGAATCAATAATCACTACCTGAGGCTTTTCCCGTTCCACTACTTGTTCAATGCGCTCTAAACTGGTATCACAAAACAATTGCAGACGGTCAGAAAATTGACCGATTCGCTGCGCGCGCATTTTGATCTGCTGCAAAGATTCCTCCCCTGAAATATATAAGACATCTCTGTCCTCCGCTAAATTTCTGCATACTTGCAGCAACAACGTAGACTTTCCAATTCCTGGATCACCGCCGACTAATACGAGAGAACCTGGAACAATACCGCCCCCCAGCACCCGATCCAATTCGTCAAATCCAGTCAACATACGTTCCTTGGCCTGCATATCAATCTCAGAAATTTTTGTTGGTTTTAACTCTGTATTTCCTCCTGGAGCACTTTTAATTTTTCCTGCTGATTTCTTTTCCACCAGCTCCTCCACAAGTGTATTCCATTCTCGGCATCCTGGGCACTGTCCCATCCATTTGGAAGATTCATAGCCGCAGGATTGACAAAAATAAACGGAAACTTTCTTGCCTTTTGCCATGTGAAGCTCCTTTCTTATCTCAATTTAATTTAGCAACCAAACATGTTTGCCCATATAGCAACACGATTATATCACAAATAAGCTGCTGTGCGAACATAAAATCCGCACAGCAGCTCATTTTTATTTGACTGTAATCACAATCTTAGCTTTCTTATTATTAAAGGTTGTCACCGTTATAGTTGCTTTTCCTTTCTTCTTTGCCGTCACTTTACCGCTTGCAGAAACGATCGCCACCTTCTTATTGCTGGTCTTGTAGGTAATCTTATTACTTGCAGTACCCTTAGGCAATTTTGCTTTAATCTGGAATTTCTTACCCTTTTTCAAAGTTTTCTTCTTTGCATTCAAGGTAATCTTTTTCGGTGCTTTCTTAACTGTGATTGTACATTTCTTGGTAATACCGTCAACTTTTGCTGAGATTACGGCCTTGCCAGTCTTCTTTGCTGTCACCACACCTTTTTGAGTCACAGTTGCCACACTCTTCTTACCAGTAGACCACTTCACTGTCTTATTTGTAGCATTCTTTGGTGTGATCGTTGCCTTTAAAGTAAATTTCTCCTTTGCACCAAGTGTCAGTTTTGTCTTATTCAGTTTCACCTTACTTACTGGAATCTTCACTGTCACTTTACAGGTTGCTTTAAAGCCGCCATCTTTTGTTTTTACAATGATATCCGCTGTTCCTGCCTTCTTAGCAGTTACTTTACCATCTTTTACAGTCGCAACACTGGTCTTCTTGGACTCCCATTCAACGCCTTTATTTGTGGCATCGGCAGGCAGTACAGTTGCCTTCAGTGTGAAACTTTCTCCTGGTTTCAGTGTCAGTTTCGTCTTGTTGAGGCTGACACTCTTCACTTTAACAGCAACAGAGATTTTTTTCTTTAAAACATACTTTCCGCCTTTGGCAACTGAAATAGAAACATTTCCATTCTGATCTACTGTACAGGTAACATTCTGCTCCTCTAAAATGCCTTTTTGGGCATTATAATAGCAAAGTGTTACTTTATCTCCAGCTTTCCATCCCATTGCAGAAACATCAACGGTAACTTTGCTTCCCGGAAGCGCACCCTGCTCGGCAAACGCAAGAACCATTGCCTGCTCATCAGACTTAATCAACGGTTTTACTTGTGCATCTTTATCGGCACTTTTCTGCTGTATCATCAGATTGACGTCAGAAAGTCCTATGGAAGCCAAGTCTTTTCCAGTAAAGGTCCACTGATAAGAACTGCCGCCATTGATACTTACAACAAGATTCTTTTCTCCTGCTTTTACTGCTTCCAAAACCTCTTTCGGCAAGGTAACGGCATCCACCGCCACATTTCCATCCGCAACCAATGAACTTGGCACTTTTACATTAACAGAAATTTCTTTTTCCTGACTGTCTTTAATACTGTCAGCCAGTTGATCTGGAAGAACAATTGTCGCAGGTTTATCTGGATTCGGTGTAAACTCAGGTACGGTCAGATCAAACTTACCATTTCCCTGATCTGTTACATCTGGATTCAGCTCAACGCTGCCATCCTCTTTTGCCATAATTACCGCTGGTACTCCCTCTAAGGTAGGAGTGATCACCATCTCACCATTCTCAAAGAAAATTTCATCAATGCAAGTCTCACGGTGTACACCAAAAGCATCTGTAAAGATTCCAATCGGTGTATAGAATCTATGATATGCCATAAAGTAACGATCTTTGCCGCCGGCATCCTTTACATGAAGCACAGACTGATGCGCAGAACCAAGAATCCCTAATTCTTCCCGCTTACTCAAAAGATTTTTCTTCTTTAAGGTGACATTAACTTTACCGTCATCCTGAATCAGCTTGTCACTGACGCCATAATTAACATGGTAATTGGGGCTGTTGGCATCGTCACAAGACCAAGTCCAATGATACTTGCCATCTACCTTGGTGACAATCACAGATTCGCGGAAATCTGTCACACCATTGATCTGTTTCAGTGTTCCTTCTTTGATACTTACCATATCTTCATTTAACTGGGCAAGCGCTGCTTTGCCATTTCCAAAGAGGATATAAGAAGTTCCGTCATCATCCGTGAAAATAGATGGATCAATGGCCTGGCCCATCTCAACATTAGCAGCCTTACACATATCTGTAGTTAAAAGTGGATCACCTATATCTTTATAAGGGCCTGCCGGATGGTCTGCAACTGCGACGCCGATCGCAGAGGCTCCACCTGATTTCTTGCCGCAATAATAGAAATAATATTTTCCATTCTTCTTCTCAATCGTGGGCGCCCAAGCACTGCCCTCTACTGCCCAAGGAGATTTTGCAATCTGCACGCCATTTTCATTTTTCCCTGGATTTTCATTTGCAAGTTCCATAATCACGCCTTCATCTACCCAGTTGACCATATCTACAGAAGAAAATGCATGGAACAGCGTGCCACTCCAGCCAGGATAACCATCAGTAGTCGGATAAATCCAGAATTTCCCATCAAAATAATCAATATCTGGATCTGCATATTGTCCTGGAAGTACCGGATTGCCAGCAATCTTTGGCGTCTTTAAGGTATAAGTCTCTGTCTTATCTGAAAGGGTAATCTTTACTTGTACATCTTTACTCAAATCAAGCGTACCCTCTGTAAATGCTTTTCCATCTACCGTTACCGTAGCATCCTTTGTCAAAAGACTGAGTGTCACAGGAACTGCCTTCAGATTTGTTCCCCTGCGTACATAGGAATTAATCTCCTTTTTCTCTCGGTCAATCACAGAAGTAACTGCCGTATGATCATCCGTACCTCTCAAATCCAAAGGATTGTCTGGGATCGTGCCAATCACTGTGTTCTTTAACAGTGGAACCTTATCAACCACTGCAGCAACAATTTCTTCTTCTGTCAGCGCACGGTTATAGACCTTAAAATTATCAAAACATCCCTTAAAATAACTGTCTTGATAAAAAGATTTTCCCAAATAAGCTAACAGATCAGTTCCCAGAGCAGCAGTGATTACTTCCGTATTTTTATTTTCATCCACAAGGCTGCCGTCCAGATAGAGCTTCATATTTACTCCCTCTATCACAATCACTACATTTTGCCATTTTCCGGTAAGCGCTCCGCTTGCCTTGACATCCTTCTCAGCAGTATAACTGCCTGTGGTAATGGCATTGCGCACCTCTGTTCCGCGTACCCGCAGGAAATTATACTTAGTACTGTCTTTGCCATAGGCAAAGGTAAAGAAATTGCCGCTGTCCTTCTCTGATTTTACATCCATAGAAATACTCATGAAATTGCGATTATCAAAAAATCCCTGAGGAATCTCTGCATAAGCGCCCTCAGAACCGTCCAGCTTTAATACATTGCTCTTCGTTTCTTCATCAAAGACAACTTGTGCTTTGCCATACAACTTTCCATTATCCTTGGAAGTATCTCCAGTAGCTGTATCAGTCATCTGTGTTTTCCCCAGATCCTGCTCAAAATCATAGGTCAAAACTGGTTCCTGAATTGGCTCGTCTGGCACAATCGTAGTTCTGTCTTTAAATGCCTCCAAAACTCGTGCTTCTTCTGTTTTTGACAGGCGCACTACGGTTCCATGACGGAATTCACCATCCACAAAATTGGCAGTTTCTGCCGTAAATTTACCACTGCTCAAATCATCTGTCACAAAGGCTTTATATCCCTGGTTATCTCCCATCACACAAAAACGTCCGTCAGGAAGCTGATAAACGGTCAAACCTTCTCTTCCGTCAAATCCCGCTGCCCCACTGCCACTTCTTGTTACCAGACGTGTCCAGGAACCCTTAGGCGTACTCTTCTGTTCCCCGTTTCTGACATCCAACACATCTTCCGTATCCAAAGTATCACTGACATCTATTACAGTATTCCAGTCAGAGGTGGAGAAACGGTAAAACTTTCCTTTGTCTTTTACCATAGTTGTATCAATAATATTAACTTCTTTGCCGCTGTCCTGATCCTCACTCAACCAAACTTGAGGCTCTGAAAACGTATTAAAATCTCTAGTGCGGCACACATAGACACGGAGGGCATTTTCCTCTGTATCTTTCTTAGTATAGTCCCTGGCCGACCAATAAACTACATAGTCGCCAGTAGTATCGTCATAAATAGCTTCCGGCGCCCAGACACAGCCTGCATGTTCAAAACCAGCATAGACAAGGCGCGGTTCACTCCAAGTTACCAAATCCTTAGATTCCCAGACCACAATACTCTGACTAGCGCCATACTGATCCCATTTAGAACCGCCAGGACCGGCACCCTCCGCATGGAGATCGGTACCAATAATCCAGTATTTATCTCCTTCTGCGGAACGGATCAGATGGGGATCACGCACACCCTGCTCACTGCCTGGCGCATTATTCTTTAAAATTGGCTGGGAAACTCCATCAACTTTATTGATCTTTTTCCACTCCAATCCATCCTCGCTATAGCCAAAGAAAATTTTCTCATATCCGCCATTGATGCCAAAGTTCGCCCACAGATAGCCTCCTGTATAATCTGTATCAAGATTTGCCTCTTTGGGCTGTACTGTCACATCAAATGTCTTTGTCTTAGTCTGCGCACCCTGCGACGGTGATACAGGATCCACTTCCGTCAAACGAGCGGTCAATTTCACCTCCTGCGGCTGGCTGCCTGCATTGGGGCGGGTGACAATTCCGCCATCGTACAGTCCGCCCTCTGCGGAATCTGTGATTACTTCTGGTTTGCTGGAGGTCCACTCAATCTTTGAGCCATATTTTCCCTCTCGAATTAATGGCAGATTTCCACGCACATCATCCATATTGAGCAACTCTAACGCCTCATAATCTTTCTGGATTGCCGTCATATTTTCAATAGAGTCTATCGTATCACGAAATTCCTGATATTGAGCCTGAATTGCTTCCTCAGACAAAATACCATCATAAATTCTGTAATTATCAATCAATCCTCTGTAATACTCTCCAGACTCCCAGTTTGCCTTTCCAACCTGGAGTACTCCCTGTGTTCCGATAATATCACTGAGCTTAAAAGTACTACCCAGTTGCTGTTTCAAAGTGCCATTGACATACAATTTTGTTTCTGTCTCAGAAATCACCAAATCTACATGCGTCCACTCTTCATTGACAGCAACTTCAAATGATGAGTTATCTGGTCTTTTTCCTGAATTGTTATATCGTTCTACCTTTAGATTTGCTTTCGTATGCAGCACTCCCATATAATGCTCTTCATTATATTTCTGCGTATTTGCATTGGGCGCTGCAAAGAATGTCCAGCTCTTGCTGCCACTTTCTGGCTTGGCGTCATAAGAAACCGTAATGTTTTCTTTTCCTGCAAGAAGGCTCTTGCCATCTGCTGTAGTGATGTTTAAAAAGCTGTCGGTGCCATTGAGATACAAAGCCTTATCCTTGCTTACTTTCACTTGGGTCTGACAATCGCCATTTGTCGCCCCCAGTGCGTTCCCTCCTTGATATTTTCCATCTACCGCCCCAACATCAAAATTAAAATCTGCTAGTTTTGCCGGTTCTGTTGTCTCAGCATAGGCAGAGACCGCTGGGAAACCAGAAAATACCGTTGTGCCCGCGAGCACCCAGGCAAGGCATCTGCTTTTCCAATTTTTTTTCATACTCTCTTCTCCTTTCCCTTCTTGAATAATTTATTAGATAATTACAAAACTACAAAATCCTCAGGGTTTTATATACCGTTTTGAAAACTATTTTTATCTTGTATATTAAATTCCTGAAATTATTGAGTTTCATAATTGCCTACTTAGGATAATTTCTTTACCTTTACACATACCTCCTTACAATAAGATCTATATATTTTCTGGCGCTTTTCGGTATCATAAGGGCACACTTTCAAATACAACTTTTTCCAGCTCTCTTTTTCTGAATGATCATTTTTACTGTTTTCGCTTTACGATAGTCTTAACGCTTTGATATGAAACAGTAAAAAAATTTTTATTATTTTAGTAATATTTTACTGAAAAGTGGACTTACTGTCAATCTTTTTAGACCAGAAAGCACTTGAACATATATATTTGAAAAGTGAAAAAAAAAAACTGCCGCAGAGTGATCACTCACTCTGCAGCAGTCTTATTCATTCCCATTGTAACAGCCACATACCGCCAAGCGGCTGGTATAAAACTGTGACTGTGTAGCATCATTTTAAATTATCTCTAACCGATCTTCTCAATTGTAACAGAGACCGGTGTATCTTCATTTAATTCCACACTGAGACTTAATTTACCCCCAAGATTCGTCTTCATCTGTCCGGCATCCACATTGTCCACCAGCACCTTATACTCGGTCTGTTCTTCCAGCTCCAGGGTAATCTGTGCATCCTCTGGCCCCTCCACCTGAAATGCAACTTTGCTGTCTGTCACCATAAGCTGATTCACTGTGGTTCCTGGCACAGATTCATATACAAACATGCCGTTTCGCTCCAGCTTGGTAATCTCCTTAAAGGTCTTTACCTTATACAAATCCCCGCCAAATGCAAAATTATCAAGCTTTGACTTGGAATCCAGTTTATAATTTCCAAAGCTAAGAGTGTCATTATTTTCCATACGAATCAGTTCCTCTACTACAGCCATTTTACTATCCTCCTGTTGACATCTTGTCCTGTGTTTTTATTCTATTATTATACTATACATTTCTTCTCTTTGCCAGTCTAATTTTTCTTCTTTACAATAAATGTAACCTCTTTTTTGCGCATAGTGACGTCCACCTGATCCCCAGTTTTTACTCTGCCTGCAAGTACCTCCTCCGCCAGTCCATCCTCAATCTCATTTTGAATTTTTCTGCGCAAAGGACGTGCGCCATATTTTGGCTCATATGCCGTTTCCACAATATGGCTCTTGACACTGCTATTGATCTGCAGTACAATCCCCATCTGTTTTTGACAGCGCTCCACCAATGTTTTTGCCATCAGAGTGACAATCTGTTTCATATCTTCCTTCGTCAAGGCATGGAAGACAATCGTCTCATCAATTCGATTTAAAAATTCTGGTTTAAAGATTCTGCGTACTTCCTCCATAACGCTGCCTTTCATGCGGTCATAATCCAGCTTCGCATCTTCCACAGAGGCGAATCCCAGCGCCTTCGGCTCAATAATAGATTGCGCCCCAGCATTGGAAGTCATAATAATCACTGTATTTTTAAAATCTACCTTTCTGCCCTGCGCATCGGTGATATGGCCATCATCCAGTACCTGCAGCAAAATATTAAATACATCGGGATGTGCTTTCTCAATCTCATCAAACAAAATTACCGAATAAGGATTGCGTCTTACTTTTTCACTGAGTTGTCCTCCCTCGTCATATCCCACATATCCGGGAGGAGAACCAATCATCTTAGAGACACTATGTTTTTCCATATATTCTGACATATCTACTCGTATCATAGATTCTTCACTGCCAAACATTGCCTCCGCCAAAGCCTTGGAGATCTCGGTCTTGCCCACGCCAGTAGGCCCTAAAAACAGAAAGGAACCAATCGGGCGCCCTGGATCTTTTAAGCCCACTCTGCCGCGGCGCACAGCCTTGGCAACTGCGCTGACCGCTTCCTCCTGCCCAACCACACGCTTATGCAGCACGCTCTCTAGCTTCCGCAGCTTTGCTGTTTCCTCCTCTGCGAGCTTTTTCACAGGAATCTTGGTCCATTGTGCTACTACTTCTGCAATTTCATTTTCTCCCACTTCTGTGCGCTTCTGTTTTAAGGATTTTTTGGCTTTCTTCTGTAATTTGTCATACTCCTGCTGCAGCTCTTCCTTCTCTTTGCGAAGCTTGGAGGCCAGTTCCAGATCCATATTTTGAATCGCATCTTCCATCTCCTGCGAGACCCGATTGATCTCAATGGAAATATCTTGTAACTCTACGGAAGATTTTACGCCTTCAATGCGCACACGTGCAGACGCCTCATCCATTAAGTCAATCGCCTTATCTGGCAAAAAGCGATCGGAAATATAGCGCTCGGAAAGCTTGGCAGCGGCCTCTAACCCTTCATCTGTAATCACTACCTGATGATGCTTTTCATAAAATTTACGCAAGCCTTTCAAAATCTCTATCGTCTGCTCTACCGATGGCTCTTCCACCATTACTGGCTGAAAACGCCGCTCTAGGGCTGCATCTTTCTCAATATATTTGCGATACTCTTCCACCGTAGTGGCGCCAATCATCTGCAGCTCTCCTCTGGCCAGATAAGGCTTTAAGATATTGGAGGCATCCATAGCACCCTCCGCGCCTCCGGCACCGATAATCGTATGCAGCTCATCCATAAACAAAAGAATGTTTCCTGCACTGATTACTTCCCGAATTACTTTCTTAATGCGTTCCTCAAACTCTCCCCGATACTTAGAACCGGCAATCATGCTGGACAAATCCAAGGTAATTACCCTCTTGCTGGCTACCGATTCTGGCACTAATCCCAGAGAAATCTGCTGGGCCAATCCTTCTGCAATGGCCGTTTTCCCTACGCCTGGCTCTCCAATCAGACAGGGATTATTCTTACCGCGGCGGCTTAAAATCTGAATCACACGCCGAATCTCTTCTTCCCTGCCAATCACAGGGTCAAGCTGACCTTCCAAGGCCAGCCGTGTTAAATCCCTGGAATATTGGTCTAACACAGGTGTCGCATCAAGATTCTTCTTCCTGCCTTTTGCCGATTTCAGTTCCTCTCTGGAATAACTTCCCTCTGCTCCCATCGCCACCAGAAGATCGACATACAACTTCTGCAAGTTAATATTCATTGTATTTAAGAGACGGACAGCCGCTGATTCATTTTCCTTTAACACTGACAATAATAAATGTTCTGTCCCTATTTTTTCACTTCCAAAATGAGCAGCCTCTTTTTGTGCCGTTTCCAGCACTTTTTGAGTTCTGGGAGAATAGCCGTCTGCCTCCATCAATATCATTCCCTCACCAGGTGCAATCAGCTCCTCTATCATTTCTAATAGCTTCCTCTCCTCCACCTGATTATCAGACAGCACTTGTGCTGCCACTCCATTTCTCTGCTGGAGCAAACCTGCAAGGATATGTTCTGTCCCCACATAATTATGTTTTAATTTTTTGGATATTTTTTCAGCAAGCTCCAACGCCTTTTTTGCCTGACCTGTATACTGCTTATGCATTTGTCCCTCCTGTCAACCTGTCATATACCTCATCTATCAATTGATGCACTTCTACCCTGGAAATATTTTTGCATACTGCCTTCGCCAAAACTACTTGCAGAATGTTCTTCATCTCCTGTATCGTCTGGCTCTTGTCTTCCTCCAGGAAAATGACAGCGCCTTTTCTGCGGTCCAGGTGGATAAAACCTTCCTGCCGCAGTACACGATATGCTTTATTGACTGTATGCATGTTAATCCCAATATTCTCTGCAAGCTGACGCACCGAGGGAAGCGATTCCCCTTCTTGGTACTGGTTGGTAGCAATTCCCCACACAATCTGATTGCGCAGCTGCATATAAATTGCCTCATCACTGTTAAAATCTATCTCAATATACATAATTCACCTGATTATCTGTTTTTATAAGTCTTCCAGATCAATTACCTCAAACTCATCATCCAGTTCCTCAGACAATATGGATGGATTTCCATGAGGTTCTGCTGTGACCGCTGCTGCCGGCTTTCGCTGTGGATTTGGCGCCGCCTCTGGCACTCTTCTTTGAACATTGGACGCTGCTGCCTCCGACGCTCTTCTCTGTCCATTGGGCGTTGCTGCCTCTTTAGCTCTTCTCTGAACATTAGACGCCTCTGCTTCTAACACTCTTCGCTGTGAGTTTGGCACTGTCCCTGTGGGCGCTCCTTTCTGAGAAGGTGATGCCATTTTTTGCTCTCTTTGCTGAGGATTGGGCGCTGCCTCTTTAGCTCTTCTCTGTCCACCAGGCGCTGCTCCTGCTTGCGGTCTTCTCTGCTGATTTTGCATAGCTGTCTCTGCTGATTTTCTCTGAGCATTGGATGCTGCCGCCTCCGAGGGCCTTCTCTGTCCATCCAGCGCCGCCTCTGATGCTCTTCTTTGAGCATTGGGTACAGGCGCCTCCGAGGGCCTTCTCTGTCCACTGAGTGCTGCCTGTGGCGCTTTTCTCTGTCCGCCAGGCGCTGCTCCTGTCGATGGTCTTTTTGGCGCACCGAACAAGATCTCCTCTGGCATTCTCCTTTGCGCATTGGGCGCTGTACTCTCAGAAGCTTTTCTATTAGAATTGGATGTGGTTGCAGATGATGTTCTCTTCTGAGGATTGGGCGCCATTGCCTCTGATAACCTCCTCTGTGCATTGGAAGCGGCTCCTTTGGACAATCCCCCCTGTGGTTCACGCGTTTTCTCATGTTTAAACATCAGACGGGTTTCCTGACTAATGTTTTTTCCTGAAGCTGCTTTCTCACTCCAGAAGTCCTCCTGCTCTTCCATTCTCATCTGTGCACGTTTTCTCGCTCTCGGTTTTGTTTCTTGCTCTTCTGATTTCTCCGCTCTCTTAGTTCTTTTTCGGGATTTTGGCTCTTCATTATCAAAATCATCTATCTTCTGTGAACGTTTTCTAAATCTTAATCTAGGCTCCTGGTCATCAGGATCATCCAAATCTTCTCCCACATCTTTTCGTCCGCGAATAATCAAATTTATGATCACTACCACCAGCACCGCAATAATAAAAATCATTACCGCAGTTGTCTTTCTGGAACTGTCCTTCTCCTTATTATACTGTTCTTCCAAATCCTTATACGCATTTTGCAAACCCCTCATCTCAATACTGGGTTCTTCCTCTTGCTCATCCCCCTGCTCCTCTTTCGATTCCCCGGTAAAACTGTAGCGCTGAAAATTGGTTTCTACCGTATCATACTGATACCAACCTATATTTCCAAAACTACTTATCCCATAGACTAGAGAAAATTCTGTACTGTCAGCAGTTGTATTTCCTTTCTCATTCTCTGCCTCCTCTGCTTTAGGGGCTGCCCCGCCCACACTGCGGACAAATACTGGTACGTTCTCAAAACCGCCCATTGTCTGTGTGGCCTGTGTATATTCCTGGGACAATCCTGTCTCTGCCGGAGGATCCAGAAGAATTAAATAATTTGCCTCTCCCAATTGTATCTTGCGGAATGGATAGAGCTTATTACTAGTTTCCTCATACACCGCCAAGGTATTTTTTACTTCTGTGCTGGGCGTAGTCAAATAAACTAACGTCAACGCACCCTTGTCAAATTTTAATCCTTCCACCTGCTGTCCCTGGCAGTCTACCGTAATTTTAGCAAAATCTTGCGGCACGACATCCTCTGGAATTACTGGTGCAAGATCAAAAGGATGTCCATTTATGGTAATCCCAGACGCATCATTCCCGTTTGTCTCAGGAGTCTGTGCAGGATTTTCCCCGTTTTCTCCAGTTTCCTTCGGAGGTTCCTGGCCATTTTCTTCTGTCCCTTGCGGCGCCTGCTCAGGGGCGGCCGCGCCCCCTCGCGTGACAACAATTTTATATGTGGCAACCACACCATTTTCTGCCTTTACAATAATACTAATCGTATTTTCTCCCTGTTTCAGATCTGCATTGCCCGAAATCGATTCCACCACAGCCTTTTCATTCGACGGTTTTGCATTGACTTCCACACTGGCGACATCCTCACCCACGGAAGCAGTATAATTGGTGTTATTATATTGAAATGTTGGGGACAAAGTTCCTGGTGAAATGCTTAAAGAAGACAAACTATTGTCCCCAGACTTAGCAGCATTGTCTGCCGCACCCTGCTCCCCTGCCTCTGGCTGTGTACCCTCATTAGTAGCATATACCTGCACTGACATTACCATCCCTATCAGCAATATCAGCAGCCATAATTTACCTGCCGCCTGTAATGTTTTTCTCATAGTATTTACCTTTCTTCTTTCTGTAAATTGTTTGTTGCCTGACATCTGATATACAAAACATTCCTTAGATTCATTTATCTTCCAATATTCAGTACCATTATAATTTTCCCGCTCCCCTATTGTCAAGCCTTGGAAGAAACTTGATTAAGTTGAGATTGTATGCAAGCATGTGATTGTCTTCCTATTGACTGTCAAGTGAGCTGTAACCTAAAATATAATAAAAACAAAAATTTCTATCCCAGAGCTACATCCAAAACCATCATAATTAGAAACCCTGCCATTACGCCAATTGTACCCACATTGCTGCGTTCGTCAGGCTGCGCCTGAGGAATCAATTCATCCGCCACCACATAAATCATCGCTCCTGCTGCAAAAGCTAACAGCCAGGGCATAAAAGGGACCGCCATAGATGCGGTAAGAAATACCAAAACGCCAGCGATTGGCTCAACAATTCCAGATAAGCAGCCTGTAATAAAAGATTTAAAGACACTGGCGCCGTTCTGACGGACTGGCAAAGAAATAGCCGCCCCTTCTGGAAAATTTTGAATACCAATCCCTAAAGCCAACCCCATTGCCGCCGCCAAATAACCTGTTTCACCGGAATGCTGCCCAGCCAGTACAAAACCAAGCCCAACTGCCATTCCTTCTGGAATATTATGAACTGTCACTGCCAATACCAGAAGCTTCGTCCCTGCTTCCCTTTCCTTGTAATTGGCATGAAACCAGGGCAGCATTTTATCCACCAAATATAAGAACACCCCGCCCAGAGCAAATCCCGCCGCTGGGGGCAGCCAGGGCACCATTCCCTGTTCCTGGCTCTGTTCTATAGCGGGAATCAGCAACGACCAGACCGCAGCCGCCATCATCACTCCAGAGGCGAACCCCAAAAAAGCACGGTTGAGCCGCTCTCCGATCGCTCCCCGGAAAAAAAATACCACAGCCGCCCCCAAAGCAGTCATGGAAAATGTAAACCCAGTACCACAAAGCACCTGTAATAAGATAGGAATCATAAAAAACTCCTCATTGCATTTGTTATTACACTATGCAATGAGGTTCTGAATAGTTATGTTATTTATAAATTTTTCCTGTTACCACCTCAAAATAGCGGCCAATCTCCTTCCATGCCCGTTTGGATTCCGGCATCATCATCATACCCATCTGAAATACGTGAAACATGCCATTATATATGCTGAGACGCACCTTAGTCCCCTGCTGTTTCGCTTTATATGCCACCCCGATGGAATCACTCAACAACATCTCCACAGAACCAGCCTGAATCAGCATTGGCGGAAATCCCCAATATTCTCCAAACAGCGGTGAGATATAGGGATCCTTGGCGTCATGCCAGCCCATATAATCCCGATTGTAAATCAGACTGTCCCTACTATTTCCAAACAATGGATCACGCTCATAATTGTCCTCGTAAGAAGGACCGCTTGCCGTCATATCTGTCCAGGGAGACATCAAAACCAAACCACCAGGCAGCCGTCTGTTATGGTCTTTGAGATACAGGCAGAGCGCCAGAGCGAGCCCTCCTCCCGCAGAATCTCCAGCTACCATAATCTGTCTGCTGTGCCAGCCCATATCTTTCAGCCAATGGTAGGCCTCTAGGGCATCCTCAAGGGCGGCTGGATAAGGATTTTCTGGAGCTACCCGATAATCAATCGTCAGCACATCCATTCCTTTGCTGACCTCAGAGTACAAACCTGCAAAAGAGCGGTAAGCATTGCGCATGGCTCCAATATAACCTCCGCCATGAAGCTGTAAAATGACATAATCCTTTCTAGGATTTTCTTTTCTGCGCAAATACTCCATCTGAAAACAAGACATTTTCACCTGTTCCATCGTAAAACAATCTGGACATTTCCACTTTGGTTCCACCAAATTTTTACGTAGTTCTCCAGATTTAATCTTCTTTCCAATTAAATTGTCATTTGTGACATGGGCGATCATATCTCGAATTACTCTTCCCCGTATGCTTGGCTCTTGCATGGTTTCCTCCTTTATGTGTTATACATGAAATCTCCGTTTCAACTCTGCTTTTGCCTTGCGATCTCCAAAAATCAGTGTTCCCAACAACATAGAGAGGGCTATTGCCGCTGCCAGAAACGTCATGATTGGACTTGTAATCCATCCAAATTTCCACAAAAGCATACAGCCGCCAGATACCAGTACCATAAAAATCTGCATTAGAATATAACTCGGCCAATTGGAAACATTTACGACCATTAAAATGCCAATCGTGGCCTCCAACAATAAGACAGCACCCGGCAGAACATAATTGACCGACCAACCCTGATACCCCACAATATTATCTACGGCAATCACTAAAAGCACCGCTCCAATGACCTGTACCAAAATTACTGTCTTATAGCCATTGTTCCTCTGTAACGAATATTTTAAGGTGATATAAAAATATAAAATACTAACCCCGCTGATTGCTGACCACCATGTCCCTTGATAATACAGATAATTGATCGCAATCAGTCCTGACTCAATGATAATCGCCAGAAAACTATACAGACGCACAATAAAATTTAATTTTCTAGAAACCGCCTTTACATCAGGATAACCGGTACTCTCCCGTAATTCCCCCTGCTCCTCAAGCACATTACTGCAAAGTGGACAAACATAAGTGTCATCCAACACTTCCACTTGGCACTTCTTACATATTCTCATTCGTCATATACTCCATTCGTCTCAATTTGCACTGGTATTCCATCTGCGGAAAGCCTGCGAAAAAATCCCCGCTGCACCGCTGTATCTGCAAGATTGCTGCTGATGGTAAATACCAGCGTGTCCCGATAAGAACAGATCGTCCCCTTAATGTTCTGACCTTCTGACATAGAAAGAAATGCATAAAAACTTTTGATATATTTCTGGTATTCTTCCCGCACCTGAATATTTCCAATATTGGTAACTGTAGTAGTATTCGCCAGAGCGCTGCTGTGATACACATAGCGAATGGCAATATTCTTGATAAACAACGGCACTGCCCGCAAAATAAAATTCTTCTCATTGGACACGTTATATGCAAAAAGATTTTCCAAATGTTCTCGGTTGATCTGGCTGCGCAGACTCTCTGCCACAATCTGAACTACCTCTTCAAACGTATAGCTCTCTTTCTTCGGATGAAACACCGCAGATACAATCACAAAGAAATTTTTCAATGTAATCGAATCAAAATATGGTCTTAAATTTACTGGTACGCAGGAACTAATGGGACGCTCACTTGGCGCCCCATGCAGACACTCCTGATAGATACTCCACAAAAAAGATGCCACCAGATATTCATTGATGGAAACACCATATTGTTTACAAACAATTTTCAAAGCCTGTATTGGCATATATCCATGCATCACTCCAAGCTCTGCCGGCGGCAGCTTCTCTCCCTTGACATGAAAAGCCCGTTCTGTCTTATAACCTTTTTTATGACTTTTTTTATAATTTTTCAGATAACTGTCCTCTCGGCTTAAGGAAGTATCACTGCAAAGGCCATCTCCCAACTTTCGCTGCAAAGAAGGATGTGCAAGGCGCAGATACTGATAAGTCAGCTCTCTCAAAAAAGTAATTCCGCCCATGCCGTCAGTCAATACATGGAACACTTCCAGATTGATGCGATTTTTATAATAATTGACCCGAAATAGATAATTGCGGTTGCGGTTAGGAGAAATAAAACGGCAGGGATAACGATATTCCTTTTTCACTTGCGGCGCTGGTTTTTGATTTGTCTCAAAATAATACCAGAATACGCCATAGCGGATCCGCACCCGAAATACTTCAAACCAGGGCAGTACCCGCTCCAATGCCTCCTGCAGCAGCTCCTGTTTAATCTCCTCTTGCAAGGTAACAGAAATACGATATACATTGCTCATACTCTCCCCTGCAATCACAGGAAAAATATGCGCCGTATTATCCAGTTTATCCCATTTAATCTCTTTTTTACTATTTTTTTGTGCCATAATAACCTGTAGGCTCCTGTCTTTTTCCTTCTTTTGCGACAATTACTATGTAAATTAATCTAGCCACTTAGTCAAAACTTTTTCCAATTTGTCAAGCTCAATCGGCTTTGCCACATGATCGTTCATCCCCGCATGCATCGCTTTTTGCACATCCTCTGAAAAAGCGTTAGCCGTCATCGCCGCAATGGGAATTTGTAGGGAATCCACTTTGTCACAACCACGAATTTTCCCTGCGGCAGTGTAACCATCCATCACCGGCATCTGTATATCCATGAAAATCATGTCAAAATATCCGGCTTCCTTTTCCTGATAAATTTGCACTGCTTCCTGCCCATTATAGGCGACAGATATCTCCAAACCATAATTTTTCAATATCTCCTGGGCAATTTCCACATTCAATTCATTATCTTCAGCCAAAAGCACCCGCTTCCCCTCAAAGAAAATCTTCTTTTGTGGTTCTTGGCTCTCCTCTTGGATATTTTCTTGGCTTTGCAGTGGAAAGAATAGGGTAATCGTAAACTTGGAACCTTGTTCCAGCTCGCTTTCCACTTGAATTTCTCCTTGCATTAGCTGAATCAAATTATACACAATCGGCATCCCAAGCCCTGTTCCCTCTATTTGTTCTATTTTTGAATCACTGGCACGTTCAAACGGCACAAACAATTTATCCAGATACTCTTTTGACATACCATACCCATTGTCCTCAAAAATAAAACGATAATGTCCATAATCGAGATGCGGCGATGGCAATTCCTCGGCCAGAACATGGATCTGCCCGCCTTCCTGCGTATATTTCACAGCATTTCCAATCAGATTATTAAATATTTTTTGCAGGCTCAGCTCATCTCCAATTACCGCAGTATGGTGAAGACTGCGCAACTCTAACGTCAATTCCTGTTCTTTCTGCTGGGCACGTGGCTTTAAGATGCAAATCACATCTTCCAACAGTTCACCTAAATCAAACTCTCCCTGGGAGAGACTCATTTTGCCGCTTTCAATCCTGCTCATATCCAGAACTTCATTGACTAAGCTCAACAGATGCTCATTAGCTACTTTTACCTTGTCCAGACAGTCAAGCACTCGTTCTTTGTCATCAATATTGGCCTTTGCAATTGCTGTCATCCCCACAATGGCATTCATTGGTGTGCGGATATCATGACTCATCTTACTGATAAACTCACTTTTGGCCTCATTCGCATGTTTCGCCGCCTCAAATGCTTTCTGCAATGCCTCCTTGCTCTCCCGTTCCGTCTGAAGCTGCTGTTCTATATCGCGAATACAGACAAACAATTTCGTTCTGTCCTCATTAAAATAGCGAATCGCACAGTCCTTATGCCGTTTTTCATTGTTTTTTTCACTGACAAAATAGAAATGTACCACTTCTTCACGCTCTAATTGAGAAAGAATACTTAAAATATCAAATTCCTCCCGAAAACGTTCCTGATCTTCTGGGCACATCAGCTCCTCTATAAAACGTTTTTTAATAAAGGACAAATTCTCCCGTTTTGCTTTATTGTCAGCGCTGACGCTTTCCGCGAGTTTTGCAATCACTTCCCCTGTCTTTAAATCCATAATACAGATTCCATCATATTCCAATTCTACCGTATTGCGGTAAATGGACTGATATTGCTCATTTTCCCACTCTATGATTCTTTGTCGGGTCAAATCTTCAATCATACCCACTGCAAATTCGGTATGCCCATCCTCATTAAAAATTACGCTGGAAATACTGCATTTACACCAAAATTTCCCTTGTTTGCAGCTATAATAAAAATAATCATTTTTTCCGCCGTCTTTGATGTAAGAATGCACACGATAAAACAAATCTTGATAACTTTTATCGACGATCTTTGCGGCATTTTCATGATTGATACCCTGCAGTTCTGTTGGATAGTCAAAATATTGTGCTGTCATCTCAGGTATCACTAGGCGCTCTTCTGTTGGATAATAGAAAAATTCAAATATATTTGAATTTTTCAGGGACATCCGCAATAGTTCCATATTTCCCATATAGCTGTTTTTTAGATATTCCTGATATTCTTTTTCATGGCGCTTCTGCTCATCAATATCCTGAATGGCAATCAGCACCTTGCGGTTACAACTCGACTGACGCATAAAATAACAAGTGATAGATACCCAGCGATATTTTCCCTGGATTTTTCTGCGGAATTCTCGAATCAGTTTTTCCACACCCTGATCCAAACAACGTTCCAAATTAACCAGGCTAATGTCTTCCTGCATTTGCTCTTGATCTTCGGGATGGTAATATTTTACCATCTGTTCCATCATATATGCAGTGGAAGCTTTTACCCCAAAAGATTTGTTCCCTTCTTGTGACGCATAAAGCGGATAAATAATATCCCTGTCAATCTCCAGCAGTAACACCGAAAAATACAACTCTTTTAACGATTCCAGCATTTTCTGCTGAAAGCTTTTAAGCTGTTCCGCTTCCTGTTTCAAAGATACTAACTCTGAAATATTCTGGTGATAGCCTTTTAAACGCAGTCCTTTGGTATAACTGGGATCACAGTTTCCGCCGCATCGTATATAAATTGTCCCCCATTTTGGATGCTCCCATGCATAACTTACTTCTCCATGCTGCCTCGCCGCCATAACCTGTATCACTTCATCTACCATTCCCAGATAAGAATGTTCAATTCTTTCATACCAATGACGATAACATTCCTCTGGCGTCGGAAGCCCCTCGATCCCCAATAACTCCAGCATAGCGCAGTCTCCATACATGCGCGGAGCGCTCCCCTCTTCAAGCTCAATATACCACAGTCCAATATTTGCCTCATTTAGAATATTACCCAGCCTGAAATTTTCATCAAACATTCCTCTTTCCATTCTGTTTCCTCACGATCTGAAAATGCTCTGGTCTCTGATAATCTTTGGTATAACCATCATCTTGATACAATTCATATTCTGCTGTTTCTGTTACAAAATCTAAAAGCTTGATTTCCTGCCGCCTAATTTCCTTTATGGATTGCCCACCGCTGCAATAAGGTACCATTTTTTCTGGACGAATAAAAAATACTACTTCATCCAAGGCAATATCCACATAGAAATGTCCCTGTTCCAACACTTCTGTCTCTATTTCTTCCATGCTTTTCAGACGCACTAACTTCATCGGTTCTGGAAGATACACATATCTTCCTGTAGCATTCTGAGTATACACTGGAGCAATCATAATACTCTCTCCCACTAAGAGCTGATCTTCCACCTCTTTTGCATGTTCGTCTTCTGAATAGACGAAGGAAAGTGGAAGGAAAAGCATTTCATCGCGCAAAGCCGCCTTCATATATTCACTGTAGAGATATGGCATCAGACCATAGCGAATATTAATCAATTTCTCAAAGGTCTCTGTCTGCGTAAATTGATAGCTTTCCTGAACTCTAGTGCCCAATGCAGAGTGGTTGCGCATCAGTGGGGTAAAAATTCCCAACGCCATCCAGCGAAGCAGAAGATCCTCAGTAGCGTCGCTGCCAAAGCCGCCCAAATCTGCACCGGTATATAAAAAGCCGCACATATTTAAAGAGGACAGCATTTTAAGATTCATCAATAAATGAGACCACCAGGACTGGTTATCTCCCATCCAAATACCGCCGTAACGATGCATTCCAATATAGGAAGCACGCGAAAACAACAACAGACGTTTGTCCGGCTCAATTTCCTCAAACGCTTCACCTGCTGCTCTTGTCATATTAAAGCCATAGAGATTGTGTACTTTGTCATGGCAGACTTTCT
This sequence comes from Lachnospiraceae bacterium, assembly GCA_910576385.1. GTDB lineage: Bacteria > Bacillota > Clostridia > Lachnospirales > Lachnospiraceae > Petralouisia. The sequence continues at coordinate 25,289 of CAJTIR010000040.1, forward strand.
TTCCATTCATATTGTGATAAAAGCTTCTATAATCTTCTGGACTGTTTGCAAGTCCGGCTACCAAATCCTTAAATGCAAAAACTTGCCACATATCCATGTTTTTATTTTTTATAGATCGTACTTTCTTTAATACCTGCTCGAGACGTTTTTCTGAATAAAAGATTGCCGGCTCATTCATATCATTCCAAAAACCTTCAATCCCTTGTTCTATCAAAAACTGATATTTGGCTCCAAACCATTTTCTGGCCTTTTTATTTAACATATCTGGAAAATGCACTTTGCCTGGCCATACCGCGCCGACAAAATCATTTCCCTGCTCATCCTTACAGAAATATCCTTTTTCTACCCCTTCTTCATAAACGGAGTAACCCTCTTCAATCTTTACACCTGCATCAATAATCGGCACCAGATGAATCTGTTCACGCTCCATCTCTTCCACAAATGCTCTAAAATCTGGAAAACGCTCCTCATTGACGGTAAAATCTTTAAAATCCTGCATATAATCGATATCTAAGTACACGCTGTCTAAGGGAATATGATTTTCACGATATCCTTTTACCACTGCGCGGATATCCTCGGCGCTCTGATACCCCCAACGGCTCTGTCCAAATCCAAATGCCCATTGAGGCGGAATATAGCTTCTGCCAATCAGCCCTCGAAACTGCTTGACAATATCCAAGATACTATCCCCCAAAATCATATATAAATCCAAATCCCAGGTATCTGGAATGATGCGCAGCTCATCCATACGCTGATAGCCCATATCAAACACAAGCTTTCCTGGATAATCCAAAAACACGCCAAAAGTTTTTTCACCATCCACTACAAAAAAATTATGCGCTCCATACAAAGAATGTTTGGTCTCTGTATGAATTGGGTCATCTGTACAGTTGCTCTCATAGATCCAACCGCGTTTATTGATTCCACGAACATTTTCGCCTAATCCATAAATTCTGTCTTTCTGCATGAGAGGATATTTCCAATAATCTCTTTGCAGCATACATTCCTGCCCGTCTGTCTTCTCTTTCACCAAATCTAATTTCTGTACACGCTCCAAATAAGGGATGTCCCCTTTTTCTATTGGTAATTTCTGTACTACAGCGTCTGTCTGGAGCGGTTTTCCAATACGATATCTATAAATTTTTCCCATAATTTGAACCAAGCCTTGAGTGAAAATGCAAGCATTTTCATTTGAGGCGCAAACACAAAGGATGAAAGATGTGTGTTTGCATTTTATCCTTTCTTCTTTTTTCTTTCACCCGTTCTCCTTTACCATTCTTCTATCTTAAAACTCGCTACACTAATATAATACATTTTTCAATTATTAATTCAAAAGGTTCTTGACTCGCTTTATCTGGGCGGAATCGGAATCAGCGGGAACATATAACAAATCATAATATGGTATATGGTGTTCCCGCTGCCCTCATCTTCTGGCTTTCTTTACGTCTCAGCCTTCTGCCTACAGGCACTTTAGGCTATCAAACAATTAAATCTGTGTCACCACAAAGATATCATAAATTGCTCGGATTGCCATCTCAAAATCACAATTTTTTACTCCGATTATAATGTTCAGCTCGCTGGAACCCTGATCAATCATCTTTACATTGACGTTGGCATGGGCAAGCGCGGAAAAAATACGTCCGGCTGTTCCTCTGGTTGAACGCATACCACGTCCCACCACAGCAATCAAAGCAATATCACCTTCCAAGTCAATACTGTCCGGTTGCGCCAAGCGATGAATTGCTGACAATACTTGCTGCTCTTTGCCCTCAAATTCTTCCTGATGCACAAACACGGTCATCGTGTCAATCCCAGAAGGAAGATGTTCAAAGGAAATTCCATGTTCTTCAAAGGCTGCCAGCACCTTACGGCCAAAGCCAACCTCAGAATTCATCATGTCTTTATCAATATTCACTGCCACAAAGCCCTTTTTGCCGGCTATTCCTGTAATTGTATAATAGGGTTGACGGCAAGTGCTCTCTACAATCAATGTCCCCTCATCCTCTGGCGCGTTGGTATTGCGGATGTTGATCGGGATCCCCGCCTTGCGCACTGGAAAGACGGCATCCTCATGCAATACTGTAGCTCCCATATAGGAAAGCTCCCGCAGCTCCCGATAAGTGATCACTTTAATTACTTCTGGATTTTCAATAATTCTAGGATCCGCAATCAAAAATCCAGAGACATCCGTCCAATTTTCATAGATATCTGCCCGAACCGCTTTTGCAACAATGGAGCCTGTGATATCAGAACCACCTCTGGAAAAGGTTTTTACTGTTCCATCCTCCTTGGCTCCATAAAACCCTGGGATCACTGCATTTTTACAACCTTTGAGCCGTTTGGCCAACCGTTCATTAGTCTTTTCGGCTTCAAATTCCCCATTGGCATTAAATAGAATCACCTCGGCGGCGTCTATAAACTCAAAACCTAAATAATTGGCCATAATAATGCCATTTAAGTACTCTCCTCTGGAAGCAGCATAATCTGCCCCTGCTTTCTTTTTAAAATTCTCGGCAATCACCTCAAATTCTTTATTTAAAGACAATGTTAAGTTTAACCCATTGATAATTGACTCATAACGTTCTTGAATCTTTTTTAATGCGGCGTTAAAATTTTGTTCCGCCTCTGCCATTGCATAACACTGATACAACATATCAGTTACTTTTGTGTCTTTGGAATTACGCTTTCCAGGCGCGCTGGGAACAACATATCTACGACTTTCATCTGATCGCACAATTTTACCAACTTTGGAAAATTGTCCGGCGCTTGCCAGGGAACTTCCTCCAAACTTTACTACTTTCAACATAATATCCTCCATTCTGTTTGCCTCTTGGCTCGCAGGATCATCTTAATCAGATCGTATTTTACCACAAAATCCGTTACATTGGAACTGATTTTTCAATTTTTCTCCCCCAATTATGGCAACTAAAAGTTCTGTCAGAGGAAATGTCAACCATAACCCTATCATTCCAAATAATCTTGACATCAAAAAAGCCAGTGGAATAATTAGTACAAACCCTCTGAGAAGGGAAATCAGATTAGCTGGCTTGGCCTGGTCTGTGGAGGTAAAATAAATTGCTGACACTATATTAAAACCTGCAAACGCCACCCCAGTAAAATAGAGCCGAATCCCATTCACCGCAATGGCCTGCAGCTCTTGATCGCCTTCACTGTTAAAGATCGCCGTCACCTGCTCTGCTCCTACCGACATCCCCAGATAGATCAAAATAGACACGGCTGCCACGGTAAACACCGCATAGCGAAATATGGTCTGTCTCTTTTTGGGTTCCCCCATTCCATAATACTTACTGATAATCGGTTGTATTCCTTGCGCAATTCCAGTAAACACAGAAATTACCACCAATGATAAATTTGCAACCACCCCATAAGCCGCCACTCCAGTATTTCCCAGCAAAGAAAGTATAATGACATTAAATACAATAATCACGATTCCTGAGGAAAGCTCCGCCACTAATGATGGTATTCCTCCAGCCAAGATCTGTGCCGCCATATGCCATTGCATTTTAAATTTTTCTACCGATGTGCTTTTTAACAGATGAAAACTGTTTTTGTGACGCCCAAAAAAGAGAGAGAGAACTGCAAGACTGATGATCGGTGCAAGTCCTGTGGCAAACACTGCCCCAAAGATTCCCATCTGAAACAAAAAAATAAACACATAGTCAAGGATAATATTGGAAAAACTTCCTCCAAGCATTGCCGCCATTGCAAGCTGCGGCGCACCATCATTCCTCACAAAACACAAAAGCAAATCATTAGCTAGAAATGCTGGTGAGAACAATAATAACACTTTTACATAAGTCTGTGTCATTTCAAACACAACCTTATCTGCCCCCAACAGGGCTGTAAGCCCTCGAGAAGCTGTAAACCCTGCCAAAACAAACAACAATGCAAAACAACATGACAACACCACTGTATAGGAAAATACTTGATCTTTGCGCCGCTTGGCTCCCTGGCTCTTAAAGATTGAAAACCATGTGGCACCTCCCATCCCCAACATCAATCCTATACCATGAATAAAACTGTATACCGGAATTGCCAGATTTAAAGCGGCAAGCCCGCTGCTGCCCAATCCCTTGGCCACAAAATAAGTATCTGCCAGGATATAGCAGGACAACCCCAACATCCCCAATACATTTAAGCTAGTGTATTTTACATACTCTCTCAACATCATCAACTTCCTCCACAGCTCCATAAATTTATTATGGAATTTCCTAATTAAGATAAAAAAACACCAGAACTTCATATCTTCAAGTAAAGCAAATAATAAGTTTCTGATTATTCGCTGCACTTGGGCCTAACGATATGAAGCCTGGTGCACAATCCCTACCCGGCGGCAGGGATAACACATTCTCATTTAAATCTATCATATATATTCGAAAAATACAAGAAAAATCCCCATTAAATTCTTGCTCTTCCATACCGAAACCAGAGTTTTTGCCGCCATTTCATCTGCTGATAGATCGCTTTTGCGGATTTAAAATAAAGATTTCTCACATAATTTTCTTCTTCCACTGTCGCCTGCTCGCTGCTATACGCTGCCCTGGAAACAATATCTAGCATCTGAAAAGCCTCCTCCTTGGACAACACTGGCAATTCTGTGCATAATCTATTGGCAAAATCTTCTTCTGTGCCATCACAATCCAGCAAATAATCTGCCTCATGAAGCATTACTAGAAACCTGGCAAACACCTGGCGGCAATTCATAACCTCGATCTTTTTTAGGCGGCGTAATCTGCGGTAATCTAAGAAAAACGGCAATAGCAGCAGAGAATACAAAGCGCAACTTCCAAAACTCCAAATCTGCTTTTGATATTTATAAAAATCTATATTCCAAAAACTTAGATTTGTAATCTCAGAAATGACCAAATCAGAACCGCCCTCAGATACTTGTTTCTTTTTCCTGTCCCATCTATGTGCAAAGAGTAATTGATCAAATTTCACACGGTCAAAACCTGGATAATTTATAGACATAGAACCATCCTCTGCCGGCGTCATTTCCACTGGCGTCCAGCCATAATCTTCAAGAAAAATTTCTGTCCAGGCATGAGCGGATTGATCTGTAAGATGCGCCTGCCAGCTTCCATCCTCCTGCTGTTCAAATTCAGACGGCAAAACTGCATATCCGGCAACATATCTGGCTGGTATTCCATATAAGCGATACATCAGTGTGGCCGTCGCTGCAAAATGCTGACAATATCCACGTCCATTCTCAAATAAAAAATATTCCACAAGATCCCGATTTCTGGGAGCCTGACCCGGCATGACAGAATATCTGGCATTATTTTGTAATGTATATAAGATAAATGTTGTGATTTCGTCCAAATCCTCTAACGGATGCTCTGTAATATATTTTGTAAGGCGGGGGAGACGCTCTTTGGGCACCTTGGTGTAAACTTCCTGCGCCTCATTGCCATATGCCTGCTGCAATCTTAGATAATAATTTTTCATGCCAACAAAATCCTGTGGCACATTTTCCCATACAATATTCATATCCTGTGGTTCATAAAAATAAAACAGATAACCGTCAGAACCATAACCATTTTTCACATAATTCCGATTCAAGCGGCTGTAATAGGGAACATAAGAATTATCATATTTACTGTCAATGCCTTCCACTGTCACCATCACAGGATCTTTGGACTGTCCTCCCTGCATTTTACTATTCATCACAAAATACATGCTGTGATACATACTGCGAATCATATATTCCCATCCCGACCACTGCAATTCTTCTTCCATACCAGTAAATAAATTCTCGTCACTAGAGCTTGCCCAGCCATTGCCCAGGTAATCCCCGCCGCTAAACCCGCGCAGATATAACTTTTCTTTTGGCTGACGAGAAATTTTCACCTCCAAATGTCTGGCGCCTGTATGGTAAAGATTTCCCATATTCATTTTCCCACCTGTTTCCGGCTGATTCTCCTTACCAGATAGCTGCTTCCAGGAACGATACATATACCCCTCCACATCATAGACAATCTGAAATAATCCCTGCCCACAGAAAATTGTCGCTGCCAAGGCTATCAGAAAACAAATCACTCCCATACCTGCTGTAATACGAATGCTTTTTTTTGACAAACGATACCTTACTTGATCGGACAATATACTTTTTCTGAGAAAAAATGTTTCCTCTGCGCCAGACAATGATACGGTTTCATTTGCGCTTCCCGTCTTATGCAAAACTCTGGAAAAAATCAGAAAAATCAACAACAGCACAATGACCCCTATTCCTGCACGGATTCCATACCACGGCGATAGAAACAATGTTCCCATAAATAACAGATATAATAGAAAATGTTCAGACATCATAAATTCCACCAAAAACAGAAACAGACAGAATAACACGGTCAACAGCAGCAAAGCCTCTGTAATCTCCCTATCTTCCAAGGCCACGGTTCCTGATATCCTGTCTGCAATATATCTCAATTGCAGTCGTATGGTCTCCCATAGCAAAACACTAACGAAAATGCACAGACTCGCTATACACAGATAAACTATATGAAACAAGCGTCTTTGATAAAAATAAAAATACCATAATAAACCACATACAATTGCAGTGACAAAATATATAAGCCGACTATGATAGGAAAATCCAGACAGAGACTGAAAATAAAATAGGCTGCCATACATCCCAGCCAAAAGATATAAGATCGAAACAATCGGACAGACAACCACTGTGTTGTCTGCATCTTTCCTCTTTGTATGTCCAAGGAAATTCACGGCAGCACACCTCCAATCTGATAGACTTGATCTTCAATCTCTCTGTCCAATTCTTTTTCGGAAAATTGATAAATCAATGTCTGACCATAATACCAGCACAATCCAGAAGTCAAACGCAAAAGATTCTCCCGCCCCGTTGCCCAGTTTTGGAAGAACAGATTTGCTTCTTCTGGTTCCTGGTCCAAAAAATCGACCTCATACAGACAATGCAGCAGTGTTCGGCAATCTGCTGCGTCTACAACCCTGGCAGAGACCAGACCCATTTCTTCTCCTCCATACCAATAGACCAGCACCGCAGAGACATGCTGCAAGAGTCCCAATATCAGCGCCGACAATAATTCATAAAATGCATCCATCCGCTCTACAATATCTGGAATGGATAAATCAAACAAATCCAGTTCCAACAACAGGCTGACTGGAAAATCTGCCTCCTGTCCATACTCCCGCACCCAAATCTGATCTGTCCTGACACTTAAATTCCAGTGGATATGCCGCGTGGGATCTCCAGGGCGATACTCTCTGCTCTGGCTATATTCTCCATAAGTATGATTGGTCTGGCGCATGAGCTGCCGTTCCATCTGTGCAGTTCCCAACCCTTCGAAAGAATCGAACACCAGGTGCAATGCTCTCTCCTTCGGAAAAACAGCCAATGTCATTTGCTGTCTCAAATGTTTTTTCAGAGAACCGAGAGATAAATAATCATATACCTTAAGCCATTTGATCTCTGTCTCTATCAAACCGCAATATTTTGTATAAATCTGAAACTGAATATTACTGTCGCCACATTCACTCCCCGCAAACAAATTCCCTTTAAAGCTGCCAATCTTTTGACCATAAGAAAAAGAAACCCGCAAGCCAAATCTGCTCACTGGCAGCTTCCCCGTGTTGCGTACTTTACAGATACATCCATACTTGCTCCCTTTTTGCGCGGCATCACTCGGTCTTAAAAACGATAATGATAAATGTCGTTTAAAATAACACACCTGAACAATCATCAAGATAAAATATACACATTCTAAGACAAATAAAAACATCAGCGGCTGGTACTGAAACATCCCAGCCGCATAACAAGTCATCAGAATCAGAACGAGAAACGCTAAGTTCTTCATTTCTCTCCCTCCCCGATCGGCGGTTTTTGAACTTCCTTAGCAATTTCTTCGATCTGTTGTTCTCTCTGTGTATGTCCCATTCTCCCTGAACCGTGAAATAATACACGATGAGAAACCACATAGGGAAATTGCGCCCTGACGTCATTTGGCGTCACATAATCCCGCCCGTCAAACCACGCCGCCGCTTTTGCCATTTTTACCAGGGCAATGGTTGCCCTGGGACTTGCCCCATAAGCGCGAACTTAATGAAAACTATACAAAAGGTGAATATTTTAGAAAATTTATAAAATAAAAAATTCACGACAAACGCTCTTTCGTGTAAAATGATTTTGCCAAATAATTTACCAAAAGAGGAATGTCATGAATTTACAAAACGATTTTAACAAATTAGACAGCAAGA
>CAJTIR010000041.1 GCA_910576385.1 Lachnospiraceae bacterium
AGAATAATCAGCCTTATGTTCCAAAGGCTTAAATCCTTTTCCCTTTCCAGCCTGCCTGACAGCAGGCCTTGTTGTCGTGCTCTTTTTTCCTATGATAATTTCTTTTGATTTTTTCCATTATCTACTTGACTTTTAATAGTTGGTCTTTCTATTATACTCAATCTTCTTCACTAAAAGAAACATCCACCTGGCCTACATTGCATTTTACCTGCATCTGCTTATCGCCTGCATTCTCAATTTTACGTTTGGAACCAAGGCCGCTGAAACTATTATCCCCAATTTCAACCTCACCTACACTACATTCAACCTCATAGTTGTAATCTTGTTCTTTTCCAGCAGCCAGTATATCTATGGAGCCAATTCCACAATCAATGTTAATCTGATCTGCTTTAATCTCTTCGGTGTCAATCTGGCCTACATTTGCCTTAAGTTCCAACTCTTTTGCCTCTATTTCCTCAAAATTAATCTGGCCTGCTCCAACATCCGCCTGACACTTTTCCAGAGCAGTCAGTTTCTTTGCCACCTCACATTCCCCTGCATCTACACTAATATTAATCTTCTCTGCTCTTAATGGCAGATTTACATAAATATCACCTGCCCCCTGTTTCAAGGAAAGTTCTTTGATTGCTTCATTCATTTCCATCATATAGGAAGGAATCTGAATCATGATCTTGGTACTGTCATTATTAAAACTTCTCTTGCTTCCTATCTCCTCAATTTTTAGAGTAGCACCATCTTTATATGCCTTTACCTGACGTTTATGGTCTTTCTTCCTGTATTCCACCGTAACAAAAATTTTGTTGTCATCCTCTGGATTTTCTTCCAATACTACTGTCCCATAATAGACATCTACCTCCAACTGATCCACTCTGTCCTTGTCTTTGTCTCCCTGCCAGATAAAATCAAACCGCTCTGTGGACGAACTTTTCCAGCTCTTTCCATCATCCTTCCAATTCATATTGTTGCGGCCAATCACATAGGGAATATCTTCAAAAGGACCTATAGAAAATTCTCCCATCTCCACATCTTCCCAAAAATCACGAAAACTAAATCCAATTCCCAGTCCAATCATACAAAATGTACTCCCCAGAACCACAAGTATCAGCGCAATTATTAATGCAACCTTTGTAAATGACTTCATATCACCCGCTCCCTTCCGCCAAATATACTTCTCCACAATCTGCCAATCACATTACAAATCCAGGGAATCGCTTTTCCACAAATCCATATACACAGCGCTGTCATCAGAATAGCCAAGGCTAGTACTATCATCCCCGCACCTACCAGTGCAAAGCCTATCGCTGCACCACCCACTACAAACTGGCCAATTCCCACACCTACCAAAACGCCGCCAGCAACATACAACGCAAAGGTGGCTGCCAAAATACCAATGGCTGTACCAAATACACTACCTAAAATACCTACCAGCAAACCTCCCCAGAATGGACTAGTCACAATTACAATGGCAGCGATCAATATCATATTTAAAGTACGGTTTCCGCTGTAAGTAGAACGACTCTCGCTCTGATCCTGTGATGACTTTTTTCTCAAATCTACGGTCTGTCTGTTCTCAAACCGCTGATCTTCAAAGCCATGCTCTGTAAAGGCGCCAGATCTTGGTTGTTCCATCCCCAGATCTGCCTTGATCGTAGCCGCCACTTTTTCTGGGGATTCCAATTCCTTTAAAATCCGTTCCTCATTTTCCTCTCCTGCGTCCTCAAAATAACTTCGATAGTACGACAACGCCTCTCGTTTTTCCTCTTCTGATACATCCATCAGCAGCTTTTCTAACTGCCTCATAAACTCTTCTCTGCTCATGTCAGCTCTCCTCCCGAAAACAACATTGTAATTTTAGAAGAATAGTTCACCCATTCCGACTGATACAACTTTAACTGTGCAGTTCCTTTGTCTGTGATCTTATAATATCTGCGGTTTCTGCCGCCGCATTCCATATCGTATACCTCCAGACAGTCGTCTTTCTGCAGTCGCCTAAGCACTGGGTACAAAGTAGACTCTGATACCTCAATTGCCTGTCGTACATCCTGGGTGATTTTGTAGCCATATGTGCCCTCCTTCTCTTTACACACAACCGCAAGCACGATTGCATCCAAAAGAGCTGCACCTGTATTAAATACCATGCCATCACTCCTTGAAATATTATATTTTTTATATTACTATTTTATGTTTAATACTATATAATATATAATATTATTTGTCAACAATTATTTTACAAAAAATAATATTATACAAAGAGGATCCTAATTTTCATATGTTTGCATCATACTTTCCTTTAAAATAAAAAATCACCATGCAGTTTCCCACATGATGATCCATAAAAATTTTCAAAAAGAATTACATCACCGCAACATTTTTTAATTACCTCAACAAAGACTCAAAAACAACTGATGGCATCTGTAATCTTTTGTGAGTTCTGGGTGAAAGGCCAAGCCGATTTGATTTTGATAACGAACCCCGACAATATTTTGTCCCTCTGAACCATCAGGCATTTTTGCTATTTGAGCAATGGGCTGGACCTTATCATTGTTTAAACGTTTTCCAATTGCTGCGATATAGGGTGCACGGATAAATTCTAATGGAAACAGGCGCTCCTGATCAGGGAGCCCTAGAATCCTGCCCTGTGCAGAAAAACTTCCAAGCTGCCTGCCATAAGCATTTCTGCGGATTGTGACAGGAAGTGTCCGAAACCAACACTCTGAACTGTGCTCAAGCGTCTCTGCCAGAAGAATCAGACCTGCGCAAGTGGCCAGTACTGGAAGACCCTGCACAATTTTTTCTCTCAACTCTTCAAACATAGACAATTCTTTTAGTAACTTTCCCTGGACGGTGCTCTCCCCTCCCGGCAACACAAGCCCATCAAATTCTTGTCTTAAATCGCTGTTTTTGCGAAGCTGTACACATTCTGCCCCTAACTTTGTTAAAATTCGTTCATGTTCCACAAAAGCTCCTTGAACTGCTAACACTCCGATTCGCATTTATTTCCCTCTCTCAGCCATCAAAAGCTCAATTTCCTGCTCATTAATTCCCACCATTGCTTCTCCGAGATCTTCCGACAATTCTGCAATCAGTTTTGCATCTTTATAATTTGCCACTGCCTTGACAATGGCATTGGCTCGCTTGCTGGGATTGCCTGACTTAAAAATGCCCGAACCGACAAAAACGCCCTCCGCGCCAAGCTGCATCATCAAAGCTGCATCTGCCGGAGTTGCCACACCGCCTGCAGCAAAATTGACCACTGGAAGTTTTCCATTTTCATGGACATATTTTACCAGCTCATAGCTTACCATCAGTTCCTTTGCCGCCTGAAATAATTGATCTTTACGCAGAGACACCAGTCTGGAAATCTCACTGTTCATGATTCGCATATGGCGGACTGCCTGCACCACATCGCCTGTTCCCGGCTCCCCCTTTGTCCGTATCATGGAAGCGCCCTCGCTAATTCTGCGCAATGCCTCTCCCAAATCCTTGGCACCACATACAAATGGCACCTGAAAAGCTGTTTTGTCAATATGATACACATCGTCTGCCGGAGACAACACTTCACTCTCATCAATATAATCAATCTCAATCGCTTCCAAAATCTGCGCCTCTGCAAAATGTCCAATACGGCATTTGGCCATCACTGGAATAGAGACCGCTTCTTGAATCCCTTTGATCATTTTCGGGTCACTCATCCGCGATACGCCTCCTGCGGCTCGGATGTCGGCTGGAATCCGCTCTAACGCCATCACCGCACATGCCCCAGCATCCTCCGCAATTTTTGCCTGTTCTGGTGTGGTGACATCCATAATCACACCGCCTTTTAACATCTGTGCCAACGCTTTATTCAATTCCCATCTGTTTTCTGTGCTCATCTCTTCCTCCATTTCTGTGCCTGATTTTGGCACAATTTTTTCTGAGCATCAGTTTACCCCATTACAGTATCAGAGAAAATAGCCAGTTTTGAGATATTTTTTATGTCCAGTTTACCCTCTCTTGGTTCTGAAAAAAGCAGATGGATATATCCAGATGAAACAAAACGTTTTCCACTTGCAAACATTTACATATAAAAAATGTAACTATACAAAACCCACGCCACAGACATGCCAGCAATCTGACATAAGAGGATGATCACCCTTATAAAATTGAGTTCTGAATAGCTACCAAAAAGTAATAATTTGCCTGCCTCTATAATATCCGCAGCGCCACCACCACTTTCATAAAATTCTTATTTTCTTTTTTCTCTACTTCTGCGGTGATCTCACCCTCCATCTGATGTAGAAGCTGACGGCAGATATATAATCCCAGGCCGCTTCCTGGCTGTCTGGCCACATTGCTTCCCCGAAAAAAACTGTCAAAGATATGCAATAGCTCTCTCTGCGGCAGATCACAGCCACTGTTTGTCACAGAAATCAGATACTCCTCTTCCCTGCTAACTTGAATTTCTATAGATTCTCCATCCCCATATTTAATGGCATTTTCTACTACATTTTGAAGTACTTCCACCAAACGGTCTGGATCCGCATATACCAGACAATTGGCATAGGCGCCAATTTGAAAAGAAATCTGGTTTAATCTCATCTTTTCCTGATAATATGCACGAATTTGTTCTAGTACTTCGCCAACATAAATCTCTCTTGCCTGCACTTGAAAATCAAGAAAATCCTCGCTGGAAGCACAGACAATCTCTGAAATATATTGTTCAATCTCATCCGCCTTGTGATTGATATTTTCTGCTATCTCCTGCTTTTTTGCCTCATCCTGGTACAGATTGTGATTCAAAGCTCTGGCATAGAGCTTAATGGCACTTAAAGGGGTCTTAATGTCATGAGATAAGGACAGCAAAAGCAGCTTTTTCTCCTTTTGAAGTGCAAGTTCCCGCTGCTTTTGCTGTTCGAGATTTTCCCGCAGCAAATCCATCCCCCACAAGAATTTGCCAAAAAAATGATTTTTTTCTTCCTGGAGTGGAATGGTAAGATTTCCTTTGGAAAGCTCATAGGGAAGGTGTGAAAGCCGATGGAACGGCAGCAAAAGCTTATGCCAGAGATACCACAGCAGCACCACGATACCAAGCAAAAACAGCAAGGCCTCCCCCGCCACCCAGAACAAAAGTCTCTCTTCTGAATCAGAACCATGATAAGTCACTTTATAATAATATCTCTCTGTGGCAATCACAACATAGTTTTGGCTATGATTGTTCCAAAAATCTTCTCTATCACCTGTGTCATCCAGGTAATCTGCCCTTGCCTCTTTCTCTGTAACAGCCTGAGCTTGTGATCTTTCCGCGCTGCCTTCCTGTCTGTCTATCCAAGAAAGACCTGTAATGCCATCATAGGCAGATATCCCTGCAAATGTTTCCAACTCCTGTAAATCCTTGACTGCCCGACCATTCTCTTTCTCAAATTCTCTGATAGTATATTTCATTCGATTGAGAGAGACCTGATAGAGTTGGTCTGATTGCCGTCCCTGCCAATTCCAGGCGCACAAGCACAGAACATATGCCAATCCACCAAATAACAACAGCACTTTTACAATCAGCCAACCCATATCTTTCATATTTTCTCTCTCACTCCTCCATCAATTTCCGATTTGGTCTCACTCTGAATTTTTCTATTCTGTAATTACTCATAAACGTATTGTATCAGACAAAATCATTTCCCGCAACTTACAGCGCTTTCTCGCTGCGTTGCATCTAACTTTGTTCATAAACCGGCGTTCCCTTCATCAACACAAATGGAGAAATTATCATGCAAGCATGTGATTTTCTCCATTTTGGCTGATGAGTGAACTGTAATAGAAACATAAGTAAAAAACAGCCGGTAAACCAACTGGTAAACCGACTGTTTTCAAATTTATCTCTTATTTATTTCATCTCTGCTTTTGTTTTTGGCAGCAAACGATTGTCTTCTGATAATCTTAAGAATGGTGCATATGCCACCTCCCAGGGATAGCCATCTGGATCCAGAAAATATCCCGAATAACCATCACAGCCGCCCCAATCTTTCCATTGTGGTTTCTGCCACACTGTCCCGCCTGCGCGTTCTGCCATCGCAAATAATTCATCGACTTCTTCTGCATTTGCTCCATTGATTGCCAGAGTAAAGCCACAATATTCTGGCTTTGGACCTACTTTAAGTCTTGCATCATTTCCTAAAAATTCATAGGGTACTAATCCAAGTACCACATTATCTGTCAGCATATAGGTACAAATCGCTGGATCCGATTCTGGCGAGCACTCCCATCCAAGTTCCTCATAGAAAGCAATAGACTTTTCCAAATTTTGAACCCCTAAGGTAATGATTGAAATACTTTTTGCTCCTGCCATATTCTTCCTCCTAACACTGTGCTTTAAATTCCCGAATTTTCTCTTTCATCGCTGGAATATTTTCATGCAGTTTTAAGATTGCGCTTCCGACAAACGCTGCATCTCCCCCAGCCTCTTTTACCAGTTTTACATCTTCTGGGGCATGAACTCCCACTCCACAGTAAATCGGGCGGCCAATTCCACAATCCCTTAAATGCTCAATACAATCTTTTAAGGTTGGATATTTTTCATTTTTTTCTTGTGTCTCATACGGTTTTGCCTGAAAATATACAAATCCGTTGGACTGTTTTGCCATCTCAACCTCCGCTTCCGGCATATGGAACTGTACATAACAGGACACTCTCAGCCCTGCTGTGATGATTTCATCTTTTATTGTATTATCTTTTAAGCCCACTAACAGAATATCCTTTAACTGATTTTCCAGACAGAACTTGATAAATTTTTTCGTACCAATTTCTTCTACCGTGTTTTCATATGCCAGCACCAGAATTTTTACATCTGGCAACTGATTTTTAATTGCGACGATCGAATCCATATACTTTTCATAATCGTCACAACACGCTAACGCTTTTTTCATTCTTTCAGATATGTAGTCACTTTCCAGAAATGGATTTCTGGACGGAAAATCTACCTCCATCATTTTACATCCTGCATCTGCATACTCCATTGCCATTTTATAACTTGCCTCGATTGTAGGATATCCATTTGATAAATAACAAATAATCTCCATCTCTATTCTCCTTTATACACTTTCATAAACAATTGTTTCCATTCTTCCTCGTTTGGAATGATTGGATTGGTCTTTGTACATCCATCCTCCTTGGCAAGCGCTGCCATCTCATCCAGCTTTGCGACAAATTGTGCTTCCTCTGGTATGATTTCTTTGAGACAGGATGGAATATTTAATGTTTTATTTAATTCTTCCACCGCTGTATACAAATGTTGCTCCCCTACCTTCTTGGCGAAATCATCATATACTTTTTTCGCTCTTTCATCTGCTTCATTGTAACGAATGACATAGGGAAGCAGCACTGCATCTGCCAATCCATGAGAAACATGGAAAATACCGCCTAAGGTATGCGCCATAGAATGTACAATTCCAAGGGAAACATTGGTAAACGCCATCCCTGCTACCATAGAAGCCTCGAGCATGATCTCTCTTGCTTTCCTGTCATTTCCATTCTGATAGGCTTTGGGAAGCGTTTTCATAATATCAATCGCAGCCTGTGTTGCCAGGATATCTGATAAATAATTTGCCCGATTGGACGCCAGCGCTTCCAATGCATGGGTCAGGGCATCCATACCTGTTTCTGCTGTAATTTTGGGCGACATAGAAACGGTTACTTCTGGATCGCAGATTGCAATATCTGGCATCATTTCCATATTTCCAAGCCCATGTTTCAGTCCTTTTTCATTGTCTGATATTACAATCGAACGAGACACTTCACTTGCAGTTCCGCTTGTAGATGGAATACAACAGAGTCTTGCTTTTGTTCTCAATTTCGGAAATTCATTTGGTGGAAGTACATCTTCCATCGTTTTTAACTCAGGATGCTCGTAGAAAATCCACATTGCTTTTGCCGCATCCATCGCTGAACCACCGCCAAGCCCTACAATTAAATCTGGTTCAAAAGTAAGCATTTCCTGTGCTCCTCTGATCACAGTCTCAAAAGACGGATCTGGTTCTACTTTGCTGATAATCATCGTCTTGGCTCCTGTTTCCTTAAAATAGCCTTCGACTTTCGCAAGCATTCCGCTCCTCTCCATACTCTTTCCACCAACTACAATACTTACTTTCTCTGCTTTTATTGTTTTGATATACGCAAGGCATCCTTCTCCAAACATTAATTCGGAACCAGCCAGTTTCATTGGTCGCATCATATTGCTGTTCTCCCTTCTATTTTATATATGTAAATGATCTAAGACATTTTTTGCTAAGTCATAAGAAATTGGATTGCTGAGCACACCGCCCTCTTTCAAGCTGGAGCCGATAATTGCGCCATCCGCAATCTGCATCTGCTCTTTGATGTTCTCAGCTTTTACGCCGCTTCCCGCAAATACAGGCACTTTCACCACATTTTTTACTCGTTTAATCAGATCAATTGGCGTTTCCTCGCCAATCTGTGTCCCTGTCACAATGATTCCATCGGCGCCATTATCCACAGCTTCTTTTGCTGACTGTTCTACCGTAATGTGCGAAATCAGCATATGTGCATGTTTTACCTGTACATCGGCAAACACTTTAATCTCTTCTTTTCCCATTGCCTTTCGATATTCCATACATTTTTTTGCACATGGATAGATCACTCCATCTGTAAAAATCACAGTGTCTACAAATACTGGAACCCTGATAAATGATGCTCCTGTAATTGCCGCGATTGCAATATTGGCTTCACAATCATTAAATGCCGCATCAACTCCTACCGGAATCTGCACTGCTTTTTTTACTGCCATAGTTGCGGCCGTAAGCGCTGCCATCTGCGCTTTGTTCAGCAGCGCGGAAAATGGGGTATCTCCCATATTTTCCACAATTACTGCATCCACCCCTGCCTTTTGAAGAGTTACAGCATCTTGTACAGCCTGATCTAAAATTTTCTGATAATCCCCATCAAATCCTGCGGTTGTCGGAAGCGGCAGACAATGTACCATGCCAATTACTGTTTCTGAACCAATTGAAAATACTTCTCTACTCATTTTTCTACCTCCATTTTTCTGTGATAATGATAAATTCCTTCCAATGCTGCCCTGCAAAGTAAATCTTCAGCATCCATCCGCTCTTGTCCAGTCAATTTTTCCTTTAAATTTTCCAGAACTGTTACCATCGTAAGAATACAAGTCTTAACCCCCATCAGCCTTCCAAGCGTCAGCATACAGGAGGATTCCATATCAATTCCTGTTACTCCCAGTTTTTTTACCTCTTCAAATGTCTTTGACATGTCCCTGCCCCATTCCAAAGAAAACCGCGAGTCATGCATATGACTGTAAAATCCGTCCATTGTGCAGTTGAGGCCATTGAGATACCGTTTCCCCATCTGTGTGACAGTTTCATTCATCGCATTGAGAAGATCAATATCCGCCACTGCCGGATAGCTTAAATCAACATAAGCCTGACTGGTTCCTTCCCTTCTCATGGCAGCCGCCGGAATTAAGAAATGTCCCAACATATCATCCTGCATCGACATCACTGTTCCCATTCTCACTGCAACTTCCATGCCGCTTTCATACATTTCCTCCATTGCTATTGCTGCCGAAGGAGCGCCGATTCCGGTAGAAGTGACTGTCACATCAACTCCCTTATATGTCCCTGTATAGGTGTTAAATTCTCTCAAAAACGCCACTTTTTTGGGCTTGTCCAAATACTGTTTTACAAGATCCACTCTCCACGGATCTCCAGAAAACAATACATATTTTGCAATGGTTTCTTGATCCGCTCCCATATATAATGTGCTCATAAATTTTTTCCTTTCTTCCAATCTCCTAATAGGAAACATTAATCAAATACTTTCACTTTCTCTAACAACTGTTCTTCTGTTGGTACATTGGTACAGCAGCCTTCCGCCTGAAGAATGAAAGAAGAAAGTGTTCCGCCAAGCTTACAGCATTCCTCCGGCTGATAGCCATGCAGATAACCATAAATAAATCCTGCCATATATGCGTCTCCAGAACCTGTCGCATCTGCCACATGCTCTACTTTACAGATTCCAATTTTTTCCTTGCGCACCTTCTCTCCTTCCTTGATATAACAGATGCTCCCTTCTTTCCCAAGTGTATTTACGATAATCTCCACTTCTCCAATTTTAAAAAGTTCTGTAATATCTTTCAGGGCAAACATTTTCTCTATGATCTTACGCTCCACTTCATTTGTAAAAATAATTTTACTTCCCTGCAAAATCTGTCTTAAAAATGTTTCTGGAAAAGCGTCAAAATCATCTTTCATACCAAATACCACTGGTACCTTGTGCTTACGGCACTTTGCAAAAAATTCCTCATTATCCTGTCTGGACGCAACTGTAATCACCCCCAGCTTCACATCCTCAAACAGTTCATCTGCCAATGGCTGTGCATATTTTCCATCCATTGCACCTGGATAAAAAATAGTGATATGATCATTGTTATTATCCTGAATCAGATAACATACACTAGTTGCTTCCTTTGGCAATTCTGTAATTCCATCCAATGGAACACCGCCTTTTTCGAGAAATTTTTTAAATCCATTGCTCTCGTAATCTCCCCCAACACGAAGTACTGGCTTTGCGCACACCCCCAAGCTGCATAATGCATAAGCAATATTCACCGAACATCCGCCATAAAAAATCTCTGCATTTGAACGGTTCGTAACAATAGAAGTAAACCCAACTTTTGCCGGCGTATCAATTTTAATAATACGATCCATGCTCACATAACCACTTGTCAATACCTCTGTTTTCATCGCCTTCCTCCTACAACTTTCCTTCATCCAGCATGGTAAACAACGTTTCCATATCAATTACATCACCCAAATATTTGTCAATATCTGTTAAATGTACCTCATTGACTATCTCTGAGTTTGTCGCCACACATTCTTTGACCACATATGGATTGTAATCCAAATAATATGCATCTGTTACAGTGGCACGAATACAACAGTTTGTTTTAGTACCCACAATAATGACGTTTTCAACTCCATTTTCACGAAGAACTAAATCCAAATCGGTTGCAAAAAAACCACTGTAGCGCCTTTTTTGAATCACGTAATCTTTCCCTTCATCTACAGGAAGCATCGGATCAATTTCCACACCGACTGTACCTTCGATACAGTTGGGCCGCATGGCCTGCGCCTTTTTATCTGTTTTTCCTTTTCGATTACAGTGCTGCATAAATACAATCAACACCGCTTTCTCTCTGCACCGATCAAGCACTTTTCTGATATAAGGCAAAATTTCTTTGTTCTGCGGATAATAAACCAGACCCTCAGGATCTGTGAAATCACGAACCATATCCACGATAACCAATGCTGATTTACTCATATTTCACACTCCTTTAAATTCCGCGGACTTTACGATTTCTATACTTGACCATAGAAACTACTGTCAGCACAACGCTCATTACCACATATGGGATCACATCAAACACTGCTGCCGCTGCCCCTGCATACAAACTTAAGTTTACAGACAGCGCTCTTGCCAGACCAAAGACAATGGCATAAATGCTGCACGATAATGGGTCTCCTCTTCCACAGTAAATGGCTGCAATGGCAATAAATCCTCTTCCAGCCGTCATATTATTAGTAAAAATCGTCATTCTCTCTAATGCCAGATTGATTCCTGCCAGGGAGCAGAAAAATGCGCCCAAAAGAATTGCAAGATAGCGATATTTGTTTGTATTCAGTCCCAAGCTTTTGGCTGAATCTTCATTTTCTCCCACTACGCGGACATAGACTCCAAATTTTGTCCTGTACATCAAAAACCAGATCACAATGACTGCCAAAAAAGAAATATATGTAATCACTGTGTGCCCGCTTAGAATATCCCCTATGAGCGGAATATTTTTTATGAAGGGAAGATCAATTTTAAAATCTGCCGCATTTGTGAAGTCCAATTTTATATTTGCGGAATTCATCAACTGAAGTACAAAGCCCGCAATTGCTGTAATCGACATGTTAATTGCCAGACCGATTACAATTACATTTCCCTTACAAGTGACCCCAAAAAATGCAAAGATCAAACCAATTACCATACATATCAAAATTGCAGATAGATAGCCAAGTACGATACTTCCTGTCTGAAAACTGACCAATACAGATACAAACGCCCCTGCAAGCATCATCCCTTCCAGTGCAATATTCAAAACATTGGCCTTATAGGCAAAGATTCCACCCAATACACAAAGTAAAATCGGAACAGCATGATACAAACAGTCGTATAATATTCCACCGATAAAATCCATTATGCTACCTCCTCTCTGTTTTTGAGTTTCATGATTCTTTCTTTTAAACCAAAATGCTCGTCCAAAAACTGTACTGCCAAGAATAATATAATCAGTCCCTGTAACACTTCTACGATTTCTTTGGGAACAGAAGTATACATATTAATATTATCCGCTCCGGTTTTCAGCGCACTATAGAAAATCGCCGCCAACAAAATTCCAATCGGATTATGACGTCCAAGCAATGCAATCAGCATTCCATCCCAGCCAAGCCCTGTTGTCCCAGAAAATCCCAGTGTATATTTGAATTTTTCACTCATCATATGGCCTGCGCCTGCAATTCCAGCCAAACCGCCGCTGATACACATCAAAATAATAATCTTCCTTCGCACTCGCATTCCTGTAGCTTCCGCAAAATCTGGATTCTTACCGATGGCTGTAATCTCCATTCCCAGTTTTGTCTTGGTCATTACAAACGTCATCACAATCAAGACTGCAAATGCCAGAAAGAAGAACATGGTCAGCCGGGAGTTCTCAATGCCCAACCTCTGAAACATCGCGCTTTCATGAATCACTGGCGTACAGACATATCCAGAACCGGCTTCTCGGAATGGACCAGAAGACAAGTATTCCAACACTTTAATCATTGCGTAGTTCAACATCAATGTAACTACCATTTCATCTACATGAAAATATGCTCTTAAAATTGCTGGTATCAGAGCAAACAACACCCCACATATCATTCCCACCAACATACAGATCAGTTTTTCTGCAACGGAATTAGATAAATTTAAGGAAGCCCCTGTAATACCTGCAAAAAATCCTCCCAATAATAGCTGTCCTTCCACACCCATGTTAAAAATATTTGCTTTAAATGTGATGGCAATTGCCAGACCTGTCAGCAATAACGGAGATGCATCATGAAGCGTATTCAAAAAGCCTTTTACTGTAAAAAGAGATTTTCCAAGCATAATCTGATAGGCTTCCAATGGATTTTCTCCGATACAAAGAATAATGATTCCACCAATAAAAAATGCCAGCCCAATCGGAAGCAATGTATTGATGATTTTCGGTCCAATATAATTTGATTTCCTCTTTGTCACTCTAACTTCCTCCTCTCTGTGCTCCCGCCATCAATAATCCGATTTCTTCTGACGTTGTCACCTGTGGATCCACCTCGCCAATGATCCCACCTTTATACATAACCGCCACACGATCTGAAAGACTCATAATTTCCGATAATTCACTGGAAATCAGCAAAACTGCTTTTCCGGCATTCCGCAATGCAAGTAACTGCCTGTGAATAAATTCAATCGATCCAATATCAACACCTCTGGTCGGCTGGCAGGCAATGATCAAATCTGGATTATTTTCAAATTCTCTGGCAATGATAACTTTTTGCGCATTTCCTCCAGAAAGCTGTGAAATCAGTCCATATTTATCCGACACACGAATATCATATTTTTCTATGAATTCATCACACAACTGCTTCATCTTCTTATTTTTCAACACACCTTTGGAACAGACTCCATGTGTGTCAAAATATCCTGCAATACAATTTTCCGGAATTGACATATCCCTGCAAAGCCCTTGTGCATAGCGGTCTTCGGGAATGATTCCGATTCCAAATTTTCTTAATTTGTCAGGCCAGGCATTGGTCACATCTCTTCCATTTAAGGTAATTTTCCCTTTTGTAACTGTCATGACACCTGTCAGTACTTTGATCAATTCACTCTGACCATTGCCTTCTACCCCCGCAATTCCCAGAACTTCTCCTTTTTTCACGGACAATGTAACATTGTGTAATATTTCCTGATTTGCATCATTTACTGTGCAGACGCCTTCCACGCGATAAGCCTCTTCTTCTTTTGGCGCAGGTCCCGCCTCATTGAAAACTGTCAACACAACATCTCTGCCCACCATCATCTGTGCAAGTTCCGTCTCATTTGTGTCTTTGGTCTTGACATTTCCGATCACCTGGCCGCTTTTGATCACTGTCACACTGTCACTTAAATACATCACTTCTCTTAACTTATGGGTGATCACAATAATCGTTTTGCCCTGATCACGCAAAGCCTTCAGATTTTCCATTAATTGGTCTACTTCCTGAGGTGTGAGAACTGCCGTCGGTTCATCTAAAATCAGAATATCTACATTTCGATATAACATTTTCAGAATTTCTACCTGCTGGCAAAGTCCTACCGAAATATTCTGAATCTTTTCCATTGGATCGATCTGGAAATGATATTCCTCAATCAATTTTTTTACTTTTTCTATTTCTTTTCTTCTGTCAATCAATCCTCTTTTGGTGATCTCACTGCCAAGTAAAATATTTTCATAAACACTCAGGCTTGGAACCAATTTAAAATGTTGATGTACCATTCCGATTCCATGACGGATTGCATCAGTAGGAGAATTCATCACAATCTCTTCTCCATTTACCAAAATTTTTCCGCTCGTAGGTTTTAAAACACCATACAACATATTCATCAATGTTGATTTTCCAGCTCCATTTTCACCAACAATACACTTGATTTCCTGTTTTTCAATCTGTATATTGATACTATTATTTGCAATAAAATCACCGAACTTTTTTGTCAAATTTTGGGTTTCTATCACAATACTCATATGCAAATCTCCTATTTTTATATAGACTGAGGGCGCCCCAAAGTACTTTTCATGCTTTGTCACACAATTTCTCTTGAGGCGCCCCCAGAATTCACTCGTATAACGAAAATTAAATCTCTGATATTTAATATTCGGTGTACTACTTAGTCTTAATCACTACATTCGGGCATTTTGCTTCATCAAATTCTTCATTCAACTGCTTATTTGTCACTTTGATTTCTCCGTTTGTAATCTGATCACTGATCTTCTTCACTTTTCCCTTGATCTCTTCCCAAACGGCTGTATCTTTCACATGTTTTCCCATCTCTGCCAAATCTGTAATTCCTGTTGCTCCCGACGCAAGATTATAGGTCTGCAGTCTATCCATTTCTGCAATCTTTCCATCCGCATAAGACTTTGTGATTACTTTCACAGGAACTCCTGTAATCTTTAAAACACTGGTCAAAACATGCCCTGGCTGCTGTGTATCAAGATTGGCGTCTGTCTGAATGGCAATTTTTCCAAGTTCTTTTGCCTTTGCAGTAATTCCATCTCCGACTACCCCCGCATCTGCAAACACTACATTTGCACCTTCGTCAAAGAAAGTTCCTGCCACTGTACTTCCTAAAGCAGAATCCGTAAATCCTGCGTCATATTTTGCATAATAATCGTATTTTACTCCATATTCTTCCGCAGCCTTGCTAATTCCCTCTATAAATCCATAAGAATAAACAAGAATACCATTTGAATTTGTTCCGCCGATAAATCCGATTCCTCTTGCAGTATCTAATGGTGTCAGCCCATAGGAGTCATCAAATAACTTCTCCATATTTTCATTGATTTGAACCGATAAATATCCAGCAAGATAGGAAGCTTCATGTACATCAAACAAAACAGAAATGACATTCTTATGTATCTGTTCCCCACTGTCATCTTTGTTTGGATTATCGTTGAACACTACAAACGTTGTATCAGGATATTGTGATGCAATTGCTTCTGAGCCCCCTACTCCTTTGATCAATGCATCAAAATCATATTCCAGTGAAAAGATAAGATTATATCCATCGTCTGCCAGAGTTTCCAATGCCTCTGGCACACCATTGACCGGTTCAATGATTTTATATTCACAGCCAATTTCTTCTGCCGTCTCTTTGATTCCATCACATGCTGACTGATTATATCCATTGTCATTCTGCCCCGATCCTGAACATACCACTGCCACTTTCAGATCACTGTTTCCCTTTTTTGCATTTCCCCCTTCTTTTTCCCCACATCCCGTAAAAATGAGTGCACTTAATAAAACAAGTGCCATCGCAATTGCGCTTGTCCTTTTTTTCATAGCTTAACTTCTCCTTTCGCGTCTGCCGGTTATCTTATCTGGTGAATATAAAACTTAAATTTGTCCGTCCTGTAACAGCATTTAAAATATTCAATTGCCACTTCCTTTCCATTTACAATTCCACATGTCGTACAGCAGAACTGCAGTAATGGTCTTTCTTCCTCTACATCCAGGTATTCTGCCAACTCATCATGAGCGCTGATTGCCTCAATCGTGCGGGTAGCCTTTGTAATTTTCACACCATACTTATCCTCCAGGATTTTATACAATGAAACTTGTGAAAAATCATAGAGATCAATTTCTGGAAATAATTTATACGGCAAATACGTTGTCGTATAGTTCAAAGGTTCTTCGTCAGCATAATAAATTCTTGCTAACTGAAATAATTCTTCATTCTCGTTCAAATTCAGAATATTTCTTTTTTTGACATCTGCCAGTATCACTTTTTTGCTGATCACTTTTCTCTTAGGTGTATAACCCAATTTTTCAATATCCTGTGTACAGCTTGTAATTGAAACTAAATTATTTTGTTCTCCATCCCCCTTTACATAAGTACCTTTTCCGTGAACTCGATACAGATACCCTTCTCTGACCAAATCATCAATGGCTTTTCGGATCGTGATCCGGCTTACATCGAACAATGCCATTAACTCTCTTTCGCTTGGTATTGTTTCACTCTCCTTATATGTATTATTGTCAATCCCCTTAATAATCTCTTGCTTAATATGATAATATTTGGGAACTTTATATTCCTCTGACACTTTTTTCCCTCCTTTTCCCACTGGTTATATTCACTTGTCAACTGGTTATGATGTCTCTTTATGCTATTATAATATCTTAATACCAGTTTTTCGTCAATATCTGAATTTTTCACTAATATAGGCTTTATTTATTGTATAATTTGCATAAAATATAAGGTATTTTTTCCCTTTTTTCCAAAACAAAATAATACCACCAAATAACTGGATATGATCAGTTGATTAGTGGTATTATTTTATGGTATCTTCTATTATAAAATAACTATAATCACAAAAGTTTCAAATTAGAATATATTCCCATAAATATACAGCAATATAAGAAATTTTTATGTAGCATTAACATTGCTCATGCAAGCCTTTTCACGCAAAACGTCATTAATTTACGCTTTCTACCGTAAAATTTCTTATGTTAGAAAATATCGACTATATTTACTCAAATTCAATTTCCTCATTGATTTTTTTATTAATATCAATTCTTGTCTGAACATCAATCTTATTGACTAGCCAACCATTTAGAGTACAATTCTTAATAAATTCATCAATTCTATTGACACCATTTATTTCTTTTAACGTAACTACAACTCCAAAGCGAATCCCCATTCCATCTTTAGGGTCTAAGCGGTTATTCGTTTTTATTTCCATTCCCCAATTTTTATTGTCGTAAGATTTCTTAGGCCTCATTTTATTTTTGGGTCTTTCTGCAATATATTTTACATTATCCCATTTTCTAAATCTTTCTCTTGCTTCACCCTCCAAAAGGAAATATTTTTCATTATCTAATATTATATCCTGATTCTGTTTATCGCCCTTAATATCCTCTATTTTCCCTTTATTATTGATTCTACCGAATTGTAAATTAAGTTCTGTATTTGTATAATCAACACCTTGTGCTCTGTCACACATAGGGAAATAACACATCGTTGCCCTTGCAATATAAGGGTATTTGTCATCTTTCATTGGAACTGGAAAATAATAATTATATGTATTCCATTTTTCACTTACATCATATACCAGAAATTTAATTTCATCTTCCTTTGTGTGAACAATATCATCTATTTTAATAGGTACTATACCATGTCCATACAAGGCAACCTCTTCTGGTGTCGGCTTTTCATTCCAGTTTCTTGCAGCATCAATAAGCATCGCTTTTGCAACTTCTCTATTCAATCCCAAAATATCAATCAAATAAGACAATTTTCGGGCAATCCAAGGAGCCGCAAATGAGGTACCAGCAACATTTGCTTCCCCTAATGGTTCACAAACCTTAATATATTTTTCTTCACTCCCACCATAATAACTAACATCTGGTTTTGCAAAAAAGGATAATGCCAATCCTCTTCTTGCATACCTAGTTGAAAAACCATTTTGGGTCACTGCATTAACTACCATACTGTTTATTGAATCAGCAGGCGAGCCTATTTTCTCAATATCAGCACTAGGCTTATTCGTCCCTGCAACGACAAAAATAACATCATTCTCATATTGGATTTTATCTAATATGGCAGCTTCTGCAGAAATAAAATTGTCATTCACTTCCTGATTACTTCCGAGCGAAATATTCCAAACCTTTATGTCTTTATTATTTGCAATAATCTCTTTTATTTGTTTTGTAATAGTAAAAGAAGAAAATTTTGAACCTATCGCAACACCAAAATGGCGTACTCTAAATCTGCCACACCCATCATCAAGCCACGGATTTAATCTTGCACCATCTACAATAATAGAATCCACTGCTGTCCCATGACGATAATCATCTGGGTTTTTTGGAAGATTATCGTCAACCATATCATGATACTCAACCCATTCACCAAAATAGACACGTTTATCAAATAACGTATCAATCACCCCAATAGTCGGCTCAATGGTTGGGGAAGGCATATACAGAGTCCCTTGCTGATATTCCTGAATGAAGTCTTCTGGAGATAATTCTGATAAATCCTCTGTTGCCATAGAAACAAGATATGGCGCTTTCTCAAATAAAATCTGTAATTGATTTTCATCTAAAAATACTGTCTGATTATCCAATATTCTACTTTTTAAAATGTCGATTCCAATATTTTTGAATAACATCTTTGTATCTGTACGCGTATTATACAATGTTATGATACTTTGTTTTAATTGGTGTGTCGCCATTTCCACCTCAAAATCTTCAATATATGAAACGTCTGCAACTACCTGTTTAAACATAGACTTTACTATTGAAAATCGAGAGAATGGTATTTTATCCATTGTTTTTCTATCGTCAAAAGTAACTTTATCTATTCCATTTTGAAACTTCTCTTTGATTATATCACTTGTTTTTAAAAGTAGTTCTATACTTTCATCCAAATCTTCCATATCAAGAAAGTACGTAATAATATGTTTCGTTTTTTCTTTATTAAATTTAGCGCCCACAATAGCATAATTAGACTCTTTTCCTTTAAACAATCCTGCAATTCGATTACTCTTTGCAACTATTTTATTATAATGAACACTAATCAATATCCCCTCAAAAGGTCTTCTTTCATGTTTCCAAAATTCTTTAATTTGAACTAATCTCTCTATCAATCTAAGCAACTGTTCTCTTGTTACTACTTTTTTGCTGTTCATGGATACCCCTCCACCGCCACTAGTTTTCGAAGCTTGAATAAATCGCTTTCCCTTTAACTCCAGTACATTATTCATTAATTTCTTCCCCCTTACTTAATTTTCTGGATACAGTGCTTTTAGATTCTCCTTTGAGCTTTTCTATTTCTCTGACTGTAAACCCTTGTGCATGAAGTTGCTCTATATCAGTTTCTTCTAAATTACCTATCAAATAATTATAAAGCCTTCTCAAATAATCATATTCTATATTTGCATCGCTAAATGCCAAAGAGGTTTTAATAATATTTTTCAATTCCCCTGGATAAGGCAAATCAGACGATGCCCTCAATATCTTCTTAAATAACCTGGTATCTTTAGGAATACCTTTAAAATTTTTAATAAAAGATATAAAATAATGCTCTGCGACTTCCAATAAATCTTCTTTGCTATATCTATTAAAATTAATCACTGCATCAAAACGCCTAATTAGAGCTTTATCAAAATTAGAATACAAATTTGTTGTCGCAATAATTATTATTTCCTTATTTAGATCAGTTAATCTATCAAGCTCTCTCAATATAGTTGAAGTAACCCGCCCCATTTCTCGCACATCATTTCTATTAACTCTATCCAAGGCAATTACATCTATTTCATCAAATAAAATAACAATTTTATTTGAATATGGAATCATATTTATCTCAGCAAAAACACTGGCAATATTTTTATTAGTCTGACCTAGTTTACTATCAATTAAATGCTCAAAATCAACACAATATAATGTTCTGCCAAGCAACCTTGCTATATGTTTTGAAGCCTCCGTTTTTCCACTACCTGGCAATCCTTCAAGCAAAAATTTATTTATCCCAATATTATGATTAACTGCATTAATAATACCTTTTATATCATTAGATATTATTACTGGCAAATTCAATGGTTGCATTTCTCTGATATCTATCTGTTTTAAAAATTCACTTTCAAAATCACTAGCCTGTGGAACATACAAGTTGGATTCTGCTATTAACCCCATTATATATTCAGCCAGCTGATAATCACCAATAGCGTCAAAATATTTCGCTATGCTTACTGCCTCATTTCTAAATGCATTCTCATTTTTTTCAATATGATATTTTATTAAATTTAATACATTTTGTTTTTTCACAAGAGTGCACCTCCAATTACTTTTTTTATATTATATCATATTTCAGGACAAAATAATACTATTTTGGGACAAAAAATAAAATTTTATACTTACTGAACTAAAAAAGCCGCCTGCATAACATCAGACGACTATATTAGTTAAATTATCGCAAAATACTTCAAAGCATCCTTTAGCGCTTCCACTTTTTCCGCTATCAGATGTTTTCTCTGCTATTTCAATTCCTCTACCATATTAGATATAGCGATATCCTACTCCCCAGACAGTTAGTATCCGTTCTGGGTTTTTGGGATCTTTTTCAAGCTTTTCCCGCAGCCATTTGATATGCACCGTCAACGTCTGTGGTTCACTCTCACTGTCAACCCCCCAAATTTTATGAAATAGTTCCTCTTTTTTTAGAACCTTTCCCTTGTTCTCCATAAAATACAAGAGCAAATCAAATTCCTTTGTTGTCAACACAATTTCCTGCCCTGCCTCGTACACACGCCGCCCAGCTTTGTCCATTTTAAGCGTTCCATCCACAATTTGATCAGAAAAATATCTGCGCTTCATAATTCCTTTTACTTTTGCCAGCAAAATATCTATATCATATGGCTTCTCCATATAATCATCCGCCCCCAGCAGCAATCCATTTAACTTATCTTCTTTGCCGTTTTGGGCGCTCAGCATGATAATCGGTGTATTATGATGCTCACGGATCTTACTGCAGACGCCAAACCCATCCAAATTTGGGAGCAATAAATCCAAGAGAACCAACTTCGCCCCTTCTGCTTCATAGATCTCCAAAGCCTCCTCCCCAGACAAGGCCAGATAGGTATCATATCCTTCCGCCCTCAGAAAGTCTGACAGTAACCCTCCAATTTCTTCATTGTCCTCCACCACGATAATATCCGCCATACAATCTCCTCTGCCTTCTAAACTTAATCAACTGCTCTGTTTCCCATTCAGTAATCATTTCATTTGGCTGCTATCTCATCTTTGCCTTTATTATTTCTCAAGGCAGCTTACCTTTGTCACTATATTTCTTGTTACCAGCCCATCTCCACCAGCCACTGATTGAGCTTGCGCTCCCGTTCCCGCAGCAGCCGCTCTATATCTGTTGTCTGCTCACGATCATCTTTTTTCTGGGACAGCAAGCAGCCCAATGCTAGCTCACCTTTGATATTCCCATCTACAATATACAATATTCTGCTGCATTTTGCAGCAACTTTCAAATCATGAGTGACCAACATAATCGTTGTTCCTTCTTGATTAAGCCGATTTAACACGCGCATCACTTCCTCCGAAGCTCCGCGATTCAAGGCTCCTGTTGGTTCATCCGCAAATAATATTTGTGGACAATTAATCAAGCTACGGCAGATACAAGCTCTCTGAAGCTGTCCGCCAGAGACTTCTGTGATATCATTTGCAGCAATCTCACTGATACCTAATTTGTGCATCAATGACGTACCATATGTATCAATTTCTTTTCTGGTACGGTCTTTCTTACGAGACTGGTAGCCCGGAAGCAGAATATTATCCATTACCGTGAGATTTTTCAGCATATGCATCTGTTGGAAAATAAATCCCATCTCATTGAGACGCACTTTTGCCAGCTCTTTTTCGTTTAACTTTGTAATTTCTTTGCCCCCTAAAATTACTTGCCCTGCCGTCGGACGGTCCATGCCCGAAACACTGTAGAGAAGTGTTGATTTCCCAGAACCAGAAGGGCCCATCACCGCTATCATTTCCCCCTGTTCAATGGTAAAATTCACATTGACCAACACATTATTTTGCCTTTTATTGATAATATAAGTCTTACATAAATCTTTCACTTGCAATGCCTGCATTTCTTCTCCTCCATTCTTAATCCATCTCATAGATCTGCTGTTCCATATTTTTTAATCTATTTCATTGGTTCGTTCTGTATAATCTTCCTTTTCTAATCCATCTCATTGATCTGCTGCACAGAAATTTTTCTTACTTTCTGCATTGTCACCATACAGGCGAACACAGTCACTATAAACACTGCCAGTGGATAAATCAAATACACTTCCAGCGGATTAATCACAAAGGTAATCTCTGAAGCTCCTACCATCTGAAAAACTTTCCCCGCTGTGATCTTAGAAAAACCGCTTCCGGTAAGCGTTCCCGCCGCAATCCCCAAAAACAGCACTAGCATAATCCGCTTCGTCTGCCAGGCAATGATCGACTGATTAGAGAAACCAATTGCTTTTAGTATTCCCATTTCTCCCTGTTCCCGTATCAGAAACATTTTTTGCATCAATACCACTACCAAGATATTGATACAAATCACGATTACCAAAATCATAATCTTTAGAGCATCCAATTGCTCGGAAACTCCCCCTACCATATGATCAATAAACTCCTGGACACTCTGCACCTTTACCTGCGGCATGATCTTTTTTATGCTGTCTCGTATCTGTTCAAAATCCTGATCTTGATCACCCAGACGCACCTGAATCCCAAATCCTCCTGCTGTGGCTGTGTAATCCAGTTTAGCCTGCTCTGTAAAACGAATCCCCTCCCCCATATTATTCATGCTCTGATACATGGCAGTGATCACATAAGGCTCCTCTTTGTCCCCATTCGTGATATAGATAGTATCTCCCACAGAAGCGCCGATCTTCTCCGCCACAATATGTGTCACAGCAATTTCATTTTCATAGACTGGCGCTACCCCTTCATCATAAACATAATCTTCCATACGAGTATTTAATCCCTGAAGCGAAAGAGACTGATAAGATTGGTCGCCTTTGCGGATCTTAAGACGGAAAAATACTTCTGTATAAACCTTATTTGCCAAAATCTCATGTTCTCTTAAGAGTTGCTTTGTATCTTCCAGATAATCATAAAACTTTTGTTTCTCCCCTGACAAAATCAATTCTGAAATCTTTTCCTCATCCACAATAAAAAAATCACATTTCTGTGTGCCAAACCATTCCAAAAGCCCATCCGAGCGCAAGGTATTTATTGTATTTACTGGCATAGCGATAAGCCACACACCCAGCATCCCTGTCACCGCAAGCACCAAATATTTGCGCAATTCACTCACCACATCATTACATGCCAGAAAGGTTGTCGCTGATATATGGCTTCCCTGCAGTCGGAACAACCCTTTCCTGTGAAACCGTTCCCCATTATTTCCCCTTCGGATCGCATCCATTGGCGTCATCTTTTTCATCCTTCTGGTACTGTGATACCCTGACAGCGTAACCAAAACCATAATTGCCATACTGACTGCAAATTGAAAGCATAATCCAGTTCCATCCTCCTTGATCACCAGCTTTTCTGTCACTTGAGCAATCAAAATCTTGCCAAAAGGAATACTCGTAGCAAATCCAAACAGCGATCCCACTGCTGCCAGCACAAAATATTTTGTCGTGTATAATCTGCGCACTGCACAATCCTTAATGCCAATGGCTTTCATAATCCCAATTTCCTTATAATCCTCATTGACTGTAAATACAATGGTAAATTTCAACATCACCAGGGCAATGGCAATCAGACAGATACTGACACCCAAAATTACAGCCGCAACCACCATTTCCATGATATAAGTCATCTTGATCAATGACTGATCAGCCGCAAACAATACATGAAATCCTTGATTATGATAAGATTCCTGAAATTTTTCCAGATCATTACAACTGATGGAATAAGTTCTCCCATAGGGAAGGCCACTTTCCTGCTGCAATTTTTGATAATCTGCCTCACTGACCAATAGACGCTCACTTCCCATCATTTCGGAGCCTAAAAATGCATCCTTAAAACTTCCCGCTATCGTAAAAGTTTTACGAAAACCATTCTCTGTAAATATTGTCAGCTTATCGCCTGCTTCCAGGTTATTTTCCAACATCGTCTGTCTGCCAAGATACATCTTTCCCTCCTCGATCTTGGTAAGTTCCTGGTTATTCTCTGTGAAAAATTTCTGTCCTTGCATTTGCAGACTGCTAAGAACCATAGTACTGGCCATCTCCAGATGTTTACCAGAACGAAGCTCCGTCTGATTACTGGTCAAATATAACTGATCATTCATAGTAAACGATTTTACCTGTGCATGGTCTTTTAGAAAACTTTCAATATTTTGGTCATTTTCCGAAAGCTCATCAAAACTCCCTCCCATTGTAAGAATTAAAAAATCTGCCAATTCTGACTGCTCTATAAATTCATCCACACCATTTTGAATGACAGAAAAATTATTGAGGCTGCTGGCAATAAATGTAGCTGATAAAAAAATAAACAATAGTAAAATCAGATTGATGGATTTTTTGCGTTTCAAGTCTTTTTTTAGTATTCTGATATTCATGTTCCTGCTCCTTTCCTTGTTCTGATCTCACCATATCATGGAAACTATTAATAAATCCTTAAATGCTGTGGTTAAAAACAAATTTCAACGTTTTTGTCTTATAGGAAATCTGAAGGAATTTCCTATAAAACAAAAAATCACCATCCTGATCTTTGCAAAGATTCAGGATGGCGATCACTATCTTTCTGTACTACTCACATGTTTCTAATATTCTATTTACAAATGCCCTGGCATCTGACAAGTCTTGATCATTGGGATGGAACAAAGCTTCGTCAAAATTGTGCAACATCCTCTTACGGCATGCCTCCTGTCTGGGATCCTCTCTGGCAATCTCATAATTCTGCCGCACCTGCATGGGCATCTTTCCCTGACAGAGAAATATACCCAGATATTCACAGTCATCTGGAATCCACACATTCACTTTCTGCTCAATGCTCCTGTAATATTCCTCTCCTTTTCCCATCCCACAGGTGCCAAACAAGGCAATTTTCTTGCCATGCAGTTCAGACATCGCATCTATCACTGTCATCTCACAGGTACCGCGGTTGACCCAGAATCCGATAAAAAAAATCTCTGCATCCTTTCCTCTGTATTCTTCCATGCTCTGCATATCTTTGGACATTCCCGGAAGCGCGCTAAATATCTCAGTGGCCACTTTCTTGGTGTTGCCAGTCTTGCTGGAGTATAGTACCATATAATCCATTCTTATTCACCCATTCCATCCATGTTTTCTATTACTGTAACAAAGTAATTATATTTGACGTCCTGTCACTATTAAAGAAGGCTTCCTCATATCTAAAATCTTTTTGCATCAATAAGCAAATTATCATAACTGTTCACTAATATCTGATATATGGCAGCCCGCCGCAGCAAAGCCCGCCCCCACCACAACAGAGATTACATAACATATTCGCAATACACAGCTTGACACAGAACCCGCCGCTCCCCTCCATTGGGCTTCCATAGCTCTGACGCTGGTTATAGTACCAGCTCCCGCCATTTTGAAGCTGCGCATATAATTGCTGATATTTACGGTTATTTGGCTCCATTGCCAACGCTCGCTGTGCCGATTCCATCGCTGCCACATTATTTCCAATACCAGAATTGGCGATAGCATTCAGATAATACCAATATGCATCTTTGTCACGGATATTTCCCAACACATGCAAGGCCTCCTGAAAATGACCACTGCGAATATAATTTGCCGCCGCCCGTTTATAGGTGCTCTCTGCATCCTGCTCTTGGGTACGTCCAGACGCTCCTGTTCCAAAACCTCCGAAAAAATCGCCAAAATCCCAGGCGCTGCCTCCCTGCTGTCCATAAGAACCATAGTTCCCTGCAGCTTTATGTTCCTTTTCCTGCATAATCTGTTGATAAGCCTGCTGAATTTCTTTAAACTTCTCTTCCGCCTGTTCCTTATGAGGATTATTGATATTGGCATCAGGATGATATTTCCGGCTTAAGGTTCGATATGCTTTTTTTATCTCCTCGTCAGCAGCATCCCTGCTCACTCCAAGCACCGCATATGGATCATACATAACTATTTTCCTTCCCGCCTGCGTTTTACAAGCTCATACCGACACCACACACCAGAATAAAGAATATTCCTCAAGATCTCCGTATTTTCCACAATCGGCAGCCGCTCAAATGCCCGTGAACACTCTGCCATCATCATACTTAAAATGCTCTCTGCCTGTTGTTCAAAATCTGGCTGCTGGCTCATTGAGCGAAACACATTATAATTTCCAGTCTTTTGATCTTGTTCCAGATCCTCATAGGCGTCCATCAGATAAATAAATTTTCCCAGGAAAAATCCCATCCGCCGCAAATCTGTCTCCCATTCATCTTGGCGCCATACAAACACCTCAGCCATAATTTTTCCAAAATACCCTGCCGCCTGATCAAGATTAGAACTCTGTTCCCTTTCACAGCGGCGAATCTGTGCCATTTGTTCTCTGATAATCTTTTCTTTTTGAGGATATTTTGCCGCTGCCTGTTTAAATCTGCCATGTAAAGACATGGCCATTGTCCTTTTGCCAATCTTATGTTCATCTATCCAGTCATCCAGACATTTATAATAGGACAATAAAAGATTCATATCTGCCCCATAACAGGAATATGTGTTGATTCTGGTCGGATGCTTTGTAAATGGATGCGCTGCACATTTTTGCAGACTTACCTGAGTTTTCGGCTCATACAAACTAGTGAGCAATAGAATCACAAACGTCATATCATAACTTAGCGTCAACTGCCCTGTTCTGCCATAATTTTCCTTTAAGCTCCTGCAAAGCCCACAGTAATAAGACTGATATAAATCAAACTCTTTGAATTTCATTTCTGGCTTGTTTACAATGATATATCCAAACATAGAATCCTTTCTGATGTATTGAAATAGAAACTCAGTATCTATCCATGCCGCCGAAAACTTTTCCCCATCGAAGCTTTGCCTCCCACTAAACTAAATTTGTTTTGCTCGCCATTTACAAAGCTTTGGCTCTCACTGAGCTAAATTTGTTTTATTCACCACTTACAGAACTGGCAGCTTCTTTGATAAAATAAGAATAGATAGTCTGATGTTTCATTTTTATGAAAATCTGAATCGTTATCTATTATTCTAATCCCTCGCCCTGGAATTGCAATAAACAAACCGGAAATATTCTATAAAAAAATTATAAACTTGTTGACATATTACTCCAGTGGCTAATTTAATTGTCAGCGTAATACTCTAATCTCATACTTTTATATCCTCTTCCAACTCCGCAATCTGGCGCATCCATAAATCTGCACTGGCATCGCTTGGCATACGCAGATCT
Organism: Lachnospiraceae bacterium; assembly: GCA_910576385.1. GTDB lineage: Bacteria > Bacillota > Clostridia > Lachnospirales > Lachnospiraceae > Petralouisia. The sequence goes on from CAJTIR010000041.1 coordinate 27,774, forward strand.
CCTCTGGGAGAGATTGCCACTGTACCGACTTTGGGTCCGTCTGGCAGGCAGGAACGTTTAAATTGCTGGCTAAAAAATCTTCTAGTAAAGGTTTTCAGCCATTTCAATATAGTTTCCGGTGTATATGTTACTTTTTCTGGATGTTCCCAGCCGCAAAACGCATACACAGCAAGCCGATATATTTTCTTTGGCCCAAATCCAAAACGAAGCATATGGTACAAAAAGAAATCGTGCAGCTCATATGGACCGACAATATCCTCTGTTTTCTGAGAAATTTTACCATCTTCTGGGGGCAGAAGCTCAGGACTGACTGGTGTATCAAGAATATCTAACAAAATTTTGTTAAGCTTAGAATCCTCACAGATATCCGCATAGTAGCGCACCAGATGACGGACCAGTGTTTTCGGCACAGAGGCATTGACCCCGTACATAGACATATGATCACCATTGTAAGTCGCCCAGCCCAAAGCCAGTTCCGACAAATCACCTGTGCCAATCACCATGCCATTTTCCTTGTTGGCAATATCCATTAAAATCTGTGTCCGCTCCCGCGCCTGTCCATTCTCATAAGTCACATCATGAACACTCTCCGCCTGTCCAATATCAGCAAAATGGACACGCACAGCGTTTTGAATATCCACTTCCATAAAATCTGCTCCCAGACAGCGAATTAACTGTACTGCATTGTCATAGGTTCGGTCTGTGGTACCAAAGCCTGGCATTGTGACAGCTTTAATGCCTTTTCGATCAAGCCCAAGCAGATCAAACGCCCGCACTGTCACCAGCAGGGCCAGCGTGGAATCCAGCCCGCCAGAAATTCCAATCACCGCACAGCCGCAATTTGTATGTTCCAGCCTTTTTTTCAATCCCATAGACTGAATGGATAAAAGATCCTCACACCGTTTTTTGCGCTCTGCCCCCGCCTTTGGCACAAAGGGCATTGGCGCCACAAAACGTGTCAGCTCTGTCTTCTCCTTTTTTAAATGAAACGTAATTTCCCGATAGCTTCCTTCCTCTACCTGAAATGTATTCATCCGCCTACGCTGTCCGTTCAATCTCTGTATATCTATCTCTGCATACACTGACTGATTGCAAAAACGTTGTGCTTCTGCCAGCATAAGTCCATTCTCTGCAATCATATTGTGGCCAGAAAATACGACATCCTGTGTGGATTCCCCATCTCCGGCGCTGGCGTATACATAGCCGCAGATCAGCCGTGCTGACTGCCCTTCCACCAAATTTTTACGATAATGGTCTTTTCCAGTCACTTCATTGCTTGCAGAAAGATTTACAATCAGATTGGCGCCTGCCAGTGCATGAGAAATACTGGGCGGACTTGGCCCCCAGATATCTTCACAAATCTCTGCACCGATCTTTAATTCTGGCATAGAATCTGGACAAAATAGCAGCTCACTTCCCATTGGAACCTGCATCCCTTCTGCAAAGGTAATTTCTACTGGCTGCTGCATTCCTTCCGTAAAATGTCTGGCTTCATAAAATTCATTGTAATTGGGAATACAACACTTCGGCACCAAACCTAAGATCTTGCCATTGGCAAGCGCGGCTGCAGCATTATAGAGATTTCCTCTGCTGGCAACCGGAAGCCCCACAAAAACCAGCATATTTTTTCCGGCAGTATCTTCGGCAATTTTAATTAACTCCTGCTTGGCCTGCTCCAACAATGATTCCATAAAAAATAAATCGCCGCAGGTATATCCAGTAAGACATAATTCTGGAAATACTACCACTGCCGCCCGTTTTTCTTCTGCCTCCCCAATTTTTTCAATGATCCTGTCTCTATTATATGCAGGGTCGGCAACCCGAATCTTGGGAGTTACTGCCGCCACCCTGATAAACCCATCCTTCACTGGCTGGCTCCTTTCTCTATTTCAACAATTCCTTCAGTTCCTCAGGAGTAAAAATATAATGTTTGTCACAGAACTGACAATTGACCTCAATCGGTTCATTGTCATCAATCATTTCCTGAATATCCATTTTGCCAATACTTGCAATAGCGCGAGTCACACGCTCTTTGGAACAACCGCAAAAATATTTTACTGGGATCTGTTCTGCAGCCTCAATACCAAAATCGCCTAATATCTGCTCTAACAATGTTTCTGGCGTCGCTCCCTGCTCCAGCAAATCTGTGACGGAACTAACCTTAGCCACTTTCCGTTCTAGTGCAGCGATTACCGATTCTTCGGTATTTGGCATCAATTGAATGATAAATCCTCCTGCCTGTTTTACCGTATTATCCCGATTCATCAGCACCCCCAGACCCACTGCCGAGGGTACCTGCTCGGAAACAGCAAAATAATACGTCAAATCTTCTGCAATCTCCGAGGTTTGCAGCGCAACCTGCCCCACATAGGGCTCTTTTAATCCCAAATCCTTAATCACACTTAAAATTCCTGGCCCCAATGCTCCTCCTACATCTAACTTACCCTGTGCATTGGCAGGCAGTATCACATCCGATACCAACGGATAACCCTTGACACTGCCCTGGCTGTCAGCGGTCACTGTAAGACCCTGAGCCACGCCGCGGCACTTGATCTGCAGAGTCAGCAGATCCTTCTCTCCTTTCATCATTGTGCCCATCATCACGCCTCCGGTAAGCAGCCTGCCCAACGCCGCTGTAATCACTGGACTGGTATTGTGATATCTCCTCGCCTGCTCCACCAAATCCCTGGCTGTCACCGCAAAAGCGCGTATTTGGCTGTCTGCCGCAGTTGCCCTCACCATATAATCCTTATATTCACTCATATCATATCCCGCTTTCTTTTTTCTCTGGCAATCACATAGATCCGTTCACTGTCTTCCCGCACTGGCTCTCTGGAAAAAGCATCATAAGCCGTTACAAATTCCAAACCAGCCTGTCCCAGCAATTCCTGCACCTGTCTCAGTTCATAGCCCCGTTGAAAATGGATTTCTTCATATTTGCAATATAATTCTCCGCTGTCGGGCTCCCTGACAAAAAGCGTCAGATCATATTGATTAATTTGATCTCTGTGATCATAATAATTCTCCCAAATAAAACTGGCCTGTTTGCGATTCTCACAGAACGTTCTCTCTCCTAAGATTTCCCTGTATTTATAAAGTGTATTCATATCAAAAATAAACACTCCGCCTGGGTCGAGATAATTGTTTACCAACTGAAATACTTTCAGCAGATCTTCCTCCTCCAGAATATAATTGATCGAATCGCAGACACTGACCACTGCTTTCACAGTTCCATAGAGTTCAAACTCTCTCATATCCTGTAACAGATAAAGAATATCTGAGTTTTCCTGCCCCATATCTTTCCTGTCATCCAATGCTCTTAGCTTGGCAATCTGCAGCATTTCCTGGGAATTGTCCACACCAATCATATCGTAACCCGCTTGTGCCAATAGTCTTGTCATCTTCCCTGTTCCACAGCCCAACTCTAATACTAATCCTTCAGACACTTGATATTCTTGCAGTAAGCTTACCAAATATTTGCTCCATTCCTGATAAGGCACATTGTCCATAAACAGATCATAAACCTCTGCAAATCCTGTATATGCTTCCATAGCTCCTCCCAAGGTTAAGAAAACAATCCTTTAAAAAAGTTGATAATCGAACGGAAAAATTCTACAATTTTATCAAAAAAACTTTTTGTATCAATTTCCGATAATTTCTGATACAAGGCCTGCGCTTGATTTTTAATGGACTCCAAGTTCAAATCTAACTTTTCAATTTTCTGTAACAGCTCTGCAAGCTGTACTGTCTCCGCCTCTGACAAGGAAATATCAAATTCTTCACTGGCTCTATCAATCGCCTCACTGATTTCTTTCTCAGAACTCAATTTATGTTCAATTACTTCCTGTTTGAGATATGCCACCAGTTCCTCTGCTTTCTCAGCATCCCCAACTTTTTCTGCAAGATCTCCGGTCAATACCAACTCATTTAACGCTGTGTCCATACTCTCCTCTGTGACCTTTTCGCCTGTCATGTCAGAATATGCTTTCATCGCGCCTACCAGTGCAGCCGTTCCAGAAATCGGAAATGGAGCCGCCACAATAATATCCGCATCAGTAATCCCAGCAGTAATCAGCGCATTTTTATACATGCCAATTGTACAATAAGAAATATTTTTTGTTGTGATATTGATCCCATGCCCCTGATTTCGTTTTACCACAAGCACAGAGGAGAGGGAGCGCGTACCAATCTTATCGGCAGCTACATATTCACCCAGATAACTATGTTCTTCCTCATTGGTGACATAAATCACATCATAATCTGCAAGTTCCAAAGGGTTGATCCCTAATAGAGACAATACTGCCTCCTGCTGCTGTGGCGTTAAATTTGCCCCCAATGCCAGATATGGCTTATCTGCCTTAGTAATTGGTTCTGTAACTTCTCCTTCTTGGCCGGACGCATCCACCGCCTCCTTGGTGTTTGTTGTATTGTCTCTCCCATATTCTTCTGCAAATGTGTCTGTTGTCGATAAAACTGTCACCATACAGATCAGAAACAGCGCTGTCCATCGTTTGATATGTCTCTTCATAGTCTCCTCCATTCTGTGCTGCGTTGTAAGTTATGATTCTGCCGCAATCAAATAATTGCGCATCCACTCATAGATATCTTGGTACACTGTCTTTCTGTCCAATTCATTTAAAATCTCATGTCGGTCAGAGGGATACAATTTCATGCTGATATCTTTGATTCCGGCTCTTTTATAAATTTGGCAGGCTTTTTTCACCCCTGTTCCATAATTTCCCACTGGATCATCCTCACCAGACACCAGAAACAGCGGCAGGTTTTTGGGGATTAATTCAATATTTTTCTTCTGATTGATGTAATGGATGGTGTCAAACAAGTTATAGAATCCATTGAGGGTAAATTGAAAGGTACAGCGTGGCTCTTTGTTGTAGGCATCTACAATCTGCTGGTCTTTGGTAAGCCAGGAATTAGAAACGCCCTCGCCCTCAAATCTCCGATTATTTCCAGAAAATGCTAACTGCTGCACTAATTTGCTGCGGTAAGTCCAGCCTTTTAGACAGGCGCCAAGCCAACAGACTGCTTTGCCAAATATCACTGCGGCATCTGGCTGCGTTCCAGTTCCCATAATAATGGCGCCAGAAAGTCCGGCTCCATATCTGGACAAATATTTGCGCAGCAAGAAAGACCCCATACTGTGCCCCAGCATAAAATAAGGAACCTTTGGATAATTCTTCTGCATATGTCTGCGCAGCCGGTGCAGATCTTTGACCACCAAATCACTGCCATGTGCGGGGGCAAAATATCCCCAATATCCCTGGTGTAACACAGACGCGCCATGTCCTAAATGGTCATTTCCCACCACCAGAAATCCCTGCTTAGTCAAATACTCTGCAAAATCCTCATAGCGCTCCACATATTCTACCATCCCATGACTGATCTGCAAAATTCCCTGAATCTCTCCCTGATCTGGCTCCCATCGCACCGCGTGAATCTTTGTCTTTCGATCGGATGACAAAAATCCAAATTTCTTCTTGATCATAGTTATATCCATTCCTTTCGCTTCGCTCAGGCACAAAACGTTATGAAAATGGTTGCCCAAGCTTATTTTTTCTTTATAATTCTTCTTATAGGGAACTCGGTATACTACAAATCACGGGGAGGTGAGTGGGCTGTCCGG
>CAJTIR010000042.1 GCA_910576385.1 Lachnospiraceae bacterium
AGCCGGTGGTTTGCTCACGCCCTATAAGGGCTTATTACCGGCTCTGGAGTCTAAAGACTCATCGAAGGGTTCGCCAGCCGCAACATCATTCTGTACTAAGTCCTAAAGGACTTTTTCTATTTGTTCTTTTTTACTGGCTCACCCGTAAACGGGTCAATATACTCTTTGAGTGTTATCTGGTCATATTCATAATCTTCTTTTAATTGATTTTGAATATATTCCTGGATTTTCTTTGCATTCTTGCCTACTGTGTCCACATAGTATCCCCTGCACCAGAAATGCCTGTTCCCAAATTTATATTTCAAATTTGCATGCCTTTCAAATATCATAAGTGTACTTTTTCCTTTCAGATACCCTACAAAACTTGATACACTTATGCTTGGCGGAATCTCCACTAACATATGGACATGGTCACTGCACATTTCCGCTTCCACTATATGCACACCTTTTCTCTTGCATAGCGTACTTAATATATTTGCAATGTCCCTCTTTAACTGCCCATATATGATTTTCCTTCTGAACTTTGGTGCAAAAACAATATGATATTTACAATTCCACTTCGTATGTGATAAATTATTACTATCCATATGGATAACCTCCTTTGTCCTTAATGCGGTTGGCGAACCTGCATTATTATAACATTGGAGGTTTTTTACTGTAAGCTAAAGCAATGCTGACTCACCTGCATAGCAGGTGGTTTATTTGTTTCCCAAAGTTTCGTTTCTCTGTTGAGAAACTCCACAATGTGAAACAGGCTAAAGCCTAACAAAAAATAGACATACTGAACATTTCTATTCAGTATGTCCTGCAAATATTTGATATTACAATAACTATTATAATTGAAATTGACTTACAATCTGCTTTAACTCATCAATGGACTGCATACACTCTTGCAGTCTTGTATAGCCAATTATGGTGTTTTCCTCCGTCTCACTAGACTTTTCAGCAATGACATTAATTCCTCCTGCTGACTGTGTTACCATCTCATTGATATCCTCCACGGCACCGATAATCTGTGTAATATACCTCTCTAAAATGCCTATCGCTTCTTTGGTCTGCCCCATCACCTGTTTGAAATCATCTGCATCTGAGAGATACTGTTCCCCTGATTTGCTGAAAAGTTCATAATCACCGAGAACCGTTCCCTCTAAAAATCCCATTACTGTAATAATACAATCTGTCATATTTGACACTGCCTTGTTTACTTCCCCTACAATTCCATTGATGTTATCCACTGTATGCAGGGTCTGTGAAGCCAAATCTCCAATTTCAGAGGCCACAACTGCAAATCCTCTGCCAGCATCCCCGGCTCTGGCTGCCTCAATACTTGCATTTAAAGCCAATAGATTGGTCTGAGAAGAAATATTTTTGATATCCTCTGTCAGCTCATTGATTCTGTTTACCGCTTTTGACTGTTCTATAGCAATATCTGACTTTTGCTTCATCACAGCATACATCTCATCTGTCTTATCTCTGGACTGGCGGCTAAGTTTCTCCATCTCGTCTGCCCGCTGATGTATTTGTATGGAATCCTCCTCGCCCTTTTGTGCCATCCGATGGATATTTCCAGAACTATTCTTAACCTCCTCAATACTCTGTAAAATGTTGGCAGTATTGGCATTTGCCTCCTGAATTCCAGCAGCAATTTCCTGTGTTGCCGCAGAATTTTCCTGAGCATCTGATCTGTTTTTGTCCATAATCTCATTTAAATTATTCACATTATCAAGAATTGTCTGCCCAGCTTGATCTAGATTCCCCATCATTTCCCGCAAAACTTTACGCATAGAATGAATCTCATTCGCCATCACACCAATTTCATCCTTCTGTCTGCGCAATCTTGCTCCAAATTCTGTGGCCCGAAAATTTAATTTCGCAGTCTGTCCAATCACTGCTGTAAGCTGTTTAATGGGCCTGGAAATATTGCTGCCAATTATAATTCCCACTATGCCAGAAAAGACTAAGGCAATGGCTATTGTTGTCAATACAATCCCCACTAAACGATTTGCTCCAGCATAGATTTCCTTATCCGGTACTACCAATACAAGCTTCATACCATTTTTCAGATTATAGTAGACAAGCTGTTTGTTTCTCTCTTGATATGTATAAGACAAATTCTTTCCCTGCTGCTGCTCATCACTAAGCATCTGTGCAACACCCGACAATGTATCATCCAATGCAGAGATATCCGTACCGACATCTAATGATTTACTATGTACCACGGTTCCGGATTCATCTGTGAGAAAGGCATATCCAGTCTCAAAATTTTCCAAGGCATCCACCTGTTCTGTCAGCTGTGAGAAATCAATATCCATCCCCACAATACCAATTGAAGTGCCATCCTCTGCAAAAAGTGGAATCACATAGGAAATCATATAGACATTGATATTGGCATTGAGATAGGGAGCCATCCAAATTGCCTCTCCAGCCTTAACCGGTATATAATACCAGCCCACATGTTCTGCATCATCTTCATCATACATAGAAAAATCTGTCGGCGGCACTGTCTCAAATTCTGCTTCCACAGAACTTCTGGTAATAAAATAACCAGAAGTTGGATTAGAATACTGAGGATTATAGCGGATATATGCCGTAATCGTGCTATCCGTACGCTCCCCAAATACATCTATAATCTTTGTAATCCTTTCTGTATAGTCGTCTGCATATTTTTTATCCTTAAAAAATGCTTTAGAATCAAATTGTTCCATAAGAATATCACTTAATGTATTCACGGATTGTTCGATCTTAGTAATTCTGTCATTTAGCTCTGCTGATTCCATCTGCGCCCAAAGCTTCATTTTCTGCTTGGCATTATCCCCCTCCATATTTGTGGAATTAGCCAATGCCAGTACTCCAATAATCGCTGCCGTAAGTAAAGAGCATAACATAATTACCGAAATAATCTTCATCCGTATAGTCTTCATCTTCATCCTCCACCCTGATTTCTGATTCAAAGCCTGTTGTTTACATTTATTTTCATTATAGCTATCTTTCCAATAATTGTAAAGAACAAAGAATCTTGCAAATCAGGAATCTTTGCCTGCGGCGGGTCGCTTTCGCAACATATTCCATTAAAAAAAACAGATCATAATGTACTGACCCCCAAAAGTTAGACCAAAAATCTAACGATAGGGGGCGCCTCATTATGATCTGCCTTTCTATGTATCTCTATCTTCTAGTATTCTTTAAAAATTCTGGAATTTTTATATCTCGTTCTGATGCGCCGCCACCGGCCTCAGGCCTTCTAGCTCTCTGGAATCCTGCGGAAGAAGATGTCCCTAAATTACTCCCTGCTGCAGCAGAAGCATTTCCATAAGGATTTGCCGAACGTGCAGTTGTGCCACCCATAGTACCTGTGGAACGTGTTGCTGTATTCATGGTACCTGTGGAACGTGTTGCTGTATTCATGGTACCTGTAGAACGCGTTGCTGTACCCATTGTATTTGTTGTTCTAGAGGATGAATTTAATCTGGAAGTAGCTGGCTGCTGTGGATATTTCATATTAGGCATAACTTTGGGTGCTGCTGCCACATCTTCCAGACCAGTAGCAATTACCGTGATAATCGCCTGATCCGCCATATTTTCGTCAAACTTAGCGCCAAAAATAATATTCGCATTATCCCCCGACAAATCTTGTACATAACTTGCCGCATCATTGGCATCCATCAGCGAAATATCTCCCGAAATATTGATAATTACATGGGAAGCCCCTGTAATTGTAGTCTCCAAAAGTGGGCTCGCTACAGCAGATTTGACAGCCTCAATTGCTTTGTCATCACCGTTTGCCATACCTATGCCAATATGTGCCATTCCCTTATCTTTCATGACAGTCTGAACATCTGCAAAATCCAAGTTAATCAACGCTGGAACATTGATCAAATCTGTGATTCCCTGTACAGACTGCTGAAGCACTTCATCTGCTTTGCGCAAGGCATCTGGCATTGTAGTCCTTCTGTCTACAATCTCCAACAGCTTATCATTGGGAATTACAATCAATGTATCTACACTTTCTTTTAAACGCTCAATACCGCCCAATGCATTGATCATACGTGCCTTGGCCTCAAATTTAAAAGGCTTTGTCACCACACCTACTGTCAAAATGCCCATTTCTTTGGCAATTCCAGCCACTACCGGAGCAGCGCCAGTACCAGTACCACCACCCATACCACAGGTGACAAATACCATGTCCGCTCCTTTGATCTCTGCAGTCAATTCCTCAATACTTTCCTCAGCCGCTTTCTGGCCGATCTCCGGCTGAGCGCCTGCGCCTAATCCCTTTGTAAGCTTCTCGCCAATCTGAATCAGTGTTGGTGCCTTGCATAATGCCAATGCCTGTTTGTCCGTATTAATTCCAATAAACTCAACACCGCCGATATTTTCTTCTATCATTCTATTTACTGCGTTGTTTCCAGCCCCGCCAACACCAATGACGATGATTTTTGCACTGGATTCCGCTTCAGTTGTCATAATTTCTAGCAAGGTTCTTCCTCCTTCTATTCTCTATCTGAACTTTTTCATATATAACCCTTATCTCATTCGGCGAAACATACCGACAGTTTAAACTCTTGTATAACATCATATAATTTTTTATAAAATTAATCAATAACATTTTTTCATTTTTCCGAGTTTTTTATATCTCCCTCTCAGTAATCCCTATTGTTCCCGCTTTTTTTACATTATTCTCAGTCGGGCTTTTCAAATGTGATATCTGTAGTATTTTCCGTCCAGCTTTCCAGATGTAATGTTCCCTCTTGTCCTTCCAGATCTGGCATAATATAAGAAAGTCTTTCGATCTTCTGATTAAAATTCTCAGCCTGTCCCAGAAGTACGGAGAGCTGTCCATACTTTAAAGTATAACTGCCCTCTTCCCCATATTTAATACTATCTGGCTCCAACTTATACTTTTTCAACATCTGTGTCAAAGACAACAAATTCTTGAGAACACTTTTCCCCTTGATCGGTAATTTTTCATGGAGCACAATCTGGTCTACATTAAGACCGCTTATGTTGGGAACCCCTTTTATCACCTCCGAGGACATTTCCACCACAACTCCATCCTTATCGTAATAAGCATTCTGCCCCAGCGCCTTTACATACACTCTCCCTGCCAATGCTTTATCGTGAACATTAACTTCTAAGGTATGGGGAGATTTCAGGGAGACATCTACAGATTCCACAAAAGGGAATTCCCTTGGCTCTGAAAATTTATATTTTAAATAGACGTACATACTATTCCAAGAATATTCATCATTCAAAAGCCATGCTTCTATCTCCCCCCCTGTGTAACGCTTTGTTCCAGTGACTTCCACTTTTTCGACAGTGAATAACTTCACCACAATCAATGCTCCAACAGAGAGAAACAGCAGAAGGTAAAGGATAACCAGCACTGCTATCTTCCAATTTTTCTTACGTTTTTTTCTATGCTTTCCCATATCCTATTCCTCCAGCCGTATACCTCTGGACACACTGAGCACCAAACCAATTTCCGCCAAAAGGAATGCCACGGAAGTTCCGCCATAACTGATAAATGGCAGAGAAATTCCTGTATTTGGTATCGTATTTGTCACTACGGCAATATTTAAAATAACTTGAATGGCAATGTGGGCAAGCACACCACTTACAATCAATGCCCCATAGAGATCCTGGGCATTGCTGGCAATTACCATAAAACGCCAAATCAAAATCACAAACAATAAAATCACGCAGACTGCCCCAAATAACCCTAATTCCTCACAGATAATGGAATATATCATATCATTCTGCGCTTCAGGCACAAACCCCAGTTTTTGCATACTGGCGCCCAGACCTTTTCCAAACAATCCGCCAGAACCAATCGCATACAAACCTTGAAGCGTCTGATAACCTTTCTCATATTTTTCTGGCTCCAACCAGATCTTCAAACGCTCTGCACGATAAGATTCCAACATGATAAATGCTGTCCCAAACGCAATGACCACGCCTCCCATTACTATAAACTGCATATATTTGGGACTGGACACAAAGACAAGGCAAATGGCAATCCCCAAAATAATGATTGCTGTACTTAAATTTTCTGAGGCCACAATCGCCACCATTGGCATGACTAACAACATAATCTTAATCAATGCCGTAAACTTTCCCATCTGTTTTGGCATCCTGCTAATGATGGTCGCCAGAAAAACAATAATTGCAACTTTTGCCATTTCTGAAGGCTGAAAGCTTAAGGGTCCAAGTTTCAACCAGCGCTTTGCACCATTTAATTCCTGTCCGATAAACAATACTAGGGTACACATCCCAAAAGCTCCTGCATAGGCAAGAAGCCAGAATCTTTTCCAGACACGATAATCAATCTGTGCAACGAATGCCATTACCAAAATTCCCAGTACATCTGCTATCATTTGCTTTTTCAAATAGTAGGCACTATCCTTGAATTTGACCTGTCCATTATAAGAACTTGTGCTGTACAATATGACCAGTCCAAAGCATACGAGAAAAAAAACGATCAGCAGAAGACTGTAGTCAAAATACCGGATGTCTCTTTGTCTTTTGTCAGCATTTTGTTCTCTGCCCATACCAGCACCTCTATCAAGATATCATTTTTCTATTCACACTATTCCTGCAAATTTCTTGCCATCTCCTTAAATAAATCACCTCTCTGCTCATAATTTTCAAACATTCCCCAGCTTGCACAGGCCGGCGATAATAATACGGCGTCTCCCTGCTTAGCATTGGCATAGCATATATTTACCGCTTCCTGCAAGCTCTCTACAAGCACAATATCCTCTGGTGGAAAACTAAGTCTCACTGCTGTATCACGGATTTTTTCCCTGGTAGCACCCAAAAGAACCAATTTTTTTACTTTTCCATCAAAAGCATTGATCCAGTCATCATACTCTGAGTCCTTATCATAACCGCCTCCAATCAGCAATGTAGGCCATTTCATCGCCCGAATCGCCTGAATAGCGGCATCTGGATTGGTCCCTTTGGAATCGTTGTAAAAACGAACTCCGCGTTTTGTAGTCACATACTCTATTCTATGCGCAACTGCTGTAAAACGAACCAAAACTTCTTGTATTTTTTCGATAGAAATACCAAACAACAGAGCCATCGCCGCAGCAGCCATCACATTTTCATAATTATGCATTCCAATCAACTGCAGCTTTTTGATATCGCACACTAATTTTTCCTGTCCGTTCCATGCCCAAATAATCTGCTCACCATTTAGATAGATGCCTTGATCAAGCTTCCTATGGCTGCTAAAAAATACTGCCTGTGCCTTTATCTGCCCTGCAAATTCCCGCAAAAGAGGCTCTTCATAGTTCAACACACAAAATTGATGACTTCCCTGATTTTCGGCAATCCGCATTTTCATTTTCTGATAATTTTCCATTGTATGATGGCGATTTAGATGATCAGGCGTAATATTTAAAATCGCAGATATCTGAGGACAAAATTCATGAATTGTCTCTAATTGAAAACTGCTGATCTCTGCCACTGTCACAGATTCTGAATCTGTATCTGACACCACACTAGTATAAGGAATCCCAATATTTCCTACAATTTTCACCTTAGAAACAGCATGTTCCATAATCGCTCCTAACAGGGAGGTCGTGGTAGTTTTCCCGTTTGTCCCTGTCACAGCAAGAATTTTCCCCTGCTCAAACGCATAAGCAAGTTCAATCTCACCCCAGATTTCCAGCCCCTGGCTTCGCATCATCTCTACCACTGGAAGATCTGTAGGAACTCCTGGACTTAAGACAGCAATATCATAACGGTGAAGGATATGTTCTGGCAGCTCGCCTAAAATAATCTCTACCTGATCCAAAACTGCAGATTTTTCTCGGATCGTCTGTTCATCTAATTTCTCATTCCCATCATACAAAACCACTGGAAAACCACGGCGCACTAAAAGCTCCGCGGCAGCAATTCCACTGATGCCAGTTCCAAATACCAAAAATTTCTTTCCTGCCAAATTCAATTTCTTTCCTCCTGTTTCTCATTTGCTACAAGGCCATAAATCCCACCAGACATAATATCGCAGTGACAATGGAAAACACTGCCACTACCTGTGTCTCAGACCAACCGCCCAACTCAAAATGGTGATGAATCGGAGCCATCCGAAATACACGCTTGCCGCCAGTCATTTTAAAATATGTTACTTGTATCATCACAGATAATAATTCTGCCCAATAAATCAATGCCACAATTAAAATAAAAATTGGCATTTGCAGCATATAGGCGGTAGAAGCTACAAAACCGCCCAACGCCAGGGAACCAGTATCTCCCATAAATACCTTTGCAGGATGGACATTAAACAACAAAAATCCCAGCAGAGCGCCTGCCACTGCACAGGTAATCGGTGAAATCCCACTGCCGCGCCAGAGAGCAGCCACTGAGAAAAAGACTGCAATCAACACAGTAACACTGGAAGCAAGACCATCTAACCCATCTGTAAAGTTGGCTCCGTTGACTGTCCCAATGATTGCCAAAAACATGACTGGTATTGCTAAAATCCCTAAATTCAAATATAATCCATGCTCAAATCCTCCTGTAAATGGAATCAGCATTTTTGTGGAGATATCTGTATAGCGAGTCATATAGAGCACAAAGATCCCTGTCACCAAAATCTGTCCCAACATCTTTTGCCAGGGAAGCAGGCCATCCGAACGACGCAGCACTACTTTCAGGTAATCATCCAGAAATCCTATAATTCCAAACCCAATTGTCACAAATAATATCGGCATGATCTCAGGAAAATCCTTCATATAAACAACAGATGTCACCACAATCCCCGCCAATATCATCAGGCCGCCCATCGTAGGCGTTCCTGCCTTCTTTAGATGGGATTTGAGCTCCTCTCTCTCTGTCTGTCCTACCTTCAATTTTCTCAAAATTGGAATTACCATCGGCCCTAAGACTGCTGTGATTGCAAATGCAATCAATACCGGTATTACTACTCTCTGTGCCATTCTTTTACACCTCTTCGTCTCTACGATGCTTTATGCTCACCGTATCTTTCTTTTTTATCTTCTACTGATTTACAAGTATCTATCATCCATCAATCTGTTGCTTGAGATTCAGAATCCTCCGCCTTCTCTTTGGGCACTGCCTTTTTTTCAATTCCCAGATAAGGAAGAATATTAGAAAAAATCTCCTGCACGACAGGGGCAGCAATTGTTCCCCCATAATAAATACCTTGCGGATTGTTAATTACCACCAACGCCAACACCTGTGGATTCTCTGCAGGGGCAAATCCTAAAAATGAGGAAATATATTTATTGGCGCTTCTGGGCAAAGTCTGAGAGGTTGCTGTCTTGCCGCCAATCGAAAAGCCCTCAATTTTTGCCCGCTTGCCGCTCCCTTCTGACACAACCTTTTCCAAAACAGAACGCAAAGTCTGAGAGGTTTCGCTTTTGGCAATTCCTTCCTTGACATTATATTGCAAAGTTTCCACCAAATTTCCCAGGTCATCTTTCACGGAAACGCCAAAATGAGGGGTGATTCTGTTTCCTCCATTGACTAAGGAAGAGACCGTTGTCACAAGCTGAATTGGCGTAATCTGAAAAGACTGGCCAAACGAAACTGTGGCCAACTCCACTGGGCCAACATTTTTCTTATTGTGCATAATGGTAGCCGCCTCTCCCGGCAGATCAATCCCTGTGCGTTCCAAAAGTCCAAACTGCTTAAAATATTTATAAAAATTATCGGTCCCCAGTCTCATGCCCAATTCAATAAACACTGGATTGCAGGAATTCATAATCCCCTGTGTAAAATCTTCTGCACCGTGTCCAGTACGTTTATGACAATGAATCCTCCGGTCCTCGACCATTTTATAGCCAGGACAGAAAAAATTATCCTGCAGTGATACTACATCCTCCTCAAAAGCGGCGGCGGCAGTGATAATCTTAAATACAGAACCTGGCTCGTAAGTATCGTTGATACATTGATTTCTCCACATTTGATTTAGCAGATCTTGACTGTTATCTTTCTGTTCTTTTGCTGTCTCCACAGATTCCACAGGTGTCTGCGTCTCTGGCTTTATCAAGGTAAATGGATCATTGAGATCAAATTCTGGCACATTGACCATTGCCATGATCTCACCATTTTGCGGATTGATCACGATAACTGACACACTATCCGCAGACTTCGCCTCCATCACTTTTTTTGCCGCCTGCTCACAATACATTTGAATATTGTAATCCAGACTGATGTGCAGGTTATTACCATCTACCGGCTCCTGTCTGCGCTCTCCAGCATTCTCAATCTCAATTCCTCGGGCATCTGTCAAAGTCAGGATCTTCCCATTAGTTCCCTTTAAATAATCCTCATACACAACCTCCAAACCAATAATTCCCTGGTTATCTCCTCCCGTAAATCCCAAAACTTTTGAAGCCAGTGTACTGTAAGGATAATAACGTTTGTAATCCTCATCTACCTTAACCCCAGCAAGCCCATAGTTACGAATCTTGTCTCCTGTCTCTTTATCAACATTGGATTTTACTCGTTCAATAGAACTAACTTTTTCTACACGCTTTCGAACCTTCTCTTCTTCCATTCCCAATTCCTTGGTCAGTACTTCTATCACTCGTTCTGGCTCCTCAAGCTGACTGTGAATCACAGAAATGGTGCAGACGGTGCGGTTTGTGGCAAGCACTGTGCCAGTGGCATCAATAATCTTCCCCCTAGCTGCCTTAATATCCCGCTCCCGCTCATGCAAATCCTCTGCCTTCTTCCCATAGTACTCTGAACAGAACACCATTAAATAGACTAATCTCCCTGCCAAAAGCAGCAAGACTAATAGAACTACCGAAAAAATAATCAGTATTTTTTTTCGGTTATAGGTTTTATTTCGAATCATCAGCAATAACCTCATGTAACTGTTATTACAATCTATTACTGATTTTATGAGGTTATGTACTGAAATTATTTTCGCTAGGGTTCTTCTGGAATGACATTATCGCCGAGCGGTTCTGGCTCCTGAGTAGTCCCATCACCACCATCAGGCATCACATTAGGGGCGCCCTCTGAAGGATATTCCGGATCCCCTGTCCCTTGGTTCCCGTCATCTTCATTGCCAGCCTGCGACCCCTCCTGCCCTTCGGAAGTTGTCTGATCCTGCGGCAATTCCTCATCCTGGAAAATATTTAAATAAGGAAGAATCTCTGAAAAAATCTGTTTTGTCATATCGGTGGCCAGAGCACTGCTCTGCCTCTCAAGCTGAACATTTGCCTCATCAATGACAACATATACCAAAACCTGTGGTTCCTCAACAGGGGCAAATCCAATAAAAGATACCACATATTTCTTGTCATCACGATTGCCCTTCTGTGCGGTCCCTGTCTTACCGCCCATAGAATAACCTGGTACCTTAGCGCTCTTTCCGGTTCCCTCAGAAACCGTCTTGTACAGATATCCTTTTATCTTGTCACTGGTTTGTTTAGAAAGCGTCTGCTTTAGTGGAATCGCTTCGATATTCTGTACCGTATTTCCCTGATCATCAATGATTTTTTTTACCAGATGCGGCTGATAATAATAGCCACCATTGATCAGAGAAGAAAAAGCACTGGCAAGCTGTACCATTGTCACATTAAAATTCTGCCCAAAAGAATTAGTGGCTAAAGAAGTTTTATCTGTATTTTCTGCCGTATAAATGAGCTTGTCTGTTCTGGCCTCACCAGGAAGGTCAATATTGGTGCGCAGCCCGAAATTAAAGATATTTTGATATTTATAGAAGTCCTCTTCTCCGATATCATCCGCCATCTGCATCATGGCATCATTACAGGAATCCATCACCGATTTCTCAATCGTCTCCATCCCATGACCAGACCGGTTGACACATTTTATATCATATCCTCCAATCTTCTCCACACCATCACAATAATAGGACTCCTTAATCTTTCCCGTCTCTAAGCCTGTGGCCACAGTAAAGGGCTTTGCGGTGGAACCAGGCTCATAAGTAGAAGTGATACAAAAATTCTGCCAAATTGAGTTGAGCTTGTCCAGCCTCTCCTGTTCTGAAAAAGAGTCAATCTCTTCCTGAGAACAATAAGAACTCAGATCCCAGGGATGATTCAAATCATAGGGGTGACTGTCAGCCATCCCGTATATTTCACCATTCTGGGGATTCATAACCAATACACCTGTATGCTCACTTCCAGCTCCAACTCTCTCCTCATCCCGATGGGCTTCCTGAAATTCTGCAATCTTTTTCTCAATGATTGTCTGAATATTTATATCAAGAGTTGTGACAAGCGTTTTGCCATTGATTGGCTCTTTGATCGTCTTTTCCACATTATTGTCTGAATTGAGATAACCATACTGCCTGCCATTCACACCATTTAAGGTATCATTATAGTAATCTTCCAGTCCTCCAATTCCTTCGTTGCCTGATGTGGTAAAGCCCAACACCTTGCTGGCAAGCGAATTATAAGGATGTTCCCTTTTATATTCCTTTTCAAACCAAACTCCCTGCACATTAGGATTTTTCTTCTTACCCTTTTTATCCTTCTCTGCCTGCAGATTTTGAAAAACTTCAATCTCCTCATATGGCAATTTTCTGCGCAAGACAAAATAGCGGCTGTCAGGCTGGTCTGCCAAAGCTGCCCTCAGTTCCTCCTCTGTAACATCCGTAAAGCATTTTAGCAATGCTGCAATCGTAGGCTTCATATATTTGTCTTTGTCGTCATTGATCAGCTTGCAATCTAAAATCACATTATAGACAGCCACATTAGATGCCAAAATCGTTCCTTTGGCATCTAAAATCTCTCCACGCTGATATGGGATTGTTTGATTTCCATAAGCCTGCTGGCTTAGGACCTGCTTTTCATACTCCTCTCCCTTTACCTGTTCAATATAAACTAGTCTTCCAACTAATCCTCCCAGTGAGATCAATACAAAACTAAACAGTACCAATAGCTTCTTTTTCATTTTTCTGGAAAATTTTACAGGTTCTCTTCTTTTTATTGTTCTTCTTACGCTCGCCAATGATTAATCACCTTTCTGGAATATCCTCATACTGGTTCATATAATCTTCTGTATCTACATCAAAATACTTAATCTGACCTTCTGAGGGATAGACCATTCCCAGTTCTTCCATTGCTTTTTTGCGAATGGTCTCCAAATCCACTGATGTATTGATCTTCTTTTGCACCGCATCATTTTCATTCTTAAGATTCATCACATCACTCTCTAGTGTGTTCACATGCTTCATCCTTGCACTCAGATCTGAGTGCAACAACAAATAACAGGCGATCACCGAAACCATCACAACTACAGCTGTCGCAAGGAACAACACATATCCAGGACTCATCTGCATCGCCCGTTCCATGTTTTTTCTAGCTGCCGTCCTAGCATTTTTCTTACGTTCTCTGTGCTTACGCTCCACTTCTCGTCTGTGGACCAGTTCCTCATGTACCTCTTCGCTGTGTTTCTTTGGTTGTGCATGAATCCTTTTTACCGTATTTCCATCTATGTAATTTCCGGTTCTTCCCTGGTAATGTCGATTTCCCTGCTGTCTCACAATCTCAACTCCTGTCTTTTCTACCTATCTATCTCCGTTCAAATACTCGCAATTTCGCACTCTTAGAACGGGGATTCCTCTCAATTTCCTCCTCCGATGGTACTACGGGCTTTCTGGTTACTGCCTTACCCAATGGTTCCTTCCCACACACACATACCGGAAAATCCTTAGGACAGGTACATGGATGTTCACTTTTCTTATAAATGTTCTTTACAATCCGATCTTCCAAAGAGTGGAATGTGATAATACAGATCCTCCCTCCTGGATTCAGCATCTCAATCATACCTTCCAGCGACTCACGAAGCACCTCCAACTCCCGATTCAATGCAATCCGAATCGCCTGGAACGTCCGTTTCGCTGGATGGCCTCCATTCATTCGTACTCTTGCCGGAATCGCTGCCTTGATAAGATCCGTCAGCTCTCCTGTTGTCTCTATCTCTTTTTCTGCCCTTGCCGCCACAATATGCTTGGCAATATTCTTGGCAAATTTATCTTCCCCATACTCGCGGATAATACGGTATAACTCCATTTCACTGTAAGTATTAACCAATTCTTTGGCTGAGAAACGCTGCCTTTGGTCCATCCGCATATCCAGCGGAGCATCTTCCACCCGATAAGTAAAGCCCCTTGAGGGATCATCTAATTGATAAGATGACACGCCCAAATCCAACACAATACCATCCACTTTGTATATTTTGATCGCTGCCAATGCCTGCTGCATCTCACAAAAATTACCTCTTATAATCTGTATCTTATCTGCAAACTCTGACAGTCTCTCTGCCGCAGCACAGATTGCATCCTCATCTTGATCAATACCGATGAATTTACCCTGCCCAGATAAATGCCGGCACACTTCATAGGCATGTCCACCGCCTCCCAGCGTGCCATCCACATAAATTCCTCCAGGTCTGATCTTTAGATATTCGATTGTCTCATCCAAAAGTACTGATTTGTGTTTAAATTCCACGAATCTTCCTTTCCGGCTGCTATCTGCCCTTTACGTGCTTTCCATTTCGGGTTTTTCTTCCATTCTAGCTTATAACTAAAAAAAAATCAATAGAAAATTTTTTTCTTGCTGTATCAATCTATTGATCGACACTACAAACTATTTTTTCACTTTTGTTGGAAAGTCTTACTAAAATACAGCACAAATATTCCTGCAAAGCAGGATTCTCCACCTGCTGCAGATCGCTTTCGCGGCATATTTCAGCTCCGTCACAGTACCCTCGCTCCACTGGGCTGCTAAGTGCCAGTGGCACTTGTTAAGCATCGACCGAAACGAAGTGAAGAAAGCCCCTGCGATCATTGTTTTTTATCTCACTCGGAAATCCGAAGGAATTTCCAATAAAAAAAGAGCCAAAAATCAGGCTCTTTTTCTCGTAATTTTTCTTATTTTACTTTCACCCACAATTTTGAAGGGGAAATTTCTCTTCATCGTACTGCATATAGTCTTCAATCAATTTATCCAACCGTACACTGACTTGATAGCACTCTGGTGTCCGAATATCTTTCTCTGCGACTATATTTAACTCTTTTCGTACTATTTCGATTTCTTTTTGCAATTCTTGCAAGCTTCTCATATTAGCTCCTTTTCCCCCTTGTTTATTGTAGCCTTTTTTCGGGAAAAATGCAAACTAAAACCGACTTTTTTTTACAGAACATTTCGACAAAATAATCTTTTTTGTGACACATTACTTTCTCATTTTTATGCTGCTATCGCAGATTCTAAAGTATTTTCCTTGTGAATCAAGATCATAACCGCTTCCACAACCTGATGACATAAAGACACAATATGACGGCAATCGCCTTCGACAGTATTCCTCAATTTCATATATGCTTGATGTGCCCTTTTAATAAAATCACAGATGGCTTCTGCACTAGTGAGATTATACACTGATTTTTGAATATATAATCGGTTTTTCTCTGCTTCTCCACTCTGTATATAATCTTTCAGGCTGTTCTTTAAATGTTTTTCATAGATACAGTGGTCCTTAAGAGTTCCCATATAATTGGAATTATGGGGAAATGTAAAGTAGTCTGCAAGATAATGAATCATTTCTCCAAGGCCGCGGTAAAACGCCCGCATATTGATCTGTGCTGTCTGCTGAAGTTCTAATAATCTTTTCAGATCCTGTTGAAACTTTGGAAAAGTTCCTTCCATTTCATGCTTTACCGTAAAAAATGACGGCTTACAGTCTGGCAAAATACTTCCCAGATAAAATGCTTTTTTATGTTTTTCCAAATCCTGTTCTTCCAAACTGTCTACAATATATTTCGCTAATGATATATGAGATTTCTTCCGCATATTTTCCTCCATCAACGCTTTGCCGCGTCCATATCCAGGGAAAACTCTTCCCCCACATCTTACATTTACTGTATCAACCTCCCACCTGATAAAAGGCAGAAAGCAGAATACTGAAAACATTGCTCCAGTCCTATTCTACTTCCTGCCTCGCAAGATTACAAGTATTTTTAGAAGAATTTTTTGTAAACTTCTGTCAAATTTGTTTTTTTCACTCCACAGTCGGCAGCATTTACCTTAAAAAACAAAAATTATCCTTTATTTGCACTGGCAATCAAAGCTTGCACACTCTGTCTCAGAACAACAGCAAGCATTGCTTCCTGCAATACCAATCTCTTCTGCATGACATTTACAGTCCTCATTAAAACGACAATTCTGGGCATGGCACCCTACACTGGTCTCTGGCTTTGCACTGCCGACAGAATTGGACATGCTGTCTGTCCTCTCACGAAAGCTGTCACAACGTGTCTCATTTGGTTTAGAGGCGTCCTGACCTCCCACCATAATATCATTTTTTGCACAGAGATGATCTTCGTTATACATACAATTTTTCACAGAACATTTTAAACGTGTCATTATGAAATCTCCTTTCTTTCTTTTCGCTGTATTAGTATCAGAAGATTTCAAATGATTTATGCCTGGAAAGCATTGGCATTACTATTTATTTCCATTTTTAAAACTTAGATAAAAATTATTGTCTGTGTTATTTTTCCTGCGGCTGCTCTCTGCGAATTTCCTTCGTGCGGATTTCTTTGCTGATCTGTTCGATAAATTCATCCAGCGCTTTGACACCCTCATCACCTGCAAAACGGCTTCTCACAGAAACCGTATGCTCTTCTTCCTCCTGCTGTCCCACAACCAGCATATAGGGCAGCTTATCCAAACGTGCTTCACGAATCTTATAACCAATTTTTTCCGAACGATTATCCACAGAACATAGAATGCCATTGGCCTTTAATTTTTTCTCCACCTCTGCGGCATAAGCTTCATATTTATCTGAGATTGGCAGCACGCGTACCTGCTCTGGGCACAGCCAGGTTGGGAATTTACCGGCATATTTCTCCGTCAGCCAGGCAAGCGTACGCTCATAACAGCCCATAGATGTTCTATGAATGATATAAGGCCGCACCTTATCGCCGTTCTGGTCAATATAATACATATCAAACTGCTCCGCAAGCAGCGCATCCCACTGAATGGTAATCATCGTGTCTTCCTTGCCATAGACATTTTTGGCATTGATATCAATCTTCGGCCCATAAAATGCTGCTTCGCCAGTATCTTCTGTATATTGGATTTCCAGCTCGTTCATAATTTCCCGCATATGCTGCTGTGTCTCTTCCCAGACCTCTGGTTCTCCAATATATTTTTCCCTGTTATCTGGATCCCATTTTGAGAGATGATAGGTTACATCTTCCTCTACACCCAAGACAGACAGGCAATGCTTTGCCAGTGCAATACATTTTTTAAATTCCTCTACCATCTGATCTGGTCTCACAATCAAATGTCCCTCTGAAATGGTAAACTGGCGCACACGGGTTAAACCGTGCATTTCACCAGAATCCTCATTGCGGAACAAGGTAGAAGTCTCACCATAGCGCAATGGCAGATCACGGTAAGAATGCTGCTCTGCCTTATATACATAATACTGGAAGGGGCAGGTCATCGGACGCAGTGCCAGTACTTCTTTGTCCTTTTCTTCATCACCCAACACAAACATACCGTCTGTATAGTGATCCCAGTGTCCAGAAATCTTATACAAATCAGATTTTGCCATCAACGGCGTCTTTGTACGGATATATCCCCATTCATTGTCCTCCAAATCCTCTATCCAGCGCTGCATTGTCTGAATCATTTTAGCGCCTCTAGGCATCAATAGTGGTAAGCCCTGACCAATAACATCCACCGTGGTGAACAATTTCATTTCTCTTCCCAATTTATTGTGATCGCGCTTCTTGATATCCTCTAAATGTTCGAGATATGCGTTTAATTCATCTTTGGTGGCAAATGCAGTGCCATAGATCCTCTGAAGCTGTGCTTTATTAGAATCACCCCGCCAATATGCCATAGAGGAAGAAATCAATTTAAAGGCTTTGATGGGCTTTGTGCTCATCAAGTGCGGCCCTGCACACAAATCCGTAAAGCCTTCCCCCTGCTTATAAAAAGAAATTTCAGCATCTTCTGGTAAATCCTCAATCAGTTCTACCTTGTATGGTTCCTGTCTCTCCTCCATCAATTGAATTGCTTCTGCCCTGGGAAGCGTAAATTTCTCCAGACGTTTTCCCTCTTTGATGATTTTCTTCATTTCCTTTTCTAACTTGTCTAAATCTTCTCTGGAAAATGGCTCGGCCTCAAAATCATAATAAAATCCCTCATCAATAGATGGCCCAATAGCCAGTTTTGCATTGGGAAACAGGCGTTTTACTGCCTCTGCAAGCACATGGGAGCAAGTATGCCGTACCGTACGGATCCCCTCCGCATCTTTCTGAGTCAAAATATTCAATTCGCAGTCGCCGTCTAACACGGTTCTTAAATCCATAACCTTTCCATCCACATCCCCTGCACAGGCTGCTCTGGCCAATCCTTCACTGATATCTAGTGCAATGTCATAAATACTTTTCGCTTCACTGTACTCCTTAATGGAGCCATCCTTTAATTTAATTTTCATCATAATCTCCTTTTTTAATCCTCTGACTGTTCCTCTTCATCTTTTTCCCACATGCCGGTATTCCCATTGCCATTGTGTGAACCAATAGTACTGTATTTTGTTCTTTTCGGTGCAAACACAAATCCTAAAATGACGCCTAAACAAAAACTAAATGCAACTGTCAAAAAATATTCTTTCTTTGTTACACTCATTACATCTGGCAAATCCTTTACCCATCGCCTTATTTTACACATAATATTCTCCTTTCGATATGCTGCGGACTACATATTAAGAAATCCCATGCACTGCCTTACGGCAATGCATGGGACGTAAATTTACGCGGTTCCACCCTGCTTGTCCTGTAACACTCCTATACTCCAGGAGCAACAAAACCTCTCATTTGACGATAACGGAGTCACCGGGCCATAGGCCGCTCCAAGGTGGTCTTCGGCTGTTTCCTGCCAAACCGTTTCCAGCTCCAGAGCATCCTTCTGCTCTTCGACGGTTCTCTCTGCTTTGTGCACTACATCTTCCTATTCCAATCATGCAGGCACCCAGCATTCCACAACTTACTCTTCTTGTCAACGCTTTCTCTATTCTGTATTCTAATCTATTTTTGCTGTTCTGTAAAGAAGAAAATCTGTTATTATCATTTTTTATAACTATGACAGCTTAGCTGGCATGTCTGTGGTATGGGATTCTGAATAGTTGCTATTTACTCATCTATTTTTCTATTTATTTCTACCACAGCACTTCTTGTATTTCTTACCACTTCCACAGGGACATGGATCATTGGGATAAATTTTCTGTTCTTTGATAATTGTTCCAGATTTTTTCTGTTCCAGATAAAGCTTATGGCGCTTATCTTCATCAAATATTTTCTCCCACTGCGGCAATTCATAGAGCCAATCTGCCTTGGCATCCACCATATTCTTATACAGCTTCTCCTTATCAAAGGCCAGGCTGACCTTGGTATCTTCCTCCATCTCCTCAATCGGATTCTCCTCAATCAGACTCTCATTTATACCATCCAGAAATCCTGCCATCTCCAAAATTGACAGATTATATTTTTCTGCAAGTTCCTTTACAGTTCCTTCCACTGCTTCATCTGGATTCTCTAATAATTTTTCATAAACACCTTTTTCCAACAGGAAATATCTCTGCCAGAACCGTTCAATTTCTGTCTTTCCCGCCTCCTGATTGTATGCAACACTTCTCCATTGTTCTAATAATGCCATATCAAATACCATCCTTTGTTACTATTCTAATTCCTACAGTGTTTTTACACATCCTTTATAGTATAACTCATTTGCTGTAGTTTTTCAAAGGATTTTTATATTTTAAAGTTAAATCTGGCAAATCTTTATTCTTTTACCTGCAATAATTCTAAGATTTTGTGTCTTGTCACTTGTATTGCTGCCACAAATGCACCGCAAAGGCATCCCAAGAGATACAATGAAAAACAAGCAATAATCGTCTGGGCGCTTCTCGCAAACAGCCCTGGCCGCAGCAAGGCAAATCCACCTATCACAAGGACAATCCCAACAAGACACAAAATAATCTGTTCCAACACCAACATACAGCGGACACGTCTCTTTGTGACACCGAGAACGCGCAGAAACGCGGCTTCTCTGGCCGACTGCATAATAACCAGACCTGGCCCAAATAAACCTATCAGTACTGCTGCTGCAACAGCGATAGGAAACAGCGATTCCAGCAGTCCACAGATACGCCTGATATTGTCAAGCCCTGTGCCGTCAATATAAAAAGATGCTGTCGGCGCATACATACTTTCACGTTTTTTCTGATCCTCCAGCAAAATATTTATCTCCTCAAGTTTCTCATTATCTGCCAGTGTAAATTCACAGTACCCAAATGGAAAAGATTGTCCATATACATCCTCTGCCGCTCTGTTTACTGCTGCAAAAATACTATTGCTGGCACTTGCACTGTCAGACTTTATCACCCCTGCGATGGTATACATTTTGGTTTTCCGGTCAATCGCTGCCAAGAGTTCTTCCTCATTTTTAATGGCTCCAGCCAAGGCAGAATACAGAGCATCTGATAAAAGGGTAATCCGATCTCCTGGCTGGACATTTAATTTTTCTGCAAGCTCCTGTCCTATCAGGCACAGCAAACCCGTTCCAGTGGAAACATTTAGAGAAGATTCATCATATCCCGCTGCATAAGTGACAGTATAACCACCTGACAAATAACGTTCCAGATCGTTTGTAAAAGTCAGGGAAACATTCTGCTCCAGATCATTGACATGCACGCCCAGACTGTGATAACAATAAAAATCGTCCAGTAAATCTGATTTTGACAATTCTAATATGGAGGAAGAAGAAAATTTTAATGCCTTGCCTCTCACTTCCATCTCTTTCAAAGTATCCTGATAAGTAAGCCTTGCCAGCACGAACATGCCCACACCAGAGGCCAACACAATTGCCAAAATCAACGATACCGCAGTTTTTCCAGCTCCACGCCGCATATGACGCAGTATATAAGCCATTACTTGATGCAGAACATTATATTTTCTTTTGCAAGGTATTTCACTGACAGCCGATAGTTTTGTGAAATCAAATCTGGCAGGAACTGGCGTCGTCTTCATCACTTCTGACAAAACTTTTCTATCTGTACTTGGCCGTGCTGTCCCCTCCTGCAATAATTCCAATGGAGACATTTTCTTCATCTGATGCAGAAAAAATAAAGTAATTCCCAAAATGAACGCCAATTCAAAAATCAGGCACAAAAGTACTGCACTGATCGGAAGCGCTGTATCAGGTACATAACCATCTGGTGCACTGGCCGCCATATTCCATAGCACCTTCGCCGCCGTCCTTGAGGTATAGAATAAGCCCGTGATGCCTCCACTTGGCATTGCAAATACTGACACAATACCAAGTGGCAGCACAATTGAATTTTGCGCTGTTTTTGCTGGCACTCCCATAGTTCGCATGATAGCATATGTCTTTTTATTACGGCCAATGTAAAGATATGCCGCCAACAATAAGGCGAGCACCGCTCCAACAAAAGATAAAATCTCTGTAAAAAATGCCATCCGCTGGCCAGCCTCAAAGCTGTCTTTTACACTGAGCCAGCCTCCATCTGAAAAACGCATGGTTACGCCCATCTTAGCCGTCAGTGGTTTTGCTGCCTCCTGAAATGCTTCTATATCAGGTGCATTCTCTATGAAAACGCTAAACTCACCCACGCAAGGCTCAAAATCGTCAGGCACATCCACTGGCAAAAGAGCTCTTGGCACAAAAATCGTATTTTTCGTATAACACCATTGGCTCTCAAACATCTCTCCACTATCATCTACATCTTGATAAGCGCCAATAATTTCAAGTTCAGCACTGCCTATAAAATTTGAGAGAGTCTCTGCATCCCCGGCCAGTGCCCCGCCCATATCAAAATCTTGATGAAATAGCCTGTCACCCAGCTCCACATGAATCTTATCACCGATCGACAAGTCGTATGCATCCAGGAAAAGCTGATTTACCACACAGACATCCGTGTCCTCTTCTGTCAGAGGACGCCCTTTGGTAATTGCCATGCTGTGCTCATTAAACCGTGGTATAGCTCGCATATCTGAGGTATATACAAAATCAAAAGTATAGATATTTTGATTGATGGCTGCGATCAACCCTTTCTGGTAAGCGCATTCCTGGTTTTCCAGATACTCTTCTCCCAGTCCTTCTATCACCTGAAATGCATGCTCTCCTAAACCTTTTTCCATCCCATATTTATCACTGTATCTTCCTGTGACAATACATCTGCTTCCTCTCTCTAAATTCTCAAAAAAGCTGAGTGGATGCGGATTTTCATAATAAGTTTGGTCGTCTGCACTTACAGCCCTTATCTTAACTGGTTTCTCAAGAACCATTTTATCATCCGTAGCGGCAAGCACTGTCACATCATCTAACAAGATGTTGATAAGACCTGCATTATTAGGATCATCCTCATATCCAGCAAAAGCGCCCTCTATGACAAATCTGCCCCGATAGGCCCAGGTAGCATTCTCGTCTATCACCCGCTTATAATTCTCCACCTTTCCGGCTGTCATATACCTTGTCTGTGCAAGAGTGACTCCAGGCAGTGACGAAAATTCTTGCAGTTGTTCCTGTGTTGGCCAAGGATTATTCTCTGTCTCATATGTAATATCATCAGCCACATTTCCCAACCCCTGCAATTGAAGATTGGGTACTGTGTTGTCTAAAGCAGCCACACCTCTGTAAAAACTCTTAGCATGAGTAATTTCCCGTGTTGTAACAGCATAATTTGTGACCTGGGAAAATAAGGCAAACGAGGCCGCAACGATCAAAAAAAAGGTCAATATTGTCTTCCAAAAAGAACGCAAGAGTGTTTTTAGAATCATTAATTTTCGCATGGTATCACCTTCCAATAACATAATCCATCATTTAGAATCTTCTCCTGAAACTATTCCCTCTCTCAGCTCTCCATCCCTCATTCGCAATGCCACATCTGCTGCCCTTGCGACCTCCAGGTCATGAGTGACGATAATCACACAATACCCTTTTTCATGGGCAAGACTGCACAATATGTCAATAATATTCTGGGTATTCGCGCCGTCAAGATTTCCGGTCGGCTCATCCCCTAATATAATTTTTGCACTGGAGGCAAGACTTCTGGCAATCGCCACGCGCTGCCGTTCCCCTCCAGAAAGCTTTGACGGAAAACGATTCATCTGCTCTTTTGTAATACCAACCCCTTCCAGCAGCGCTTGCGCTCTAGGTTTTGCGTCTTTCGGCGTTATTCCACACAATTCCATTGGAAAACAGACATTTTCCATTACTGTCAGCAATGAAAACAGATGAAACGCCTGAAAAATCATAGAAATGCTCTCCCGACGGTAACGATCAAGATTAAGTCCTGCCAAGCTCTCACCGTCAAAGACAACCTCGCCGTCCGTGGGTAAATCCAGTCCCGCCAGCAGAGAAAGCAGGGTGGATTTTCCAGAACCAGAAGGACCTACAATCGCATAGACTCTCCCTTCCTCAAACTGATAAGAAATCCCCGAAACCGCGGGCTTTGGCGCGTTTTTATATGTATAAGAAACATTTTTCAAAGCTAAATTTACCATATTTTCTCTCCTTTCCCATGTATAAAATCCTTCCTCCACCTCCTCTATCTTAGACATAGTTCCTTTCTCTCCTTGTAGGAAATCCTCTGCCTATGTGCCAGCTTTTCCTACTCTCTCACCTGCAAAAGTTCTAAAATCCTGTGCCTTGTCACCTGCACTGCCGCTATGGACACACTCAGGACGCACCCAATAAAGTAAGGAACAAAGCAGGCGGCAAGCGTATCACTGCTCTTTAAAAACAACCCTGGGCTGTATAAACACAGTCCTCCCGCTACAATCAGAACCCCTGTGAGACATAGGAACACCTGCCCTAACACCAGCATACACCGGACACGCTTCTTCGTGACGCCAAGAACTCGTAAAAGCACGGCATCTCTTGCGGACTGCATGATAACAATGCTGTGGCCAAACATCCCAACCAGCAATTCTACAACACAGACATCTTTATCCCCATGCTTCAGACCGCGCCCCCTGGCAATTTCCATGCCACCCTCATTAAAACATGGAATAGCATAAAAACACTCAGACAGGATATAATTCTATCCTACCTGAGTGTTGCGTCTTACTTTCGGCAAAGTTGTGTCATAGTTGTAAATTTTTAGGAAAACACAATAAACTTGCACGATTGTTTTCCAGAATTGCCCTACCAATCCAAAGACAATTTAAAAACGATATTCACATTCTCTTTGTAAAGAATTTTACTTCTAAAATTAAGCAATCCTTCCTTCCCATAACCGCTGCCTGGATAGCCTGTCTGAGAACGCATAAACTGCATCTCTGCAATTAATTTACTGTTCTCTATCTCCACTCTCTCCATCCAACTATAACTTGGCTGCCACAGTTCTTCTTCTGATTCTGACCCTGAAACCTTAAGGCCGCACAATTCCACAAAATCTCTTAATTTTTTACTTGGTATTTCCTTTGGAAAATCATCGTATAAAATAATATCTGCACTCCACACCTGTCCTGTGACTGCATTTACATATAAAAAAGCTTCC
Source organism: Lachnospiraceae bacterium (assembly GCA_910576385.1). Lineage (GTDB taxonomy): Bacteria > Bacillota > Clostridia > Lachnospirales > Lachnospiraceae > Petralouisia. The sequence goes on from CAJTIR010000042.1 coordinate 24,547, forward strand.
AGTGAACTACTATAAAATTGCACTCTCCAAAAACTATTATATGGCGCTGTCTGTACATCTTCGTTGTCGTCTTCTTCCTCAGATGATTCTCGAACCGCAGTGCTCAATGTCGCGTACTGGTGCACCTCATCATTATCTTTTCTCTCCACTTCCATTCCCATATTAATAAGCCACTCTTGCCCTGCCCGAATTGCCTCCCCCATAGAAATCTGCCCATCTGCAGGATTATGAACCACCACTTCATCTGGTCCATCCCAAAGACTTACAACTTTCTCTATCTGTTCTATTGTTAGTGTGCCTCTATCTTTATTAAAATTTTGATCCTTTTCCTGCCCAACATTTGTCTGAACAGGCACCTCCACCACGCTTCTGCCGCTTTTTGTCAAAAGCTGTCTTTCCCTTGCTTTTAAAATAAGATTCATTCCTGCCATGCCGCCAAAAGAAAACACAATTGCCAAAACCACGGTAAGAACTGTATACTTATATGTCTTTTTCATTCCAATCTCCTTGTGCCCCCTCAAAAACCATGCTGACTGCTGTCCCTGTTTTTCCATCGCTCTCGATTTCCAGCCTTGCCCCATGCAGATCCGCGATCTTTGATACCAACGCCAGACCAAGTCCTGCACCATGCTGTTTTCTTGAGCGGGATTTGTCTATCATATAGAAGGCATCTGTAATCCTTCCCAATTCTTCTGGGGGTATTCCTTTTCCATTGTCTTTTATCTCAATTTGATAATCTGTATTCTGCCTGCCGCTGATCCAAAGCTCCCTACATCCTGCTTTTATAGCATTATCAACTAGATTTAATATCATCGTTTTAAAAAGGTCAAAATCTACCCAAACAGTGCCATCCTCAATTTTCATATGCAGCACTACATTATATTTTTCACATATTGGCTCTATCCCCAGTCTGATGTTTGCAAATATTTCCTCCACAGACATCTTTTCCAGCAAAAAATCTTGCTTGTCCAACACGAATAAGTCCATCAGTTTTAAAGACAGTGATTCCAGTCTCATACCCTCATCTAGTATATATCCGGCAGCACTTTTTACATCCTCCCGTGACAAATCGCGTTGATAGAGCATGTCAGCATAACCAATAACAGAAGTCAACGGCGTTTTTAATTCGTGGGCAAAACTGGCAGCAAACTCCTCTTTCTGCTTTGCCACATTCGATAATTCTGCCATCTTTTCCTCCACCTGTTCTGCCATATGATTAAAATCCAATGCCAATTCCCCAATTTCATCCTTACCTTCTGTACAAATCCTTTGGGAATAATTTCCCTTAGCAATTCTTCTTGAGGCTTCCCCAACTTTCTTTAAGGATGCCGTAAGCGCTTTTGTCAACAGGAAGATAAGCGGAAAACTGATGCACAGAATCACTATGTAGATTCTCTGAAAATAAGCAATCATATTTTTCTGTTTCTCTATCACTGCACTGATATTGGTCTGTGTTGCCAGATACAATTCGTTTTTGCCTTGCCTGACATAATCATATACAAAAATATAACTCTCCCCTTCTTTTTCATAAATTTGAAAAGATACCTTGTCGTCTTCCACTTCATTAAAATCAATCTCTTCTGGTAATGCTGTCATATTAGTGAAATCATAGATTTGATCAAGACCATATACATAAACTGGGACAGTAAAGTTTCTTAAAATGCCTGCAATCTCATCTTTTTTCTTGGTAAAAAGTTCTGGTTCTGAATACAAGATTGATTGCAGAATATAGCGATTATATTGAAAATCCTGAAAGGCAATCTTTTTCTCCTGATCAATTGCATTTTCATAGGCAAAATTGATAAACAGATACCCTGCCACCTGAAAAGTAATGCCAAATATTACCACAAAACAGAGAAATATTTTATGAAATAATTTCATTTGCCTTCCTCCAGCCGATAACCAATCCGAAATACCGTCTTAATATATTTATCCCATCCAAGCTTCCTTCTAAGTCTTTGAATATGCGAATCCAGTGTGCGGGTATCTCCCATATATGCACTCCCCCATACTTTTTCATATAATCTTTCTCTATATAATGCTACATTTTTGTTTTGTATCAATTCCACCAGCAGATCAAACTCTTTTACTGTCAGCTCCACAGGTTTTCCGCCCTTGCTGACGGTTCTAGAAGTCAAGTCAATCTCCACATCTGCAAAAGCAAGTTTCCGTTTGACTTTGCCATATCTTCTGAGTAATGCTTCCACTCGGGCAAGCAGTTCCCCAATCTGAAATGGTTTGACAATGTAATCATCTGCACCAAGTTTTAAGCCCTTGATTCGATCATCCACCCCACTTTTGGCGGTCAAAAAAATGACTGGCGTCCCCATTGGTTTGACATATTCTAACAATTCATAGCCGTCAATCTCTGGCAGCATAATATCTAACAGGATTAAATCAAAACAATCGTTCTCAATAAAATCTGCTCCCGTTTTCCCATCAAAAGCACAGATACATTGATAGCCCTCTGCTTTTAGGTTGATATTTATTAAATTTGCAATTGCTTCGTCATCTTCCACAATTAAAATTTTCATCCCGAAACCTCTTACTTTCCATTATTTGTTTCATTTAGTACTAAAATATAGGTTATTATAAAAAATGTGGAAACTCAAGTAATAATTTTACATTGATACACAAAAAAAATTATGATATTATAACAAAAGAAAATATATTTTATATTTTTCAAGGATTAACCATTTTATATATTTTTTTACTCATATTTGTTATTTTTTATGAAAAATAACAGAAAAAAATACTTGTGTTATCCACCTTGTAAACAATAACAAAATATTTATCTGATGAACAGAAAGGAGACATTATGGCAAAATTACATCGCAAAACAAAAATAATTGCATTTTTACTGATTTTCACACTGTCATTATTTCAGCTATCTGAAACTGCCCTGGCAGCATCTATTCGTCCATCCGACCGAAATAAGGCAGAAAACGGCAATATCCTAGTAGGCATTCCCGGCAGCTTTGAACGTGTGAGCAAAACAAAAATATTAAAAAGAATCAATGAAATCCGCAAGGAAGCCTGCAACAAAGGCTATATCAATCCATCTACAGGTAAAAAACTTACACGATCCGATTATGTACCCATGAAATGGTCTTCCAATCTTGAATGGATTGCTCAGCTTCGAGCTGCAGAATCCGCAGTTAATGAGAGTCATACTCGTCCAAATGGGCAGAGTTGTTTCAGTATCCAGCGCAAAAATGAGCAGAGCTGGGCAGAAAATCTGGCTTGGAATTATGCTGGTCTGATGGCAGGAATTGAACAATGGTACAATGAAAAAAATGATTGGGTAAACCAAAACCAGAATGCAGTTACTGGCCACTATACCAGTTTAATCAATCCTAACTATAAATTTATTGGTCTTGGCTCTTTTATTCGTAGTTCTGGAGGCTGGTATGGCGTTTCCGCTGAATTTAGCTCCAGCAATACTGGTTCTCAAGCACAGTCTAAATTAAAAGGCAAAGTGATTCAGACTATTGAGGTTGGCAAAAAGAATACAAAATCATTAAAATTAAGTGCACCCACTTCCATCAAAGTAAAAAACACAAAAAAATTGACAGTTTCATGTAATGTCGTATATCCCGGAATTATGGGTGGAAACAATAGCAGCAAAGGTCAGATCTTAAAGGGCATCACCTGGAAATCCTCAAAACCCTCTGTATTATCTGTCAATTCCAGTGGCAAAATCACTGCAAAGAAAACCGGAAAAGCAACAATTACTGCCAAAATCAAAGGAATGACCACCGTCAAAAAAACAATTACTGTAAAAAAATAATCCATATAAAAAATGGGCAAATCTACATCCATTTACAACCCTAATATTGAAAAAAATCCCCACATACAGCGGTTCCGTTGCATGTGGGGATTTCAAAAAGGGGAGGATAAGTATTTAACCTTATCTTTGGTTCAAAGCTTTTTGCTTTCACCGAAAGGAACAAGTGGGGGCTTCAACCTTTCGGATGTTAATAGTATGATCATATTTTTCTTGTTTATTCAATAAAACTAAAATTTTTCTGTTTTTTCTTTTTTTCTTATGATAGAATATTTAGGAAACATCATAAAACAGCATGGAAGACACTTGGATAACTATTTTTATGTTTCGCATTTCAAGCATGTCTGAAAACTGTTTTCTGACACGCTCTAAAAAACAGAAAGGTTCTCAAATATCTATGACTCAAAAAAATATCCTGCAAAACAAATATTTTCTGTATCTCACGGAATTTTTCTCTGGTATGTCTGTCATGGCTGTGGAACTGGGTGCAAGCCGGTTGATGGCTCCTTATTTCAGTTCTTCACAGATTGTCTGGACTGTGATTATCGGTGTAATCATGATTGCAATGGCTCTCGGCAATGTCTGGGGCGGACGTATTGCAGATAAAAATCCCTCTCCAGACAAGCTCTATGGCCGCCTTTTACTGGCTGCGGTATGGATTGCTCTAATCCCCTTTGTTGGAAGATATCTGATCGCTGGAATTTCCTTATTGCTTGCCGCTTTTATCACCAAGAATTTTTTGGTATGGGCAGCTCTGTTTGCCTGCCTTGCTGTGTTTGCCTTTCCCTGTGTACTTCTAGGCACTGTCACTCCCTCTCTGGTAAAATATTCTGTCAGCAGCCTGGACAACAATGGAAAGACAGTCGGAGAACTGGGAGCTTTAAACACGATTGGCAGTATTATTGGAACTTTCCTTCCTACTTTTGTCACTATTCCAACGGTAGGGACTGCAATAACCTTTTTAATATTTTCCGGCGTCCTTGCCGCAATCAGCATTATTTATTTTTTCTCTAAGAAAATAAAACCAATAAAATGTATTCTCAGTATCCTATTGATTCTAATACTAGGTTTGACTTCCTCTTCCTTTAGCTTTGCCTTCTGGGAAGACGATATCACCTTGGAAGATGAATCCATCTATAATTATTTACAGGTAAAGGAAACTGACAGCTCTGTGATTCTCTCTACCAATGTGCTGTTTGGGGTACAATCTATCTTAATGAAAGAATCAAAGCTCACAGGCATGTACTATGATTATGCTCTCGCTGCTCCCATCATGGCAGGGATTCCTCAAAAGAATTCCCCTGGCAGTATTTTAATTCTTGGTCTTGGCAGCGGAACCTTTGCAAAATATTGCAGCGAATTTTTTCCTGGTACTTCCATCGAAGGAGTAGAGATTGATCAAAAGATTGCCAATCTCGCCTCTGAATATTTTGATCTGCCAGATACGGTAAAAGTATCGGTCTATGATGGACGCTCCTATCTGGCTGCCTCTGAGCAAAAATATGATGTGATTATGGTAGATGCTTATCAGGATATTACAATCCCCTTTCAGATGTCTTCGGTAGAATTTTTTACGGAAGTACAAAATCATCTCACCGACAATGGTGTCATGGTGGTAAATATGAATATGAAATCCCAGTCAGAACACTCCATCAATGATTATCTTTGTGACACGATTGGCTCTGTATTTGACAACGTGTATACTGTCCCTGTACAGGGAGGGACAAACTGTGAAGTTTTCGCATTTCAGAATCCACAGATTTTATCGTCCTTTCAAAAGGATTATAAAAATCTTGGAGAACCAGCATTATCTGACATGATGGAAACGGTAGCCGAAAATCTTACCCGCCGTGAATCAGGAAATCTCATCTTAACTGATGATAAGGCACCAGTAGAAGTGCTGGGTATGCGCGTTTTGGACGAGATTATTGCAGATGAATTAGATTATTATCGTGAACTTTACCTGGGAGAAATTTTACATTAAACACGATGCTGCCATATCAAGCAAACTAACTTTTTGATATGGCAGAATTTACAATAATTTTATCTCATACGAACAATTTTTTCTTCTCCCGCAATTTCAAGCTTTACTGTCACAGGTTTATCATTTGTCTGCAATTCCCTGGGCATCTCCGTAGCAACATGTAGTGTAATGGAAGTGAGCGCATCCAATCCATCCCACAAATATTTATAATTTTTTCTCTTGAATTCAAGGTAATTTTCCCAATAGAGAAAATTTTAGATTCCACATTTTCAATTTGTAACACAGATAATTGCTCAACCGCAGCAACTAAATCTTTTTCATTGTCTACAAGTTTTTTCTGTCCATCTGAAAGCGCATCATACAATTTTAATTATGTTTGGACATAATTCTGCTATATCACTGACTTCTCTTCCATACTCTGGACATTTGATAAGCGCCATAATCTTTTCCTCCTAACCCAAGAATACCTACTCTAATGCAGACTAATTGCTGAGAGAAAGGATTTATCCTCCTTTTAATAAAATCTATATGTCTGATAATATCATATCTTATGATAATCATATTTCTACAATTTCCGACATTTTTCAACAATAATCTTATCACACATACACTTATTATACTGGCAATGATGAATATTACTAATTATTATGGGAAAAATTTATCTCATCAAACAAAATATAAAATGAGGTGTTTACATGAAAGTAATGCTTAATCAACTTTTAGATCAAAAAGGAATCTCACAAAACAAGATAGCAAAAGACACTGGAATATCTACAACTACACTTAGAAATCTTAATCACAACAGAACTACTCGTATCACCTTTGATCTCTTAGATAAAATTTGTACCTATCTGGATTGTGGTGTAGAAGATATTCTCTGTGTTGAGAAAAATACTGAAAGCCATATTATGAATGCTTAAATTTTCTTGCAAATTAGATATTCTGCAATAGTTGGAGCTTGGCGGCAAACTCTGCTGTCAAGTTCTTATTTTATATTTGCTTATTTATAATAGAAAATTTAATGAATGGTATTTGATATAATTTCAGATATCAAAATAAGCCCACAACTAACTGACAATAAACAACCTGTTAGTTATCGACTTACAAATCAAACTTCAAATATTCAATTCCATATATAGAAAATTACTTGAACAGGGGAAGAGGGATTCGAACCCCCGTGAACGGTTTTGGAGACCGCAATACTGCCGCTGTATGATTCCCCTATATTTTAGTGTACTCTTAGATGTACTTTATAAATACTTAAATAACATATTAGAATACCCTTGTGTATATAATTTATTCCACGTACCATATTATTATACGTGGAAATCATTTCTTAATTAATACACTTTACAATACCCTAAAAAATCCACACAGAAGAACCGAAAAGTGAGGTCAAGCCCTCGACCGATTAGTAACAGTCAGCTCCATACATTGCTGTACTTCCACCTCTGCCCTATCTACCTTGTACTCTTCAAGGGGTCTTACTTCCTAAGAATGGGACATCTCATCTTGAGGGGGGCTTCACGCTTAGATGCCTTCAGCGTTTATCCCTTCCGGGCTTGGCTACCCTGCCGTGGCATTGGCATGCCAACAGGTACACCAGCGGCCCGTCCATCCCGGTCC
>CAJTIR010000043.1 GCA_910576385.1 Lachnospiraceae bacterium
TTTTAAGAGGCAGCCAAGTACCAGAGGTTAGTGAAATACTGCCTATAGGCAGCACCGAAAAAGGGGTTGCTTAGACACCGCCTATAGGCGGTACCGAAAAATGCCCCGGAGGGGTTCATCCAAACCACCGGCAGAGCCGGTGGTCAAGCCGTATGGCTGTGATTTTCTATGCCCTGATTATCTTTGGCGTTGGGTATGTGATGAATGCGGGAGAAATTGCAGCATCCTCCCAGACTTCCGGTTTGGTCACAGCAGATGCCATGGCGAAAGCATTTCACAGCAGTGTAATGGCAAAGGTTTTGATTATTGGTGGTATGTGCGGAATTGTCACAAGCTGGAATTCCTTTCTCATTGGCGGAAGCCGTGCGATGTATTCCATGGCAGATTCCTATATGATTCCAAGATGCTTTACAAAACTGCATCCAAAGCACAAGACACCAACCAATGCGTTGTACCTGATTGGTGGTCTTTCCATTCTGGCTCCGCTCTGTGGACGTCAGATGTTAGTGTGGATTGTAGATGCCGGAAATTTTGGCTGCTGTGTGGCATATTGTATGGTCTCCCTGTCATTTATTATTTTGAGAAGTAAGGCACCGGAAATGAAACGTCCATACAAGGTAAAAAACTATAAGTTAGTCGGTGCAATGGCTGTGCTGATGTCTGGTTTTATGGTAGTTATGTACATTATTCCATTTTCTGGAAGCGCATTGGTATGGCAGGAATGGATTATGGCAGGCGGATGGGCTGTACTGGGAGCGGTATTCTTTGCAATATGTAAGATAAAATACGGGGAAAAGTTCGGCCTTCATGTGGATATTGCCACGGAGGATGGGCAGCAGTATAGAGAGGAAGCGGCACTGGAGGCTGCCTTGGAGACTGTCAGTGGGCATGGGACTGCCACAGCAGTGGAGAGCAGCATGGCATTTTCCTACTTCCTGCCGGTTAATATTGTGTTTGGAAATGGTAAAGTAAATAAGGTAGGAGAACTGACGAAACCCTATGGCAGAAAAGTTTTGATCGTGACAGGAAAAACAGTGCGAAAAAGTCAGGCTTATATGACAGAGTGGATGAGAATTTGAAATTAGAAGGAATGGATACGGTGCTTTTTGATAAGGTGGAACAGAATCCTTTAACAACTACTGCTATTGAGGGAGCAGAGTTTGCCAAAGCCAATGGATGTGATGTAGTAGTGGCAATTGGCGGCGGAAGTATCATGGATTGTGCAAAGGCGATTGCTTTTCTGGCAGTCAATGGCGGCGATATCAATGACTATATTTATGGAAGGTTAAAGAGTGACCATGCTCTGCCGCTGGTTTTGATTCCGACCACATGTGGTACTGGTTCCGAGGGAAATGGATTTGCAGTATTAACGAATCCAGAAAATGGAGATAAAAAATCTCTTAGGTGCAATGCTATTGTGGCAAAGGTGTCTATTGTAGATCCAGAGTGTATGATGACTATGCCGAAGCATATATTGGCTTCTGTGGGCTTTGATGCACTGTGCCACTGTATTGAGGCATATACTTCTAAGATTGCACAGCCTTTTACCGATGCGCTTAGTGTCTATGCCATGGAATTGATTGCAGAAAATCTTGTGAAAGTATATCAGGGCAGGGGCGGCAAAGAGGAATGGGAAAAGATTACCCTTGCCAGTACCATCGGTGGTATGGTAATCAATATGGCAGGTGTCACTTTGGCACATGGCATGGAGCATCCGGCCAGTGGCTTGAAAGATATTGTCCATGGAAAAGGATTGGCTGCATTGACGCCTGTTATTATTGAAGAGTCCTATAAAGGAAATTACTTTAAATTTGCAAAAATTGCCCGGATTTTTGGCGGTCTGACAGCAGGCGATTTATCTGGAAAAATCCGCACGCTGCTGCGAAATATTGATATGGAGTGTACTTTGTCAGAGCTTGGGATTGAGGAAAAGGATGTGCCGTGGATGGCAGAAAACTGTATGAAAGTGTCTGCTGCGGGTGTTGCAAATAATCCTATAGTATTTACCCGGAATGAAATTGCGGAGATATATAGAAAGGCAATGTAGTGAAACTGGGACAAAAGGTCAAAACACCTTTTGTCCCCAATATCATGTAATGACATATAGAAAAGGATAGGTGGAAAATGTCAACGGGTACTTGACACAAACAAAAAAATGTTAAGATAAAAATAAAAAAAGAAATCAAAGACAAAGGAGTCGGCAATATCTGTTGCGGTCTCTTTTTTTATGCATATGGGCGCATAAGGAAGTTAACTACAAGGCGGCATGTGTCCAGTGAGTGCAGCGAGTAGGGGAAATTTATCCAGTCAGCTTGTGTATGGATGTATTTTTTCTCAGTTTGATTTCAAATGAAAGCAGACAAGGAGGCTGGTAATATGAACAGGTCCATGATGGAATTGACAGATGTATTGAACAAAGAATTTGACAACCTTGTGAAATACTGCATGATTTCCGGGGAGTTCGACCCTGAATATTACAAGAAGTATGACGTAAAGAGAGGGCTCCGTGATTCGGACGGTAAAGGTGTTTTGACAGGTTTAACGGAAATCAGTGATGTATGTGCTTATACGATAGTGAGTGGTGAGAAGGTTCCGACAGACGGAATACTGTATTATCAGGGCTATGATGTCAAAATGTTTTTAAGGAATGCAGGCGAGCGTCGTTATCTTTTTGAGGAAGCTTCCTATTTGTTGTTATTTGGGGAGCTGCCTAACAAAATACAGATGGCAAGTTTTATAGAGATTTTAAGCAGCCTGCAGGAGCTTACAGGGCAGTTTATCCGGGATGTGATCCTAAAAGCACCGAGTGGGAATATTATGAATGCCCTGTTAAAAAGCGTGATTACGCTGTATTCCTATGATGATGATCCAGATTCGATTGAGGTGCCGAATGTCTTGCGGCAGTCCCTGCAGCTGATTGGAAAGATGCCGCTGATAGCGGTGTATGCTTATTATGCATACCACCATATGGTAATGGGGGAGAGTCTGCTGATACGCACCCCCAAAAAAGAGTATTCCACGGCGGAAAACATTCTGTATATGCTGCGCCCCAGCGGGGAATTTACTTCTTTAGAGGCTGCGGTATTAGACATTGCGCTTGTCCTGCATGCAGAACACGGAGGAGGAAATAACTCAACCTTTACAGACCATGTGGTTACATCATCAGGAACAGATACTTATTCTGCCATCTGTGCAGCAATTTCTTCTTTAAAGGGTCCCAGGCATGGAGGCGCAAATTTAAAAGTGCAGCAGATGTTTGATGATTTAAAAGCTAATGTGAAGGATTGGGAGGATGAAGAGGAAATCCAGGCATATCTTCTGGGTGTCCTGAATAAGGAGCGGTTTGATAGATCTGGCCTGATTTATGGTTTAGGCCATGCAGTTTATACAGTTTCGGATCCAAGGGAAATTATTTTGAAGGAATTTGCGGAAAAGCTTTCCGATGAAAAAGGGCTGCAGAAGGAATTTGCGCTTTATGACAGGGTAGAGAAAATCGGGCTTGCATGCATTCGGAGGAAACGTAGGCTGTTTAAGCCAATTTGTGCCAATGTGGATTTTTACAGTGGATTTGTCTATACTATGTTGGGCATTCCTCGGGAGCTGTTTACACCAATATTTGCAATCGCCCGCATTTCCGGATGGAGTGCGCACCGGCTGGAGGAACTTGTAAATAAGGGAAAGATTATCCGCCCGGCGTATCGCTTTGTTGGTGTGCATAAAGAGTACCGGGAAATGGAAGAAAGGGGATAATTTAAAGCGGTCTATGCAATTCAATAAAATAAAATGGCCATTTAAAGGAGGAAATGACAATGGAAAAGATTCAGATGAAAACACCATTGGTTGAAATGGATGGGGACGAGATGACCCATGTTTTATGGAAAATGATAAAAGAGGAGTTGCTGATTCCTTTTATTGATTTGAAGACAGAGTATTATGATTTAGGACTTATATGCCGCAATGAAACGAATGATAAAGTAACGATGGATTCAGCAGAAGCAACGAAGAAATACGGGGTGGCAGTGAAATGCGCAACCATTACTCCAAATGCGGCTCGCATGAAAGAATATCAGCTAAAAGAAATGTGGAAGAGCCCGAATGGGACAATCCGTGCAGCACTGGACGGTACGGTTTTCCGTTCACCGATTTTGGTAAGCGGGATTGAGCCGTGTGTGCGGAACTGGAAGAAGCCAATTACCATAGCAAGGCATGCTTATGGCGATGTCTATAAGGCAAGTGAGATGAAAATTCCCAAAGCTGGAAAGACTGAGTTGGTGTATACAGATGAATTCGGAAATGAGACAAGGGAGCTGCTCCATGATTTTACAGATGCGGGAATTATCCAGGGACAGCATAATACAAAGAAATCAATTGAAAGTTTTGCAAGAAGTTGTTTCAATTATGCGCTTGATGTCAGGCAGGATCTGTGGTTTGCAACAAAAGATACAATATCAAAGAAATATGACCACACATTTAAAGATATTTTTCAATATATCTATGAAAAGGAATATGATGAAAGATTTAAAGCGGCAGATATTGAGTATTTTTATACGCTGATTGATGATGCTGTAGCGAGGGTAATGAAATCAGAGGGCGGATTTATCTGGGCCTGCAAGAATTATGACGGGGATGTGATGAGCGACATGGTATCCTCTGCATTTGGCTCATTGGCAATGATGACGTCCGTACTGGTTTCGCCGAAAGGGTATTTTGAGTATGAAGCTGCCCATGGCACGGTTCAGAGGCATTATTATAAGTACCTGAAGGGGGAAGAAACTTCCACAAATTCTGTTGCAACAATATTTGCATGGACAGGGGCATTGCGTAAGAGAGGGGAATTAGACGATATTGCCGAACTTGCAGGATTTGCAGATTTTCTGGAAAAAGCCTGTGTAGAAACGATTGAGAGCGGGAGGATGACAAAGGATCTGGCGCTTATCACAACGATTCCTAATCCTTCGGTTTTAAGTAGCATGGATTTTATAAAAGCAGTCAGGGAAACATTGGAGCAGGATATGAAAGGGCTTAAAGCATAGGGTGAAGGTGTTGTGCCGCCAAAGGGGATTTGTATATGGAGGTGTAGCGAAATGACTACGGCGTGGGTTATGTTAAAAACAATCAAGGATATGCAGGATTTTGTTAATCTTGTTTCCAATTATGGGTGTAGAATGGAATTGGTGGCCAGACATCAGGTGATAAATGCAAAGTCAATTATTGGCGTCCTTAGCATGGATATTACGAAGCCACTTGAACTCAGAATTTATGACGGTGGAAAAGATATAGAAGAAATTCTGCAACAGCTAAAAAAATATAGGATAGATGGAATGGATTTTTAGATGGAAGTATCAGATTACTATTTGCCGAAGGGGCATGTCTTAAATCAGAGATATAAAATATTTGACGTAATTGGGAGTGGCGGGTTTGGTATTACTTACCGTGCATTTGACCTTCTGTTGAACCGGTTTGTGGCAGTAAAAGAATTTTATATCATGCAGTGGATGGAACGTAGCAGGGATAGAAAGTGTAGGATTCGACCGTCCATGCAGAAAAGTGGGAATAAGGTAGAAAGTTGTCGCATGAATTTTCACAGAGAAGCAAAAATTATGGAAAACCTGAAAAATATCCCCTATTTGTCACGGATTCAGGAAAACTTTTCTGAAAACAATACTGAGTATATTGTAATGAAGCTGTTGGCAGGGGAGAGCATGATGCATTATGCTAAAATGTATGGGAAAATTCCTCCGCAGAAGCTTTTTCCCATGATAGAGCAGATTTTATTTGCTGTGGAGCAGATGCATGAGTGTGGTTTTATACATAGGGATATCAGTCCTGCTAACATGATTTGTACAGAGGATGGGGATTTGTATTTGATTGATTTTGGGGCAGCGACATCCTGCGATAGAAATTCAGAATTGTGGAATGGGCAGGTTTTTAGCCATAAGGGTTTCGAGGCACCGGAACACCTGCTGTATAACAACCATGGAACTTGGACAGATATCTATTCTCTGTGCGCATCAGTTGTCTACCTTCTGACAGGAGAAGGAATTCCGAGCGTAAAAGAAAGGGAAAAAGCTGACTGCATTCCGCAAATTCTTATGCGGAGCGGCCTTTTGGGAAGGCAGCAGAATATTTTGATGAAAGGATTGACAATTGACAGCAGGCGGCGGTGCGCAAGCGCAAAAGAGCTTCGCGTAGCACTATGCGGGGAAACAGTTAAATTTGAAGATGTATGGGATGTGGTGTATACAGCCCGGACAGATATCGGCTCAAGAAAGATGAATCAGGATAATCTGATGGTGGATGGGCTGTTCTGCTATGAGGGGGAAGATTTCCGGAAAGTGGGCCAAATTATCTGTAAGCACGAGGAACTGCATATGGTTGCCGTGTGTGACGGCGTTGGAGGAGCCTGTCTGGGGGAATTGGCATCAAGGGCTGCGGTACAGGCATTGATGCATTTTATGGAGCAATACCGTTACAGCCATAAGCTACCGGAAAGGCTGATAGATGAATTGCTGGATCAGATGAATGAAAAGGTGGTTAGCCTTGGAAAGAAAATAGGGACTGTGGCAACCACGCTCTCTTTTTTGTTATGGAAAGGAAATCATTATTGGGCAGTAAATATTGGGGACAGTCCAATCTATCTGTTGCGCAAACGGAAAATCAGCCGGCTGAGCATTCCGCATACAAGAGCATACGCTCATTTCATGTCTGGCAGGCCAATAGACCGTTCTGATTGGCATATTCTTATGAATTATCTTGGAAAAGAGAAAACGGCGGGAAGCCAGATGGCGGCAATCCGGCATGGGCATCTGCAGAAAGGGGATGTGTTTCTGATCTGTTCGGACGGAGTGACGGACCATATGGATGAAGTGGGATTGAAAAGATGCCTTTTAAAAGGAGGGGAGAAGGGTATGGAATCTATCTGGAAAGTTTTAAAGAGTAAGGACAGTACCGATAACTGCAGTGCAGTTATAGTTTGCTTTTAAAATGCAAGAGGAGGAATGTCAGTATGTTTTATAAATATTCTGATGCGCTGGTTACGACTTTGGTAACGAAATACCGTGTAACAGGGCACAATGCAGCGACGCCTCTACATCTTGCAAATGGATATTATGCAAAGCGCAAAGGATTAGGTTGGAGGAAGATGAATGAACAATAAAATATCGGATTGTGAAATGCTTTCTGCCGGGCTACATGAAGAATGCGGTGTATTTGGTATGTATGATTTAAGCGGAAAAGATGTGGCATCTTCTGTCTATTATGGCTTATTTGCCTTACAGCATAGAGGGCAGGAGAGCTGTGGTATTACAGTCAGTGACACAAAGGGACCAAAGAGGAAAGTCTCAACCCACAAAGACATGGGACTGGTGCATGAGGTCTTTACTAAAGAGACGCTGGAGCAGATGAAGGGCAATATCGGAGTGGGACATGTCCGGTATTCCACGGCAGGAGCATCTGTAAGAGAAAATGCTCAGCCTCTTATTTTAAACTATGTAAAAGGAACTCTGGGACTGGTGCACAACGGTAATCTGATCAATGCCAATGAGCTTCGGCATGATCTGGAATATACAGGAGCTATTTTTCAGACAACGATAGATTCGGAAGTAATCGCATATCACATAGCCAGAGAACGTCTGAATACTGATAGGGTAGAAGATGCAGTCCTTCGTGCCTGTAGAAAGTTAAAAGGAGCCTATTCTCTGATAGTCATGAGTCCGAGAAAGCTCATCGGAGCCAGAGATCCCTTCGGATTTAAACCGTTATGTATTGGAAAGCGGGATCATGCTTATATTATTACATCAGAGACTTGTGCCCTGGAGACGATTGATGCGGAATTTGTTAGAGATGTACTTCCCGGTGAAGTAGTCACTATATCAAAAGATGGAACGATTCATTCGGATACCTCCCTTTGTATTTCACAGGAAAAAGAGGCCAGATGTATTTTTGAATATATTTATTTTGCAAGACCGGACAGCTATATTGATGGGGTATCTGTTTATGCTTCCAGAATCCGGGCAGGACAGTTTCTGGCTATGGATTCTTATGTAGAGGAAGATCTTGTGGTAGGTGTGCCAGAATCGGGTAATGCAGCTGCTCTTGGCTATGCAATGCAGTCAGGCATTCCCTATGGAAATGCATTTGTAAAAAACGGTTATGTGGGAAGAACCTTTATCAAACCTAAGCAGAGCAACAGGGAATCGGCAGTCCGGGTGAAATTAAATGTATTAAAAGAGGCAGTAAATGGAAAACGTATTATTATGATTGATGATTCCATTGTGCGGGGAACGACTTCAGAACGTATTGTAAAAATGCTTCGGGATGCCGGAGCAACGGAAGTGCATGTGCGTGTCAGTTCACCGCCGTTTTTATGGTCCTGCTATTTCGGCACAGATATTCCCCAGAGAGAGCAGCTGATCGCTTATAACCGAAGGATTGACGACATATGCAAAATCATCGGAGCAGACAGTCTTGGGTATCTTGGAATAGACCGCTTGGGAGGGCTGGTGAAAGGAAAAAAGATCTGCACAGGATGTTTTAATGGCGTATATCCGATAGAGCCGCCTGCCGGAGATATACGGGGCGAATTTGAACAATAACAGAGAGAAAATGATGTGCACGAAAGATACAAGGAGAGAAAATGTCCAGTTTTGGGAAAAGAAGAAAGGACAAGGATATATGAAGGCATTTTTAATACTTGAGGACGGAACCGTGTTCCAAGGGACAAGCATTGGCTCTGCGTTTTGTCTTTTCTACTTTTCAATTTCTCCTGCATTTTTTGTCAAGAAATAATAAAACTTGACATGTGACACCAAAGAGAATATACTATATTTGATTCACGAACAAAGGCGTTCTGCAATAAGCAGGACGCCTTTTGGCATTCTATTAAAGCATTTGGAAGGAGGAATCGCCATGCAGCAGCTGGAATTATTAAAGCACACAGACAAAATCAATGAACTGTTAGCACGCTACGGGGTGAAATTTGGAATCTATAAAAATAACATCTTCAAAGAACAGTTATTTCCCTTTGATTCCATTCCAAGGATTATTGAACATAAGGAATTCAGTCATTTGGAAAAAGGATTAAAGCAGCGTGTTATGGCTTTGAATTTATTTTTAAAGGATATTTACAGTAAGAAACAGATTGTGAAAGATGGAATTGTTCCAGAGGATTTTATTTTTGCTTCCAGTGGATATATGGCAGAATGTGAGGGAACAGTTCCGCCAAAGGGGATTTATTCCCATATATCTGGAATTGATTTGGTAAAAGGAAAGGATGATAACTGGTATATACTGGAAGATAATTTAAGAGTGCCTTCCGGGGCATCATATCCCATGATTGCCAGGGATTTATGCAGAAGAAGCTCCCCGGATACCTTTCACAATTACAGGTTGGAGGACAACCGTAATTATGCGGATTTACTCCGAAGAGCGATGGATTATGTGAATCCGGGAGGGCATACAGTGATTTTGACACCTGGAAGATATAATGCCGCATATTTTGAACATTCCTATTTGGCAGAAAAGACAGGGGCACATCTTGCGACGGGTTCTGAGTTGATTGTAGAAAATGATACACTGTACTATATTTCTTCAGACGGAACAAGGGAAAAGGTGGGAGCCGTATACCGCAGAATATCAGATGAGTATCTGGACCCAATGAACTTTAATCCGGAATCCCTGATTGGTATTCCACATATTTATGAGGTGTTCCGCAAAGGGAATGTGGCGCTCATCAATGCACCGGGAAATGGTGTGGCAGATGATAAAGGTATTTACTATTTTGTCCCTAAGATGATTCGGTATTATCTGGATGAGGAACCGATTCTTTGCAACGCACCGACGTATCTGCCATTTTATGAGGAAGATATGAAGTATGTTCTGTCACATTTTGATGAACTGGTATTGAAAGATGTGGCGGAAGCAGGTGGCTATGGTGTCGTATTTGGCAATTCTATGACAAAGCAGCAGAAACAGGATTTTATTGATCTGTTACAGAGAGAGCCAAGAAGGTTCATTGCCCAGGAGGTCATTGATTTTCAGGATCTGGATATTTTGGAGCAGGGAGAGATTGTACCGAGAAAGGCGGACCTTCGGGCGTTTGTCCTGATGGCAGAGGAACCAATGGTTTGGAAAAGCGGGCTTACAAGATTTTCCAGAAATACAGATTCATTTATTGTGAATTCATCACAGGGAGGAGGTTTTAAAGACACATGGGTATTATATCAGTAGAACAGGCAGATCATTTATTTTGGCTGGGAAGATATACGGAGCGTGTATACACGACACTTCGTTTCTATTTTCCAAGATTTGACAGCATGATTGATGAAACAGTTGACAGTTATCAGGCATTTTGTGAATCCATTGATATACCGAACATTTATTCATCAAAAGAAGATTTTTTGAGGCGTTATCCCTTTGATGCAGATAATCCGGATTCGATTATCAGTAATTTGAACCGGGCATATGACAATGCCATTGTACTTAGGGAAAGTATTGGATCGGAGGCGCTCTCTTATGTTCAGCTTGCTATCTATGACATGAATAAAGCATCAGCGAGTAGTTCTCCGATGATAGAGCTGCAGTATCTTATGGATCATATTCTGTCATTTTGGGGGATTGCAGATGACCAGATTGACTCGGAACAAGTGAGGAATATGATTAAGGCCGGAAAACGGATTGAGCGTATTGATTTATATGCACGTCTGAAAGTATCAAGAGAGGAACTGGTAAGAGAAGTGTGCCGCATGATTCCGAGGGTGGAAAGAAGCGGGCTGCGCTATGATAAGTCAAGGCTAAATCAGATGAAAAGCCTTGTAGAAAATCCTGATTTGGATTACTATAAGATTGTATCTAATGTTGAAGCAATTGTATAGTAATATGACAGGTTAGGAGTGATTTGGTGTCAGTATTGCACTTTGAGTATAAGATGGAAATAAAGTATGAGGAATATGTCGGCAGGTGTTATTTTACAATTAAGTGTATCCCGAAGGAAGATGCAAGGCAGCATTTACGGGGACTTAAGCTTTCTGTATTGCCTGAGGTGGCGTATTCCTGGGGTAAGGATTCTTTTGGAAACAGGCAGATATATGGCTGTGAGACAGAGCCCCATAATCAGTTTGTATTTCAGGCAGTTGGGGATGTGGAAATCATTCAGACAGATTATGAGGAGGAGGCCGGGGATGAAACGACTGGTATTTTCCGTGTTCCCCATGGAAAGTGTGTACCCGGTCCCGGACTTTCAGAATATTATAAATCCCAGGATTTTTCAAGGTGTAAGAGTCATTATGAAATATGTATGGCGCTGATGCACAGTCTGCATCAGGATTTTTCCTATGTGCCGGGAGCCACTCAGGTGAATACTACGGCGGAGGAGGCCTGGGGGATGGGCAGAGGCGTCTGTCAGGATTATGCACATATTTATATTACACTGCTTCGGATGGCGGGAATCCCTGCCCGGTATGTATGTGGGCTGATTATCGGCGAGGGTGCAAGCCATGCATGGGCAGAGGCGCTTTGCGGCAATCGGTGGATAGCATTTGACCCGACAAATGACTGTCTGGTATTAGACCATTATATAAAGCTTGGTCATGGCAGGGATGCAGCAGACTGTGCAATTAACCGGGGACTTATGTGGAATGGCGGGGCACAGTCTCAGACGATATCTGTTCTGGTGGAAAAATGTGAATGAGAAAGGAAAGAATAACATGATAAAGACGATAGCAGCAGTGGGGCTGCCTGTGGACGAGGTATTGGAAATCAGGAAAAACCGCATTATGCCGGAGAATCCCACGGATGATATGAAACGCATTAGTGTCGTCACGGGTATTCACGGAGATGAACTGGAGGGGCAGTATGTATGCTTTGAACTGCAGCGGCGTATAGAACAGGACAAAGGATGTCTGACAGGAATTGTAGATATTTATCCGGCAATGAATCCTCTGGGAATTGATTCTATTACCAGGGGAATCCCGGCATTTGATCTGGATATGAACCGTTTGTTTCCAGGGGATATTGATGGAATTATGATGGAGCATGTAGTTGCCCGGATTATGGAGGATGTGGCAGGCTCGGACTGTGTGCTTGATATTCATGCCAGCAATATTTATTTGACAGAGATACCGCAGATTCGTATTAATGAGCTGCATCAGGATATTCTTGTACCAATGGCAGAGGAGGCTAATGTTGATTTTATATGGGTACATGGAGCCAGTACGGTGCTGGAATCTACCTTTGCATACAGCCTGAACCATATTGGGACTCCGGTGCTGGTAGTAGAAATGGGGGTAGGGATGCGCATCACGCAGGAGTATGGGAACCAGATGGTGGATGGGATTTTTCAGTTGATGAAGAAGATGGGAATCTGGAAGGGAGAAGTAAAACCGGTAAGAAAACCGATTATTTCACGAAATCCTGAGGATGTTTGTTATCTGAATGCAAGTGTCGGAGGCGTGTTTATTCCCGCGGTGCAGCATGGCGCAAAACTGAAAAAAGATGAAACCATAGGACGGATTGTAGATCCGCTTTGTGGAAAGGTATTGGACGAGGTGCAGGCTCCGCAGGACGGTATGCTGTTTACCATAAGAGATTATCCGATTGTAGTGGAGGGTTCCCTTATGGGCCGTCTGCTGAAAAAGGAGGTATGCGGTTATGAATAAAAGAGTGGTTTATGAAATGAGGGGGCTGTACAGGGATGCATTCCGTGTGACAGGATATGAATTTGGGACAGGAAAAAAATCAGTCTGCATTGTGGGAAGTTCCAGGGGAAATGAAGTGCAGCAGCTGTATTGCTGTTCCAGGCTGGTAAAGAAAATGAAGCAGCTCGAGGAAGAGGGAAGGATTGCGGATGGACATAAAATATTAATCCTGCCTTCTATCAATCCATATTCCATGAATATACAGAAAAGGTTTTGGTCAACCGATAATACGGATATTAACAGGATGTTTCCAGGATATAATCTGGGGGAAACTACCCAGAGAATTGCAGACGGTGTTTTTCAGGAAGTTTCAGAGTATCAGTTTGGTATTCAGTTTACATCTTTTTATATGCCGGGGGATTTTGTCCCTCATGTGCGGCTGATGGATGAGGGTTTCAGTGATCCTGAGACAGCAAAGCAGTTTGGTCTCCCTTATGTGATTATCCGCAAGGTGAGGCCTTATGATACGGCAACGTTGAACTATAACTGGCAGGTGTGGGAAACACAGGCATTTTCATTGTACACGTCTACTACTTCTCGGATTGATCAAAATAGTGCAGGTCAGGCAGTTCTGGCAGTGATGAATTTTTTGTCAGGGCAGGGGATGATAAAATACAGTATCCCAGACCGTTTATATTCAAAGGTTGTACATGATGAGGAAATGTTTTTAATTAAAACAGCAAAATCTGGTATTTTTGAACCTATGGTAAAGGCAGGAGAGGAAGTAGAGACCGGGCAGCCATTGGCAAATATTTTAAATCCATATGAGGGCGATATCCTAGAAACGCTTTATGCTCCTTCTAACAGGGTTGCCTTTTTTGTGCATAATGAACCTTTGACATACGCAAATACTGCGGTAATAAAGTTAATAGAAAAGTATTGATATGGTGAAATATCAGAGATATGAACAATCATTGTTTTGGAGGATGCTTATGAAGAAACCAATCATAGGGATTGTTCCACTGGTAGATATAGAACGGGAAAGTTATTGGATGCTGCCAGGGTACATGAAGGGTATTGAACAGGCGGGGGGAATTCCGGTTATGCTTCCATTAACAGCAGATGAAGAGAATTTACAACAGCTGTCAGATGAAATGGATGGGTTTTTATATGCCGGCGGGCAGGATATTTCTCCTGGTATGTATGCACAGAAGCGTTCCCAGATGTGTGGGCAGTGTTGTCGTGAGAGGGACGAAATGGAAACAATATTATTTCGTATGGTATATGAGCAGGATAAACCACTTTTGGGAATATGCCGGGGAATACAATACATCAATGTAGTCATGGGAGGAACATTATACCAGGATTTGCCGTCAGAACATCCCTCTGACACGGAACATCACCAGATGCCGCCATATGATGTGCCAGTGCATTCTGTAAAAATCATAGGGGATAGCCCATTGTATAAGTTGTTGAACAAGGAAATTCTTATGGTCAATAGTTATCATCATCAGGCAATTTGCAAACTGGCGCCCAAAGTATCTGCCATGGCAGTTTCAGAAGATGGTTTGATTGAGGCAGTGTGTGTGCCAAAGAAAAGATTTATTTGGGGTATACAGTGGCATCCGGAATTTTCTTGGTTAGTGGATGAAAACAGCGGAAAAATTTTTTCGGAGTTTATTATGAAAGCAGGAGAAAAATAGCAATATGAATGCGAATACTCTTAAAACGGCTCACCATGTGAACCGTTTTTTTTATCTTATACATATGTAGGGTTTAAAAATATATTAACCCCTATGGGGGCTTGTGGAGAATTCCGCATGGTGCTATTCTAGCCATATAAGGAAGGAGGCGATATCTAATGCATATGGCAGATGCATTAGTAGCACCAGTGGTAGCTGGTACAATGTATGTATGCTCCACTTTGGCAGCAACTTATTCCGTAAAAAAAGTAGGGGTAGAAAACGAACCAAAAAAAATACCGGTTATGGGAGTAATGGGGGCATTTGTTTTCTCGGCACAGATGATTAATTTTACGATTCCGGGAACTGGTGCCAGTGGTCATTTATGTGGAGGAATGCTGCTGACAGCTTTGTTAGGGCCTTATGCGGCATTTTTATCAATGATTGGGGTATTGGTGATTCAATGCCTGCTGTTTGCAGATGGTGGCCTTCTGGCATTGGGATGTAATATATGGAATATGGCTTTTTACGGATGTTTTGTGGGGTATTTTTTAATTTGGCATCCTATTGTAAAACATGGTTTTAGCAGGGCAAAGATAATAGGTGCATCCATGCTTGGTTCAATAGTTGCTTTGCAGTTGGGGGCTTTTAGTGTTACTTTGGAAACTATGTTTTCTGGTATTACAGAGCTACCGTTTTCTTTATTTGTAGGCACAATGCAGCCGATTCATCTTGTTATTGGATTCGTAGAAGGTTTAATTACTGCGATGGTTTTATTGTTCGTCTATGAGTCAAGGCCACAGATGCTTCAAGGTACAGAGAAAACAAATTTAAATCAGAGTGAAGGCAAGTTTTCTTTACGCAAAGTTATAACATTTTTTGTTATTATAGCATTGCTGATAGGAGGGATTTTTTCATTATTTGCATCCACTCAGCCAGACGGATTGGAATGGTCTATAGAAAGGATTACAGGTTCTACAGAAATTGAAACTGTCAATAGTCATGTACATATAGTTCTGGAAAATATTCAGAAAGCCACAGCAGTTCTTACGGACTATAGTTTTAAAGGGACAGAATCTGTATTTGGTACTTCATTTTCTGGAATTATAGGATCAATGGCAGTTCTTGGAATCTGCCTGGTTGTCTGTTTTGCATTTCGATATCTTAGAAGGAAAAAGAAAACAATATGAACAAATTAGATAGTTCGCTTTGTGATATTCATTATATGGATGTCATTGTTGAGAGAAACCGATGGTTAAATCACATATATCCACTAATTAAGTTGGTTGTTACAATATGTTTCATCACTACTACCATATCCTTTTCCAAATATGATCTGGCAGGGATTTTACGCATGGGCGTGTATCCAATTATAGTTTTTGTTTTGGGAGAAGTATCCTTTCAGGATGCATTAAGAAAATTGCGGGTAATTCTTCCTGTAGTTTGTTTGATAGGGATTTTTAACCCATTTTTTGACCGTCAGCCAATGTTGGAGATTGCAGGTGTCACAGTGACGACAGGTATGGTATCTATGTTTACTTTGATGGTAAAGGGAATTTACAGTGTATTGGCATCGTATTTACTTATTGCTACTACACCGATTGAAAAAATATGTCATGCGTTGCGGCTTCTGCGTGTGCCGGTTGTTATAGTAACACAAATATTGTTGACTTACCGCTATATAAGGCTTCTTATGAATGAAGCACGCCATACGATACAGGCATATTCTCTGCGGGCACCAAATCAAAAAGGTTTGCATTTCAAAGTATGGGGTTCCTTAGTAGGGCAGTTGCTCTTGAAAAGTATAGACCGTGCAGATGGGGTGTACGAAAGTATGCTGCTTCGAGGATATAATGGAGAGTTTTATTATGATACAAGGATATCCTGCCGGGCAAAGGATTATGCATATCTGGCAACTTGGTGTACCGTATTTTACTGTCTTAGGGTAATCATATAAATGACAGCAGTATTTATGATGACGCATATAGGCATGTAAGATTTGTCAAAAAGAGAAAGGAAACACATGAATGCAGTACATATCAGTGTAGAAAATGTTAATTACAGTTATGAAAAAACCCATCCCATATTAAAGAATATCACGTTTACAGCAAAGGAACATGACTGTATTGGATTGATTGGCGCTAATGGTGTAGGGAAATCTACATTATTGAGACTTATGGTGGGATTGAATTTAGGCTATGAGGGTAATATCTGTGTAGGAGGAATTCCGGTGGTGAAAAAAAACCTTTCTGCAATCCGGAAAAATATAGGATATGTTTTTCAGGATGCAGACAGTCAGTTATTCATGTCCAATGTGTATGAGGATCTGGCATTTGCGCCCAGAAATTATGGATTATCGGAATCAGAAGTGGAAGAACGGGTGCAGAAAGCTCTTGAAATGGTTCATATTGAGCATTTAAAGGATAAGCAAGTCTATAAAATGTCAGGTGGCGAGAAAAAACTCGTCTCTATTGCGACTATACTTACCATGATGCCAGATGTGATTTTAATGGATGAGCCGTCCGTTGCGTTAGATCCGAAAAACAGGAGAAATCTGATTCATATATTGAATGGATTCAGGCAGATGAAAATTATTGCCTCTCATGACTTGGATATGATTTTGGATACTTGTAGTCGTGTTATCCTAATGTCAGATGGGAAAATTATACGAGACGGTGATGTAAAGGAAATACTGTTCGACAAAGAATTGCTGGAGGCACATGGACTAGAGTTGCCTTTTTGTATGCAGGGGGCAGTATCTGTATAAAATTCTAAAAGGGTGTTGTAAAAAGAAATTTAGCTGTGACAATTGGAAATGTATCTTCACTAACTTCATGAATCTTTGCTACAATCAGCAAAAGATTATACTTGAATCAAAAAATAATCCTCTTTTTTCCAAAAATAATGAGTGTACTTTTTTGAAAAAGGGATTTAAAATTACTATAATTACAGAAAGAGGAACAAAAATTGCAAAGGCGCAATGGTTATTAGGCCATCGTGTCTTTATTTGTTTTCTTGAAGAAATTTTAAATAAGCGGAAGATATTTTTATAACACACGGAGAGATTTCGGTTTGTTAGGTGGTTCCTCAGTGTTTGCCAATATGTTAAATTTGGTCCAGGGGAATTACTATGCTGTTGCACAGGCCTGCTGTTTGGATTTACATCATCCTTACAAATATTTGAGGATATCGTTACAGCATGGATACCCGCCGTACTTTTGCTGACTGGTTTATGGTAGGAAGGTGCATTATGAGAAAAAACAACACTATGCCCGGGATTGCAATTGTCAATAATCATACTTATGATGAAGCAGAATTAGCTGAATGTATCACTAATCATGGCTCGTACATCAATGACTTGACAGAGGATTTCATACATCATTATCTAAATAAAAAGGATGTTACCCAAATGTGGTTTCGCATAGATATGGTGTCTGCCCTGCAGCGTATTACCGAAAATTTATGCAGGGAATATGAGTGGCTTGAAAATATTATACCGCCATTTGTATATACGAAACAGCATATTTTGGATACTGCTGATATAGAAGATATTAGTTTATTCATAAAAGATTATTTGTCCATGCTGCATAAGAGATTTGATGATTATTATCCTGGCAATAAATCTGAAATGATCCAGAGAGTGATCCGGTATGTTCTCGGCAGACCGTTTGATAAGCACCTATTGCCGGAGATTGCCGTGCTTATGGGTATAAATCATACTTACTTAAGCCACAGTTTTAAAAGGGATGTTGGTATTTCTTTTGTGGATTACTGCAACCATTATAAAATTGACAGTATGAAAATGCTTCTTCTTTATTCTGATTTAAGTATAAAAGAGATTGCAAATAAGCTTAAGTGTGATGATAAATACATGGGAAGGCTGTTTAAAAAAATAGTGGGTGTTCCGCCTTCCAGATATAGGAACCATTATAAAAATCTGTGATAGACAAAGAGGTCTTTCTGAAAGGAGGTCTCTTTTTTTATATATCCCAAAAATATTTAAGGAGGTAGAATATTATGCGTTTGAATCCAAAAGAACAGGAAAAACTGATGCTTCATATGGCAGGAGAACTGGCGAAGCAGAGAAAAGACAGAGGGCTGAAGCTAAACTATGTGGAATCTATAGCTTTTATCAGTTCCGAACTGTTAGAACATGCCAGAGATGGTAAGACTGTTGCAGAGTTAATGTCATTAGGTACAAAGCTTTTATCAAAAGACGATGTTATGGAAGGTGTGGCTGATATGGTACATGAAGTCCAGATTGAGGCGACATTCCCAGATGGTACAAAGTTAGTAACTGTACATAATCCAATTCAGTAAGGAGGAAAGAAGGATGAAAATAGGTGAAGTAATTCCGAAAAACGGAGAAATTGTTATTAATGAGGGAAAGGAAACAGTTACTGTTATCGTAAAGCATACTGGCGACAGACCGGTACAGGTTGGTTCCCACTTTCATTTTTTTGAAGTAAACCGTCAACTGGAATTTGACCGTGCATTAGCTTATGGGTACCATTTGGATATTCCTTCAGGTACATCCGTGCGGTTTGAACCAGGTGAAGAAAAAGAGGTACAGTTGACAGCAATGGGAGGGGCTAATCGCATTTATGGACTGAATGATCTGACATGTGCACAGGCTTCAGAAGCAACAAAAGCGACCGCCATTCAATTAGCAACAGTAAAAGGCTTTATGTAAACAGTGTAGAGGAGGTAATCAAATGAGTAATAAAATTTCCAGAGAAAAATATGCAATGATGTATGGTCCTACTGTGGGCGATAAAGTTCGTCTGGCAGATACCAGTCTGGTGATAGAGGTGGAAAAGGATTATACGACTTATGGAGATGAAGTGAAATTTGGCGGCGGAAAGACTATCCGCGATGGAATGGGACAGTCCGTAAAAGCCTGCAGTAAAGACGGGGTGCTGGATCTGGTCATCACAAACTGCCTGATTCTTGATTATACAGGTATTATCAAGGCTGATATCGGCATCAAGGATGGGAAAATCGTTGGAATAGGAAAAGCAGGAAATCCAGATCTGATGGATGGTGTGACACCTGGAATGACGATTGGCGCATCAACGGAGGCTCTGGCGGGAGAGAATCTAATTGTGACTGCCGGTGGCATTGACAGCCATATTCACTTTATAGCCCCGCAGCAGATACCATGCTCTTTGTATTCAGGCGTAACAACAATGATTGGTGGTGGAACAGGACCAGCAGATGGTACAAATGCTACAACCTGTACACCGGGATCATGGAATATCCGTATGATGTTAAAAGCTGCGGAAGAATATCCGATGAATCTTGGCTTCTATGGAAAAGGAAATTGTTCTGATGAAAAACCGATTATTGAGCAGTTGGAAGCTGGTGCAATGGGGATGAAAATCCATGAAGATTTTGGTTCCACTCCGGCAGCGATTCATCATTGCCTGAATGTGGCAGACGAATATGATGTTCAGGTTGCTATTCATACAGATACACTGAATGAGGCAGGCTGCGTGGAAGATACACTGGATGCCATCGGTGGCCGTACCATACATACATTCCATACTGAGGGCGCAGGCGGTGGGCATGCACCGGATATTATTCGTGCAGCGAGCAGTCAGAATGTACTGCCGTCTTCTACGAATCCAACCATGCCTTTCACCGTAAACACCATAGATGAGCATTTGGATATGTTGATGGTTTGTCATCATTTAGATAAAAATATTCCTGAAGATGTGGCTTTCGCAGACTCAAGAATTCGTCCGGAGACGATTGCAGCAGAGGATGTGTTGCATGATATGGGTGTATTTTCCATGATGAGTTCTGATTCCCAGGCGATGGGGCGTCCAGGCGAAGTGATTACCCGTACATGGCAGACAGCACATAAGATGAAAGAAGAACGTGGACCTTTGGGCGTTGATAAGGAAAACGGTAATGATAATTTCCGAGCAAAACGTTATGTTGCAAAATATACCATTAATCCGGCTATTACAAATGGTATAGCAGATTATGTTGGATCGGTTGAAGTAGGAAAATTTGCTGATTTAGTGCTTTGGAATCCGGCGTTTTTTGGTGCAAAGCCTGATATGATTATCAAGGGTGGCATGATTATTGCCTCCAAAATGGGTGATGCCAATGCGTCGATTCCTACCACGCAGCCGGTATTATATCAACCTATGTTTGCAGCACATGGAGATGCAAAATGTGAGAGCTGTCTGACATTTGTATCTAAGGCTGCCATGGATCAAAACATTAAAGAGAAATATGGTTTGAAAAAAACGGTAGTGCCAGTATATGGCTGTAGAAATATTGGAAAAAAAGATATGAAATTAAATGATGCAACCCCGGAAATTACTGTAAATCCAGAGACATATGAGGTATGTGCGGATGGTGTGAAACTGGAATCAAAACCCGCAGAAACACTGCCTTTGACACAGCTTTACAGTTTGTTCTAATCTGATATGTTTGGAGGTATCTGTTTATGTTAGGAGTTTGCTTACTTTTTGTAGGAATTGTTTTAATAAACAATGGCATTTGTTCTTTGGCAAATGTAGATAAGAAATCTGCTGCAGTTATGAATATTTTGACTGGCGGACTTTCCCTTTTTATCAATTTTGTCAATCTGGTACAGGGGAATTATTATGCGGCTGGTACAGGGCTTCTGTTTTGTTTTACTTATCTGTTTGTAGCAATGATGAACATTTTTGATTTGAACCCACTCCCATTTGCATGGTTCTCCAGCTTTGTTGCTGTTAATGCAGTTGTATTTGGTATTATTGAGGGTGTAACCGGAAGCGAGGCGCTTGGTATTGTGCCGGACTGGAGATGGGCAGCAATCTGGTGGCTGTGGGCAATTCTGTGGGGGACATCTTTTGTCACCGATATCATGGAAAAAAAACTGGGAAAATTTGTGCCTTGCCTGCAGGTTTTTGAAGGGATTGTGACAGCCTGGATTCCAGGTGTGATGTTGCTGCTTGGCGTTTGGTAAAATGGGAGGAAATCATAATGTTGTGCGAGGAAGTTTTAGGAACTCTTTCAGATGAGAAGTTTTCTGGCCGCCGGGTGGATTATGTAGATATTGAATGGCATGAGGCATTTTCACGCCTGCACCGGAAGACTTCAGCAGAGGGTGAAGATATTGGTATCCGTATGGGAGATGATGTACTGAGCAGGGGACTGAATCAGGATGATGTACTCTATGCAGATGAGCATAAGGTGATTGCAGTTAATATTCCGCCCTGTGAAGCGATTAAGATGGTTGTGCGGCAGGATCATCCCAGGCAGATTGCTAAACTCTGTTATGAGGTGGGGAATACCCATACGACAATGTTCCGTGGAGAGGATGATTTTACCTTTTATACGCCTTATCATGAGTCTTTGATGGATAAAGTAAATCATATCCATGGCGTATCGGCAGAAAAGGCAAAACTTAGATTTGATTTCAGCCATGCACTTTCATCCTCAATTAATAATCATCATCATTAAGATGTGTGCCAGAGCAGTTCTGTAGAAATATTGGAATGAGTTCTGACAGAATTTGGAGGAAAATATGAATTTACAAGGATGGAGAAAAAAATATCTTCTGCTCCAGGTGAATGATGCATTATTTCCAATTGGTGCATATTCCCATTCTTATGGTCTTGAGACTTATATTCAGAAAAATTTGCTTACATCTTTAGATGATGTATGGGAATTCCTATACCATCGTATGTGTTACAGTTTTTGTTACAATGAATTTCTGGCTGTCCGGCTGGCTTATGAATATGCAGCAGCCGGACAGATACAGAAAATTGAAATATTGGACGATTTGCTGGAAGCAAGCCGTGTACCAAAAGAGACACGGGAAGCCGGGCATAAGCTTGGTTCACGTTTTGTCAAAACGGTGATGGGAATGGATATCCCTTATGAATCAGATATTTTTCAAAGGTACTGTGGAAAATGCAGGGACAGGACAATGACTCATAGCATTGTATACGGTGTATTTTGTGCCGCTGTAGGGATTCCCTATGAAGATGCCATGGAGCATTACCTTTATGCCCAGACATCTTCTATGATTACAAATTGTGTAAAGACTATACCTTTGAGTCAGACAGATGGGCAGCACTTACTTTACAGAAGCCAGGAACTGTTTCCAGAACTTTTGGATCAGGTAAAGGGACTAACGGAAGATGAGTTGTGTCTTTCGGCGCCCGGAATTGATATTCGCTGCATGCAGCATGAGGGGCTTTATTCCAGAATTTATATGTCTTAGTAAATAGAAAGGCGGATTTAATAATGTCTTATGTAAAAATTGGCGTTGCGGGACCTGTGGGTTCCGGCAAGACAGCCCTAATTGAATGTCTGACTCGTGAAATGGCAGACGACTATTGTATTGGTGTGATTACGAATGATATTTATACAAAAGAAGATGCAGAGTTTTTATGCAGGAATAGTGTATTGCCGATGGAACGTATTATCGGAGTAGAGACGGGGGGATGCCCTCATACGGCAATCCGTGAGGATGCTTCCATGAATTTGGAAGCTGTAGATGAGATGCTTAAGCGTTTTCCTGATATAGAAATTCTTTTTATTGAGAGTGGTGGAGACAATCTTTCTGCCACGTTTAGTCCGGAATTAGTGGATGCTACGATTTTTGTTATTGATGTATCAGAAGGCGATAAAATTCCGCGAAAAGGTGGACCAGGGATTACCCGATCTGATTTGCTGGTTATTAATAAAATGGATCTTGCCCCATATGTAGGTGCAGATTTAGGCGTGATGGAGAGGGATTCCAAAAAAATGCGTGGAGATAAGCCGTTTATGTTTACAAATATCCGGAACCGGGATGGAATTGTCCCTGTTATTGACTGGATTAAAAGAAATGTATTGTTAGAAGGATGTCAGTAATTATGAATAATCAGTTTGGAAAACTTTCAAAACTTCATATTAGAACGGCATACAGAGAAGGAAAAACGATTTTGGAAGATGTATCATTTACCGCTCCTTTTAAGATTATGCATCCATTTTATGAAAAGAAAGATTTCATGACAGTTATGCTTTTAACAGCCTCGGCTGGAATTATGGCGGGTGACAGGCAGGAAATAGATGTTTGTGTCAAGGAAAACTCTAATATGGAATTTGTTTCCCAGGCATATGAAAAAATCCATCAGATGGAAGGAGACTGTGCCAAAAGACATGTGCATCTCACAGTGGGTGACAATGCCTGTCTGCATTATATGCCTTTGCCAGCCATTCCATTTGCAGGTTCCGATTATCGGTGTACAGTGAATGTGGAACTGGAGAACGAAACTTCACAGTTTGTTTTTAGTGAAATTTTAAGCTGTGGGCGCATTGCGCACGGCGAAGAATTTCAGTATCGCAGATTTCAGAATAGAATCTGTATTTATCAGGGTGGACGGATTGTATATAGGGATTATGCCTGTTATGAACCAGAACGAATGGACATGAGAAACTTTGGAATGTATGAAGGGTTTACGCATCTGGCAAATATGGTGATTTGTAACAAGCAAAAACCAGAGGACTGGGTGCGGCAGGTGCGTGAACTGCTTGACAATTCCAAAAACATGCAGGGCGGGGTAACACGAACATCCGCAGGACATATTGCCTTGCGTATTCTTGGAAGAAATGCCCATAAATTAACAGAGATAACAGAGAAAATTTTAACATTATAATGGATTTGCATACCCACAAAAGAATGGAGATGGTAATATGCACGAACATCAGCATCCTAATGCAAAAGCAGTTTCCAATCGTCTTGCGAAGGCAATTGGTCACCTTGAAAAAGTGAAACGGATGGTAGACAATGGTGAAGATTGTTCGCAGGTTCTCATACAGCTTGCTGCAGTAAAATCAGCAATCAATAATGCCGGTAAGGTGATTCTGGTGGATCATATTAATCATTGTATTGTTGATGCAGTCCAGGAAAATGATTTTAATAAAATTGATGAATTGAGTGAAGCTATTCGACAATTCGTTAAGTGATATTGGAGTTTATATTAATATTTGCAGTTTCAACCAGGGACAGTGTAGATTTTTATTAAAATATGAGTGAAATTTGTACAAGAAGGAACAGCAAAGGAAACTTCACGAACGAGAGCAGGTATGGATTTAGGATGCGCTATTTTAAAATATCATGGGTTTTTGGATGATTCAGTTAGCGTACCATTGAAGTAAGCAACAGATAAAATAATTACAAAAATATGGATAGGGTGGCGGGAGGTTTCTCGCTGCTTTTTTTTGAAAGCAGATGTAGTTATGATTAGAATAAAGTCATGCTACTATACTGATGAACAAAATGTTAGAAGATGCTAAATCACAAGGCCGCAGAGGATTGATACTTACCTGTAAAAAAGATTTGATACAACGCTATGAGAAATTCGGGTTTAAAAATGAAGACTTTTCAGATTCGGAACATGGGGCTGTTGTATGGTATCAGATGAGAATGAATTTATCAAGCAAAGACAGCAATATATAAGAAAAAGACGGTGTCTGATAAGAGATAAGAGAAGTAACGGCTAATATACTTATAAATATGATGAATTGCCTCTAAACTTTGATGAGAGGTCTAACAAAACGGATGATAAAATTTATTTTTTATTGTCCGTTTTTTATGGAATCGAGGTGAGTATCGTAAAAATCATATTTCGTAATAATAAATGATTTTTACAAAAAATGAGATGAGAGATTACATATTTTAATAAATAGAAGAAGTGCAGGGAAGAAACGTAATTTTTTAAAATGCAAAATTGATAGAATACAACGAACAGGGATAAAGCATCTTTGTGAGAAGTATTCTTTTTTATTGCCATGTCGAAATTTGTTCTATTTTATAAATATATGTAGTCGAGGACCTCCAGCTGATTCTTCATTTCAAAAAATATTATGAATGGAGAATCAGAAAATGAAGGATATAAAATATATTATTGCAGATAACATGAAATTATACCGAAAATAGCAAAAATTGACACAGATGAAACTTGCAGAGTTGGCAGATTTATCAGTGGATTCTATAAAACGGATTGAGGGAGGGCAGAGAAGTATGTCTTTAGAGAATTTTTTAAGGCTTTCGGATGCACTTCAAGTTCCATTATCTTTTTTGCTGTATGAACAGGCGGAAATGCCGGAATTAGAACAGGTCAGCAATATTTTAAAGGATAGGAGCCCTAAACAGAAGAAATTTTTATTACATATGCTGCAGGAAATGGCAGAGGAAATGGACAAGCTGTTGTAAATCTGAAATACGGTCAAAGAAGAAAGACAGTTTGAAATCGAAAACTTGATTTCAAACTGTCTTTTATGTGTTTATGCCATCAATCGTTAAAGTGGCTTAAATCAGCTATAAATATCAGAAATAGCGGATACTGGCACTCTGAAAAATTATCTTTTTCAGTTATGATAGTTGCAGGCTTGAGAAAGCCGCAATAATTTAATAGGACACGCATACACCTGATTTTATTTTCGCCTTTTTATCTGTTTGCATTGTGTAGGGATAAAAGAGGTGGCAGAATCCCGTTTCGTGCGAAGATATGCCTGCAATGGATAACATTGTTGCCCGTGAAGGTATGGAGCAGAGGATTGTGCCTACTGGCATGGCAGCCAGAGATAATGAGGTAAAACAGCGCCGGAATTTCAGCGAAAAGCATTTTCCGGGAGTGGCTCCCTGTGGATTCCGTCTGGTTGGGCATGATGGAGGCGCAGTGCGGGATGTCAGCCGTCCCAGTGTATGTTACCCGGTTCGGGGATGGGCGAGAGCAGATCTGATATTTTCAGATGAAACAGAGGGGTAATGTGGCGGAAACGCCACGTTATCCTCTGATACAGGCAAGCCTTGCAGTTATATAGTAACGGACAGACAAGGCTTTCCTGTATGAGAGGATAATGCCGGTAAAAACTTCTCTTTTGTTTCAGACAATGAAAATAGAAGAAAGTATAGGTGATTATCATGTGCAGTAATGTGAAAAGTGTCACTGTCGGCGTACTTATGCATCCGGCAGTCATGTTTATGAACTCCAACAAGTCAGAAGGCAATATCCGCAGAATCATTCGGGAAAATCGAAAGAAGTGCAGCATGGCAGGAATAGCGTTGATGAATGAAACTGTCATCAATAAGGGACCGAACAGGGATATTGACAGGGATGCGGTAAATATGCTGATTACCCGTCTGCTCAGTGGACGGTATGATACCGTTGTTGTGGAGAAAATGATGGACATAACGGCGGATGAGTCCGATCTGGAAGAATTTATGCATGATGCCGCAAACATTGGTGTCGGCTTTTTTGAGCTTTCTACCATGCAGTACCATATGTATGATACAACTGTGCGTCCCGCTGATAAGGAAACACCCTTCGGGTATCCCTCTATGTCCAAAAAGCAGGACAATAACAAGGAAAGACCGATATGGGACGGAGGCACAGGCTGCTGATGAAGATACGGAGAGGCGATATTCTGTATGCCGATCTGGGCGTACAGTATCAGGGAAGTATGCAGGGCGGTATGCGCCCGGTGGTGGTAGTCAGCAACAACAGGGCGAACAGGCACAGCACCGTCATTACAGTGGTTCCGCTGTCCACTAAAATCTACAAGAAACGGAACCTGCCCACTCATGTATTCATATCTGCGTATAAGACGGAGGGGCTGGACCAGCACAGCATCGCACTGTGCGAACAGGTAACAGCGCTGAACTTTGATCGCATTGTAGACCATATGGGAAAGGTTGATGAAGAAACGCTTGACCGGATCACGGAAGGCGTACAGGTGCAGGTGGGAGTATTTGAAAGATATAATTAAGGAAAAGACATAATATCATATCCATTTGGAGCCGGGCGGGTGTCCGGCTTTTACATATTTGTCTGTAATGGGCAAAGTATGTTGTTCAAATGAATTGCAGAATGGAGGATTGCGAAATGGAGGCTGCGATTTATATGCGGGTGGGAAATAAGGATCAGTTGTCACCTGAAACTGATATTGAAAAGAGTGGGCAGAAGTCAGAGAGCTTTTGCGACAGGAAAAAGGAACAGATAGCTGGCGAATATGTCACACAGAAGGACAGGAAACAAGCCATATGCTTTGTGACCGCTCAACCGGGAGATACAGAGGAAATAAGGAGCCAAAAAATACAAATAGAAGCATATTGTGAGGAGCATGGGTTATCCCTTTCATGTGTGTATGAGCGAAACAGCAGGGAAGTGAGGGACAGAAAAGCGTTTTTTCAAATGGTTGCAAAAGCACACAGCAGTCAGGATGTTGTGCTTGTCGTGCCTTCTGTTGGCTGGATCAGTACACAATACGGAGAGTTTAATGATATTGTTAAAATGTTGAAAGAAAATGGTATCAGCGTAGTCTCTTTAAATCCGGCAGAGAGCATGATTCTTGATGCGGACAATACGCCGCACAAGTTTGAAGAACTTGGAGCAAAGAGCAGGGAAAGCGACAGTTATATAGAGGGAAAGCAAGCCTTTATTGAAAAAGTCATGGGAGGCAGCAGTGGGGCAGCGAAGCAAAGCGGACAAAATAAAGGGGCAAGATAGCAGCTCTCATATCAGGCAAAAATGAATTGAAAGGCAGATGTATCTAATAGAATATAGAGCAGAGCCGGGCAGATGTCCGGCTTTTTACATAGCTGCCAGCAGTATCAGGCAGTATTTTTTTATTGGGAGGTAATGCGATGACGGCAGAGGAACACAGGAAATTTTTGGAACAGGATTTTGATGATGTGAGGCTGGATGAATTAAAGGACATCAGCAAAATACGGATTGACCGGAACCGGACAGTAGAGGAAAAGAAGAAGCAGTATCTAGGGCAAGTTGGCAATCCATATCTGGTAAAGGTTGGCAGCACAATGGTAAAAATCCGCTTTGCTAATAACGGGGTGAGCTTCGAGGACGCTTTTGAGAGTCTGCTCCTTATGGCTTGACAGAAAGGCTCAGAAAATACCGGAAAGATGGCTCATGAAATTTATAAAAAAGCAGTAGAAAAATGCCGTAAATTATGTTAATATAGGATTCGAGAAAAGACAGCAGATGTTTCATGAGAAAGGCGCATCTGTTTCAGCATCAAATCTAATATACGTTTACTGGCGTTTGTCCTGCTTAACAGTTTAAGGAGGATTACGCATATGAGTAAAACAGTAGACAGAATCTACCATGCAGCCATCTATGTAAGACTGTCAAAAGAGGATGGCGATGTTGCCAGTGCAGCAAAGGCAGAGAGCAACAGCATTTCCAACCAAAAGAATCTGATCAAAGATTTCCTGAAAGGCAAAGATGACATTATAGTGGTTTCTGAACGTGTGGATGACGGTTACAGCGGTTCCAATTTTGAACGTCCCGGTTTCCAGATGATGATGGAGGACATCAAAAGGGGAACAGTAGACTGTGTGATTGTAAAAGACTTGTCACGTTTCGGAAGGGAGTATATTGATTCCGGGAAGTATATTGAAAGGCTGTTCCCGGCTCTTGGCGTGCGCTTCATTGCCGTCAATGACCATATTGACAGTAAGGAAGAAAGCGAGAGGGATGATATTGTCGTCCCGTTTAAAAACCTGATGAATGATGCCTACTGCCGGGATATTTCCATAAAAATACGCAGCCATTTGGAGGTAAAACGGAAAAATGGTGAGTACATAGGCGCATTTACACCCTATGGTTACAGGAAGGATGAAAATGACAGGAACAGGCTGGTTCCTGATTTATATGCAGCGGGCGTTGTAAAGGACATATTCCGCATGAAGCTGCATGGAATGAGCCAGACTGCCATTGCGGAGAGACTGAACAGGCAGGGGGTATTATCCCCGATGGAATACAAGCACAGCCTCGGCATCCGTATTCAGGATAATTTTAAGACGCATGAGCAGGCAGAGTGGAGTTCCATGTCCGTCCGCAGAATACTTGAGAACGAGGTATATGTCGGGACGCTGATACAGGGCAGTCATTCCACACCGAACCATAAGATAAAGAAGATTGTGGATAAGCCCAAAGAGGAATGGATAAAGATAGAGGACAGCCACGAGCCTGTCATCAGTAGGAGGGAATTTGCTATTGTCCAGAGGCTTCTCGGCATGGACACAAGGGCATCCCCAAATGAGGGTGAAGTTTATGTGCTGTCAGGGCTTGCGGTGTGTGCAGACTGTGGTGCGCCGATGATCAAGCGGAATGTTCCAGCAGGGAGGAAGGTTTATTCCTACTATATCTGCTCAAAAAATGCGGCGACAAAGGAGTGCGGGACACACCGTATCCCGAAGGAAAAGCTGGAAAACCTTGTTTTTGAGGTGCTTCAGACGCATATTGCAAACGTCCTTGATACCGGGAGAATCCTCGAATATATCAATACGGTGCCGTTTCAGGAATTGGAAATTAAGGAACTGGAAAGGCAGAAAGAGGCAAAAGAACAGGAAATAGAGAGGTGCCGGGGACTGCGGGACATGCTGTATGAGGATCTGAAAGACGGGATTGTTTCCAAAGAAGATTATGCGGAACTGTATGAAGGTTATAACAACAAGAGAAAGAAAGCGGAGGAGACAGTCAGGAAGCTCAGCCATGAGATACGGAATGTGCTTGAGGCTAAGACGGATAAATATGAATGGCTCCGGTATTTCAAGGAGTATCAGAACATCAGCGGATTAAGCAGGATGGCGGCAGTGGAACTGATTGACAGGGTAAGGGTGTTTGACAGGAACCATGTTGAGATAGATTTCAATTTTCAGGACTGTTTCCAGTCGGCGCTTCGCCAGATACAGTCTGCCGGATGCACAGTATGCACAGAGGAAAACGGAAGGGTAAACATTCAGGAAAGGGAGGTCGTGTAAAATGGCAAGAAAATCAAGAAAAGTTGATTTTGTCAATGTGGGAAAAACCGCAGCGGCTGTAAAGGAAGAAAAGCCAATATTCAGGGCGGGACTGTATGCACGGCTCTCCCTTGAAAGCGAGGCAAACAAAGAGCGTGGAACCATAGAAAACCAGATGGAGCTTATAAAAAAATTTGTGGATGGTGCAGACGATATTGTAGTGGAACATGAATATATGGATGTTTCCAAGACCGGGACAAATTTTGAAAGAAGCGGCTTTGAGGAAATGATGCGGGACATCAGGGACGGGCGCATTAACTGCGTGATTGTAAAGGATCTGTCCCGGCTTGGGAGGAACTATGTGGAGGCAGGCAATTATATAACTTCTCGGAATCTCAATGAATGTGATTCTAACTGAAAATTGACAACTGAATATCGTGCAGGAAAAGAAATTTGAGAAAAATGGACATAAACATTGGACATAGCGGGTACTATGCCTTGAAAAATCATATGGAATCGCTTAAGATATCATTATTAGGCGGTCAATCCTAATAATGATTCTTGAAATGCCTCAGCAGAGGGCATTTCCCAGGCATCAAGATGTTGCAGCATCATGATGCCGTAGAGGCGGCAGTACCACATTTTCGTAGAACGGTGCCTGCCGTCTTCTGATTTATAGTCTTCTTTCTCACGCTTGTTAGAGCGTTCCACGGAAGTCCTCCCGCCATATTCCTTTTTCCATGCGATGCTGTCCCTTGGCGGTATGTTAAACAGCCTTGGATTGTCATCCGTAAAGATATGTACA
>CAJTIR010000044.1 GCA_910576385.1 Lachnospiraceae bacterium
TTAACAAAGATAAGGTTACGTGCTCGAGGCACACTTATTTGTGCTTGAAAAAGCATTCTACACATATAAAAATACGGTCATCCGATAATTCGGACAGCCCACTCACCTCCCCGTGATTTGTAGTGTACTGAATATCCCTATGGAAACTATTATAAAAAGAAAGCTGCAACAAGCCAACGTTTTTCATGACGTTTTGTGCCTTGAGCAGCGCGAAAGGAATGGATATAAAAATGAAAATAGGGTTTTGTTTTGATTGCAAAGAGGATTATGGTTATTCATCAAATGACTTATCATTTTGTGACTTCATTTCACCGACTGCTATAACTTTTGTAAAAGAGGTTTTGGAAAGATGCGGACATGAAGTAATTTTAATTGGAAACTATCGAAAACTACTGGAATATATAAGACTGGAAAACGCTTTTGATTTAATCATTACAGCAGCTGAAGGGATACAAAGTAGGAATCGAGAAAGTTGGATTGCGTCTATATGTGAGCTACATAATCTTCCGTGTGCAGGCTCCGATGCTTATACCTTAATAGTCACGTTAGACAAAATTTTAACCAAACTAATTTCTAATTATTTGCATGTGCCAACACCTGATTTTGTAGAAATAACTTGTTTAAATGATATTGACTCACTTTCATTTCATTATCCTGCTATTTTAAAGCCTAATTATGAAGGAAGCAGTATGGGTGTTAAGCTAATAAATTGTAAAGAAGACTTGCTGAATCATGCGAAGTTGCTTTTTGAAAAATAC
The DNA here is from genome assembly GCA_910576385.1 of Lachnospiraceae bacterium. Taxonomy (GTDB): domain Bacteria; phylum Bacillota; class Clostridia; order Lachnospirales; family Lachnospiraceae; genus Petralouisia. Next base: position 759 of record CAJTIR010000044.1, read on the forward strand.
TCAGATAAGCTTATTTTAGAACAATATGTTTCTGGCAAAGAGATTACAGTTTCTATTGTTGAGAAACAGGGCAAACCCTATGTATTCGGAATGGTCGAATCGTTACAATTTAATGATGAAATTATGCCTATTTATTCTAGTGAAATCAAAAGAATATATGGATGCAAAAAAATTATCCCCAGAATATCTGAGGAAACTACAATATTGTTAAAAAATTATGCACTTAAAATGTATTCTTATTTAAGGTGCCATGATTATTGCCGAATAGACTTTCGGCTGGATAAAGATGATAAACCATACTTATTAGAAGTAACACCTTTACCAGCCTTAAGCGAAACTGCCTCATTCATGATGGCCGCTAAATTGAACAATATTAGCCCTGAGGATATATTTAATGATATTGTGAATAACGTTTGCAATCGACATAAATTATTCCCAAAAACGTAATGTACTTAGACAAATATTATTTTCATAAAACCGCTTGTATAATGGTTCTGCCTCTATTGATGCATATTTTAGTGTGTCTTTGTCAATATTTCGGGATACTTCCGAAATGTTTTTTCCAACTAAATATAACTGATTGTTGTTTAGTTTGTACTTGAGACTTTCCCTAAAATATTGCTCACTTTCTTTTAGTCTTCCATCCAGCTTTGCGTGAAGACCTTGATTAATAAGAAGATATAGGGAATAAGAAGGTACATCATTTCCAAGTGTTGCTCGTATTTGCATTGCACTTTCAAGATTAATTTCTGATTCCTCATCATTTTGCAATGCTTTATAACAGCTTGATAAATTTAGATACAGCACCATTGTTGAAAATAAAACGGGCTTAAAGGAAATTGCCCGTTGAAAATATTCAATCGCCTTTTCAAAATTTGATTCGTAAGCTGCATAATAAACTCCAATGCAATTATAAGTATAATGAATTTCATCACTGCCGTATTTTTGCAATTCATTAATTGCTTGCTTTAAATAAATAATAGCATTTTTACTATCTCCCAGGTAAAGTAAATCAGTACCAAGATTATGGTATGTTTTTGCGAGTTCCGGAATATTGTTTTTTCTTTCAAAATATTCTGCGGCTTGTTCCATTAAAGGAATTGTCAGCTTTAACTCCCAAAACATACTGGATTTTCTTAATTGCACATTATATTCATTCTCTAAACCAGTTGAATGAGATTGATTTACTGAATAACTAAAATACTGTCTTGCTTCTCCGTATTGTCTATAGAAACCATATACTGTAGCCAATTCACTCAACACTCTAAATAATAACTTATTATTATTGCTGGATATTAAACATTCCTTTAAGGTAAGCAATATTTCTTGAGCCTCACCGACTTTTCCTATAAAATATAAGGAATCTGCATAATAATATGATATTTCTATATTTTCTAATTTTGTAAACGATTCATTGTTAAGTAATTTTAAATATAATTCTGTTGAGCGCTCATACTTCCCTAACTGATGATAGCAATATGCTTGTAGTTTCAAAGATTCAAAATATAGAGCTTTGTTTAAATCGCAAACTTTTGGTATGTCCAATAATAATGCGATTAATTCTAGTGCACCTTTATAATCTAAAAGATATACGCTATAGCGGATTGCTCTAAAATAAAATATGATTGCGCTTTCCAAATTATCACTATTAAAGTAATAAGTTGCCAGCCTACAGCAATTTTCAAGCCGCTTAATCATGTTTTGATCATGTTTTTTGTATTGCATTTCATAATACTTTGCTAACATTCTGTTCCAAATCTTTTTCTCGTTTTCCGGAATAAGGTTCTGAATATTATTACAGACATCGTCTGTCTCAAATAAATATTTACTGGAATCGTAGTTATCATTTTTTTGAATCAGTGATGATAATTTTTCAATTCTAGTCAGTTCTTCATCAACCCTTACCAAATTAAAAGTTTGTTGAAGTTGATTAGAATAAAATTCAGGACCTAAAAGAGACGATTTTTGTAATAATAATTTCAAATCATCATTCAACTTATTATAACGGAGCATAATATATTCTTCGATGGATTGATTTAAGATTCCTTTGGGTAATTGATTACATATCCATTTTGTACCGTCAAAATGGATATGTCCTTCCTGTTTCAAATAATTGATTATTAAAAATAAGTGCGTAATATTTCCAAAAGATGATTTAATTATATATTTTCGTTCTTTTTCTTCGAGAATAATTTTATTATTAAATTTTTTCGATATTATTTCAAATAATTCATCCTCTGTTTTTTTCAAAAATTTTATAAAATTGGTATTTATTGTTAGTGAGTAAAGCTTTTTAAGCAAATCGTGCATATCATTGATATCACTGTCAAGTTCGATCAATATAAATGTATCACTATTATCACAATCTAGATAGGCTTGCAAAAAACTAATGCAAAATTCGGCCAAATCTTCTGGATAAGAATTAAAGCTTTCAAAGCATATGACAACGCCTTTTTTTCTGCAAATATCAAGAAGCATTTTCCGAATTATGTTTGGCATATTTAATTCGTCATTTTCTATTTTAAAATTATTATCATATTTCGTTAATGCTGATGTTATTGGTTCTAAAAAATATGACTTAAACACTTCATCCTTTATATATAAAATATTATTAAAATTTTTATAATAATTATGTATAAAAAATGATTTACCCACCCCTTTTTCACCAACAATAAATGTTAAAGAGTTTTCATTTGCATTGGAGAATTGTTCTAATTGGTTTGCATAAAGGCACATTTAATTCCCCCCTTTTTTCAGTAGTTCCTTTTTGATTTTTTCGAGTATCTCTGATATAGGCGACACATAATTATCCATATCATCAAAAAAATCGTAATTAACTATTTGTCCATCAACAATAAGCTCTTTGTCAAAATTAAGTAAGATTTTGGCAGAAGGCATAAAAGTGTGCGTGTCAAAAAATAGATTTGTATATCCTCCGTTTAGCAACAAAATATTTTCTTCCATTTGAAAATCAAACTCTAAATAATAAACAAAATCAAAATGCGTATATTGAAATCTTATATACTGTTCCGTTTCTTCATGACTGACAATCCAATTAGGCGGAAATCCTTTGCCAAGTATTGTAATTAATTTATTTTTAAATATCTCAAAAGATATTGGCTCATCTTTTTTCATTTCACTACTATGTATTTTTTTTATAATTAAATTTCCCAATTCTTCCGGACTCTTTTTCTTTCCATCTATAAAGCCGATTGTGCTTAAAATTCCGGACACTTTGGTTTCATCAAACTTAACGGGCAATAAATACTCCTTCTGTTTTAGATTGCTATCCAACATACGAACCATTGCTGCTGAACTCTCATAGGTCGTCCATTCTTTTTGAACATAATGTTGAGAGATGAAGATTACACAATATTTTGATTTATGGGTATAAATATTCTCCAAATATGATATTAAGTTTTTCCCCCAAAGATCAACTTCCTCAAAATAATCATAAAATACGGCAATGCTTTTCTTTTTTAAAAACAAGGCGACTTGTTCTACATATTCTCTATCTTCTCCTGCAAAGGACAACGCTACATCATACTCATATTTCTCATTCATAAAGTCATTTCTCCTTGTTGCAAAACTTCTATCATCAAATCCAACGGATAACTATCAATTATCCATACCCATTCCTATCTCGCCAAGTTGACGGATAACAGTGGATTATCCATCAAAATTCACAAAATACACACCACATTCTCACTTTGCAATCATTTTGAAGAGGAAAGCGTTTGGTTAAGAGGAGAAGAAATATTAATGGTATTGAATCTTCTTGATAAAAATACTATACTTTTCTATAATGAAGCGGATAAATTTAAAGATCGTTGTGGCAGAAGAGGGGTGATGTATTTATGGGGAAAGAAAATCTTAGAGAAAAAGGTATAAGTAAAGAATCGGAAATATGGATAGAGATGCTCCCTGCAAATGAAGGTGATTGTATTTTGATTACGATTCCACGCGAAGATATACGGATGTTGATAGATGGTGGAACGAGTGAAACATACACTTCTTGTTTGAGGGAACGTTTACTACAGATAAAAGAAAAGGGAAAGGGCTTAGATTTATTGGTTGTCACACATATCGACAACGACCATATTGGGGGAATTATTGAACTGTTGAAGGAAAATGGCTCTTTTGCAGAATCTAAAATTATAAGGATACAGAATATCTGGCATAACAGTTATCGGCATTTACAGTTCCATAAGGAATTGGCAACAGGGAAAGCAGAGAAACAGATTTTGCAAAAGATAGTTGCACAGGGTGTTTCTCAGGAGATGCGCCAATTTGCACAGGGCAAAAAAGAGATAAGTGCCTTGCAGGGGACGTCGCTTGCGGCTTTAATTTTGCAAGGGGGATATAACTGGAATCTGCATTTTGGGGGAAAAGCAGTAAAAAAGCAGCAGGAGAAAATCAGATTGGGGGATGTATGTACCATAGAGGTTCTTCTTCCGGGGCAGGAAGAATTGGAAGAACTTGCAAAAAAATGGAAATATGAATTGAAGCGCAGCCGGATTTCATTTCAATTTTCAGAAGATAAGTTATTTGATGATGCATATGAGTATTATTATCGTTTTTCTGCACAGGAAAATGTTGGGGAGAAGAAGCAGATTTCAGCTAGGCTTAGAGGAAATGAGGATATAAAGGAAATAGAGAAATTAGCGGAAAGACAAGGAAAAACAGATTCTTCAAAGACAAATGCAGCATCAATTTCCTTGCTGTTGGAATATAGAGGGAAAAGGATATTGCTTTTAGCGGATAATCTGGCAGGAAAGGTTATGGAAAACGGAAAGATTGGTGGTATATTTGATGCGATAAAACTTCCACATCATGGTTCCGTAAGAAATATATCAGATGGATTCTTTGCCAACTGTGTGACAGAAAAATATTTGATCTCTACAAGTTCTGAAAAATATGGGCATCCAGATATAGAGACATTAGCAAAAATTATAGTATGGGGAGCGAAATATCCCAAACAGATTTTTTTTAATTACGAGATAGATAAGGTAAAAGAATTTGAAAAAAAGGTAAAAAGTGATAAACAGTTGGATATTGTATATTTGGCTAAAGGACAGAAGATTGTGTTATAGGAGGGTGTTATGATTGAAAGGGCGAAAGAGGCAGTTGCCAAATTGACGTGTGGGGAACATGATGGGACAGCTTTTTTAGTCAGTGGCGATATTGCAATTACCGCAACGCATTGTATCTTAGAATATATAGATGGGGATGCAGAAATTGTACTTACGTTTTTTAATATTGTTGGTAAAGAAAAATTTCCAGTAGAAGCAATTCTGGTTTCTGAGTCAAATAGCCCGCTTGCAGTGTTAAAACTGGCGGAAACAGTGGAAACACAGTATCTTCAATTAGGGTGTTATTTGGATCAAATGAGACGTAACACAGAGGTGGTATCTTATGGGTATCCAGTGGTAGAAGGAGTGGATGGATATCCGGTTGATTTATATATAAATGATTATTTACCCCTCAATACAATGAATGAGTATGATATTTCCCTTCTAATAAGTGAAAAAAGTAAAATTGCCGATTATTCCGGAATGTCAGGGAGTCCAGTTCTTTATCGGGAGCATGTGGTTGGTATTTTAATTGAAGAAAGAATGGAAGCTTCTGAATCCGGTGGCCATGCAATAGGATTGAAACTTATCAGTAATTATAAGATGCAGAAGTGTTTGGAAAATAATAAGATACCATTTGTGCCTTTGTATTTCAAACAGATTGAGAGAGCGGTAGAGGAGCGGAAAGTTCCAAAGGAATATCAAGATACAAGATATGGTTTTGATAATGGAAAGAAACATTACGGAGATGATTTTGTAGCTAATTATGCAGGTTATGAAAAGGGCGTAGAGGATTATAGTGAATTTATCAGGGATGATTTAAGGCATATCCTTGCCATAAGGAGCAGGGGGAAAAATGAGGAAGCCTGGCAGGAACTGATCCGTCTGACAGAAAAAGTAAGGGGAAGCCGGAGTAAGCCTCTAAAAGTTTTGGCAGAGCTTTACTACACCCGTGCAATTTGGTGTCTGGACGAAAAGAAAAGTGCGAGTAATGCACAGAAGTATTTGCAGAAAGCATTGGAATATGATCCAGACTATGATTGCAGGGTTTATTTTGCAAAAAAATATCAGCAGAATGGGAATGTTTTAAAGGTGAAAAGCCTGTTGCAGCCGATAGACAATGTTTCTGTGCTGAATACATATCTCCAGCAATGTATATTTGGGAAGGAAATAGAAGAGGCAGTGTCAGCTTATCAAATGGGAGTGCAGATGGCAGACCACAATACGCATTATCTTATGGCGCTTGTATATATTATGGATGGGGAATATGATCTGGCAGAGGAATGTTTGGAATTGGCAGAACGCAGCATGAAAGATGTCCCTATCTATCTGGCAATGCATGGGGTTGTCCGTTATTGGAAATTATTTCCTGCGAAAAACACAGTTCAAGAGGATAATTTATTGCCGCCCATGTATATAAATCCTATGATATTATTAGATGATGTTATACAGAAGGAGATTGCCGGCATTTTATCGGTTTACCAGAAAGCACTTACACTTGCGGAGCAGGCAGAAAATGCAGACCTGCAGAAACAGATCCTTTCCGTATGGTTAAGTACATTATCTATTTCTGATGCATATAGGGATGATGGGAAGGAAGTAGCAAAAAAATTATTGGATATAGATCCTTACCAATACCAGGCTATTATTTTTTTATACTCAATAGGAGAGGATATGCCAGAAATAGATGCAGGAGAGATCGAAAAGCAGATTCAAAAATCCAACTATCAGATTGAGCCTATGTTTGCCAGTATCTATCTGGAATTAGGGAAAGGGAATTTGGGACAGGCGTATGCACAGTTGAAGAAATTCCAGTATAAGTTCAAAGAAAAGAATATGATGGAATATTGGTATGAACTTGCAGCAAGATCCTGTAGTAAGGAAAGCGAGAGAAAGGAGATACAAGAGAGTCTGGAGGGAAGCGGGCTTGAAGCAGAGGTACAGGAAAGAATCCGGTATTTATTATTGGAAAGCATGAAGGAATATGAAAAGCTGTTTCATTATGCTGAAGGTTTTTATAAACAAACAGGGGAAGAAATAGATTTGATAAATTTAATCCATTGCTCTGAAAAAATAAAGAAATGGGATGATGCGGAAAAATATAGCAGGGAATGGCGAGAAAAGTTTAAAAACCCTATGGCGGAAATACATATCGTCCGCTGTCTTGCCATGCAGAATGACCAGGCATCCTGTCTGGAGAAGATAGGGGAATTATACAGTAAAGGGGATTGTTACATTACGGATGAAGTGCAGTTCTATGAAATCCAAGCTTTAAAAATTTTGGGGAGGTATAAAGAGGCAATTGAAAAGGCGGAAGTTCTGTGGGAAAAAGTGGCAAACAGGAGAGTGCTGTTTCTTTTATCTGAATGTTATTTCCTGAATGGTGAGGAGCATGAGGCAGTTGCAACATTAAAAGGCGGGTTGAAAAAAGGGATTAGGGATGTGGCAGTTTATCAGATGCTGGCAGAACATGAGAGCCGGATAGACATCTATGAAGCTGCAAGGTATGCGAAAAAGGCATGTATGGTAGCTAATGATGAACCTCGGATCATGCTTTGGGCGATGCATTTCTTATATGGGATTGGGCATAGTGAAACGGCACATGAGTTGTTTATAAAATTGCAGGCGCTGGATCAGGCAGATTATTTTAAGCAAATGACATTTAAGGAGGCAAGTGAGCTGCTGGACGCGGCAAGAAAGGCAAGTGAGCAGAAAAATGAACTCTACAATAATTGTCAGGTACCCTATCATGTGATTATTGATAGTGCTGGAAATATAAGTTATTCACAATATTGCCAGCAGTTGTGGAAGTATAATCAAGATCAAGTATTATGGAAACAGCCGCTGATGGTGAATTTCGGAGGGCATCGAATAGAAAGAGGCCGTTTGGAAAAATCTTTGGGCAAAACGATTGCACTGGATTTTTCAACGGTTGTCCATTTAAAACATCTTGGATTATGGAGAAAAATGCAGCAATGTTGGGATAAAATATATTTGTCCGGGGATATCCATCGTTTAATCGCCTTGGAGGAAAGAAATTGCAGGCAGATTCAGCCGGATGTTATACAGGAAGAAAAGGAAATAATGGAAATGTGGAAAAAGCGGAACCTGCATTTTGTGTCAAGACCTGATGAGAAAACGGCTGATTTGTGGGAAAAACCTGGGGTAGACATGGCAGATACTGTTCCTTACGAAACAGCAAGGGAAAACGGTTTCTTTTGGATTGAGGAAAATTTGAAAACAGATTTGCTTGAAAGGCAAAAAATGGTTCCAGATGAAATGCGGGAAGCTGCTATCAATGGCGCTGAATTGCTTGAAGCTCTGGCACAGCGTGGAGATATAAATGAAGATTTAAAAACACGATATTTAAAAAGATACGGGAAACCAATACGCGAAGATATTGTCCAAAGATTAGTAAGCTATAAAGGGAAACTGCCAATTTTGGTGGATCATATATTTTTGCGGAATATGTATGAATTGGAAGCAGGCAATATAATTTCACAGAAGTGTGAACTGTATGTATTTGATATAGTGTTCCGTATGACAGAGGAAAAAGTTGAAAACGAAGAAAGCGGAAAGGCAGCATTGGCGTTTTTGAAAGAACTGACAGCGGACATCAGGGAAGGACAGGAGCAAGACAGGATTTGTTTCTTTGGACATTATGAAAAAGAAGAGCTTAATTTCGGGCTGCATTCAGATGCACTGTTGGATTTGATGCATTTTACACAGGAAGGAAAGGGTGTTTTGGTATGTGATGACCGTTGGTTCAGCAGCTATGAACAGTTTGAAGACAGTTATATTTACAATACAACAGACATCATTGAGTTGTTGCATGATAAAAGGGCGATAACGGATGAAAAGTATATAGAAGTAATTTCACGCATGTTTGAGGAGGGATATTGTTATATTGTGCCTCCGTTTGAATATATGAAATTATTAATCTTCCAAATTGATGAGGATGGAGATTTTCTGGAAAATTTTCCAGAAGAACTATCCACGGTTTGCAATTATCTTATTTATATTACGGCATCCCCGCGTAGAATGATGAATGACTTCATCCGTCCAGAAGCGTTGCCGGAATCAGTGGCTTTTTTGTGTTGCCTTCAAAAAAATTTGGAGCTTTTATTAAAAGAAATTTGGTGCAGCGAGCGTAATGAGGCGTGGAAATCCAAGGTATCGAATTGGCTTTTCCTTAATTACTCTGTTTTTTCCTACGGCTCTACAGTAGATAAGATCGAAGAAGGGCGATATAAGGAGTATTATGCTTTAGAACTGGCAGGATTCATATTTTCAGGCTTCAGCAGGATTCCATCGGGGGTGTATAGGAAAGCATATTATGGATGGATGTTTCAGTGGCTCAGCTTGAGGATGGAGGCAGAGAAGGGGCTGGAAGACCTTATTTTTGAACAGCTAGTTAAGATTATTATCGGGGCAAATCAGAATAATTCAGCAGAGAGATATTTTGAGGTAGGGATTGGCGCATTGGTGCAGTCGGCATCAGAGGATATGCCCCCCTATTATGCGGAAAAGATATGCGAAGATCCAAGGATAAAACCAATTTTAGAAAACTTTCAAGGACGGTATGCTGTCCTTGAAGGGCAGAATCTAATAGAACGGTTTATTTTTAACCAATGGATTGATGATGCTATGAAGTGTGGGTTAAACCAAAGCATAAAGAGAAAAAGAGGGACAGGAGATGACAGGGAATATGAGATAACATGGCTGCTGGATGATGTTTTTTATCAAGGATTCCAAATTTTATGGGAGGACGAGTCTGGGAATCGTAATATAAATTGTTTTAGAATTGAAGGCGCAATGCTTTTCAGCAAAGATAAACTTCTCCGTATGAAAGGGCTGAATGCAGTCCGGGATTATATAGATATACAGAATATGAAGTCATATGAAGTAAATATTGACCATCCTGATTTACGGGTGGATACAATAGAAAAGATTGTTGAGGAAGTAAAAAAATCAGAGGAGTATAGAATGCATATTCTCCGTTATATTTTAGAGCATGATGAGCAGCAGTTTTATCTTTTTGGAGAGATAATTCCAGAAAAAACAGATTATTTTAAAAGAAAAGCAGATGTGATGCCAGATGGACAAGGAGAAGCTATTTTTCAGAAATGGCAGGAAGGAGAAGAAAGCATTCAAAAGAAAATCTACATGCAGTTAGTAGTGCTTTTGTTTGGGTATCTGAGACAGGAAATAGGTTATCAGGAGGAAGGAAAAAGCGCACAGGGGATTTGTTGCTATGCAGATGAAATTTTACAGCAGATGGTAGCGTGCTGCCAAAAAGGGAATTCCCAATATACTTTGGAAGAAATTTTCTCCTATCTAAATTCTATAAATAGGGATTATGGATATTTTAATCAAAATAGAAGTAAAAGCATTTATACAAAAGAGAAAAAGGATGCCCTAAAAGAGAGGCTGGCAATATTTTTTGAAAAAGAAAATATCGAGGGTTCCTGTCAAGAAGTTGCAGAAATAAGTTTATATTTACAGTATATGGATATTGATTTTGTATTGAAAGCAATACCTAAGATAAAGCGGTGGATTTGGAAACAGTGGGAAACAGAGCAAAAAGAGCAGGATGAGGCATATTTATTGAGGGTTATGGAATACGTTGCGGCTATGGATGAGAAAAGATCTGCCACAGAAAGTTTTATCTTGCTATGGGATGAAATTCTGCAAAGGGGGCAAAGAATATATATGTCATTCGTAACAGTGAATCTATTGAGGTGTTTGATAATGGCTCTGGATTTCAAACAAGGGAAGAAACTTAGAGAGATCATGGAGCAGATCTATATGAGATAGATAAATTTTAATGAAGAATTAGTGTCATGGTATAACAAAAGAAAATTTTAATAACATAAAGTTTTTGTTTCTTTGACTACTGCGTTTATGAGGGATAGATAAATTAAAATCCCAGGCAATACACCATAGGTAATGTACATATGGTACATTTGCTTGGGATTTTGTATATTTTTAGATATGGAAATCCTTTCTGGGATGCTTCGTTGCCAGAATATCCCGCTGTTTTGACATTGCAACATGGGTATAGATTTCCGTGATATTAATGGAGCTATGCCCAAGCATTTCCTGGATATAGCGGATATCCACATCTGCTTCCAGCAGGCTTGTGGCGAAGGTATGACGGAACATATGCGGGGTAATATGTAACTCTATGGCTGCAAGCGAGGTGTATTTATTGATCATTCTGCGCACAGATTGGTCGGAAAGCACTTTGCCGGACAGATTTGCAAAAAAGTGTCCGCAGGACTGCATTTTTGGAAAGAAAGATGCTTTGTATTCTTCCAGAACATGGATAACGTCATCGTTCCCGATCTGGATTTTCCGTTCTTTTGCTCCTTTTCCGTAAATTAAAATACTTCTGTCGTAAAGGTTTACATCGCTTACTTTCAGGGAACATAATTCTGAAATCCGCATCCCGGTAGCAAAGAGCAGTTCAATTACGGCAATGTCCCTGAGCGTGTTCTTCTTCTGGTATTCTGTCTTTGCTTCTGCATGATGGTTATAGATAGTAGATAAGAAATGTTCTACGGTATGGAGGGGGATTGTTTTGGGGAGTATTGCAGGTTCGCGAAATTTTACATGTATCTTATGGAAAGGGTTCTGATCGATGATTTCTTTATATTCAAGGTAGTGGAATAATGCCTTTACGGAGGCAATCTTTCTTTTTACAGTTTTAGGCTTATAGTCATGGTGCAGCCCTGCAATGAAATCTTCCAATGTGTCTAGAGTGATTTCCGTAATGTTGTCGACTGTTATTTTTTTGTGGAACTGTTCCAAATCTATCCGGTATGCTTTTAAGGTCTTTTCGTCTAGTCGTTTCTGGCATCTGCAGTATTCCAAATAGTTTTTAATCTGTGTCTGTAAATCGTTCATATCTGATCTCCTTATTTATATTGTTTTTTAGATGGTACATAGATTTGTTTCGCCTGTACATTTACCAAATTATGTCGTGTTGTCAGCCAATCTATGACGTAAAAAAATCAGGGTGTTTGTCTTATTATGGTTATAGGCTGAGTAAAGCCTTTCACATTGAAAAAATAAATAGGACACGCATACACCTGATTTTATTTTCGCCTTTTTATCCGTTTATGTTTATGTTGGAATGAAGGGGTGGCAGAATCCCATTTCGTGCGAAGATGTACCTGCAATGGCTAGCATTGTTGCCCGTGAAGGTATGGAGCAGAGGATTGTGCCTACTGGTATGGCAGCCAGAGATAATGAGGTAAAACAGCGCCGGAATTTCAGCGAAAAGCATTTTCCGGGAGTGGCTGCCTGCGGATTCCATCTGGTTGGGCATGATGGAGGTGCAGTGTGGGATGTCAGCCATCCCAGTGTATGTTACCCGATTCGGGGACAAACGAGAGTGAAATCTGATATTTTCAGATGAAACAGAGAGGTAATGTGGCGGAAACGCCACGTTATCCTCTGATACAGGCAAGTCTTACAGTTATTAGATAACGGAAAGATAAGGCCTTTCTGTATGAGAGGATAATGCCGGCAAAAACTTCTCTTTTGTTTCATTATGATTGCGCTGTTTAATGCGCATGTAGGGATACCCGTAGGGTGTTTCAGTCAATAAAGATATGAGAAAGAGTAGGTGATTATCATGTGCAGTAATGTGAAAAGTGTTATTGTTGGTGTACTTATGCATCCGGCAATCATGTTTATGAACTCTAATAAGTCAGAAAGTAATCTCCGTAAGATTATTCAGGAGAACCGTCAGAAGTGCAGTGTGGCAGGTATAGCACTGATGAATGAAACGATTGTCAACAAGGGACCGAACCGTGACATTGACAGGGATGCGGTGAATATGCTGATTACACGCCTGATCAGCGGACAATATGATACGGTGGTTGTGGAAAGGCTGACAGATATAACAACGGATAAGTCTGATCTGGACGAGTTTATGCATGATGCTACAAATATCGGTGTTAGTTTTTTTGAACTCTCAACCATGCAATACCATATATATGAGGTAAAAGAGCCTTCCACGGATAAGGGGACATCCGCCAGATATTCATTTATGTCTCCAAAGCAGGATAATAATAAGGAAAGATCAATATGGGGCGGAGGTAAGGGCTGCTGATGAAGATAAAGAGAGGCGACATTCTGTATGTTGACTTAGGCGTACAGTATCAGGGAAGTATGCAGGGCGATATGCGTCCAGTGGTGGTAGTCAGTAACAACATGGCAAACAGGCACAGCACTGTCATTACGGTTGTTCCGCTGTCCACCAAGATTTACAAGAAAAGAAGCCTGCCTACCCATGTATTCATATCAGCGTATAAGACGAAGGGATTGGATCAGCACAGCATCGCATTATGCGAACAGGTAACGGCACTAAACTTTGACCGCATTGTAGCCCATATGGGAAAGGTTGATGAAGAAACACTTGGCAGGATCACGGAGGGCGTACAGGTGCAGGTAGGAGTGTTTGACAGATATAATTAAAGGATTGAAATAATAATGTATCTTTTGAGAGCCGGGCAGATGTTCGGCTTTTTACATACAGAGGCTGTATGTCATAGGACAATCTGATAGAAGAATAAATATAGTAAGGAATGGTGCAGGATGGGGATTGCAATGCTTGATATAACGGATGAAGAACTGGATGCAATGGAAATGGTGGATGTTCAGACAGTGGATATCAATACCTTGACAGACATCAGGGATATTAAGATTGATACAAAACTTCCGGTTGAAAAAAAACTGGCGCTTTTTGCAAAACAGACGAATAACCTTTTTGTTCACCGGATTGGAGATTATGTGGTAAAGGTCCGGTTTCAAAAGGAGGGACCAACCATAGATGATAAGATGGAAGAATATTTGAGGCATTTGGCAGAAATTCATATCTGAATCTATGATAAGCCTTGAAAGAATCATAAAGTTATGTTAATCTTAAATCAGGACAAATCAGTGGTTGCTTTTGATTTATGGTTGATATTAGCTGAATAATCGTAAGTCAGGAGTGATAGAATGAATAGGAAACAATTTCTAGCAGCTATGTACCTCCGTCTTTCAAGGGACGATAGTGATGTCGGGGATGTGACAGACAGAGAGGGCAATCTGAAATCTGAGAGCAATAGCATCGGAAATCAGAGGGAGCTGATCAGAGCCTTCATCCATGAGCAGCAGGATATAGAACTTTATGATATCTATGTTGACGATGGATTTTCGGGCAGTAATTTCGACAGACCAGAGTTTAAGAGGATGATAAGCGATATTGAAGCAGGAAAGGTAAATTGTGTTATTGTGAAGGATCTTTCCCGCTTTGGACGTGATTATATTGAATCCGGGAGGTATATCCAAAAAATCTTCCCGGCTCTTTCCGTGCGTTTTATTGCGCTTACAGACCATTATGACAGCTTTCAGGCAGACGTATCGGAAAGCGGCATCGTTCTTCCAGTCAAGAATTTTATCAATGATTCTTATTGCAGGGATATTTCTACCAAAGTAAAAAGCCAGTTTGAGGTGAAAAGGAAGAATGGGGAATGTATTGCTCCATTTGCCCTATACGGATACAAGAAAGCGGAAGATAATAAGAACTGCCTTGTACCGGACGAATATGCAGCGGATATTGTCAGGAAGATATTTGCATGGAAAATGGAAGGAATGGCTGTCTCTGCGATTGCGGGGAAGCTGAATGGGTTGGGTATTCTTTCCCCAAAAGAATATAAAAAATCTACCGGAGCGAATTATAAAGGCGGATTTTCCGGTGCGGTAAAATCGAGATGGAGCAGCTCCACTGTAAAACGGATACTCACAAACGAAACCTATTTAGGGCATATGGTACAGGGCAAAAGGGAGAAAATCAATTATAAGCTGAAAAAAAGTGTGGATAAACCGCAGGAAGAATGGATAAAGGTAGAGAATACCCACGAGGCGATTATATCGGCGGATCAGTTCCAGATTGTCCAGAACTTATTGAAAGCAGATGGCAGAGTAAGTACGGTAACGGAGGAAAACAGTCTATTTACGGGGATTTTATTCTGTGGGGATTGCGGGGAGCAAATGATTAGGCGTATAAACCGTTATAAAGATACTCACAAAGTCTATTATATCTGTTCCACAAAGAACAGGGGAGACGGTTGCAGCAGACACAGCACCCCGGAAGAACAGTTAAAGGAAATTATTGCAGAAATGATCAGGCATTATGCGAACTGTTTCTTAGAAGAAAAGCAGATGTTTGAGAAGGCTTTGGAAATGGAGACCAATTTTGAGTCCATCGTCCGTTATGACACAGAGATTGCAAGGCTGAAAGGGGAACAGGATAAATATTATTTCCTTTGCTCCGGTCTGTATGAGGATTTGCAACAGGGAATTATTACGAAAGAAGAATTTGAAAGGCTGCATGGGGATTTCAAACGGAAGGCTTTGGAATTTGAAGAGGCGCAAAAAAAGCAGGAGGGCATGATTAAGGAACTGTTTAAGAACGGCGTTATATCGGCAGCGCGGTTAAAGACAATGCAGGAGAGTTCGGAGCTGAAAGAGATAGACCGCCATACGCTTTGTAGCATGGTGAAAACAATTACAGTATTTGAAAATAAAAGGCTGGAAGTTGAGTTTTACTATATGAATCAGTACCGTATTATGCGGGAAGTAAACCAAAAGGTTGGAGAACAGAAAACAAAAAAACATCCAGAAGAAACACCTTCTAGACTTTCCACTATGTCCAAAGAGCAGGACAAAAACAAGGAAACACCCTACCAGTATCCCTCTATGTCCAAAGGACAGGAAAAGAACAAGGAAACACCCTGCGGGTATCCCTCTATGTCCAAAGGACAGGACAAGAATAAGGAAAGGAGTGCGTAAGAGTGGGCAGAATATCCAAAAGAAAAGCGTCAGGGCAGCAGACAGAAGCAAGGCGTGATGAACGAAGATATAAGGCAGGGATATACGCAAGGCTTTCATCGGATCAGGATGCCAAAAAGAATGAATCTGTTGAGGTCCAGGTAGAGATAGCAAAGAAATTTGTGGAAGAGTTTAACGGACAGAAAACAGGGGAAGTAATTGATGTTGTGGAATGTTATACGGATTTGGGGAAAACAGGAAGCAACTTTGAGAGGGAAGGTTTTCTGCGGCTGCTGCAGGATATAAGGCTTGGAGAAATCAACTGTGTCATCGTAAAAGATTTGTCAAGGTTTGGCAGGAACTATCTGGAAGCAGGTAATTATATTGAAAAAATATTTCCTTTTTTGGGAGTGAGGTTTATTGCAGTTGCAGATGGCTTTGATACAGGGAAACAGGGAAATGAAAATAAGCAGATGGCTTCTGAAATCAAGAACCTTGTAAACGATATGTATGCAAAAGACTTTTCTAAAAAGGCGAAACTGCATTTAAAACAGAGAAGAGAGGAAGGTTCTTATGTAGGCGGACCTCCGCCATATGGATATAGGACAGAGTGGAGTGGAAAGCGCCGGATGCTGTTGCCGGACGAAAATACGAAAAGTATTGTAACGTTTATTTATGAAAAGTTTATTGAAACGGAAAGCTATACTGCGGTTGCTGATGAATTAAACCGCAGGCGCATTAATCCCCCATTTCAGTATAAGAAAACAAAGGAAGTATACCATTCCGCCAATGCCGCCTCTTATAAGGGGTGGGATAAAGGTTCTGTAGAGAGAATTTTGAAGAGTGAAACCTATGCCGGAAACTTAGTGCAGGGAAAAACCAGCATTACCGCAAGGAATGAGAAAAATCGTATCCATAAGCCGGAGGACGACTGGGTGGTTACGGAAGGCGCACACGAGCCTTTGATCGGGGAAAATTTGTACAAGAGTGCAGCAAAAGTCCGTAAGAAGATAAAAGCAAGGACAACGGCGCATAAGCATCCGACAAATGGTTATCCGATAGAGGAAAATATCTTTGGCAATGTGTTGTATTGTGGTGTGTGTGGCAGGAAAATGACACGCAACAGCTATGTGAAGCAGTATGCGGATGGGGAGAAAGTAAGACTTGACGGATATTTCTGTCTAAACGGCGGGCAGACAAAGGTTACGGTATGCCCGGAATCGAACCGTATATCAAAAAATGAGCTTTTGGATATATTGCTGCCTCTTATCCGCATTGAATTTAAGGTTTTCCTTAGCAAGCCAAAGCGTTACATGGAATATGGAAAGGAAAGAATCGCAGAGGCGGTAAAAAAGGCAGATAAAAAGTTAAGTGAGACAGAAGCAAAGATCAGACGCTTCCATGAAGAGGAAGACAGCGTATATATGGATTACCGTGCAGGGAAAATGCTTCAGAAAGATTATGTTTCCTTTAAAATAAAACAGGAGGACAGACTGGAGGAATTGAGAAAACGGCGGCAGGAATGGGAAAAAGAAAAAAAGGCGTTGGAAAAACTGGAGACAAAGTATCTGGCAGCCATAAAAGCGCTTTTAAAGCTAAAAAGCGGAAAAGATTTGAGCAAAGATGTAGTGGAGGCTTTTATCGAAAAGATATATGTTTATCCGGGAAAACGGATAGAAGTTTTGTTTACGGTTACGGCTGACAGTATGGAAGCACCCTTCGGGTATCCCTCTATGTCTGTAAAATAAGACGATAATAAGGAAAGGGTGAGATAGTGAATAAGCTGGCAATGTATTTACGCTTATCCTTAGAGGACAAAAGAGCCATTGAAGATGGCGGTTTTACTCAGGGTGAGAGTAATAGTATCGGAAACCAGAGAAAGCAGATTTTAGAATACATACATCACGATCCAGAACTTGCAAAGTATGAAATCATGGAATTTAGTGATGATGGCTGCTCCGGCACAAATATGGAAAGACCGGGTATGCAGAAACTATTGAAGGAGGTAAAGGAAAATAGGATACGCTGCATCATTGTAAAGGATATGTCCCGGTTTTCAAGGGATTATATCGAAATGGGAACCTATCTGAACCAGATATTCCCATTTATGGGCATCCGTTTTATAGCCCTTAATGACCATTATGACAGCAGGGAGCATCATGGAAGCACCATAGAAATTGATACGGCGTTCCAAACGCTTTTATACGATTTATACAGCAAAGATGTATCCGTCAAAGTAAAGACTTCTTTTGAAAATAAGTGCGCAAATGGCGAATATGTTTTCGGGCAGGCTCCATTTGGATATGAGAAAAGCAGGAAAGTAAAAAATGCTGTCGTAGTGAATGAGAAAGAGGCGGAAATTGTACGGTATATTTTTTCCCTTGCTGTGCAGGGCAAAAGCAGTACGCAGATTGCAAAACAGCTTTATGGGGAAAAAATACCAACAATCACTCAGATTCGTAAGCCGGATAAAGCAGTCCAGGATGGAAAGCTTCATACATGGAGCGAGAAGGCAATCAGGACTATCCTGAATAACCGTTTTTATCTTGGGGAAATGGCATATGGGAAGTCAGTCAGAAAGTCAGTTGGAAGCAAGAGTGGTATGGCTGTGCCGAAAGAAGATTGGAAAGTGATACCGAACCATCATGAAGCGTTGATTTCAGAGGAAATCTTTGAACAGGTTTCAGCGTTCAGACCAGGGCATTCCACGAAGCGGAACAGAGAGAAGCATCCGTTGACTGGGAAACTGTATTGTGGTGGCTGCAAATATTCCCTTAATTATAAACCAATCCAGGGAAAGAATAAATACAGGCGATTTGAGTGCAGGAAACACGCTCTGCTTCAAATACCAGAGTGTTGTACTTATATGAATGCCGATCTGTTGGAGGAAACAGTTCTTTTCATGTTAAACAAAGAATTGATGCTTCGAGGCAATGCCATGAGGCAGAAGGAAAATCTGTTTTCTTTTCAGAAAGCAGGTATCCATGCATTAAAAAGGAAACTGGACGGATATAGGCAAGAGAAAAAACAAGTACAGGCGGAGAAAGATATTCTGTATGAGAAATATGCGCTTGCCAAACTTCCGGTTACAGAATATCAAAGAAAAGCAATAGAACTGACAGAGCAGTTATCTTCTTTATCCGTGTTGGAAGAAGAAGCCACACAAAAGCTTGTCAGACTGGAGGACGAGTACCAAAAGATAGAGGAAGATATGAAACAGATTATCCAGTATTCTCACATCGAGGAACTGACACAGGAGGTGGTTGATACTTTCATTAGAAGAGTATATGCTTATAAGGATAAGAGGGTTGAGATAGAGTGGAATTTCAGTGTGGATCAGGGGGTTAGCCAGTCAAAAATAACTTAGCAATAACTTCCCATCAATTTTTACTGTACTTAGCAATTATTTTCCATTATCCTAACGAAGTTATGCGGGGTTGCGGACTTTTGACCTCTAAAAAAGTGAAAAAAGTTCGTGACAATTACTTGACATCAACGGGCTGGGGCGTGCTGTGTCTGAGGGATAGTTTGCCGAGATGAATTTAGAAAAGCGGGAAAATGTTTTATAATTTAGAAATGAGAAAAATATACTTCCTAATGATACAATAAGCAATGTGTTGTAAACTAGGGTTAAAGAATAGGAAGCATCACGTGAGCAAGAAAGATACGGCAAATGACAGTAGCGCAAGATATGGAGCGCAGGCGGAAATAAAGAAAAGGAGAAGTGTCTGGCAATCAGCCGGAACTTCTCCTTTTTCGTGATATTGTGGGAAAAATCCATAAAAAATTATGACATATAGGCGAAAGATTTTGTTTTTCTTTTAAATAGTTTATTTCTGCTAAGATTTTGTTTTTCTTTTAAATGGTTTATTTCTGCTAACAATAGTTTAGTAATCTTTGCAATCTCTTTGAGAGTATATTTGTTCCCTGGCGCTCTGATATTCGTATGATTGATGTGGTAGTGCTTGTGAAGGTCATACTGTGTCACGACCTTTTTCTTTATTATTTGATATAAATTTTGGAAATTGTGTCCTCAACCCCCTCGATCAATAAACGGACATGAATTTTACCATTTTCAAATTCATGTAACGAATATTCCAATGGCTCAGAAAGACTTGTAACTTGAAACGATTTTACTATATCGCCTTGCA
The DNA here is from genome assembly GCA_910576385.1 of Lachnospiraceae bacterium. Classification (GTDB taxonomy): domain Bacteria; phylum Bacillota; class Clostridia; order Lachnospirales; family Lachnospiraceae; genus Petralouisia. The sequence continues at coordinate 20,809 of CAJTIR010000044.1, forward strand.
CTAAATACAATGTAATATTTGAATTATCTGGAACAGTACCGCAAGAAATATCAGCATATAAAATATCTGTTCTGGCATTATGGATCGTCAAATCTTCCTGTGCAATAAACCCGTCACTGGCGTTCTTAAAGTCTAATGTCCACACGCCGTCTTTGAGCGTTTGATAATTCATAATAATAACGCCCATATTCCAGATCTGGTCATTAGAAGTGATATCAGAATTGATTCCTTTTCCAGAAACGACGCTAATAATAAAGCTGGTAAGACAAAGAATCATAAGTATCATGCTGAGTGTACCCATGACGATATAACTAATATGATGTGTTTGCTTGATTTGCATATCTATTTCCTCCTTTAGATCTATCTTAGAACCGCATTCTTCACAATATTTTGCTCTCAGAGAAACTAAGTGTCCACAAATAACACAACTCTGTTTCACTTCAGAGCGGCGTAAAAAGTAAATAAGCAACCCAATAAATGGGGTGGTAATAAAAGTGATGATTGCCCAAAGAATACCATCATCATTTCTTTTTTTACAATCCTGATATACCCATGCAGAAAAAAAACTAGACATGAGCAAAGCAAATATCAAAGTTCCAATAGCCAGTAATGGAAATATCACGGCAATACCGCTAAATCCATTACTTTTAAAATAAAACAACGCAAAGCGCAGTACGATAACCAATATCACAACAGGAATACCAATATAGCCAAGTAATTTCCCTACATTTTTATTCATGCTAAAATACCTCTTTTCTGAATATGAATAATAACATTTTCTTTCAAATTTGCTCTTTTTACACCCAACAATGTAATACAAATGCCTGCGAGACTCATATACATACAAATGCCTGCAATCAGTTTGGAAATATAGGGGTTTGAGATAACCAAAAGGGCAAATACTGCAAATAATGAAAATAATATAAAGTTTAAAATCATAGGAACGAACCAAAGAGAAATGGAATGAGTTCGTTTTTTTGACATAGCCGCTTCTTTTTGATAAAGTTCAGCTTTTAAGCGGATATTTAACTCGGAAGATGGTTTATCCTCTAAATCCATTGATGCACGAATCAGCTCGTTCAAGCTGTTTTCATAGTTCTTGTTTTCCATATCCTAATTCCTCCAATTTTTTTTTAATAAGGCATCTTCCCTTAAACAATCGACTTTTTACTGTCCCCGATGGTTTTTTTATTTCTTTTGCTATTTCATCGACGGACTGTTCAAATAAATAGTAAAGTGTTAGGGGAACTCGGATTTTTTCGGGCAAGTTCTCGATAATTTTGTTTATTACAGTAATCAGTTCTTGCCGAAATATGTTTTCTTCGATATTTTCCTCTGAGCGAAGCAAATTTTCATTTGCTTCGTCTAAATTGACACAAGGGGCAAGAGTAGAACGACGAGTATTTTTTCGTTGCTCACTTTTCCAAAGGTTATATGCAAAAGAGAAAAATAACGCTTTGGGGTTTTGTTCCCAATCAAGTTCCATGTTACTTTCCAATGCTTTCAGAAATGTCTGTTGGTATAAATCTTCTGCATTTGATTTGTCTAGACATAACTTTATGCAAAACCGATATATTTCTGTGCCAAATTCATCTATACATTTTTCCAGTTCCCAGGCTTTCAAATCCTCACCTCCTGTATCTTTTCACTTTATATTCGTCATGTTTATTTCTTCGGTTCATTTTTTTTCTTAAAATCAACAATATTATATGATCCATCAACCACACAAAGAAATACGGAAAAATATTTAGAGGAATAAACAGCATAACAAAAATTCAGTCATTACGGTTCCTCCTTAAAGTCAAATAAGTCCCCAATTGTAACTTCAAACACTTTGCATAATTGTTTGCCTGGAAACCCCAACCAAATCAGCAAGTTCTTGCTGTGTCATTCTTTTTGTGGCTCGATATATATATGAATAATTTGACAGCATTTCAATCCGTTCACCTTATCTCGTTTATTTTGTGTTATAATGTTTTATGTGGTTTTGTTTTTCTCATTTTTCCTTATTTGAATGACACGGTGAGTGTATCGGGAAGAGGAAAAAATGGATAATCAGAGGAGTGAAGGAGGAAATATAAATGGCAGTACAACAAACAGCAGGCAGAGACGCATTGGGTGATTTTGCACCGAAATTTGCACAACTTAACGATGTTGTGTTATTCGGTGAGGTATGGAGCAGAGAAGACAAGCTTTCCTTGCGGGATCGATCTTTGGTGACGGTTATTGCATTGATGTCGCAAGGGCTTACGGATTCCTCTTTTCGGTTTCATTTGGAGAGTGCAAAGAAGAATGGCATTACCAAGAATGAGATTGCGGAAATCCTCACTCATGCAGCTTTTTATGCTGGATGGCCCAAAGCGTGGGCCGCATTCCGTATGGCAAAGGAAGTCTGGGAGGAAGAAACATCAGCAGAAGATAAAAAAGAGTGTCATGCAAATTCTATGATTTTCCCAATTGGCCAGCCGAACAATGCATATGCACAATATTTTAGTGGGAACAGTTATTTGGCTCCGATCTCGACAAAACAGGTGGGAATTTTTAATGTGACATTTGAACCAGGATGCTGCAATAATTGGCATATTCATCATGCAAAAAATGGCGGCGGTCAGATTTTAATCTGCGTCAGCGGACGTGGTTTTTATCAGGAATGGGGGAAAAGAGCCCAGGAACTGTTGCCTGGAGATGTGGTAAACATTCCGGTTGGCGTGAAGCACTGGCATGGGGCGGCATCTTGTAGTTGGTTTTCACATTTGGCCATCGAAGTTCCTGGTGAGGAGGTTTCTAATGAATGGCTGGAGCCAGTGAAAGAAACGGAATACATAGGTGCAAACCAAATGGAATAAGACATTCCCGAAAGAGGTGTAAGGCATCTGCCAATTCTGCAGGAATATCCGAATCCATAGCATAGATTGGCTGAGGGCTTCGTCTGCGGGATAGTCTGCCGAGGTAAAAATTGTGAAATAATAGGAACCTGCTATATCAGAGGGCATCTGTTATAGCAGGTTTTTGTTATAAAGTGTAAAAAATTATATATTTAATAAATTTTTAGTGAATTTTCGATTATCCGTATAAATACTATACTTTCAAGCATTTTGAAGTATAGAAAAATACTCATTTTACTACGAATTTACCACGATTGAATGAGCTTTGATATGACACTAAAATCAACATGAGAGATAGCACAAAACATCTGTGTATCTCCCGTTTTTCATTCATGCAATACGATTACTTCACTCTGATTTCAAATTTCAAGATTGCTTTCATCATTTCCGTTACTTCTTCTGCGATAAATAGCAGAACGTGATACATGATATAATTCTGAAATTTCTTGGTCGCTCATGCCTTGAAAATAGCGCAATAAGATAACACTACGCTGTTTCTCTGATAACTTATGTAAAGCAACAGCAAGTTTCTCATTTGATACTTGGATTGTATAATTCAAGACTTCAAAAGAGATATAATCACAAGAATAGTTATCCATTGTTCCTTGCTCTAGTTGTTTCATATCTGATAATTCACAAAACAAAACTTCACGCTTAGAATGTCTTGTAAACTGTCTTTTCTTGCTTTTTACTGTACATTTAATAACAGTCATCATCAAAGCATTAAACTGTATTCGGACGATATGCTTGAAAGAAGATGTTTCCATAATTCCACCCCTTTCCGCAAATGATGAAATATATAAACGGATATGCCGTTTATACCTTTTGCTAATGCAGGAAAAAGGGTAAGAAAAAAGCCTGCACAAAATACACATTTGTACGAGCTTTTAACGCTGTAAAATATTCAGATGTAAATAGTTTATTGAAAATTGGCTTTTATTAAATCCAAAAAGTCCCATGCTGTTTTTTCTATAACATCAACCGCACCAAATTGTCTTGCTTTACATTCCATTTTATTTGTCATATTTGCACTCATAATAATTGTAGGAATTACTTTATTACTATTTCTCAAATATTCTAAAATTTGTATTCCTATTCCGTCTGGCAAATGATAATCAGAACAAATATAATCTATGTTTTTCATAGACAACACCTGTATAGCCTCTGCAATAGTATTTGCTTGATATACAATATATGTTTTCTCTAAAATTCCACTTAATACAGTACGATAGGTCATATCATCTTCTAAAAGCAATAAGGATTTCATAACGCCTTACCTCCTCAACTATCTAAATAATATATCGTTTTGATAGTTAGCACATGAGTAAATCACGCAAAAAAAGAATGCGTATTTTACTCATGCTCTTTTCTTTTGGTTTATTTATAATTTCGATTGTACGGTAAATGAAAGGAGAGATTACTATGCGTACAGTATTAAAAGTAAAAGATATAACAAAGATTTACTCAAAAGGGCAAAAACCTAGCTTAGATAGAGTTTCCTTTGAAGTAGATGAGGGAGAATTTATAGGAATTATGGGAGCGTCGGGTTCAGGAAAAACAACCTTACTCAACGTACTTTCAACCATTGATAAAGCAACAAATGGAGAAGTATATATCAATGATGTAAATTTAAAATCTCTTAATGACACACATTCAGCAGATTTCCGTAGAGATAACCTAGGTTTTATCTTCCAAGAATATTTCTTGTTAGACAGTTTAACGATACAAGAAAATATCGCAGTGCCATTAACCTTGCAGAAACTACCGCCGAAGAAAATCGAAAGCAAAATCAAAAGTTTAGCCAAAAGATTTGGGATAGATTCACAATTAGGAAAATATCCAAACGAATTATCGGGAGGGCAAAGACAACGTGCTTCTGCGGCTAGGGCTATCGTAAAGAACCCAAGTATTTTATTTGCTGATGAACCAACGGGTGCGTTGGACTCAAATTCTGCAACCGAATTATTACATGCTTTATCTGAAGCAAATAGCGAGTTGAATACAACTATTTTAATGGTTACACATGACCCTTATGCAGCTAGTTTTGCAAACCGTATTTTAATTTTCAAAGATGGACATATCATTCAAGAATTACACAAAACTAATAAAAACAGAAAAATCTTTTATGAACAAATTGTAGAAGAAGTTTCAAAATTAGACACTAACAGATAGGAGAAAGAAGAATGAATACTTTTTTTATGGCGATTAGAAATTTGCAAAAGAATTTCTCGTTCTATTCTCTTTATTTAATTTCTGTCGCATTCGTTATTACAGTTTTTTTTGCTTTTACGTCTTTTTCCGTTAATACAGTTATGCTCGAAAAAATATCAGCAGACGGACGAGTAGAAACGATGTGTACGGTTATCTCTGTATTTTTAATGATATTTGTATTATTTTACATGACATACTCTAACCGTTTCTTTTTGCGAAGAAGAACCAAAGAATTAGGGATTTACGCTTTAATGGGCTACCGTAAAGCAGCAATCCTCTCTTTATTCACTTTTGAAAATATATTGGTATGCTTCGGAGCTTCTCTTGTAGGTATTATTTGCGGTGCGTTTGCCCATAAAGGAATTGTTTTTCTAATTAGTGAATTACTGAATTTAGGAATTGACAATTCTCAAATTCAACTTTTTAATTTAAACGCAATTATAAAATCTGCTGGATTTGTGTTTGTGGTAATATTTATATTGGTAATTTCAAACAGCAGGTTTTTATACAAGACTTCTTTAATGAATTTAGTACGTTACGAAAAGAAAGCAGAAAAGAAAATGAAGTTTCATAAAATCTCTGCAATCTTAGGCTTTGCTATGATGTTAGTTGGTTATTTGCTCGCGTTGAATATTCTTACTGGTTCACAGTCCTTATGGATAACCATAGGGTTTTATCAAATGGGATTATTAACTATGTTTATTGTTGTTGTCGGAACGGTATTATTCATAGCTTCTTTTCTTCCTTTTATAATACAAATGAGCAAACGAAAAAAAGCAAAATTTTACACCAGCACAAAAATAGTTACAACTCCTAATTTTATTTACCGCATTCGCTCAAACGCAAAAACACTTATTATGCTTACGTTATTATCTGCTGGAGTTTTAACAATATCTGCTGTAATGGCAATATCACTTTACTATCCAATTGCTACTGTCGCTAGAATTGCTCCGTCAGAAATAGAGTTTAGGTTGGAAAACAATATACGCATGGAAGATATTGAAAATATTATTAGCGATTATGGATTTAATAACAATGATGTTTCATTACTTACAACAGATATATACAAAGTAAAAGCTTCAGCCGATAGTCTGCCAATAGAATATTCTTTAGGTGCATCTAATGATAAAAAAAGCAACAAAGTAATACGTGAAGCAGGATTTGAATGTATTTCATTTTCACAATATAAAACTTTGTTAGAAGCACAAGGAAAAACAAAAGTATTACAAGAACTTGCTCCGCTAAATGATGATGAAGTAATTTTGATGAAATATCAGCCAAGTGATAATACAAAAGAAATAGGTAATCAATATACACTAAATCTTAATGGACTAGAGAAATGTGTAATTGTAAAGGAGGTGTCATTAAATAATGCAATTTCTTTTGCAAACAGTATTGGTACTTTAATCGTAAGTGATAATCTATATCTCGATATAGCAAGTACAGAACAACCATTTTCTACCATTGTCAGCTTAAATGGAAATTCAATCAAAAATAATGAAGATTTGTATATCGCCTTATCTAATTATTTGAATGATAGTCCTTACTTATTAGGAAATTCACACAGAATTAAAGAAATTATTTTTCTGAGCAGTTCCACATTTCTTCTAATTGGTTTTTTGGTGGTATTATTCTTTATTGCGGTCGGAAGTATCTTATATTTCAATAATATTTCATCTGTCATGGAGTCAAAGTCTGATTATGAAATATTAGAGAAATTAGGCTACACACAAAAAAACCTAAGAAAAATAATCAGAAAACAGATACTTACATTTTTCAGTATTCCTTTCTTACTTGGGCTAATAGATTGTATATTTGCTACAATGGTATATAAAACCGGACTTATGCAAGATTTATTAGAAAACTCATTAAGTCAATATATTCCTGTCGTTATCGCCATTGTAATAACATCTATAATTTATGGCATTTATTACTTCGTGACAGTTAGAGCTTGTTACAAAATAGCACTAAAATAATGAAACATCTGAAAAGGCAGTCAGATCGGTACTATCTACCGTTTGACTACCTTTTCTATAGCTTTGTAATCTGCTATAATAATTGTCAAATATGATATGAGGAGTGATAAGTATTGAATAGATTGGCCATAAAATTGCTGTTTTTTTTCAATTATATTTCAGCAATTATCTTTATGTGTTGTATAAATGTAAGTCAGCCTACGCCTGCTGTTAATAGTATGGTTTCTTTATTGCTTGCAACAATATTTTTAATAGATATTACTTATATTGTTTCATGTAATCTTAGAGAAAATAAAATTCTAAATCTCTTTGGTGGGTTATTAGCAATAGATAGTTGGTATCTTATATCCTTAACTAAAAATGTAACTGAAACTGAATGGCTATTTCTTTTATTAAGTCCCATTATTATTTTGATTTCAATTAAATTTTGTTTTTTGTTTCTTTTTCAAAGTTATAAATATAAGCATAAAAGGGCAACGAATTTTGTTTTACAAGGACTTTGTATAGCATCAATATTGAGTGTATTTTTTTCTAATCGAATATACGCAGGAATGTTTGGAATACAGTTTATAGGAAGTGTATTATGTTTCATTTTTCTTATCATTTGTCATCGAAGAAGAGTCTTGTCTGTTTTGAAAGATGAATGGAAAATAATATCCTTTTCCGTAGCATTTACTTTGTTGGCATTTTTGCTTTATTATATTGCTACAATAAATTTAGATGACCATATTGGTAATTTTGGAATGTACCTTATTGTATTTATTTTTTCTATGAGTGTTCATGGAATTGCACTAAAAGAAAGTACAGGCGTTCCGCTAACAAGTGTATTTTCAACAAAACAGATATCATTATTTATTTTGGTTAGCATAATATTATTCTTTATGTTCACATCAATTTTACAGTTACCAGTTACGATTTTTATAATTATGATAAATATATTGTTTTGTTTGATTTTCTTAGTCAATATATTCTTGGGAGAAAACCTTAAGAATAAAAGTAGTACAATGGCTAGAAATAGTAAATATGTATTTGCATTAAATCAGTTACGAAGTGAAGAAAAATTAAAAGATGAGTTCGCTGCTTTTTTACATGATGAAGTATTGCAAGATTTGTTATCCGTAAAAAATATGACAGGAAAAAGTAATCGTCCAGAAGTGCAAAAAATTATTTATGATACCTTAGATAACTTAAATGTCCATATTAGAAATCGAATGCAGGATTACCACCCTATAATTTTGAAATCTTTGACATATAGAGAAAATCTTGACAACTTGATTGAGGGAATAGCTGAAATTTTTCCGAACAAAGTTATCAAAACTTCTTTTGAATGTTCAAGTAATTTATTTGTAGCGGAGCCATACGATATACTTACACCACTTTACAACTTTTATAAATGATAGGCATTTTGCTGGACAAGGCATTTCAAGACTTTCATAAGAACCGATGATTTTATCATACTTTTGCTCTTTTTCACCAAAGTGGCAAAAAATAGTTCCTTCCTTATCCGCTCGCTGAGCACAAACCGGAAATCCTGCACGCTTCCAT